>NZ_JBWKSX010000006.1:0-265315 GCF_059420025.1 Azonexus sp. GW821-FHT04F04 | reverse complement strand
TCCTTCAAAATCCTTGCAGCGCAATAACCCCAAGAAAAATGCCCCTCGAAATCAACCGATTTTCAGAGGGGCTTGCCCGCAGGGCCGGTATCCCTGAATAAGGGGAAGGGGCGACGACTTACCCCGATCCTCTCCCACCGGCCAGGTGTCATTGGAATGCAACACGCGTCGGATATTGTTTCAGGGTTGGCTGCGTCAAAATGACGCAAGCGTTTCTTGGTTATGACGGCAAATTGTAAAGATAATCACGGATTAGTCTGAATGGGCTGTTGCGGGTGCCTGCGCGAGAAGTAGAATTCCGCCCGGTCTGTTCATGCATATTGAATGGTCTGTCAGCTTTGGTGGGGTCAAAACCCGTTCTTTCATTGGTGTTGTCGGCTATCCCGGCTAAAAATGCTGCAGTGCAATGTGGTAACATTTCAAGAATGATGTCATGCCGAAAAATCCTGATCGCATCTGCGGCCTCCGTGCTTGTTCATGCTCCCGCTGCGGTGGCGAACGAGGGCGATGTCGTCAATCTGAGTGCTGCTGTCACGATGATGCATGACAACAATATGTTCCGTCTGGCGCCCAACGCCAACCCGGCTAATTACGGTCTGGATGGGCGTTCCGACACCATTACCATGACCTCGCTGGGCCTCAATCTCAACAAGATGGTTGGCCGGCAGCAGCTGATTGGCAATATCAGTTTTGCCGACACCAGTTACAAGCGCAACAGCTACCTCGATTTCCTGGCCCTGAACTACGACGGCAAGTGGCTGTGGGCTGTCGGCACCCGCTGGACGGGCGAGTTTGCGCTGGATCGCGCCGAATCGCTCAACACTTATTCCGACTACACCACCAACAACTACCGGGCGCGTAACGTCCGCCTGATCGAGAATGAGCGCTTCACCGCCAACTACTGGTTTCACACCAGCTGGGCCGCCTTCCTCGGTGTATCGCGCAACAGCGTAACCAACGAGCAGGCTCTCCTGGCCGAAAGCGATTACGAAGCCAGTGGCTTCAACTACGGCGTCCGTTTTCGCCCTGTTTCCGGCAACACGGTGGCGCTGCGCATCAGGCAGCTCGACGGCCGCTACTCGAATCGCCCGTTCAATGCTGCCGCGCAGGCCGACAACGGTTTTTCGCACAACAGCATTGACCTCGAAGCCAGCTGGTTACTTACCGGCAAAACGCAACTGCGCAGCCGGCTCGAATACCTCGAACGCAAACACGACCATTTTGTCTCGCGCGACTACAGCGGTTGGGCCGGCAACCTGGATCTTGTCTATGCTGCGACCGGCAAGAGTAATTTGACCTTCGGCTACAAACATGGTCTGGAAAGTTTTCAGGGCAGCTATCGCGAAGCGCAGGCGCCTTTCAGACAAATCACCTCCAGCTATTACGAGCTCGACGAACTCAACCTTGGCGCCCGCTGGGCCGCTACCGACAAAATCTCCACCAGCGCCCGCCTGGGCTATGGCAAGCGCAGCTATCACGGTGAAATAGCGCCCCTGCCGGCCGGTGTCGAGTCGCGTCAAGACAAGACAACCCGGGCCGGCATTGATATCAGCTACCGACCCTTACGCTGGTTTGAAATAAAGGCCGGCATGAACTACGAGAAGCGCAACGTCAATGACGATCGCTACGACTACAAAGACCGCACCACTTTTGTCTCGCTCAGCGCCCAGTACTGACGTGACCAACGCCATTCAAGAATCCGCTGCAACCATTTTTAAGGTGAACCTGTGAACAAGCTCAAAACCATCTCTGCCATCGTTCTTTCCACCCTGGTGCTCGGCGCTTGCGGCGATCGTCCGCCCGAGAAAAAAGCCGCCAGCCAGGTTGCCGCAAAAGTCAATGACGGCGAGATCTCCGTTCATCAGATCAACTTCGTGCTCCAGCGCACCCCCAACATTCCGGCTGCCAAGGCCGAAGCTGCCAAGCGCCAGGTACTCGAAAGCCTGATCGACCAGGAACTGGCCGTGCAGCAGGCCATGGAAGCCAAGCTCGAGCGCACGCCGAATGTCATGCAGGCCATCGAAAGCGCCCGCCGTGAAATTCTCGCCCGCGCCTTCATCGAACAAAAGGTTTCCAAACAGGCCAAGCCGTCGGCTGACGAAGTCCGCAAGTTCTACAACGATCACCCTGAGCTGTTTGCCAACCGCAAGATCTACCGCATTGAAGAAGTCGCCTTTGCCGCTACTCCGGAAATCATCGCCGGCATCAAGGCGCAACTGGGCACCGGCAAGGCCTCCGTGGCGGAGGTTGTCGGCGGCCTCAAGGCCAAGGGTGTTGAAGTTACCGGTGGCGTCAGCGTCAAGGCGGCCGAGCAACTCGCCCTCGAACTGCTGCCGCGCCTGGCCCAGGCCAAGGATGGCCAGGTCCAGATGATCGAAAATCAGGGCCGAGTCGCCTTCATTACCGTACTGGCCAGCAAGTCCGAGCCGATGGATGAAATCAAGGCCCAGCCCTTCATCGAAAACTTTATCAACAACAAGCAAAAGTCCGAAGCCGCCCGCAGCACCATGAAGGAGCTGCGCGAAAAGGCCAAGATCGAATACGTTGGCGAATTCGTCGCACCGGCGCCGGCCGTCGCTGCTGCACCTGCACCAGCCGAAGCGCCGCAAAAGGCCGCGGCGAACCCCACCGAGGCGGCCGTCAACAAAGGCATTGCCGGTCTCAAGTAAAGCGGAAACCAAGCATCCATGAGCTACCTAAACAGACTTCTCCTCGGCATTCTCGTCACCTTTGGCCTGATCGCCGGCGCCCAGGCGCAGGGCAAGCAGGTTGACTACCGGCTGGGAGCTGGCGACGCGATCAAGATCAGCGTCTTCCAGAACCCGGACCTCACCGTCGAAACCCGCGTTGCCGAAAGCGGCTCGGTCACCTATCCGCTGATCGGTGCCGTGCAGCTTGGTGGGTTGTCGATTGCCGATGCCGAGCTGGCCATTGCCAACAAGCTGCGCGAAGGCGGCTTTGTGCAAAAGCCGCAGGTCAACATCCTGCTCATGCAGTTCAAGGGCAACCAGGTTTCCATCCTCGGCATGGTCAATCGCCCGGGCCGCTACCCCATCGAAACCGGCAACACCCGCCTGACCGACATGCTGGCCACGGCCGGTGGCGCCATCCCATCCGGCGGCGCCGATGTGATCATTGTTTCCGGCATGCGCGACGGCAAGGCTTACCGCCAGGAAATCGACATCCCCGCCATGTTCATCAGCGGCAACACCGATCTCGACATTCCCGTGGTGGGCGGCGACATCATCTACGTTCATCGCGCCCCGGTCTTCTACATCTACGGTGAAGTCCAGCGCGGCGGCTCCTATCGCCTGGAGCGCAACATGACCGTGCTGCAGGGCCTGGCCCAGAGCGCCGGAACGACCATTCGCGGCACCGAGCGCGGCCTGCGCATTCACCGTCGCGGTCCGGATGGCAAGGTGCAGATCATCTCCCCGGAAAAGTCCGACCTCATTCAAGCCGACGACGTTCTCTACGTCCAGGAAAGCTTCTTCTAAAAAGAAGATCACCGAAAGCCACGCATGACTTTTCAGCAATTTCTCCTCATCCTCTGGGCGCGCCGCAAGCTGGCGTTGTCGATTTTTGGCGTCACGGTA
Organism: Azonexus sp. GW821-FHT04F04; assembly: GCF_059420025.1. Classification (NCBI taxonomy): domain Bacteria; kingdom Pseudomonadati; phylum Pseudomonadota; class Betaproteobacteria; order Rhodocyclales; family Azonexaceae; genus Azonexus; species Azonexus sp. GW821-FHT04F04. The sequence continues at coordinate 261,719 of NZ_JBWKSX010000006.1, read as the reverse complement.
CTGACCACGCTGGTCATCAGCCTGATCCTGCCCAAGGAATACACCGCGACAACCTCGCTGGTCATCGACGTCAAATCGCCTGACCCCATCGCCGGCATGATCATGCAGGGCATGATGGCGCCCGGCTACATGGCGACGCAGATGGACATTATCAACAGCGACCGCGTCGCCACCCGCGTCGTCAAGCTGCTTGGTTTCGAAAAGAGTGCCCAGGCTGTCGAGAACTGGAAGGAAGCCAGCGAAGGCAAGGGTACGCTGGAAAGCTATTACGCCGGAATCCTGCAACAGAAGCTCGACATCAAGCCCTCTCGCGAGAGCAATGTCATCAACGTCAATTTTTCGGGTGGTGACCCGGCATTTGCCGCGGCCGTTGCAAACGCCTTTGCTCAGGCCTACATCGACACCTCCATCGAAATGCGCGTCGAACCGGCTCGCCAATACAGCGCCTGGTTTGAAGAGCGCCAGAAGGGCCTGCGCGCCGCGCTGGAAAAAGCCCAGTCCCGCCTTTCTGCCTACCAGCAGGAAAAAGGCATCGTCGTTACCGACGATCGCATGATGGACAACGAAACAGCGCGCCTCAACGACCTGACCATGCAGCTTTCTGCCGCCCAGGCCCAGCGCGCCGACGCCTCCAGCCGGCAAAAGAGCGGCACCAGCGAACTCTCGCTTGAAGTGCTGCAGAATCCGCTGGTCCAGGGCCTCAAGGCCGAAATTGCCCGCGCCGAATCGCAGCTTTCGCAGATCAGCAGCAATTTTGGCAAGAACCACCCGCAAGTTCTGCAGCTTGAAGCCCAGATCGAAGAACAGCGCCAGCAATTGCGCCAGGAAATCGGTCGCATTTCCGGTGGTGCAGCCGTCGCCAACAAGTTCGGTGCCGTCAAACAGGATGAGCTCAAGAAGGCCATCGAAGAACAGAAAAAGCGCGTGTTGGACCTGCGCTCGCAGCGCGACGAACTCAGCGTGCTGGTCAACGACGTCGAAACTGCCCGCCGCGCCTACGAGGCGGTCGGTCAGCGCATGACGCAAACCAACCTCGAAGGCCAGTCTCAGCAGACCAATGTGCTGGTGCTCAGCCCGGCTACCGAGCCGACTCAGCACTCCAAGCCCAGGGTTTTCCTCAACGTGCTGGTTTCCATCTTCCTCGGCACCATGCTCGGTGTCGGTGCTGCACTGGTGCTTGAGCTCAGCCAGCGCCGCATCCGCTCGGCCGAAGACCTCACCCTGGCGCTCGACCTGCCTGTGCTGGCCGAACTCGATTCCGCGTTGCCCAAGGCAAAAAGAGGATTTCGATTTTGGGCAAAAAATCCGGTTGACCGTGGCAATCGCGAACCCGCTCTCAATACCGGCAATCAGCCGGCCGCAGCGAAGGCCTGATCAAAGATGAACGCAATGACCGAAAAACTCGACACCGGTGCCGGCCGCTCCATTGGCGCCATTCTCATCGACAACGGCCGCCTGACGCCGGAGGCCGCCGAGCGCATCCTCAAGCTGCAAAAAGAGCAGGGCCTGCGCTTTGGCGATGCCGCCATCCAGCTCGGCCTGCTCTCTGAAGCCGATATCCAGCAGGCGCTCTCCCGCCAGTACGACTACCCCTACCTGATGCCCGGTGACGAGCGCGTCAGCGAAGAAGTTGTCGCCGCCTTCAAGCCCTTCAGCCCCATCGTCGAACAACTGCGCGCCGTGCGCAGCCAGCTCATGCTGCGCTGGTTTGATGCAGAGATCGGCCACAAGACGCTGGCCGTCGTCAGCGCGGGTAGGGCAGAAGGCCGCAGCTTCACTGCCGCCAACCTCGCTGTCGTCTTCTCGCAACTCGGCGAACGCACGCTGCTGATCGACGCCGACCTGCGGAACCCGAGCCAGCACCAGCTGTTCCGCCTCGAAAACAAGCTCGGTCTTTCCAGCCTGCTGGCCGGCCGGGCCGAACTGGCCGAAGCCGTCACCCGCATTCCCGGCCTCATTGATCTTTCCGTTCTGCCGGCTGGCGCCACCCCGCCCAATCCGCAGGAACTGCTGGCCCGCCCTGTCTTCAATGCGCTGATGGCGACCGCTGCCGGCCAGTACGACATCGTTATCGTCGACACCCCGGCTGGCGCCGAAACCGCCGACAGCCAAACCGTTGCCGCACGCACCCGCGGCGCCGTTGTCGTCGCTCGCAAGGACCGGTCCTCGGCCCCCGCCCTGCAAGCCTTCGTCACCTCGCTGCAGCACAGCGGCGTTGCCGTCGTCGGTGCCGTGCTCAACAACGGGTAGACCAGCATGCTGTTCAGTGCCTTCTCGCTTTGCTCTTCAGATGCGCGTTTCCGCCATAGAAACAGACGCTCCTCCGTTTTGCGCAGCAAAAATGCCGGGGGTTATCCCCGGTTTTTGCGAGACGCACTGCCTATGACATTTCATTTTTTGGCAAAAATTCCGGTTGACCGTGGCATTCAGTCAGCAAAGGTTTGGCAATGAAATCCACAGTAGACAAAGCGTTGGCACTGACGGCGCAATCCAGCCCGGCGATCGCCGAATGGTTCCCCATTCTTATCGGCCTCATCGCGCTCTACGTGCCCACCTGGGTCGGTCTCTCCGGCACCATCTGGGCGACCGAAGCACAGGCGCACGGACCCATCATCCTGGCGGTTGCCCTCTGGTTCTTCTGGAAACAAGGCCCGAGCATCCACGAAATGCCCGCCGCGCCCTCAAAAGCCGGTTGGCTGCTCTTCATCCTTGGTCTGCTTCTCTACACCATCGGCCGCTCCCAAGACATCCTGCTCTTTGAAGTCGGCTCGCAAATCATCGTCATCTCCAGCCTGCTGCTCATCATGCGCGGCTGGGCTGCCCTGGGCGCTGCCTGGTTTCCGCTCTTCTTCCTGCTCTTCATGATCCCGTTGCCCGGTGCCTTCGTCGATGCACTTACGCTGCCCATGAAGATGGCCGTCTCCTACGTGGCCGAAAACGTCCTCTACTGGGTGGGCTACCCCATCTCGCGCACCGGCGTCATCCTGCAAATCGGCCAGTACAAACTGCTCGTTGCCGATGCCTGTGCCGGCCTGCAAACGCTATTCACCCTCGAAGCCCTCGGCCTGCTTTACCTCAACATCGTTCGCCACGACTCGTTCTTCAGAAACGTTGCGCTGGCCATCCTGATCATCCCCATCTCCTTCACCGCCAACGTCATCCGCGTCATGGTGCTGACGCTCATCACCTACCACTTCGGCGACGAAGCGGGGCAGGGCTTCCTGCACGGCTTTGCCGGCATGGTGCTGTTCATCACTGCGTTGCTGATCATCATGGGCGTTGATTCGCTGTTGCAACTTGGCGAAAAGCGCTGGCGTGGGCAGGCCGTCTTGAACAAGGCGCAATCATGAATTTTCCTATCCGCAACATCATCCTGCTCGTGCTCATGCTGGCCAGTGCTGGCCTCGCCATCGCCATGCGGCCAACGCACAAGATCGCTGAGCATGGGCCGAAGGTGGTTCTGGAAACCATGATTCCGCACGCCTTTGGCGAGTGGCAAGAAGAAAAACAATCAGGTGCCCAAATTGTCGATCCGCAAACCAAAGAAATGCTCGACAAGATTTACAGCCAAACGCTATCCCGCACTTATGTAAATGGCAGCGGCTATCGCATCATGCTATCCATTGCCTATGGCAATGACCAAAGCGACTCCATGCAGGTGCACAAGCCGGAAGTTTGCTATCCAGCGCAGGGCTTTACGCTGCAGAACAAGGAACTTGGCACCCTTGACGTTGGAATTGGCCAGATTCCGGTAACACGCATTCTCACCACCTTGGGGCAACGTCGCGAGCCGGTCACATACTGGATAACCGTCGGAAATCGAGTAACTCAAACTGGAATCCAGAAAAAAATAATTGAGATGAGTTACGGACTAAATGGGCAGATACCGGACGGAATGCTTTTTAGGGTTTCTTCCATAGATAATGAATCGAATAGTGCATTTAATTTGCAAGCCGAATTTGTGAAGTCGTTACTCAGTTCCGTAGATTCAAATATTCGAGAGCGCCTAACTGGCTTTCAATGATCTCTATGATTATTGAAAATAATATATCCATGAAAAAATTAATTAAAGAATCAATTATCAGAATAAAAGAGCCATTTCGGTCGTTGTCTGATCTTGGCTGGCTGGCTCGGTCAAATTTCCGATCAGACAGGGCGTCAGAAGATTATCAATCCGTGTTTGAAAAACATAAACCGCTCGTGACGGTTTGTATAGCTACCTATAATCGCGGTGAATTACTTGTCGAGCGATCATTAAAGTCAATAATTAATCAGGACTATAACAATTTACAAATTGTCGTCGTAGGCGACTGCTGTACTGACGACACTGTCGAGCGCATGTCAAAGATCAACGACAAGCGTGTCGAATTCGTCAATTTGCCGGAGCGGGGCAGTTACCCGGAAGAGCCAAGGTTGCGCTGGATGGTCGCTGGTACTGCGGCCGTCAATCACGCCTTATCGATGGCTCGCGGTGATTTCATCACTCATTTGGATGATGACGACGAGCAACCTCACGACAGAATCAGCAAGTTGGTTGCATTCGCCCAAGACAAACGAGCCGACATTATTTGGCATCCGTTCAGATACGAAAAAGTACCAGACGATTGGCACATCAACAGTGCCCCCAAATTCGCGGTGAATCAGGTTACGACTTCATCTATTTTTTACCACCGCTGGTTCAGATCGATCCCTTGGGATATTCGTGCCTGGCGCTATAACGAGCCCGGCGACTGGAACAGGCTCCGAAAATTCCGTTACCTGGGAGTTCGTGCAGAACGTCATCCGGATGTGTTGCTTAGCCACTATCGGGAGCGAAACCAGAAGAATAAATCGGGTAGCAACTGAATTTCACCAGTCGATTTTTGGACAAAAAGAATGAAAAATATTTTCGTCACACAACCATATCTGCCGCCGCTCGAAGAATTTGTTCCATATCTGGAACAAATTTGGGAGAGCAAATGGCTTACCAATGGTGGGCCATATCATCAGCAACTTGAAGACGAATTAGCCAAATATCTGGGTGTTAAGCATCTTGCCCTATTTTCAAATGGGACTATTGCACTCGTTACCGCACTGCAAGCACTGCGCATAACTGGAGAAGTTATCACCACGCCGTATTCCTTCGTGGCAACCGCCCATTCACTCCTGTGGAATGGCATCAAGCCCGTATTTGTCGATATCGACCCAATTTCGCTGAATCTCGACCCCAAAAAAATCGAAGCAGCAATCACGCCGCAGACCACGGCAATCATGCCGGTGCATGTTTACGGCAATCCTTGTGATGTCGAAGCCATTCAGAAAATTGCCGATACTTACGGGCTCAAAGTGATCTACGACGCGGCCCATGCCTTTGGGGTCGAATGCAATGGCGGTAGCGTGCTGCAATACGGTGATCTTTCCGTTCTCAGCTTCCATGCCACAAAAGTATTCAATACGTTTGAAGGTGGCGCGATCATCTGTCCTGACGCAAAGACCAAACAGCGTATCGACTACCTGAAGAATTTTGGCTTTGCCGATGAATTGACAGTTGTCGCCCCCGGTATCAACGGCAAGATGAACGAGATTCAGGCGGCTTTCGGCTTGCTGCAGCTCAAGCACATGGGCGAAGTGATCAGTCGCCGCGAGGAAATCGATATGCGCTACCGCGAGGCGCTGAGCGGCGTGAAAGGCATTTCCATCGCCCAGACCAACTGCGCCGAGCGCATGAACTATTCCTATTTTCCAATTTTTGTTGAACAGGATTTTCCGCTGCGCCGAGATGAACTCTATGACCACCTAAAGGCAAACGACGTTTTTGCCCGCCGCTATTTTTACCCGTTGATCAGTGAGTTTTCCATGTATCGCAGCCTACCCTCTGCCGGGCGGGAAAACCTCTCGGTTGCCCACCATGTCGCCAACCGGGTGCTGTGCCTGCCGATATACCCGGATCTCCCGCTCGATGCGGTTGACCGCGTGTGCGAGCTGATTCGTAGCGCCCAAAAATCCTAGAGATACGGAAAATACACATGTCGTTTTACTCTGAAGATGAATTACGCGAGCTTGGCTTTGCCTACTGCGGTCAGGGCGTAAAGATTTCACGCAAGGCATCGCTCTACAACACCAAACGAATCAGCGTGGGAGATTTCTCCCGCATAGATGATTTTTGTGTTCTGTCGGCCGGCGAGGGCGGGATCGAGATTGGCAGACACGTCCACATTGCTGTCTTTGCGCTCCTGATTGGGCAAGGGAAAATTACCCTTGGAGATTTCGTTGGTATTTCATCGAGAGCTGCCGTTTACTCAAGTAACGATGACTACAGCGGGGCGTTCATGACCAATCCCACTGTTCCTTCCGAATACACCAATGTTACCGCCGCGCCAGTCACAATTGGCCGCCATGCGCTCATCGGTAGTGGGACTGTTGTGTTGCCCGGTCTTGATATTGCAGAGGGGGTTGCCATTGGGGCGCTCTCTCTGATTACGCGAGATTGCGAGTCATTTGGTGTTTACGTTGGCGCACCGGCGCGTAAGGTTAAGGAGCGCCAGCGGAATCTTCTCGATCTGGAGCAGGCTTTTCTTAAGTCGATTTCCAGTGATTAAGCCGGTAATTAGAAATCGTGGCCAGAAGCACAACTGAAGCTGAACTCGTCAGCTCATCTTCAACGGCAATTGGTCTGAAGATGGATGTGCCGTGTCGCAAAAGGAACGAGTAGAAAGTGGTTAAAGAATATGAGTTCATTAATTTATTTCGAGCCATAGCCGCATTTTGGGTTCTCGCCGCGCATTGCATGATCTGGGGTAATTGGTATGGCATTCCACTCCCCCCCCCCAAGATGGCGGTTGATTTATTTATGATGATATCGGGCTATCTAATGGCGGCCAATGCGTTTGCCAGAAACAGTTTCGAACCTTTGACTTCCACAAGAAATTGGTTTCGGTTCTGGCTAAGGCGATTTTTTCGCCTTGCCCCTGCTTACTATCTTTCCCTCGCAATCGCTATTGTGACAAGTAGCTATTTTCTGGGTGGGTATCAGGAGTTGCAGAAACTGAATCCAGCTAAATGGCCAAGCGGAGGTATTTATGACCCAGTTAAAATTGAATACTCGCTTGAGAACGTAATACTCCATCTTAGCTTCTTGTTTGGCTTGTTTCCGTCCTTTTCATTCTCCACATTTCTGCCGGACTGGAGTTTGAGTCTTGAGATGCAGTTTTATTTTGTCTTTCCGGCTTTATGGATTTTAATGAGTAAATTTGGTTTTATAAGAACTGCTCTGTTTATTGGATTGGCAGCAATTATTATTGGATTTGGCCTCTCCGAATTTGTTCATTATTCTGAGCCGTCGTTTATTTTACTTAAATTGCAGTACTTCATTGCTGGCATTCTGATTTTTCGCACACTGAGTCATAGTTATAACGATCGTATCCGCCTCGCATTGGGGGCCTGTGCCGTATTTCTTGTATCGCTAGATTATCGGTACGGGAGCCAGCTTGTTGTTCTTCCTCTTCTGGCGTTGTCCATGATTATTCTTGGTTGGTGTGAGGCTGAAAATAGAATGCCGCTGTGGATTAGGCCTCTTCTCAATAGCCGGCTTACCCGATTCGCCTCGGATACTTCGTACGGTGTTTATTTGTTTCACGGCTTTTTTATTTCCGCTTCAGGCCTGATTCTTTCGTCTCAACCTGAACTACTAGCGCTACCGGCTTACCTGCGTGTTGCTCTCATGTTCCTGTTCGTTTCCACATGTGCCTACATGACCGCATATGCTGTCTTTCGTTGGGTGGAACTTCCCGGCATTAGCTTTGGCAAGTCGGTGATTCAAAGAACGCTACCGACAAAGACAAAACAAGCCTCCAGTGCCCTTGCTGTACCCGAGAGAACGTGATGAGTGACCTTCGTCGCATCGTTCACATGAGCATCGCTCGAGGCTATGGCGTGGTGCTTTCACTGGCGACGCTTTTCATTTCAGCACGCTTGCTCGGTCCGGAAGGCCGTGGTGCATTTGCCGCCGCGATGGCTTGGGCTGCGCTGTTTGCGACACTCGCTAATCTGAGCCTTGGGCAAGCTCTTCAGCACAGACTTCAGTCTGCGCTGGTTAAGCCAACGCTTGCGGAACAGATTGGTACGCTCGGTGGATTAGCTTTAGTGGTGTCCGCTATCGCGATCGGGTCTGCTGGAGGTTTGTTTTTCCTGACTTCTGGCGAGTTGTTCAAAGGACTTAGCCCGTTCATTCTGGCTCTGGCGTTCGCGGCGGTGCCGTTGCTGGTTTGGGAGCAGTATGCATCGAACATTCTGGCGGCCGCAGCGCGTACCGACATTCTGAATCGCTCCCAATACTGGGGGCGTAGCATCGGGTTAGGCATTTTCCTGGTTTTCCTGCTGGTGATGGGCTGGGGTGTCCCTGGTGCACTTGGTTCCCAGTTTCTGGGGCAGTTGCTAGTAGCGCTTTTGACTGTAGTGCCGCTTTGGCGTTTGGCCGGGCGTAGCATCGCCTGGGCGTCACGCGAAGTCTGGCCGGTTATTCGTTCGGGAGGAATGATTCACCTGACGACGGTTAGCGCCTTTCTGCTTGATCAGGTAAGTATTCTGTTGATCAATAACTATCTGGGGACGCAGGATGTTGGCTTTTACCAGCTTGCGCAGCAGATGGTGGGCTTGCTCCTGATTGTCCCGCAAAGTGCGCTGATGGTGATCTATGGCGGGTTGGCCAAAGCCACGCCTGACGCCTTCTGGCCGCAGCAGCGGCGGCTGGCGATGAGGGTGCTTGGCGGCATGCTGGTTGCCGGGGTGCTTGCCTATTTCGTTGCGCCCTGGTTGGTGGGCATTGTGGCTGGCGAGGCATTCGCGCCAAGCGCGGCAATGTTTCGCGAGCTACTTCCTTCATTGCTTGGTTTTAGCCTGGCGCTGCTCATGACCCCGCAGTGGATTGGGCGTGGTTTCTTTCGCTTGAACATGCTGCTTACGGTAGCAACGAGCGCTGTCGTGGTGATTGCCAGTTTTTGGGCAATCCCGCGTTTCGGCGTTGACGGCGCAATTCAGGTCCGGCTTGCGGTGTTCGCAATATGGGTGCCTTTTATGCAGGGTATGTTCTGGCTTTGGTGCAACCGGACGGCCAGGATCGGCAATGCGACATGAGCTATCGAGGGTTAAGGTAATGGGTTCGCAGGGGTATTTTTCCAATTATTTGCATGGTCGCTTCGTGCCACCCAGCGGGGTATGGCGCATCGTGCAGGTCGGCCTCCTGTGGGTTGGTGTGCTTTTCCTTTGCGTCATCGTTGGTGCGTTTGCTGCGGTAATGCCGGCAGGTACGGTAGCTCGTTTGGGCGCATTCCCCATCCTGTTTGCTGCCCTGTTGCTGCTTTGGGCGATGCCCAAACGTAAAGAGTCGCCCGATGCATTGCTTAACGGATTGCTGTTGATTTTGCTGGCGCTAATCAATCTTTGGCCGCAATACGTTTTTTATCGTTTTGGAGGCCTTCCGGCGATAAACCCAACCAAACTTGCCTGGCTTTCTTTTCTTCTGGTTTCATTTTTTTGCGTTATCTCTTGTCGCCAACCAGTGGAGCGTCTGTTCAAAAGATGCGCTGCTCACCCCGTGCTTATTGGGTCGGTCTGTTTTTTGATGTTCTGGCGAATTGTGAGTTCTCTCGCCGGTGTCGAACCGATAGTCCAAACCTGGCAACTCGGGAGTGAAATTATCACTTTTTATGTGATCTTTTTTATGGCTCTGGCCGTGCTTCGAGATGAGAAGGACGTATTTAGACTGCTTGCCGTTCTCGTTGTGGTTGCTGCGCTCCAGGCCACTCTTGCCTCGTATGAATCCGTCGTAAAGCACACGCTCTTTGACAAGTTCATATCTGCCAGCCAGGACGACGCAGCTACCTTGCAAAGTGTGTTGATTGAAAAATTCCGTGGTGGGCATTACCGGGCCCAGGGCACTTTCGAACATCCGATGGTGCTTGCCGAGTTCCTGGCGATGATGGTGCCACTGGCGGTCGCAGTGTTTTTGCGAAGCAAGGCGTTTTTCCTGCGATGCATCGCGGCCGGTTTCGTGCCGTTGGCAGTAGCCATGATCGTGGCGTCGCGCAGTCGTTCGGGCATTGCTGTGTTGCTGGCTGCGGTACTGTTGGTCGGCCTGCTGTTGATGCTTCCCCGCAAACGTTTATCCGGGAAAAGTGACTCGTCGTCGGTATTGCTGATTATCGCTTTCCTGCTACCCGTGCTGGTGGCAGTTGCCTATTTTATTGGGGCCGAGGTGCTCTCCCTCGTCGCAGGAAGAAATCAGAGCGAGGCGAACAGTACGATGACCCGCGTATTGATGTTTCAGAAGGGTATTCCTCTGTTGTTGGATAGTCCGCTTGTCGGATATGGCAATGGGTTGGGGGCGATCAAGCTCGGGTTTTTCGATGGTGTGAGGTACAACATCGATAGCTATTTTCTCAGTACGGCCCTGGATGCTGGTGTTCCCGGACTTTTGGCATTGGTGACGGTGTTTGGCGGTTCGATATTGCTTGGGCTTCGGAGTTATACGCAGCGGGAAGATGCGGTCGGCAGCTCGGCCGGCCTGATTGCGGTATCTATCGTGATGTTGTTGGGTGTCAAGAGCGTGCTTTCGATCACCTCGGGTTTTACGCTGGGTTACGTTTTGATTGCGGCACTTATTGTGTTGCGTGAAACACCCCATGAGGTTGGCGTCACAAAAGGCAAGCTTTTTGGGCAGCGGCTTTCCCACCATGGGAGTGTGCTGTGAACGGCGCGTGCCAGAGAGCAGATGCGCCCAGAGTCTGGATTGTGCTGGTCAATTGGAATGGCTGGCGCGACACCATTGAATGCCTTGAAAGCGTGTTTCGGTTGGACTATCCGAATTTTCGTGTGATTGTTTGCGATAACGCTTCATCAGATGGATCTCTTGAGCACATCCAGCGCTGGGCGAATGGTTGTGTTCCATATGAGTCGCCACCGAACGCTCTTTCTCATCTGAGTTGGCCGCCATTGAGCAAGCCGGTTCAGTTCGATCTGGTCAGCGATGCCAAAAACATCGATCGTCCCGAGAGTGAGGCCCCATTGCTCCTGGTTGATACCGGTGGAAATCTTGGTTTTGCCGGGGGCAACAATGTGGGAATCCGCCTCGCGCTTGGAGACCCGGCTTGCTCATTCGTTTGGCTGCTCAATAACGATACGGTGGTCGAAACGAACTGTCTGGCGGAGATGGTTGGTACCGCAAGCCGGGATCCTTCTATTGGCGTAACCGGCTCAGTTAACTGTTTTTATTCCCGGCCTGAAGTTGTTCAGGCTCTTGGCGGAGGATGGTTTAGCTGGCGACGCGTTCGCGCGGGCTTGCATGCGCACAATTTCCGGCGCGCTGAGTTGACTCCAGCCTGTATTCGAGAAGCGGAATTGAAACTCGACTGGGTCAGTGGCGCTTCGATGCTTGTTTCGCGCAGTTTTATTGAGCGTGTCGGGGCGATGGAGGAGCGATATTTTCTTTATTACGAGGAAATTGATTGGGCCTTGCGTTCACGGGGGGTCTTTGTCAATGCCTTGGCTCTTTCCGCTGTGCTGTATCACAAGGCAGGTAGTTCAACTGGAGAAGGCAATGAATCTGCATTTTCCATCTACACGATGTATCGCTCGCGTTTCAAACTTTACAGAAAACTCGTTCCTCATTGGCTTTGGGCTTGTTATTTGCGTTCGTTGAAAGAACTGGTGTTCGCGTTGTTGAAGGTGCGGCTTGTGCGAGCAAAGTCGATATTCCGTGCTTGCCGGGATGATTTGGCATCAACCCCTTCGTGATGGCTCCTGAAACAATGAAAAACCATGCGCCGAGACTTTCGATTGTTGTGAAGGCTTTGAACGAGGAACGCCTGATTGATGCCTGTCTTCGTTCAGCGGTTTCGGAGGCTGAGCGATTCAATGGAGAGGTGATTCTCGTTGATTCGCTGTCAACTGATCGCACGCTACAGATAGCGTCGGGTTATCCGATTCGCATTGTTCAGTTTGAATCCGTTTCCGATCGTGGTTGTGGAGCGGCCATGCAACTCGGCTATCAGTTCGCCGAGGGCGATTTTGTCTACTTGCTTGATGGTGACATGGCGCTATGTCCTGGTTTTATCGAGCATGCGTTGCGTTATTTGGAGCAATTTCCTGATGTGGCTGGCGTTGGCGGGCGCCTCGTTGACCAGCAGGTCAATACGGCAGCAGATAGGCGCCGGGTCGCACAGTACGATTCTCTTCAGCACGAACAGGATGTCCAGGACCTGGGCGGCGGTGGCTTGTATCGGCGGAGTGCGATCGAAGCCGTGGGCTATTTGGCGCACCGCTGGTTGCCCGCCTGTGAGGAGTCAGAGCTTGGCGCGCGGCTTGTTTCGGCTGGCTGGCGGCTCGTCCGCTTGCCATGTGCGTCCGTAACGCATACGGGGCATAAGGAAACAACTTGGCAGATGCTTAGGCGGCTTTGGCGCAATCGCCGTATGCATGCCTACGGAATGTTCTTGCGTTCTTCGTCTGGCAAGCCATGGCAGTGGCGTGCCGCCAGGGTCGCTCGACATGTTTTCGTTGCGCCTGCGCTGTATCTGTTATCGATTCTGGCTGCAGTTGTTTTGAGTGGATTTGGTGTTCCTGTCGGCGAGAGCTTGCTTGGGTGCGGCTTGGTTATCTGGCTTGGTGTTCTGGCGCTGATGGCTCTCAAAAAGAAGGATATCGTCGAGGCGGTTTATTCGATCATTGCGTGGCATTTTTATACGGTTGCGGCGTTGATCGGGTTTTTTTCACCGATCGGCGATCCGTTGGCGCCCATATCTTCGAGGGTGATCCAATGACCACAGTTGTTTTCAGCGATACCGGGTCAATGCGCTTGGTTGGGTGGCGTCGTGCTCAATCGTTTCGCTCGATGGCGGTCGTTGTGTTTTTCCAGATCTTGTCGCTCTGTCATGTTGAGGCGATGGCGGGCGATATGAAAATACTCCCGATTGGGGGTGTCGTTCGAGAAGAGACATTGAGGGCTGAGTATCTTCTCCAGACTGGTAATCCAGCAAATTTGCGCTTTGTCGCCGATCCTGAAAATGCAACAAAGAGGGTTCTCGAGCTAACGCTGCGCGCCAGTGATCCTGAGGCGGCGACCAGCCATCGCACCGAAATTCTCGGGCGCAAGGACGGGATTGGAAATCAGGAGGCGGTGCGCTGGTACGGGTTCGCTTTTTTTGTTCCAGCGGATTGGAAATCGGACGAGTCTCCGACAGTGGTGGCACAGCTTCATGGCAATGATTTGTTACGCCTTGCCCCTCCATTGAGTCTCCAGATCCAGGAGGGGCGGATGTTTCTGATGCTCCAGCACAACATTAATCGGGTGACTTCGGCTACACCGCCGGTAACAGGGAATTCAGTCCGGCTTTATCCATGGCGCGGGCCCCTGGTTACTGGGCGCTGGTATCGCCTGATAGTGCGCACCATCTGGTCGGCAACGCCAGGCGTTGGTGAGCTGGATGTTTGGTTGGATGGCAGCTTGCTGGTAACCCAGCGGCGTATTCCAAACACGTACGATACTTCTGATGTCGTTGGTGGCCGGAATTATGCAAAGACGGGTATCTATGCTCCGTACGGATTCAAGAGCAAAGATGAGGCGAGAATTTTGACTCGTGGAATCGTAATTGGCGGGCCTGACGCGACTTATGCGGAAATCAACGATGCGTTGGAGAAATAGCTTGTCCTCGGATTGCTTTCGGCTGCGCGTTCTCGGTTTGAGGGATCCGCTCAAGCCAAATGGTACGGATCAAGACTCAAGGGCGAAATTGATGTCCTCGCCAATTAACAACGAAATCCACTAGCAACAAATATGAACAACGAAAATCGCAAATTGATCGTAATGCTGGGCACGCGCTTCGACACGATGGGTGGTATTTCTTCCGTTGTGAACGTTTATCGCGCAGCCGGCTTGTTCGATCGCTGGCCGATTCGTTACATCGCGACGCACTGCGATGGCGGGGCATCTGCAAAACTGGCCATCATGTGCCGAGCTTTGGGGGCGTTTCTTGGGCTCCTGCTTGTGTCGCGTATCCAGCTTGTTCACATTCATGTCTCCTCGCGGGCGAGCTTCTGGCGGAAGAGTCTCTTTGCCATCCCTGCCATGCTGGTCAGGGTTCCTGTGGTGCTACACCTGCATGGTTCAGAATTCGCCACATTCTATGAAAAGGAATGCGGACCTCTACGAAAATGGATCGTGCGTACGGTTTTCAATCACGCTGCGCGAGTCATTGTTCTTTCATCGAGCTGGAAAGCCTGGGTTGAAGGGATCAGCAATAATCGCGCGATCCTCTGCGTCTATAACCCGGTGGTCGTGCCGGAAGAATCAGCCCAATTGAATGCGGATGCGCCGAAGAGCCTTCTCTTCCTCGGGCGCCTCGGCAAGCGGAAAGGGACATACGATCTGCTTGATGCATTTGCTATGGCACGTCCTAAACTTGGCCGGTGCTTGCTGCAACTTGGCGGTGACGGCGACATCGAGCAGATCAGGCAACTCGCTTCAAGGCAGAATCTGATGGATGACGTTGAATTGCTCGGATGGGTTGGCGGAGAGCGTAAGCATCAGCTCCTGATGCATGCCACTGTGTATGTTTTGCCCTCGTACAACGAGGGGCTACCGATGAGTATTCTGGAAGCGATGTCGTTTGGACTTCCTATTGTCAGCACTACGATTGGCGGCATTCCTGAAGCGGTCACCGATGGCAAGGAGGGTTTCCTGATTGAGCCTGGTGATAGGTCAGCTTTGGCAGACAGGCTTGGACGACTGATATGCGATCCCGAACTCGCCCGATCAATGGGGGCTGCTGCGCGCAGAAAGGTGGAGTCGACTTTTTCAGCCGATGTCCTTCTTCCTCAGGTCGAGCGCATCTGGGTTGATCTGGGGGGCTGTTCGCGATGAGTTCGCTTGCCTGGAAATTCAATCGGCTCAAGCTGATGAGCCCGGCCGAGATTGCTTGGCGAGTTAGCAAGCATGGCCAGAAGCTGGCCGCGAAGCACGGCATTGGTACTGCTTCGCGGCCGCCTGCTGCGTCGTCGGAAGCATTTGGCAAACCGTTTATCCATTTGTCACCAGGTGCCGATGATGCTGCTGCGCTGCTGGCTGAAGCGAATCGGATTCTCGACGGGCGCTGGCGCGTGTTTGCCATGCATGAGGCTACTTTGGGTTTTCCGCCGGAATGGAACCGCGATCCGAAGACGGGAACGCTGGCACCGCTCATGCCGGGCAAGTCAATCGACTATCGCAGCGAGCAAATCGTTGGCGACATCAAGTATCTCTGGGAGCCGTCACGCCATCTGGAACTCGTGACGCTGGCACTTGCCTTTCGCGTTTCTGGCGATGACAAGTACCTGGCGGCCTGTCGAGTATTGCTTGATTCGTGGTTTGAACAGTGTCCGTATCCGCTCGGCGTGCATTGGACGAGTTCGTTGGAGTTGGCGGTCCGGCTGGTGAATTGGGCTTTTGCATGGCATTTGATAGGGGGCGAGAAATCGGTTCTCTTTGCTGATGCAGATGGAGCAGCATTTCGGGAGCGCTGGCTGGCCAATGTGTATCAGCACTGTCATTTCATCACCGGTTATTTTTCACGCCATTCGTCAGCGAACAATCATTTGTTCGGCGAGTACATGGGCCTTTTTGTTGCCTCCCTTAGCTGGCCGTGCTGGCCTCAGAGCGCCCGCTGGGCTGCGCTAGCGAAGGCCGGACTCGAACAGGAGGCGCTGCGCCAAAATTTTGCCGACGGGGTAAACAAGGAACAGGCGGTCTATTACCAACACGAGGTAATGGACATGATGTTGCTGTGTCATCTGGTCGGCCGCGCTAACGATGTCTCTTTTTCAGCGGGATATCTGGATCGCCTTGAGTGCCTGGGTGAGTTTGTCGCCGCGCTGATGGATTGTTCGGGAAATATCCCGATGATCGGCGACTCTGACGATGCACAGATGGTTCGATTTGGCTATGGCGAAGACAGGAATCCGTATCGCTCGTTGCTGGCGAGTTGCGCGATTTTGTTTTCGCGCGCGGATTTCAAGCAGAAGGCTGGTGCTCTGGATGACAAGAATCGATGGCTTTTTGGCCACGATGGTCTTGCGGCTTGGGCGTCGTTGCCGGCGGTGTCGGAAACTTTGCCGCGCAAGGCGTTTCCGGAGGGCGGGTATTGGGTTCTGGGGGCTGACTTTGACTCGCCTGACGAGGTAAAGGCTGTCGTGGACGCCGGGCCGTTGGGTTATCTGTCAATCGCTGCACATGGTCACGCCGATGCGCTGGCGATGACCTTGTCGGTGGGGGGGGTGGCTTTTCTGGTTGATCCCGGTACGTATGCATATCACACCCAAAAACGGTGGCGCGACTATTTTCGTGGCACTTCGGCTCATAACACGGTACGCGTCGATGGCGAGGATCAGTCGGTCATTGGCGGCAATTTCATGTGGTTGCAGAAGGCGAATGCTTGCTGCGAGGCTTGGGAAACAACCTCGACAAGGGATTTCTTCGTCGGGTCGCACGACGGGTATTTGCGCCTGCCAGATGGCGTTTTGCATCGCCGTTCGATTGAGTTCGACAAGGTTCGGCGACAGTTGAGGGTGGTTGATTTCTTGAAATGCTCGGGGAAACACGAGATCGAGTTGTTCTGGCATTTCAGCGACGATTGCTCCGTCGAGTTTTCCGGCGATCGTATTTCGGCTACGAAGTATGGAAGAAATATTTTTTTGGCATTCTTCGGGACGGCATGCGAAGCGACTTTGCACCGGGGAGATGAGGGGTTGCCGCTAGGCTGGATTTCGCACCACTTCGATACAAAGACACCAACGACGACGCTGCGCCGGCGGACCACCATTGCTGACAGCGCAGAATTTGTCACAGAGATTTCATATTGAATTGCACTCAGGGAGTTTGAAAATCATGCGTATCAGCATTTTTGGTATGGGTTATGTAGGTGCCGTTTCGGCAGGTTGCTTGGCGAATGACGGTCACGAGGTGATCGGTGTCGATCCGAACCAGACAAAAGTCGAGCTAATCAACAAGGGGCTGACACCAATTATCGAGAAGGATATCGGCGAGATGGTTGCGCGTTGCGTGCAGGAGAACCGACTGCGCGCCACAACGAATGTGCATGAGGCCGTTTTCGGTTCCGACATTTCGCTGATCTGCGTGGGCACGCCTTCGCAGTTGAACGGCAATCTCGATCTTTCCTACGTGCGCCGAGTGTGTGAGGAAATCGGCGCCGCGATCAAGGAAAAGGCAGGTTTCCACGTTGTCGTTGCGCGCTCGACCATGTTGCCTGGCTCAATGCGTAGCGTCGTTATCCCCGCGTTGGAAGAGTATTCCGGCAAGACAGCAGGTAAGGATTTTGGCGTTTGTAATAACCCGGAGTTCCTGCGTGAAGGAACGGCCGTTTATGACTACTACAACCCGCCAAAAACGGTGATCGGCGAAACCGATGTGCAGGCGGGTGATGTGCTTGTCAAGCTCTACGAAAAAATGGATGCACCGATGGTGCGCACTGACGTAGAAACAGCCGAAATGGTCAAGTACACCGACAATAACTGGCACGCAGTCAAGGTGGCTTTTGCCAACGAAATCGGCAACCTTTCAAAGGCGCTGGGGGTTGATGGCCACAAGGTGATGGAGATTTTCTGCAAGGACACCAAGCTCAATCTTTCGCCTTACTACATGAAACCTGGCTTTGCTTTTGGCGGGTCATGTCTGCCCAAGGACGTGCGCGCACTTGCCTACAAGGGGCGTAGCCTCGATCTGGAACTGCCTCTGCTGAACTCGCTGATACCCAGTAATCAGCGTCAGGTGCAAAAAGGTCTTGAGATGGTTACGGCCTATGGCAAGAAGCGCGTCGGGATTCTTGGCTTCGCTTTCAAGGCAGGTACGGACGATCTGCGGGAGTCACCGCTGGTTGATGTTATCGAGTCGCTGATCGGCAAAGGCTATGAAATGAAGCTGTTTGACCGCAACGTGAATCTGGCGGCGCTGACCGGTGCGAACCGGGATTACATCCTCAACCATATTCCCCATATTTCGAAGTTGATGGTGGATAGCATGGAAGAGGTGCTGAGCTTTGCTGAAGTGATCGTTATTGGCAACGGCGCGCAGGAGTTCCGCCATGTTCTGGAACTACTCAAGCCGGGCCAGGTCGTTGTCGACCTCGTGCGCATTTCGCCAAACAAGAGTGAACCGGGGCGTTACGATGGCATCTGCTGGTAAGCCAAGGCGCGTTCTGGTCATTGTCGAAAACCTGCCATCCCCGTTTGATCGACGGGTTTGGCAGGAGTCGACGACATTGCGTGATGCCGGTTACGAAGTATCGATCATCTGCCCTACAGGTAAGGGGTATGAGAAGAAGTTTGAGATCGTCGACGGGATACACATTTATCGACATAACCTGCCCCTCGAGGCCGAGGGGGCGAAAGGCTACGCGCTGGAGTATTCGGCGGCCTTGTTTTGGGAATTTGCGCTTGCCTGGAAGGTGTTTTTCAAGCGTGGTTTTGATGTTATTCACGCCTGCAATCCGCCAGACCTCATCTTTCTGGTGGGGGGCTTCTTCAAACTGTTCTTGGGCAAGAAGTTCATCTTCGATCACCACGACATCAACCCGGAACTCTACGAGGCGAAGTTTGGGCACCGGGATTTTTTCTACAAGCTGATGGTGTTGTTTGAGCGCCTTACGTTCAAAACGGCAACGGTGTCGATTGCAACGAATGAGTCCTACAAATGCATTGCGATTGAGCGCGGCGGCATGGACCCGAAGCGCGTTTTTGTCGTGCGTAGCGGACCGAAACTGGATCGTTTGAAGATTGTTCCGCCGGTCGAGTCTCTCAAGTGCGGACGAAAGTACTTGGTTGGCTATGTCGGCGTGATGGGCAAACAGGAAGGTATTGACTATCTGCTCAGGGCAGCGGCACACATCGTGCAGAAGATGGGGCGCACGGATGTCCATTTTGGCCTGGTTGGGGGTGGCACGTCTCTGGCCGAGATGGAGGCCTACGCCAACGAACTCGGCATCGCAGAATACGTCACCTTTACTGGGCGCGTGCCGGATCAACTGTTACTTGACATGCTCAATACGTCCGACGTGTGCGTCAACCCGGATGTCGCCAACGATATGAACGACAAGTCGACCATGAACAAAATCATGGAATACATGGCGCTTGGCAAGCCTATTGTTCAGTTCGATTTGGCCGAAGGACGCTTCTCCGCGCAAGACGCCTCGTTGTATGCAAAAAACAATGACGAGGTGGATATGGCTGAAAGGATTATCGAACTATTGGATGATCCTGATCGTAGGCAGCGCATGGGCGAATTCGGCCGTAATCGCGTGATCAACGAACTGGAGTGGAAGTACGAAGTGCCAAAGCTCCTGGCAGCGTATGACTTGGCGTTTGAAAACTGAGCACCATCCTCAAAGGAGAATGTCGTGGCAAAACTACATCACGGAATAATCGTATCGATGTTTCTTGTGGCAGCGAGCCATCAGGTCTTCGCTGCTCCAACATTTCAAGGTGATTGGGAGTCCGGTACGGTGATCGGGAACGGAAGCTCTAATTGGCTTTCTCTTCAGTCTGTCGCCCCCGACCGAATTACGCTGATCAATGACGGTGTTCGTGCAGGAACCTATGCTCGTGTCGAGGTTCGCCCCGGGGACAATCCCCTGGCTTGCTGCTACGACACGGATCGCGCCGAAGTGTCTGGAATGCAAGACACGAATGGAGCCCAGATTTTCGAGAATCTTGGGAGTGGTACGCAACGCTATTCATTTAGCGTGAAGTTCGATGCTGGTTGGCAGAACATTGTTGACCATGGCTATGGCGCTTGGGGCATATTCCTGCAACTTCATGGGGCCGATGGCATGCCACCTGCACTTTCGTTTAGCGCTACCGATCAGATTCGCTTCAATATGCTTGCGGGTGATCTCACTAAGCCAACCACGATCGGTACTAGCTCCCCTTTGGGTACGTTGAATTCCGGTCAGTGGATTGACTTCATTCTTACCGCCAAATTTGCTGCGGATGACACGGGTTTCGTAAACATTTTGCGTAGGGATGAGGGACAAGCTTCTTTTCAGGAGGTTTTGAATCTCACAAATACACCGACGCTGCAATTTGATTCTAGTGTCAATGCTGGGGCGGTTAGCGACCACTACTGGAAGACCGGGTTGTACCGGAATCGCCAGGATTTCACCAGTGTTCTTTATCTCGATGGCATGACTCGTGAGGCTGTCGCTGCAGTGCCTGAGCCGGGGGAATATGCCTTGATGCTTTCCGGACTGGCGGTGGTTGGTATCGTTACGCGTCGGAGGCGAGATAAGAGCTCGCTATTGCGTATCTGAGAGTTGGCAGCCACCGCGGAGGATGACTTCGTTCGTTAGAAGAGGCCTGTAGGGGCTTGCCACGGTCAACCGGAAATTTGGGCTGATTTTGAAGTGGCGTATTCATGATGTTCTGCGCGGAGAATAGCTTGTTTATTCTCCGCATTTTTTGCGGTTAATGGTTTGCCTTGACGGGAGTGGGCGTAGTGCCAGCTACGCACCCTTTGGGGCAGCCTCTTTTGCCTTCAAATGTGATTGCCCCGAGAGGGGATTTATTCGTCATTCAATGTGTCGTTGTAGTACACTTGTCTTTGTGTACTACAACTTGCTGAGCTGATCATGGAATTGCAAAGCGCTGTTACTCAGACTCTCTATTCGCAATTGTTCGAAGAGGCGATGGCGTATGGCGTTTTGATCTTTGAGAATGGGGTCGTTGGCAGCCCTTACATCAATACGGCAAGAGGGAAGCGCTACGTCTATTGGCAGATCAAGTTGCCCGATGGTCGCTTCAAGCGAAAGTCGATTGGTGTTGAGAGTGACGCGACGACGGCACTGATCAGCAGTTTGCTTGAGCGTAAAAAAACGGCTGAGGATGCCATTGCCGGGCTGCGGGCAACGACTCGTGCCTTTGTGGGTAGTGGCGGGATGTCTGTGGAACCGGCGCATTTCAAGGTGCTGGAATGGCTGGCTCGTTGTGGTCTGTTTTCGAAGGGCGTGGTGGTGGTTGGCTCGCACGCTTTTGCCGGTATCGGCAATTCGCTGGGGGTTCGTTGGGGCAGCGGCCTCAAGACAACTGACATGGATTCTGCGCGGCTGACCGGAATTAGCCTGGCAATCCCGGATTCAGGGGAGACCATCTGCGTTCCTGAGGTCATGAAAGAGCTCGATGCTTCGTTTTTTGAGGTTCCCAGGCTCAATCTCAAACACCCGTCGACTTCCATGATGAGCCGGAAGACGAAGGTGAAGATCGATTTTTTGACGACTAAAAAGACATTGGACGACGATACGCCGCATTACTTTCCTGACCTTGCGATTGCCGCCGAGCCACTGAAATTCATGGATTACCTGATTGGCGGTCAACTGTCGCAAGGTCTGCTGGTTGGTTCTTACGCGATCCCGGTCACTTTGCCCGACCCGGCTCGCTTTGCGCTGCACAAGCTGGTGGTCGCGCAGGAGCGGTCAGCGTCTTTTCAGACGAAGGTCCAAAAGGATATTGCCCAGGCTTCCGAGGTGGTTGAAGCATTGGTTGTAACAGGGCGAACGGATGATCTTGATTTGGCACTCACGGCCCTGCTTGCCTTGCCTTACGGTTCTCCGAAAGCAAGTTTGCAAGAATCGGCCGGGCGAATGCATGGGGTGGCAAAGCAAACTGTGCTGGAGATGCTTGCTGGCTAGTCTGCAAATGGCAATAAACGGGGTTCAGGGAAAGTGGGTGTTTACCTTAGAAGCCCGAGGCTGAAACCAAGGTCGCGGTAAAATGCCGTATGAATTTATATTTTTGATGGAGCAGTCATGATTTTAGTTACCGGTGCAGCAGGTTTTATCGGCAGTAATTTCGTATTGGACTGGCTGGCCCAGTCCGATGAGCCGGTCATCAACCTCGATGACCTGACCTACGCTGGCAACCTTGAAAACCTCGCTTCGCTCGATGGCGATGCGCGGCATATTTTCGTCAAGGGCAGCATCGGCGACTTTGATCTTGTCGCCAAACTGCTGGCCGAGCACCAGCCGCGGGCGGTGGTCAATTTTGCTGCCGAATCGCACGTCGACCGCAGCATTCATGGCCCGGAAGACTTCATCCAGACCAATATCGTTGGCACCTTCCGTCTGCTGGAGGCGGTGCGGGCTTTCCACGGTCAACTGGAAAAAACGGCCAAAAATGAATTCCGTTTTCTCCATGTGTCGACCGACGAAGTTTACGGTTCGCTGGCCAAGGACGAGCCGGCCTTTACCGAAACCCACCAGTACGAGCCGAACAGCCCGTACTCGGCGAGCAAGGCAGCGAGCGACCATCTGGTGCGCGCCTACCACCACACCTACGGCCTGCCGGTGCTGACCACCAACTGTTCCAACAACTACGGTCCCTACCACTTCCCGGAAAAGCTCATCCCGCTCGTCATTCACAATGCGTTGGCCGGCAAGCCGCTACCCATCTACGGCGACGGCCAGCAGATTCGTGACTGGCTCTACGTCAAGGATCACTGCAGCGCCATCCGCCGCGTGCTTGAAGCCGGCAAGGTCGGCGAGACCTACAACGTCGGCGGCTGGAATGAAAAGCCGAATCTGGATGTCGTCCATACGCTGTGCGCCATCCTCGACGAACTCAGCCCGCGGGCTGACGGCAAGCCGTACAAGGAGCAGATTACCTACGTCACCGACCGCCCCGGCCATGATCGTCGCTATGCGATTGATGCGACCAAGATCGAACGCGAACTGGGCTGGAAGCCGGCTGAAACCTTCGAGACCGGCATCAAGAAGACGGTGCAGTGGTATCTCGATAACCAGGCCTGGGTGGCCAATGTGACCAGCGGCGCTTACCAGAACTGGGTTGGCAAGCAGTACAGCGCCTGATCATGAAAATTCTTCTGACAGGCAGCAACGGCCAGGTTGGCTTTGAATTGCAGCGCGCCCTGGCGCCGCTCGGCGAGGTGGTTGCCGTTGATCATCAGGAATGCGACCTCGCCAATGCGGACGCCATCCGCCGACTGGTGGCCGAGGTCAAGCCACAGGTGATCATCAATCCGGCGGCCTACACGGCCGTGGACAAGGCAGAAGCCGAGCCGGCGCTGGCCCAAGCCATCAACGGCACGGCGCCCGGTGTCTTCGGTGAGGAGGCGGCACGCCTTGGAGCGCTGGTCATTCATTACTCGACGGACTATGTCTTCGACGGCAGCAAGCCCGGCGCTTATCTGGAAAGCGATGCGCCCAACCCGCAAAGCGTTTATGGCCAGACCAAGCTGGCCGGCGAGCAGGCTTTGCTGGCGAGCGGGGCGGATTGCCTGATCTTTCGCACAAGCTGGGTGTTTGGCGCGCACGGTGCCAATTTTGCCAAGACCATGTTGCGTCTGGCCGCCGAGCGCGATGGCTTGAAGATCGTCGCCGACCAGTTCGGCGCGCCGACCTCGGCTGCGCTGCTGGCCGACGTGACGGCGCAGGTGCTCGGGCGCTACCAGCGCGAGGGCAGGGTGGGCTTCCCGTTTGGTCTCTATCACCTGGTTGCCGGTGGTTGCACGACGTGGCACGAATACGCCCAGACGGTGGTGCGCGCTGCACAGGCAGCCGGCAAGCCGCTCAAGCTGACGGCCGACGATATCCTGCCGATCACCACCGCCGATTACCCGCTACCGGCCCCCCGGCCGAGCAATTCCCGACTCGACACGAGCCGCCTGCGTCAGACCTTCGGGCTGGAACTGCCTGATTGGCGGAACGGGCTGGACCACGTGCTGCAACAGATTCTTTGATTTGAGGACACATCATGCGTAAAGGCATCATCCTGGCCGGCGGTTCCGGCACCCGTCTCTACCCGGTCACCCTGGCCGTTTCCAAGCAGCTGCTGCCGATCCACGACAAGCCGATGATCTACTATCCGTTGACGACGCTGATGCTGGCGGGGATTCGCGACATCCTGATCATCTCGACGCCGCAGGATACGCCGCGCTTTCAGCAGTTGCTGGGCGACGGCAGCCAGTGGGGCCTCAACCTGCAATATGCCATTCAGCCCAGCCCGGACGGCCTGGCCCAGGCCTTCATCATCGGTCGCGACTTTGTCGGCAATGGCGACAGCGCGCTGGTCCTCGGCGACAACATTTTCTACGGCCACGAGTTTGCCAACGATCTGGGCGCAGCCGGTGCCCAGACCAGCGGCGCGACGGTCTTCGCTTACCACGTGCATGACCCGGAACGTTACGGCGTGGTCGAGTTCGACGCCGCCGGGCAGGCGATCAGCCTGGAAGAAAAGCCGAAGGTGCCGAAGTCGAATTACGCGGTGACCGGCCTCTATTTCTACGACAACCAGGTCCTCGACATCTCGCGTGATCTCAAGCCGTCACCGCGTGGCGAGCTGGAGATCACCGACGTCAATCGCGTCTATCTTGAGCGCCAGCAGTTGAACGTTCAGGTCATGGGCCGCGGCCATGCCTGGCTCGACACCGGCACGCATGAAAGCCTGCTCGACGCCAGCCAGTTCATCGCCACCATCGAAAAGCGTCAGGGCCTCAAAGTGGCCTGTCCGGAAGAAATCGCCTACCGTAAGAGTTGGATCGATGCCGGCCAACTTGAGAAGCTGGCCCAGCCGATGATCAAGAACCTTTACGGCCAGTACCTGATGAGCGTGCTCAAGGAAAGGGTGTTCTGATGCGCGCGATACCCACCGCCATTCCGGATGTGATCGCGCTCTATCCCAAGGTTTTTGGCGACGACCGCGGTTTTTTCTACGAGAGCTACAACCAGAAGGTCTTTCAGGAAGCCACCGGGCTGGATGTGACCTTCGTCCAGGACAACCACTCCAAATCTGCCCGCAACGTGCTGCGCGGCCTGCACTATCAAGTGCAACATCCGCAAGGCAAGCTGGTCCGCGTGGTGCAGGGCGAGGTCTTCGATGTTGCGGTCGACATCCGCAAAGGCTCGAAAACCTACGGTCAGTGGGTTGGTGAATTGCTGTCGGCGGACAACAAACGCCAGCTGTGGATCCCGCCCGGTCTGGCGCACGGCTTTGTCGTGCTCTCCGAAACGGCTGAGTTTCTCTACAAGACGACGGATTACTACGCCCCGGCCCATGAGCGCTGCATCGCGTGGAATGACCCGGATCTGGCAATTGACTGGCAGCTTGAAGGCGAACCGCTGCTGTCGGCCAAGGATGCGGCTGGGCAACGGTTCAAGGATGCGGTTGGGGAGTAGGCGAGATTTGTTGCCCTTCCCTGGCCACGTGGCCTGAGAACCAAGAAGTTCTGATCCGGATTTTGTTTTTGGGCTAAATTTCCGGTTCACCGTAGCAATCAACGTTATTTATAGGTATCGATGTTCATGACCCAGATTCTCCCCGTCGTTCTCTCCGGTGGTTCCGGCACGCGTCTATGGCCGCTGTCGCGCGAGAAGTACCCGAAGCAGCTGTTGCCGCTGGTTGGCGAACAGTCGATGTTGCAGGCGACGGTAGCTCGTCTCGACGGTCTGGCCGACATGGCGGGGCCGCTGCTCGTCTGCAACGAGGAGCATCGCTTCGTCGTCGCCGAGCAAATCCGTACCCTTGGCCTGCAAGGCTCGGTCCTGCTCGAACCCTTTGGCCGCAACACCGCCCCGGCCCTTGCCCTGGCTGCCCTGTGGGCCGTCCGTGATGGCGAAGATCCGGTCCTCGTCGTCATGCCGGCCGACCACGACATCGCCGACGGCGCCGCCTTCCGTGACGCCGTCAGCCGCGCCGTCACCCTGGCCGAAACCGGCGTCACCGTCACCTTCGGCATCACCCCTGATTGCCCGGAAACCGGCTACGGCTACATCCAGCGCGGTCAGGCCCTGGCCGATGGCTCCGGCGCCTTTGCCCTGGCCCGCTTCGTTGAAAAGCCCGACCGCCCGACCGCCGAAAGCTACCTCGATTCCGGTGACTACCTCTGGAACAGCGGCATCTTCGTCATGAAGGCCTCCGTCTGGATCGCCGCCCTCGGCGTCTGTCGCCCCGACATTCTCGCCGCCTGCCAAAAGTCCCTGGCCGGCGGCAAGACCGATGGCGACTTCGTTCGTGTCGACGTTGAAGCCTTCAAAGCTTGCCCTTCCGACTCCATCGACTACGCCGTCATGGAACGCCTGACCACCGGCGGTGCCGGCCTGCCCAAAGCCGCCGTCATCCCGCTCACCGCCGGCTGGTCCGACGTCGGCGCCTGGGATGCACTGTGGAAAGTCCTGCCCAAATGCGGCGAGGGCAACGCCACGCGCGGCGATGTCATGCTCGAAAACTGCCGCGATACGCTGGTTGTCTCGGAAAGCCGGCTCGTTGCCTGCATCGGCGTCAGCAACCTCGTTGTTGTCGAAACCGACGACGCCGTGCTTGTTGTCCATCACGACGCCACGCAAGACGTCAAAAAGATCGTCGACCGGCTCAAAGCCGACAAACGCAGCATCGCCCAATGGCACCGCAAGGTCTATCGCCCGTGGGGCTGGTACGACGGCGTCGATGCCGGCGAACGCTTCCAGGTCAAGCGCATCGGCGTCAAGCCGGGCGGCACCCTGTCGCTGCAAATGCACCACCACCGCGCCGAACACTGGATCGTCGTCAGCGGTACGGCCCGCGTGACCAAGGGCGAAGAGACCTTCCTGGTCACCGAAAACCAGTCAACCTACATCCCGCTCGGCGTCACCCACCGCCTGGAAAACCCCGGCATCGTCCCGCTCGAAATGATCGAAGTACAGTCGGGCAGCTACCTCGGTGAGGACGATATCGTGCGCTTTGAGGATACTTACGGGCGGAGTTGAGGACGGGCCTTCATGCTTTTAGCCCGAATGGACTATTGTCCCGAGGGCTATCCCAATTCACTATTCGTATCGAATAAATGTCAATTGGAAAGCATCGCCCCATGAAGAAATTCCTTACCGGCATGGCACTCGCAGTGGCCGCAGTTTCGGCCACCGCAGCGTCTGCCCCCTCCGCTTCTCTGACCACCTCTGGTGCAACGTTTGCCGAGTACACCGGCACCACGGTTGGCAGCAACGACATCAATGCCAACAACACGTTGTTCTGGATGTTCGAAGGTAGCAACCTTGGCTACAACAGCTACTTGCTGATGTTCGATCCGCTGTCGAATGGTTCGATGGCTGGTTCCGTTACCTTCTCCGGCAACATTGCCTACGTTGCTTCGACGACTGTTGCGTTGGTCGGCACCGACTTCCTGTTCAGCAATCCGGCTGTGACGTATGACTGGAAGGCCAAGTCCGGTCTTGAATCGAACGATGCGCTCAGCGTTTCTGGCAATACGCTGACCCTGAGCTGGCGCGGCGCCAGCCCCGGCGACAATATCCGCGTGCTGACTGTCGTGCCGGAACCGCAAAGCTACGCCATGTTCCTGGCCGGTCTGGGCATCGTCGGTGCCATGGTTCGCCGCAAGAACATCTAACCGTAACGTTCTGGTAGCAGAATGCCGCCTTCGGGCGGCTTTTTTTCGTCCACAGGGAGTAATGACGTGGCAAAGGGAATGATTCTGGCGGCCGGCCAGGGAACTCGGGTTCGACCACTGACCAAAGACTGGCCCAAGCCAATGGTGCCGATTCTCGGCAAGCCGGTGATGGCGTACCTGATCGAGCATCTGGTGCGTTATGGCATCACCGACATCATGGTCAACGTGGCGTATCACCACAAAAAGATCGAAGAGTATTTCGGCGACGGCCGGCGCTGGGGCGCCAATATCGGCTATTCCTATGAAGGCGTTTCCGATCATGGCGATATTCTCCCCAGGCCAAAGGGCTCGGCCGGTGGCATGAAGGCGATTCAGGATTTCAGCGGCTTTTTTGACGAAACGACGCTGGTGATCTGCGGCGACGCCATTGTCGATCTCGACATCGGGGCAGCCTTGTTAGAGCACCAGAGCAAGGGTGCCTTGGCCAGCGTGGTGACGCTGGAGGTGCCGAATGACCAGGCGCAGAACTACGGCATCGTGGTGGCTGACGATGACGGCAGGATCGAATCCTTCCAGGAAAAGCCAAAGCCGGCTGAGGCCAGGTCCAATCTGGCGAGTACCGGCATTTATATTTTCGAGCCGCAGGTGCTGGATCTGGTGCCGTCGGGGGTCGAGTTCGACATTGGTAGCCAGTTGTTCCCGCTCATGGCGGAAAAGGGCTTCCCGTTCTATGCCCAGAGTCGTTTCTTCAACTGGATCGACATCGGTCGCGTCACGGACTACTGGTCGGTGCTGCAGCGCGTGCTGCGCGGCGAGGTGGCCGAGATGGACATGCCGGGCAAGGAGATCATGCCGGGCGTCTGGGTTGGCCCGAATGTCTCGATCAATTGGGACAGTTCGAAGATCGTCGGGCCGGTTTATATCGGCTCAAGCGTCCGGATCGAGCCCGGCTGTTCGGTCATCGGCCCCGCCTGGATCGGCCATGGCAGCCACCTTCGTCAGGGGGCCAAGGTGATTCGCAGCGTGTTGTTCGAGTACACGCGCATCGGCGAGGGGATGGAGTTCTCCGAGATGATTGTTTCGCCGCGCTATTGCGTGGATCGGGCTGGCGACACGACCTATGTCGGCGACGACCGATGCAAATTGCGTTGGGGTGATTCCCGGGGGTGATTTGCTGCGCTGCAGGTTGCGAAACGCAGTTTTGAGGCATGGAGCAGGCGGGGGGCAGATCCTTTAGTCCTGCGTTTCAAGAAAGCCGCCAGAGAGCGGCTTTTTTAATATTGACTCGCTGTTTTGAAGACTGGCATTGTGTCCGGACTACTCGCCGCTCGAAGCGGTGGATCGGCATTCAGTTACCTGGCTGGTACAGGGGTGTTTTTGAGGAGTGATATGGACGCAGAGTGCATGACGACGATTCAGTCCCGGGTGCGCAGCCGTTTCTGGCTGGTCGTCGGGCTGCTTGGCGTGTCTGCGCTGTTTGTCCTGGGCGCCCAGCCATTCGCTGTCGGGATTATCCCTTCGCCGTTTGACAAGTTGGCGCATGCCGTGGTGTTCGGTGGTCTTTTTCTTGTTCTGGATAGCGCACTGGCGTTGCCGTTCTGGCTTCTCCTGAGCATTCCCTTGGTGCTGTCGGCAGGTGATGAGTTTCACCAGATTTTTCTGCCGGGGCGCCAGCCGGGTCTGGATGACTGGGTGGCTGGCTTGTGCGGCGTTGCGCTGGCCGCCTGCTGGCGTCATCTCCGCCGCAGCTGATTGCCCGTTTTTCTCTATCCGAACTGGTAGCTGGTTTCGGGGCGCCCGTTATTGGCGATATCTTCGAGCTTGCCGACGGCCTGGGCCCGATTGCTGACATTGATCTTCTTGAAGATGCGCTGCAGGTGGTTTTTGACCGTAAACGAGCTGATTTCCAGGATCATGCCGATTTCGATATTGGTCTTGCCATTGCGTACCCACTCGAGAATTTCGATTTCGCGCGTACTCAGCCCCGATTTGATCAGTGAATTGATCAGCGTTGGCGCGGTAACCTGGTCCGGCTCATGGATCGGCAAGCCATCGGTTTTTCTGACCGCCGCGTCGACATGGGGAAGAAGCAACTCGAAAAGCCTTCTTTCCTGCTCGTTAAAACTGCCGTCCCGTCGGAGCAGGATGTAGAGATGATCAGCCTTGAAGCGCGTGTCCGGAATTGCATGGAATAAAATATGTTTCATTTCATGTAATTCGGAGTGAAGGATTGTTACATCAATATTACTGCTACTTACGCTCGACATTGATGCCGATGTAACACGACCGCAACCTGCGACCCAATGGAGGTGAATTCCGTTCCTGAATTCGCGAATGGCGTCGTGCAAGGGTTTTGCGCCACGTATTCCCGGTATGCCGGACACGATATCGTAGTGATAGGTTTCACCGCCGATGGCGCCGCTGAAACAAATGAGAACATCATGCTGGATTGCTTCCTGGAAATCGCCCTGAAGCCACAGCAGGAGCTGAAAATGGCTCTGGATCGACAACGAGTTGTGCATGATCCGAACGATCAGCTCCGGGTCGAATTTTTTATGGACGGATGCCATGGGACTATTTGTGGTCTCTGATTTTGAGTCGTTATTATTACGTTAGTCTTTTTTTTGCAATGTCGACTATTTCACGAAAAATTCAAATGCTGCGGTGCGGCATCCTGTTTCACTTGAGATACAATTTGGCATGGTTAAACAGTCGATAAATCTCCAGTTAATGCTATGAACATATTGTCCTCCTCGCGCTTCGGTGGTGTTGCGTCGAACCGCCCGTTTATGGGTATGGAACGAGTTGGCGGGGCATTGTTTCGGCTTTTTGAGTCGTTGGTTGATCCCATTACGGTGCTTGCCACGCTTTTTGGCCTGATGCTGTGGTTTCGCGACGATGAGTACGCTCACTATGCGGTGCTCGGAGTGCTCGTTTTTTCGCTGACTTTCCCGGGCAAGAGCCTGATTCAGGAGACCGTGCGAGGCAGCATCCGCGAAGTCCTTATCAGTTGGTTTGGCATTGCTGCACTGCTGATCTTTTTCGGCCTGGCGACCGGGCTTTACACGCGCTTTCCGGAAGAAGTACTGTTTAATTGGCTCTGGATGGCCCCGGTTGCCCAGTTGGCGGGCCATTTCCTGTTCCGCTTCACCATGCCTGCAGTCCTTGCCGCGAATGGCTTTCCAAAGCGGGCAGTGGTGGTTGGCTGCAACGAATTGGGCCGCCATCTGGCCACCGAGATTGATCGTCACCCGATGCAAGGCATCAAGCTGAACGGATATTTCGACGATCGCGACGTCGAGCGACTGGATATGGGCAGTGGCCGCCTGATCGGCCGTTTTTCCGACGTTGCTGACTACGTCAAGGCCAACAAGGTCGATCTGATCTACCTCGCCTTGCCGATGGCGACACAGCCGCGAATTCTTTCTCTGCTCGAATCGCTGAACGACACGACGGCTTCGGTTTATTTCGTGCCGGATATTTTTGTGACGGATCTGATTCAGGCTCGCATGGATGCGGTTGGCCGGATGCCAGTGGTGGCCGTGTGCGACACGCCGTTTTCCGGCTTGAATGGCATGGTCAAGCGCTTGAGCGACATTGTTCTTTCCCTGTTGATCCTGTTCCTGATTTCGCCGGTCCTGCTCGTAGTAGCCGGTTTGGTCAAGCTGAGTTCCCCCGGCCCGATCATTTTCAAGCAGCGGCGCTATGGCCTCGATGGCGAGGAAATCATGGTCTATAAGTTCCGCTCGATGACCGTTTGCGAAGATGGGCCGAATGTTCCCCAGGCGCGCAAGGGCGATGCCCGGATAACGCGTATCGGAGGGGTTCTTCGCCGGACTTCGCTCGACGAGTTGCCGCAGTTCGTGAATGTGCTGCAGGGGCGCATGAGCATTGTCGGCCCGCGGCCGCATGCCGTCGCTCACAACGAGATGTATCGCAAGCTGATCAAGGGCTACATGGTTCGCCACAAGGTCAAGCCGGGCATCACCGGCTGGGCTCAGGTCAATGGCTACCGTGGCGAAACCGAGACGCTGGACAAGATGCAGGCGCGTATCGACTACGATCTCGAGTACCTGCGCAACTGGTCCTTGCATCTCGATCTTTACATCATTTTCCGAACCGTCCTGCTGGTTTTCAAGGACGCGAGCGCCTACTGAGGCGGGGCCGATGACATTTTCGGCTTCCGGGCAAAGATGTCTGCCGGCTTTGGTTGCGCTCGGCCTGCTGGCCCCCGTGCTCGGCCATTCGGCGGAGGCTGTTGCGCGTCGCGATAGCCCGCGCGTACAGCTTCGGCTGGACAAGCGGCCGGTGGTACCAAGCCCGTTTCGTCTGAAAATTCAGCGGGCGGACTATCGGCTGAATACGGGTGCGGCGACCGAAACGCTGGCGCCTCAGAGAAAAGGCTCGGCGCTGTCGGCGATGATTGATCGCCACGCCAATGCCAAGGGGCTCGATCCGGCGCTGGTCCATGCCGTCATTCGCGCCGAGTCTGCGTATCGTCCCGATGCGCTGTCGCCGAAAGGGGCAATCGGCCTGATGCAGGTGATGCCAGCGACCGGCCGGCGCTTCGGGGTCAACGATCTCAATGTGCCGGAGCGCAATCTGCAAGCCGGCACGACCTATCTTCGGCATTTGCTCGATCGTTTTGACAATGTGTCGCTGGCGCTGGCGGCTTACAACGCGGGCGAAGGGGCGGTGAGTCGCTTTGGCAACAAGATTCCGCCGTATCCGGAGACTCAGGGCTATGTTCAGGGAATTCTTCGCTCGTACCGGAAGGATCTGAGCCTCGATACCTCGATGCCGACCCTTTATACGGACGGCGTGCGTCTAGCAGCAGACGATATGGCACCGTATCGCTTGGTCAATACCGGCCGTTATTGAGGCTTTGTTCCGTTTCTGATGGCGCTCTCTGGCGGTATTTTTGTCCGGTCGGCGGAATGGTGGCGAGGTCTTTTATAATTGCGCCCTTCCGTATCCCATGAATGGCAATCAGACACCGGTTTTCGACCCCCCTGCGCATCGGTAGTGCTGCGTTGCTGTGGGACTCGCCTGGTGAATGCAGTCAATGAATTCCGATCCCCATGAAATTCTCGGTGTTTCGCCCGGAGCCGCACCGGCCGAGCTGAAGCGCGCCTATCGGCGGCTGGCCATGCGCTGGCACCCGGACCGGAGCGATCATCCGCAGGCGACGGAGCGTTTCAAGCAGATCAATGCGGCTTATGAGCAGTTGCTAGCGGTCGATGCCGAGGACGATGAAGAGGCTGAAGCGCCACAGGCCGAGCCGGATGAGAGCGCGGCGAGGGCGGCCGATATTCGGCTCAACCTTGAGGTCAGTCTGGAGGAGGCTGCTTCGGGTTGCCGCAAGACTATCCATTACTCGCGGGGCAAGGCCTGCCCGACCTGCGAGGGTACGGGCGAACACGGTATGTCCAGAACGCGCTTTTGCACCGCCTGCCATGGTAGCGGCCGGGTGCATGACGCCAAGCGCAATCTTGTGCGTTGCGAGGAGTGTGGCGGGCGCGGGCTGTTTACCGAGCGTATTTGCAAGGATTGTGGCGGCAGCGGCCGCGAGCTGGCTGACGTCAGTCTGGAAATTCGTGTGCCGCATGGCATGTTGCCGGGGGATGAATTGCGCTTGGCCGGGCAGGGTGAGCCGGGTGATGGGGAGATCCTGGCTGGCGATCTTTACCTGACGGTGATCATCTACTCGCATCCGCTTTACCAGTTGCGTGGTCGCGACCTGCATTTCCGGATGCCGGTCAGTGCGCTGGCCATGATGGCCGGTGGTGATATCGATTTGCCCTCGTTGGCTGGTGTGATCTGTTATTCGCTGGAGGCCGGCACGGCTGAGCGGCGACAGTTGCGGCTGGCCGGCAAGGGTTATCCGGGGCGTGGCAAGAGTTATGCGGGCGATCTGGTGGTCGACCTGGAACCGGTCTTCCCGAGCAAGCTCAACGCCCGTCAACGCAAATTGCTGCTGCAGGCCAATGCGGCGCTGCTCGACGATGCGGACGTATCGCTACCGGAAATCGCCGCTTGGCGGAACGCTCACTGCATCGAGTAGGCGGCCCGCTCAGGGTTGCGGATGCGGATTGAAATTAAAGCGTTTTTTCGTGTCGACCGTGGCAATCGACTGTAGCGGCAGGTTCTGCCAGCGGATATCGCCGGAACCGGTTTCCATGAAGCTGAGAATGGCTTCATCGCTCGCCGGTTGGCCGTTGCCGTCATGGCATTCAGCCAGAAATTGCGTCAGATCGCGATCATTGAGCAGCCCAATGCCCAGACTCGTTTCGAGCAGGATGCTGCCTTCCTCGTCGAGGTAAATCGCCTTGATTTCCCCGGCTGGCTCGCCGGTATGGCTGACGAAGGACTCGCCGTCGCGGCGGAATACCCAGGGTGTGTAGGCCAGTTCGACGAACACCCGTTGCGGGCCGTTCTGCAGGAACCAGCAGCCTGATTCGTCACAACCGTACTGCCGGTTGATGAACTGGATCAGGCCGCTGTGCATCACGCGCTCTCCCTGCAATCGCCAGTCGCCCCGCCGGTCGAGCGACAACCAGTCGTAACAGGCGGGGACGTTGGGCCACTTGGCGATGGCAGAGAGATCGACTGCCATCAGTCTTCGTAGGCAGACATCGGCGGGCAGGCGCAGTTCAGGTTGCGGTCGCCGTACACATCGTCGATGCGATTGACGCTCGGCCAGAACTTGTTGGCAGCCACCCAGGGCAGCGGGAAGACAGCCTGTTCGCGGCTGTACGGATGCGTCCATTCACCGTCGATGACGTCCGCCTGCGAATGCGGGGCATTCTTGAGCGGGTTGTTGTCAGCCGACCAGACGCCATTCTCGATCTGGCGGATTTCCTCGCGAATGCTGACCAGGGCTGCGATGAAGCGGTCCAGTTCGGCCTTCGATTCGGATTCGGTCGGCTCGACCATGATCGTGCCGGCCACCGGGAAGGATACCGTCGGTGCGTGGAAGCCGTAGTCCATCAGGCGCTTGGCGATGTCGGTTTCGCTGATCCCGGTCGCTGCCTTGAGCGGGCGGATGTCGAAGATGCACTCGTGCGCCACGCGGCCGTTCTTGCCGACGTAGAGCACCGGGTAATGCGCCTTCAACTGCTGGGCAACATAGTTGGCGTTGAGGATGGCGACTTGCGTGGCCTTTTTGACGCCTTCGCCGCCGAGCATGGCGAGATACATCCACGAAATGGTCAGGATCGAGGCCGAGCCGAACGGGGCGGCAGAGACCGCGCCCTGGCCGGCATTGACGCGGTTGGCGTCGCCCGTCGGTTGGACGGCGTGGTCGGCCATGAACGGTGCCAGATGAGCCTTGAGGCCGATCGGGCCCATGCCCGGTCCGCCGCCGCCGTGCGGGATGGCGAAGGTCTTGTGCAGGTTCATGTGGCTGACGTCGGCGCCGATGAAGCCGGGCGAAGTCAGGCCGACCTGGGCGTTGAGGTTGGCGCCGTCCATGTACACCTGGCCGCCGTTGGCATGGACGATGGCGCAGATCTCGCGGACCGCTTCCTCGAACACGCCGTGGGTCGACGGGTAGGTGATCATCAGGCAGGCCAGGTCGTCCTTGTGGGCTTCGGCCTTGGCCTTGAGGTCGGCGACATCGACGTTGCCGTTCTCATCGCAATCGACGACGACGACCTGCATGTTGGCCATCTGGGCCGTCGCCGGGTTGGTGCCATGCGCCGATTTCGGGATCAGGCAGATATCGCGATGGCTGTCGCCACGGCTGGCGTGGTAGCGCGCAATGGCGACCAGGCCGGCGTATTCGCCCTGCGCCCCGGAGTTCGGCTGCATGCAGATGGCGTCGAAGCCGGTGACGGTCTTCAGCCAGTCAGTCAGGCTGGCGATCATTTCCAGATAACCTGCGGCCTGATCGCGCGGGGCGAAGGGGTGCAGACCGCCGAATTCCGGCCAGGTGACCGGGATCATCTCGCTGGTCGCGTTGAGCTTCATGGTGCACGAGCCAAGCGAGATCATCGAGTGGTCGAGCGCCAGGTCCTTGTTCTGCAGCGACTTGAGGTAGCGCAGCATCTCGTGTTCGGTGTGGTGCGTGTTGAACACCGGATGCTGGAGGACGGCGTCGCTGCGGATCAGTGCATCGGGCAGGGCGGAGTCGGCGGCGGCGACCTGGGCGTCGATGACATCCATGTCGAGCGTGACCTGGGTGATCAGCTTGAACAGCGTGGCGACATCGCTGCGCGTCGTCGTTTCGTCGAGCGAAATACCGAGGACGCCGGCCGAGACGCGGCGCAGGTTGTAACCGGCTGCCAGAGCGTCGAGGTAGACGGTTTCAGCGCGGGCGCCGAGGTCGAGATGGACGGTGTCGTAGAACTGCTTGGTCAGGAGACTGACGCCGGCGCGCTTGAGGCCTTCGGCCAGGATGGCGGTCAGACGGTGGATACGGCCGGCGATGGTGCGCAGGCCTTCAGCGCCGTGATAGACGGCGTACATGCCGGCCATGTTGGCCAACAGGACTTGCGACGTACAGATGTTGGAGTTGGCTTTCTCGCGACGGATGTGCTGTTCGCGGGTCTGCAGCGCCATGCGGTAGGCCGTCTTGCCGCGGGCATCCTTGGACAGGCCGATGATGCGGCCCGGCATCGAGCGGACGAAGGCTTCGCGGGTGGCGAAGAAAGCGGCGTGCGGGCCGCCGAAGCCCATCGGGATGCCGAAGCGCTGGCTGGAGCCGAGGGCGATGTCGGCGCCCATGGCGCCGGGCGACTTGAGCAGGACCAGCGCCATCAGGTCGGAGGCGACGGCAACAGTCGTACCCTTGGCTTTCAGCGCGGCGATGGTGGCGGTCAGGTCGCGCACTTCGCCGTTGTCGCCCGGGTACTGGAGCAGGGCGCCGAAGAAATCTTCACTTTCGATTTTTGCGCCATTTTCCGGGTTGACCGTGGCAATGACCAGTTCGAAGCCGAAATAGCCGGCGCGGGTCTTCACGACATCGATGGTCTGCGGGAAGCAGTTGGCATCGACCAGGAAGCGGTTGGATTTCGACTTGGAAACACGACGCGCCATGGTCATCGCTTCAGCGGCGGCGGTGGCTTCGTCGAGCAGCGAGGCATTGGCGATTTCCAGGCCGGTCAGGTCGACGACCATCTGCTGGAAGTTCATCAGCGCTTCCAGGCGGCCCTGGGCGATTTCAGCCTGATAGGGCGTGTAGGCGGTGTACCAGCCCGGGTTTTCCAGAACATTGCGGACGATGACCTTGGGCGTCAGCGTGTCGTAATAGCCCATGCCGATGCAGGACTTGTTGACGACGTTCTTGCTGGCGATGGCCTTGAGGTCGGCCAGCGCTTCGTGTTCGCGACGTGGAGCAGGCAGCGGCAGATCGGCCGGCAGGCGGATGGCGGCGGGGACGGTCTGGTCGATCAGCTGCTCGAGGCTATCGGCGCCGATGGCGGCCAGCATGGCGGCCATTTCGGTCGAGCACGGGCCGATGTGACGGCCAATGAACTCGTCGTGCTGCTCAAGGGCGGAAAGGGGAAGATTCAACGGCATGGGAATCCTTGCATGGAAATACTTGAATACGGCGTCCCCGCGCAGGCGGGGATCCCGTGCTTTGCTTTTTCTCGGTTCCCGCTAGTCCGGGAACAAACTGCCGTTCTTAGGCGGCGTCGGCGACGGCCTGGTAGGCTGCAGCGTCGAGCATCTTGTCGAGGTCGGCGGCGTTGTCCGGGGTCATCTTGAACAACCAGGCAGCGTAGGCATCCTGATTGACCGACTCCGGTGCATCGGCCGCAGCCTGATTGACTTCGGTGACGGTACCGGAGATCGGGGCGTAAACGTCAGCCGCAGCCTTGACCGATTCAACGACGGCGATTTCCTTCTCGGCATCGTAATGGGTGCCGACTTCCGGCAGTTCGACGAAAACCAGGTCGCCGAGAGCTTCCTGGGCGTGGTCGGTAATGCCGACGGTGACGGAGCCGTCAGCGTTGAGCAGCATCCATTCGTGGGAGGCGGCGTACTTGAGGTTGGCGAGGACGTTGGACATGGTTTTCTCCTGAATGGGGTTGAATTAGATGACTGCTTTGCCGTTGCGGGCGAATACGGGTTTGGTGACCTTGGCCTTGAGCGCCTTGCCACGGATATCAACTTCGACTTCGTCGCCGATCTGCACACCGAGCGGCAGGCGGGCGAGGGCGATGGATTGCTGGAGCGTTGGCGAGAAACTGCCGGAGGTGATTTCACCATCGCCTTGCTTGGTCATGACCTTCTGATGGCCGCGCAGCACGCCCTTGTCGAGCAGGATCAGGCCGAGGAACTGTTTCTGCTGGCCATTGGCGAGCAACGCAGCCTTGCCGACGAAATCGCGCTCGGTATTCAGAGAAACTGTCCAGGCCAGACCGGCGTCGAGTGGCGAAACAGTCTCATCCATGTCCTGGCCGTAGAGATTCATCCCGGCCTCGAGGCGCAGCGTGTCGCGGGCGCCGAGGCCGCACGGGGCGACGCCGGCGGCGTTGAGCTTGTTCCACAGCGCTTCGGCTTCGCCGGCCGGCAGCATGATTTCGTAGCCGTCTTCGCCGGTGTAGCCAGTGCTGGCGATGAAATACTGATCGACTTCAGCGGCAAAGAAAGCCTTCAGGCCTTCTGTAGCTGCCTTGGTCTGCGGCAGCACTTCCCAAACCTTGGTGCGGGCATTCGGACCCTGCACGGCAATGATGCCGAGGTTGTTGGCGCCATCGCGGCGCTGGGTGATGGTCACGTCGAGTTTCCACTCGGCGACCTTGGCCTGCATCCAGGCCAGATCCTTTTCGGCCGTGCCGGCATTGACCACGATGCGGAAGCGCGTGTCGGTCAGGAAATAGATGATCAGGTCGTCAATGACGCCGCCGGCTTCGTTGAGCATGGCGGCGTAGAGTGCCTTGCCGGACACCTTGAGCTTGGCCACGTCGTTGGCGACGAGGCGGGAGAGAAAAGCGCGGCAATCGGCGCCAACAACATCAACCGGGCACATGTGCGAAACGTCGAACATGCCGCAGTTGTTGCGGACCGCGTTGTGCTCCTCGATCTGCGAACCGTAGTTGACCGGCATGTCCCAACCACCAAAATCCACCATCCGGGCATTCATTGCGCGGTGAGCGGCATTCAAAACCGTTTTCTTCAGCATATCAATCCTTTGCGAGCGTTTGTTAACGTCGGTTCTAGAAACGGAAAAAGGGTGAAACGAAAGAATGGTCTTTCGTTTCACCCCTCTGTCCTCGATACCTGAGAGATTTGCCCCATCGGTGGATGTCGGTAATAGCCGCCATCGCTCTCCAGAGTTTTTTGGCTTGCGCCTTGTTCCGCGGTCCTTTTGCCTGAGCGTTTTCGGGTGGATTTGCGCCTTCGGCGGCAGACGGATCTGCGCTCTCCCACGGAACGGGTGGCACTATAACGGGATGCTGCGGTCTGATCAACCTGCTGCACCGCACAAGGGGCTCAGGGCATGGCCTCGTTCGTGCTAGAATCTTCGTTTGCCTTCAACTGCTTACCTGTGACGCCAGCCAATTTCGATTTTCATAGCCACTCCATCGTTTCCGACGGCTTTCTGCCGCCTCGGGTGGTGGCGGGGCGTGCGGCGGGGAACGGAGTTGATCTCTGGGCACTGACTGATCATGATGACCTTGGCGGTCTGGCCGAAGCCAGGGCAGCGGCTGAAGAGGCCGGCATGGGTTTCGTCAATGGCGTCGAAATCTCGATCGAGTGGCGCGGTGTGCCGATTCATGTCGTCGGTCTTGGCTTTGATCCGGCCAACCCGGCATTGAGCGGGGGTCTCGACGAGTTGCGCGTCGGGCGTATCGAGCGCGCCAAGCGGATGGGCGACGCGCTTGCCGCCATCGGCATCCCCGGCGTCTATGAAGGCGCCTTGTGCTTCGTGACCAATCCGAGCCTGATCTCGCGCGCCCATTTTGCCCGCTATATGGTCTCGATCGGCATCGCCCGCGATGTGCCGGGCGTATTCCAGCATTACCTCGCGTCGGGTAAACCGGGGTATGTCGATCATCGCTGGGCAACACTCGAAGAAGCGGTTGGCTGGATCACTGGTGCCGGTGGCGTGGCGGTTGTCGCGCATCCGGCGCGCTACAAGATGTCGGGCGCCGACATGCGCCGTTTCCTTGATGATTTCAAGGATGTCGGTGGGCAAGGCATCGAAGTGACCTGCGGCAGCCATTCGACCGACCATGTCATGCATTTCGCCCGTCTGGCCCGTCACTACGCATTTCACGCCTCGCGTGGTTCCGATTTTCACGGGCCGGAAGAAAGCTATGTCGATCTTGGCAAGCTTCCGCAATTGCCGGAAGACCTGAAGCCGGTTTGGCGTCTGGTGGTCTGAGCATGGCCCGCGTCGTCAATATCCACCCGGAATCACCGCAGCAGCGTCTGCTCGCTCAGGCCGCCGATTTTATTCGCAAGGGCGCCATCGTCGCTCTGCCGACCGACTCGTGCTATGCCCTTGGCTGCCATCTTGGCGACAAGGAAGCGCTTGATCGTATCCGCCTGATCCGCCAGATGGACGAGCGCCATCATCTGACGCTGATGGTCCGTGATCTTTCCGAAATCGCCCATTTTGCCCGGGTCGACAACGCCCAGTATCGCCTGCTCAAGGCGGCGACGCCGGGTAGCTACACGTTCATTCTCGAAGGCTCCAAGGAATTGCCGCGCCGGGTCATGCATCCGAAGCGCAAGACCATCGGCCTGCGCGTGCCGGACCATCCGGTGGCGCTGGCCTTGCTCGAAGAACTGAACGAGCCGTTGCTGACGACGACCCTGCAATTGCCGGGTGACGAATTTCCGCTAACTGAAGGATGGGAAATCCAGGATCGCCTCGATGACCAGCTGGAACTGATCCTCGACTGCGGGCCTTGTGGTACCGAGCCGACGACGGTTATCGATCTGACCGGAGCTTCGCCGGAGCTGATCCGGGCTGGTCGCGGTCCGCTTGAGCTGTTTGGATTGGGCTGAGATGCTCGATATCAACGCCATCATCCAGACCATCGCAATTCTCGCCCTGCCTCTGGTTTTTGCTATCACCTTGCATGAAGCCGCGCACGGCTACGCAGCGCGCCATTTCGGCGATCCGACCGCCTGGCAGGCCGGGCGGATCAGCCTGAATCCATTGCGCCATATCGATCCGGTCGGCACCATCCTGATTCCGCTCAGCATCCTGCTGTTTTCCGGCGGCAATTTCCTGTTTGGCTACGCCAAGCCGGTACCGGTCGATTTCAGCCGTCTGCGCGAGCCCAAAAAAGACATGTTCTGGGTCGCTGCTGCTGGTCCGGGCGCCAATCTGTTGATGGCTTGCCTTTGGGCGCTGGCCTTCAAGTTGTCCTGGTTGTTGCCGCAGTTTTTCAGTACGCCGCTGGCACGGATGGCCGAGATGGGCATCCAGATCAACTGCGTGTTGATGGTGCTCAACCTGCTTCCCTTGCCACCGCTCGATGGCGGACGAATTGCCGTCAGCTTGCTGCCGCATTCGATGGCCTGGAAATTCGCCCAGCTCGAACGCTGGGGTTTTCCGATTTTGCTGGTGCTGTTGTTCACCGGTATCCTCGGCGCAATCATGAATCCGCTGGTCGATACGTCAGCTTGGCTTATCACTGTCATTTTTGGTCTCTACTAAATAAATAATATGTACGCAGAACGTGTTCTCTCCGGCATGCGCCCGACCGGGTCGCTGCA
This sequence comes from Azonexus sp. GW821-FHT04F04, assembly GCF_059420025.1. Taxonomy (NCBI): domain Bacteria; kingdom Pseudomonadati; phylum Pseudomonadota; class Betaproteobacteria; order Rhodocyclales; family Azonexaceae; genus Azonexus; species Azonexus sp. GW821-FHT04F04. The sequence continues at coordinate 220,630 of NZ_JBWKSX010000006.1, read as the reverse complement.
TCTAGGCCACTACCATGGCGTTCTCAAAAACTGGATCGAGCTCCAGCACGAGTATCCCTGCCTGTTTTTCGTGGCCGACTGGCATGCGTTGACGACGCAGTACGACAATCCGCAGGGGATCGAGAAGGCTTCGATGGATATGGTGGTGGACTGGCTGGCGGCCGGCGTCGATCCCAATCAGGCGACGCTGTTCGTCCAGTCGCGGGTGCCCGAGCACGCCGAGTTGCATCTGCTGATGTCGATGATGACGCCACTGAGCTGGCTGGAGCGTGTGCCGACCTACAAAGACCAGCAGGAAAAGCTGGCCGGCAAGGATCTGACGACCTATGGCTTTCTCGGTTATCCGCTGCTGATGAGCGCCGATATCCTGATCTACCGCGCCGACAAGGTGCCGGTCGGCGAGGACCAGATTCCGCACGTTGAATTCACGCGCGAGCTGGCTCGTCGTTTCAACCACATGTATGGCCGCGAACCGGGTTTCGAGGACAAGGCGCGCGAAGCCGTCAAGAAGCTGGGTAGCAAGAAGGCGCGCCTCTACGAAGAGATGCGCACCCGCTTCCAGCAGAACGGTGACCGCGATGCCATCGAGCAGGCCAAGGCAGTGCTCGACGAAGTCCAGCATCTGTCGATGGCCGACCGCGAGCGCTTGTTCGGCTACCTTGAAGGTACCGGCAAGATGATTCTGGTCGAGCCGGGCTACCTGCTGACTGAAGCCTCCAAGATGCCGGGGCTGGATGGCCAGAAGATGTCCAAGTCGTACAACAACACGATCACCATGCGCGAATCCGAGGAATCGGTAACCAAGAAGGTGCGCAGCATGCCAACCGATCCGGCCCGCGTCCGCCGTACCGATCCGGGCGAGCCGGCCAAATGCCCGGTCTGGCAACTGCATCTGGTCTATTCGAACGATGCTTGCAAGGAATGGGTGCAGCAAGGCTGCCGTACCGCCGGTATTGGTTGCATCGAGTGCAAGCAGCCGGTAATTGACGCCATCCTCAAGGAACAGGCGCCGATGCGCGAACGGGCACAGGTCTATCTGGATGATCCGACCCTGGTCAAGAACATCATCGCCGACGGTTGCGAGAAGGCTCGTGAATACGCCCGCGAAACCATGCGTGACGTGCGCGAAGCCATGGGGCTGGAATACCACTGATGTTTGATATGGACTGGGAAACGCTAATCTGGATCGGCATCGGCTTCGGTGGCCAGGCGCTGTTCATGATGCGCTTCGTCATCCAGTGGTGGAGCAGTGAAAAAGCCAAGATGGTCGTCATACCGGTCTCGTTCTGGTATTTCAGCCTGGCCGGCGGCATCGTGCTGACCATTTACGCCATCCACCGCAAGGACCCCGTTTTCATCTTTGGCCAGGCACTCAGTTTGGTCATCTACGTCCGCAACCTGCATCTGCACTACAAGGGCAAGGGCCGCGCGGCGGCCTCCTGAGCGCATGAGCGAGGTCCTCGAAGTGCTTCCGGTTGGCGAAGTCGAGCCGGTTGCCCGCGTTTACGGGCAACCGCTCGAGCAGATGCCGCTTGACCTGTACATCCCGCCGGATGCGCTGGCCATCATGCTCGACGCCTTCGAGGGGCCGCTTGACCTCCTGCTTTACATGATTCGCCGCGCCAACATCGATATCCTCGATATCCCGATGGCGCCGCTGACCCGGCAGTATCTCGATTACGTCGAGGCGATGCGGGCGAGTAATCTCGAGCTGGCTGCCGATTATCTCGTGATGGCGGCGATGCTCATCGAGATCAAGTCGCGCATGCTGTTGCCGCGGCCGAAGCTGGGCGAGGGCGACGAGGCCGAAGATCCGCGCGCCGAGCTGGTTCGCCGGCTCATGGAATACGAGCAGATGAAGCTCGCCGGGCAGAATCTGAACGCCATGCCGCAGGCCGAGCGCGAATTTTTCTGGGTCGAGACCTTGGTCGAGAAATCGCTGCTGGTCCGCCAGCCGGAAGTCTCGGTCGATGACCTCAAGGAAGCCTGGATGGTAGTCGTCCGCCAGGCCGGGCTGAAAAAGCATCACCAGATCGGGCGCGAAGAATTGTCGGTGCGCGAGCACATGGGCATCATCCTGCGCGCATTGCAGGCCAAAGGTGGCTTTGTCCAGTTCGAGACCCTGTTCGATCCCGATATGGGTGTGCCGGGTCTGGTCGTCCATTTCATTGCCATGCTTGAACTGGGCCGCGAAAAACTGATCGAAATCACCCAGACCGAAGCCTTTCAACCCATTTACGTCCGAGTGCATCAAGGTGGAACCGAGTCAGGTCAAGAGAGTGCTTGAGGCAGCGCTGCTCGCCGCGCGCGAGCCGATGTCGCCAAGCGATATGAAAAAGATGTTCGACGAGGATTTGTCGACCGATACCCTGCGCAAGTTGCTCGACGAGTTGCGCGAGGAATGGGCCGAACGTCCGGTCGAACTGATTCAGCTCGCCTCTGGCTGGCGCTTCCGGACGCGGCCCGAATACTTGCCTTATCTTGAGCGCCTGAACCCTGAGCGGCCGCCGAAATACTCGCGGGCCGTCCTCGAAACCCTGGCCATCATCGCCTATCGTCAACCGGTGACGCGCGGTGATATCGAGGAAATCCGCGGCGTCGCGGTCAATACCAACGTTGTCAAAACACTCGAAGAGCGCGGCTGGATCGATGTTGTCGGCCATCGCGAAACACCAGGTCGGCCGGCCCTGTTTGCCACCACCAAGCAATTTCTCGATGATCTGGGACTGAGAAGCGTCAGTGAACTGCCGCCGCTTGAACAAATCGCCCAGACGCTGGAGCTGAATTATGAAAACCAATAAACGCACACCTCTCCGTTCCGCCAGCAAGCCGGGCGGATTTCAAAAACGGCCGGAAATTCCGGTTGACCGTGGCAATCCCGCCCCGCGTGGTCGTACCACCGGCAATGCCCGCGAAGAGGCGCCCGAGGCCGAAGAAGTGGTCGAGGCGCCCAAGCCGCGTCGCCGTGCCGCGCTGCCGGCAACCGGCCGGGCCAGTCGCGGCAATATCGCGCGGAATGGCAAGGCGGTCGTCGAAGCCAAGCCGGAGCGCTTGCAGAAAATTCTGGCCCAGGCCGGTGTCGGCTCGCGTCGCGAAATGGAAGAGTGGATTTCGGCTGGCAAGGTCACAGTCAATGGTGTTGTTGCAACCATCGGCCAGTCCGTCGTGCCGACCGACAAGGTCAAGATCGGCGGCCGTCTGATCAATATCCGCTTTACCGGCAGCACTCGTCCGCCGCGTGTCCTGATGTATCACAAGCCGGAAGGCGAAATCGTCTCGCGCGACGACCCGGATGGCCGTCCGTCTGTCTTCGCTGCGCTGCCGCGCATGCGCGGCGGCCGCTGGATCAACGTTGGCCGTCTCGACTTCAATACCTCCGGCCTGCTGATTTTCACGACTTCCGGCGACCTGGCCAACAAGCTGATGCACCCGAGTTCACAACTGGTTCGTGAATACGCGGTGCGTGTCCTTGGCGAGCTGACCCTCGAAGCGCAACAGCAATTGCTGCATGGTGTCGAACTCGAAGATGGCCGGGCCAATTTCGGGACATTGCACGACGGTGGTGGTGAAGGTGCCAACCATTGGTATCGCGTGACGATTTTTGAGGGCCGCAACCGCGAAGTGCGTCGAATGTTCGAGGCGGTCGGGGTTACGGTCAGCCGATTGATCCGCGTCCGCTACGGCCCGTTCGTGCTGCCTCCACAATTGAAACGCGGCATGGCGCGAGAGCTCAAAGAGGTTGAAATCAAAATGCTGCTGCGCGACCTTGAAAACAACGCGCCAGCCCCCCGAAAGGGCCCTGAGAGCACCTAAATCGATTGTCGATGGGGAATAAATCCGTTATAATTCACGGGTTTGTTCCTCCCGTCGTTTTTGGCGGGGCATCTTTTTTTCATGAGGTGGGCGTTTCGCCCATTTTTTATTTGTGGCTATGGATTTAAACACGCTGTTGGAAACGACTGTTGTCGGTCTCGGTTATGAACTCGTTGATGTCGAGATGTCGCCGCGTGGGCGGACGATTCGTGTCTTCATCGATGCGCCGGGTCGTGCTACGGGGATTGATGTCGAAGATTGCGCCAAGGTCTCCAATCAATTGACGCGCATTTTCGAGGTGGAAAACTTCGATTTCGACCGTCTTGAGATTTCTTCGCCGGGCCTCGATCGCGTTGTCAAGAAAGCCGAAGACTTCGAACGTTTCGCTGGTCAGGAAATCCAGATCAAACTACGTATACCACACGGTGGCCGCCGGAATTTCCAGGGCGAACTGCTGGGCTGCAAAGATGGCAAGGTTGGTCTGCGTCTTGCAAAAGATGATGTGGAACTGGAATTCAATAATATCGAGAAGGCACGTCTGGTGCCTCGTTTCGACTGAAGGACTAGGAGGTTTTAGCCCATGAGCCGTGAAATATTGCTGCTGGTTGACGCACTCGCCCGCGAAAAGAATGTCGCCAAGGAAATCGTTTTTGGCGCCCTTGAGCTGGCCCTTGCTTCGGCCACCAAGAAGCGTATCCATGACGAGGCCGATGTTCGCGTCTCGATCGACCGTAATACGGGTAGCTACGAGTCCTTCCGTCGCTGGCAGGTTGTGCCGGACAACGAATACGTCAACGAGTACCTGCAGATTCCGCTGTCGGAAGCCCAGAAGGACGACTCGGATATCGAAGCCGGCGATACGCTGGAAGAAAGCCTTGAGCCGATCGATTTTGGCCGCATCGGCGCCCAGGCGGCCAAGCAGGTCATCCTGCAAAAGATTCGCGATGCCGAGCGTGAGCAGATCCTGTCTGACTTCCTTGATCGCAAGGAGCACGTCGTTTCCGGCACCATCAAGCGCATGGAACGTGGCAATGCCATTGTCGAAGCCGGCAAGATCGAAGCCTTGCTGCCGCGCGACCAGATGATCCCCAAGGAAAATCTGCGCATCGGCGACCGCATTCGTGCCTATTTGCTGCGCATCGACCGCAATGCTCGCGGCCCGCAGATCATTCTGTCGCGCACTGCGCCTGAATTCATCATCAAGCTGTTCGACATGGAAGTGCCGGAGATTGCTGATGGCCTCATGGAACTGAAGGCCTGTGCCCGTGACCCCGGTCTGCGCGCCAAGATCGCCGTCAAGTCGAATGATCCGCGTGTCGATCCGATCGGTACTTGCGTCGGCCTGCGTGGTTCCCGCGTTACCGCTGTGCGTAATGAAATCGGTGGCGAGAATATCGACATCGTGCTGTGGTCGGCTGATCCGGCCCAGTTCGTGATCGGCGCCTTGTCGCCGGCTGAAGTTTCGTCCATCGTTGTCGATGAAGAAAAGCACGCCATGGACGTGGTGGTCGATGAAGACAACCTGGCTATCGCCATCGGTCGCAATGGTCAGAATGTTCGCTTGGCGTCCGAATTGACCGGCTGGACCATCAATCTGATGACCCAGGACGAGTCAGCCAAGAAGTCCGAGGCTGAATATGCCGTGACCCGCGTCACGTTCATGGAAAAGCTGGACATCGACGAAGAGCTGGCCGATCTGCTGATCGAAGAAGGTTTTTCTTCGCTGGAAGAAGTGGCTTACGTTCCGCTGGCCGAAATGCTGGAAATTGAAGGGCTGGATGAGGGGATCGTCAATGAACTCCGCAACCGTGCCCGCAATGTTTTGCTGACGGAAGCGATCGCGACCGAAGAAAAGTTGGAAAATGTTTCCGAGGACCTGATGGGTCTCGAGGGAATGAGCAAGGAATTGGCCGCGAAACTGGCAGGTCACGACGTCAAGACTCGCGATGATCTCGCGGAACTGGCGGTGGATGAATTGACAGAGATGACCGGCATTGATGACGAGCGTGCCAAGGAACTCATTCTGAAGGCACGGGCTCACTGGTTCGAGTGAGCGGGAGGTAGCAAAGTATGTCCGCAACAACAGTTTCACAATTCGCCGTTGAACTCAAAATGCCAGTCACGGCCCTGCTCGAACAATTGAGCAAGGCAGGGGTGGGCAAGCAGGGTGCCAACGATGCGCTGAACGATCAAGACAAGGCCAAGCTCCTCGATTACCTGCGCCGTGCGCACGGTGACGAGTCGAAGACCAAAATCACGCTGACGCGCAAGCAGACTTCCGAAATCAAGGCGACAGACTCACATGGTCGCGCCCGTACCGTTCAGGTCGAGGTGCGCAAGAAGCGTGTGCTGATGAAACGCGAAGTCGGCGAGCATGTGCCGGAGGCTGAACTCGAAGCGCTTGAGCTGGAGCCCGAGGCACCTGTGGTCGAGCTTGCTCCGGAACCGGAAGTTATTCCTGAGCCGGTGGTTGAGGTCATCCCTGAGCCGTTTGTCGAAGCACCGGTTGAGGTGAAAGTTGAAGCGCCGGTCGAGCCGGTGGTCGAGCCCGTTGCCGAGCCCGTTGTCGAGAAGCCGGCTCCGGTTATTCTGGATCGTGCGGCGATTATCGGCGAGAAGGAACTCAAAGCTCGGGAGCAGGAAAACCGTCGTTATACGACGTTGCGCGAAATTCAGGAACGTGAGCTGCGTGAGAAGCAGGCGCGTGAAGCCGAATTGGTTCGTATGCGTCAGCAGGCGGAAATTGCGGCTGCGGCTGCCAAGGTTGCCGAGCAAGCCAAGCAGCAATCAGCTGCTGCAGCCAAGGCGGGCGAAGGCGCCGCTCCGGCTGCCGACAAGGGCACTTTGCACAAGAAGCCGGATGCGGCGGGCAAGAAAGGCGACAAGGGTCGCGTGGCCGATGATGGCAAGAAAAAGGGCGGCCTGAAGACGCGTGGCTCCGATGGCGGTACCGGCTGGAAGGACAACCGTCACGGCCACAAGAAGTCGCACAAGGGTGATGATGGTCAGGGCAGCTTCCAGGCGCCGACCGAGCAGGTCATTCGTGAAGTGCATATTCCCGAAACCATTTCTGTCACCGACCTGGCGCACAAGATGGCCATCAAGGCCATCGAGATCATCAAGGTCATGATGAAGATGGGTTCGATGGTTACCATCAACCAGGTGCTGGACCAGGAAACGGCGATGATTGTCGTCGAGGAAATGGGCCACAAGGCGTTCGCCGCCAAGCTGGACGATCCGGATGCTTTCCTTGAAGAGTCTGCCGCTCACAAGGATGTGCCGCTTGAGCCGCGTGCTCCGGTGGTCACCGTAATGGGTCACGTAGACCACGGCAAGACCTCGTTGCTCGACTATATTCGTCGTGCCAAGGTTGCTGCTGGCGAAGCCGGCGGTATTACCCAGCACATTGGTGCCTACCACGTCGAAACCGACCGTGGCATGATCACCTTCCTCGATACTCCGGGCCACGAAGCCTTTACGGCGATGCGCGCTCGTGGTGCCAAGGCGACCGATATTGTTATTCTGGTTGTGGCGGCCGACGACGGCGTGATGCCGCAGACCAAGGAAGCGATCCACCATGCCAAGGCAGCTGGTGTGCCGTTGGTGGTTGCAGTCAACAAGATCGACAAGCCCGATTCCAATCCGGACCGCGTCAAGCAGGAGCTGGTTGCCGAAGGTGTCATTCCTGAGGAGTACGGTGGCGATTCACCGTTCTGCCCGGTTTCGGCCAAAAAGGGTACTGGTATCGACGAGTTGCTCGAGCAGGTCCTGTTGCAGGCTGAAGTCCTTGAACTGACTGCGCAGAAAGATGCGCCGGCCAAGGGGTTGATCATTGAAGCGCGTCTCGACAAGGGCCGTGGTGCAGTCGCGACTATGCTGGTTCAGTCCGGTACCTTGAAGCGCGGCGATGTCGTGCTGGCCGGTCAGGTCTTCGGTCGCGTTCGTGCCATGCTCGACGAGAACGGTAAGCCGATCAACGAAGCTGGCCCGTCCATCCCGGTCGAAATCCTCGGCCTGTCCGATGTGCCGGCTGCTGGCGAAGAAGCCATCGTGCTCACCGACGAAAAGAAGGCACGTGAAATCGCCTTGTTCCGTCAGGGCAAGTTCCGCGACGTCAAGCTGGCCAAGCAACAGGCCGCCAAGCTCGAGAACATGTTCCAGCAGATGGAAGAGGGCGAGATCAAGACCCTGCCGCTGATCGTCAAGGCCGACGTACAAGGATCGCAGGAAGCGCTGGTGCAGACACTGGCCAAGCTGTCGAACGAGGAGGTCCGCGTTCAGATCATTCACGGTGCCGTTGGCGCGATCAGCGAATCCGACGTCAATCTGGCCCAGGCTTCCGGTGCAGTCATCATCGGCTTCAACATCCGGGCCGATGCCGGTTCGCGCAAGCTGGCCGAAACCTTCGGTGTCGATATCCGTTACTACAACGTGATTTACGACGCGGTTGATGAGGTCAAGGCGGCTCTTTCCGGCATGTTGTCGCCGGAGAAACGCGAACAGGTTACTGGTATGGTCGAAATTCGTCAGGTCTTCAATGTTTCCAAGGTCGGTGCCATTGCCGGCTGTTATGTGCTGGAGGGCTTCGTCAAGCGCAATTCACGCGTCCGTCTGCTGCGCAACAACGTTGTTCAGTGGGATGGCGAACTCGACTCGCTCAAGCGTTTCAAGGACGACGTCAAGGAAGTTCGCTCCAACTTCGAATGCGGTCTGTCGCTGCGCGGCAATAACGACATCCAGGTTGGCGACCAGCTGGAAGCTTACGAAATTCAGGAAGTGGCACGCTCGCTGTAATGAAGAAAAAAGGATTTCAGCGTAGTGACCGGGTCGCGGAGCAAGTGCGCCGCGACCTTGCCGATCTGATTCGGACTGAATTGAAGGATCCGCGCGTCGGCATGATCAGCCTGACGGCTGTCGAACTGACGCCGGATTACGCCCATGCCAAGGTGTTTTACGCGACACTCAATTCCGAGCATCTGGAAGAGATTGAGCGTGGCTTGAAGCGGGCGTCCGGTTTCCTCCGGCGCGAACTTGGTCGTCGCATTCATATTCATACCCTGCCGGAGTTGCATTTCGTTTACGACAACTCCATTGAGCACGGCGCCAGTATGACCTTGCTGATCAATCAGGCCAACGCGCTGAGCGATCAGACGCCGGAAGACTAAGCACACCATGCAAGTGAAGAAGACCTGGAAACAGGTCGATGGTGTGCTGTTGCTCGACAAACCCATCGGATTCACCTCGAACGACGCGCTGCAAAAGGCGCGTCGGTTGTTCTCGGCGGCCAAGGGCGGCCATACGGGCACGCTTGATCCTTTGGCTACTGGTTTGTTGCCGCTGTGTTTTGGCGAGGCGACCAAATTTTCGGCCGACTTGCTCGATGCCGATAAAACCTATGAAGCCGTTCTCAAGCTGGGCGTCACTACCGATTCCGGGGATGCTGAAGGCAAGGTGACGGGGACTTCCACGGTCAACACGGAAAAAGCGGCAATTTTGAAATTGTTGCCGCAATTCACCGGCGATATTCAGCAGATTCCACCGATGCATTCGGCGCTAAAGCGTGATGGTCGCCCGCTCTATGAGCTGGCTCGCCAGGGTATCGAGGTCGAGCGCGAGGCGAGGGCGGTGACGATTTACGCCATTGATCTGCTCGACTTTGCTGGCGACGCGCTGACGCTACGCGTGGCGTGCAGCAAGGGCACCTACATCCGCGTGCTGGCGGCTGACATCGGGGCTGCGCTCGGTTGTGGCGCCCATCTGACAGCGTTGCGGCGAACCCGGGTTGGTGATCTCGATCTGGAGGGAGCCGTAACCCTGGTTGAGCTTGAGGGGCTCGATGAAGCAGGGCGCATAGAGCACCTTAAACCGGTCGATGCACTGTTGCACACCTTGCCCATCCTGACTGTCGAAGGCGAAGCTGCCCAGCGTTTCAGTCACGGCAATCCCGTTGACTTGCCGGCCGGCCTGAGCGGCAAGATTCGCGTCTATGAGAACGGCAAGCTGATCGGTATCGGCGAACCTGGCTCGGGGGATCGTTTGTGGCCAAAACGGCTGGTTCAACTCGCTGATTAACTGATATAATCCAACGCTTTCCGTCGCCAACGGAAAATTTTATCCACTGGCGCTGGCTCTATCAAACCGGGGCGGCGTCGTTTTCATGAAAGAGAGTTTGAAATGGCATTCACTACTGAAGTCAAAGCCGGCGTCGTCGCCGAATTCCAGCGCGCCAAGGGCGATACCGGTTCTCCGGAAGTCCAGGTCGCCTTGCTGACCGCCCGCATCAACGATCTGACCCCGCACTTCAAAGAGCACAAGAAGGATCACCACTCCCGTCGTGGGCTGCTGCGCATGGTCAATCAGCGTCGCAAGCTGCTGGACTACCTCAAGGGCAAGAACATCGATTCTTACCGCACCCTGATTACCAAGCTCGGTCTGCGCAAGTAAGTCAGATCGACGCTACGAAAGAGCGGCCCGGTTTATCCCGGCCGCTTTTTTTGTTTTTTGCAGTACTGTTTGTTGTTGTCTATTGTAAGTTGTTGATAAATCGTTGTTTATTGTGTTGAGAGTGAAAGGAAAATATGTTTAACATCGTGAAAAAAACATTCGCCTATGGTGCCCATCAAGTCACCATCGAAACCGGTGAAGTTGCCCGCCAGGCTGGCGGTGCCGTCCTCGTTTCCATGGAAGAAACCGTGGTTCTGGTTACCGTTGTGGCTGCCAAGAATGCCAAGCCGGGCCAGGATTTCTTTCCGCTGACCGTCGATTACCAGGAAAAGACCTACGCTGCCGGCCGTATCCCCGGTGGTTTCTTCAAGCGCGAAGGCCGTCCTTCCGAAAAGGAAACGCTGACCTGCCGCCTGATCGATCGCCCGATCCGCCCGCTGTTCCCGGATGGCTTCTACAACGAAGTCCAGGTCATCGCCACCGTGATGTCGCTGAACCCGGAAATTGATTCCGATATCCCGGCCCTGATCGGCGCTTCTGCCGCTCTGGCCATCTCCGGCGTGCCGTTCAACGGTCCGATCGGTGCCGCCCGCGTGGGTTACATCGACGGCCAGTACGTCCTCTGCCCGACCCTCAGCCAGCTCAAGGGTAGCCAGCTCGACCTCGTCGTCGCCGGTACCGAAGCTGCCGTGCTAATGGTTGAGTCCGAAGCCGACCAACTGTCCGAAGAAGTCATGCTCGGCGCTGTCGTTTTTGGTCACACCGAAATGCAGAAGGCGATCAACGCCATCAACGAACTGGTCGAAGAAGCCGGCAAGCCGGAATGGGAATGGGAGGCTGCACCGAAGGACGAAGCGCTGGTTGCCAGCCTGTCCGCTCTGGTTGCTGCCAAGCTCGAAGAAGCCTACAACATCACCGTCAAGCAAACCCGTAGCCAGGCCGTCAAGGTCATTCGTGCTGAAGCCATTGCCGCCCTGTGCCAGGGCGAAGGTGCTCCGGACGAAAACACCGTCGGCAACCTGTTCCACGAAATCGAAGCCTCCATCGTTCGCGGTCGCATCCTGAGCGGTGCGCCGCGTATCGACGGTCGCGACACGCGCACCGTGCGTCCGATCACCATGCGTTCCGGCGTGCTGCCGCGCACCCATGGCTCGGCCCTGTTTACCCGTGGCGAAACCCAAGCGCTGGCTGTGGCCACGCTGGGTACCAACCGCGACGAGCAGATCATTGACGCGCTGGCTGGTGAGTACCGTGACCGCTTCATGCTGCATTACAACATGCCTCCGTACGCCACCGGCGAATGTGGTCGCGTCGGTACGCCGAAGCGCCGCGAAATCGGTCACGGTCGCCTGGCCAAGCGTGCGTTGCTCGCCGTGCTGCCGAAGCCGGAAGACTTCTCCTACTCGATGCGTCTGGTGTCGGAAATTACTGAATCCAACGGCTCGTCCTCGATGGCTTCCGTTTGCGGTGGCTGTCTGGCCCTGCTGGACGCCGGCGTGCCGCTCAAGGCGCACGTTGCCGGTATCGCCATGGGTCTGATCAAGGACGGCAACCGTTTCGCTGTGCTGACCGACATTCTGGGTGACGAGGATCACCTTGGTGACATGGACTTCAAGGTAGCTGGTTCAACGACCGGTATCACCGCGCTGCAGATGGATATCAAGATCCAGGGGATCACCAAGGAAATCATGCAGGTTGCACTGGCTCAGGCCAAGGATGCTCGCATCCACATCCTGAACCTGATGCAGGAAGCCGCTGCCGGCCCGCGTGAAGAAATGTCGGCCTACGCACCGCGTCTCTATACGTTCAAGATCAATCCGGAAAAGATTCGTGACGTCATCGGTAAGGGCGGTGCTGTTATCCGCGCCCTGACCGAAGAGACTGGCACCACGATCGACATTCAGGACGACGGCACGATCACCATCGCTTCGAGCAGTGGTGAAGCCGCTGCCGCTGCGCGTGCCCGTATCGATGCGATCACAGCCGAAGTCGAGATCGGCAAGATCTACGAAGGTACCGTGCTCAAGATTCTTGATTTCGGTGCAATTGTTTCCGTGCTGCCGGGCAAGGATGGTCTGCTGCACATCTCCCAGATCGCTCAGGAACGTGTCAACAAGGTCGAAGACTACGTCAAGGAAGGCCAGATCGTTCGCGTCAAGGTTCTCGAGACCGACGACCGTGGTCGCGTCAAGCTGTCGATGAAGGCTGCTGCTTCTGAAGAAGGCACTGCGGCTGCCCAGCCGATTGCCTCCGAAGCCGTCGCCCAAGAGCCGCAGCAATAAGCATCAGCCCAGGCTGAACGTACAAAGGGCGCCTTGCGGCGCCCTTTGTTTTTTGGCATTTTTTCCGGTTGACCGTAGCAACGCCAAAAAGCGAATTACTTCGCCATCTGTTTTTCCTTGAGCTCGTCCAGGGTCTTGCAATCGATGCACAGCGTGGCCGTGGGACGGGCCTCCAGGCGCTTGATGCCGATCTCGACACCGCACTTGTTGCAGAAGCCATAATCGCCGCTTTCGATGCTGGCGAGCGTCTCGTCGATCTTCTTGATCAGCTTGCGCTCGCGGTCACGGTTGCGCAATTCGATCGCCATGTCGGTTTCCTGGCTGGCGCGATCATTCGGGTCAGCAAACACGGTAGCTTCGTCCTGCATGGTATGAACCGTGCGGTCGATATCCTCGCCCAACTCCTTTTTGAGCGTCTCGAGAATCTTGCGGAAATGCGACAATTGTTTCGCGCTCATGTAATCCTCGCCAGCTTTTGGCTGGTAGGGAGCGAAGTGTTTGTGGAGCAGTTCTTCTGCCATGTTCTTGTGCGCCTAGTGACGAAAAAAGCGATTAAATATCATGAAGACAGCCTATGGGCAAGGATTCTTTCTTTCGAAAAGATAGGCTCTTGATCTGGTGCGGTTTTCCGGCTGGTGATAGAATGCCGTCTCTCGTGTCGGGGCGTAGCGCAGCCTGGTAGCGCATCTGCTTTGGGAGCAGAGGGTCGTGAGTTCGAATCCCACCGCCCCGACCAATTTTTCTAGATTCACCCTCAAGTGCCCGTAGCTCAACTGGATAGAGCAGCTGCCTTCTAAGCAGCAGGTCGGGGGTTCGAGTCCCTCCGGGCACACCACCTATCTCTTAAAATTCAATGGCCTAAAGCTGGTAAATCCGGCTTGGTATTGGCTTAATTCTGCCATGCATTGCAACGGGTGTGGTAAAAATGTGGTAGCTGTCATTCCCCGTAATCCCTTGTAACTCTTGGATTGTGGTGAATTTGTGGTGGACTATGCCGCCAGGGAGAGCCGTTCAGGTCAGTAGGCGTTGATCTGAGAGCTTGGCCATAATGATCACTGGCATCGTGATTTTTCTTGGCACTGACTACATGGTTTTAAGGGCGATCCGTACTTTGTGTTGATACACCGTTCTCATGCTTCCGGATTGCCGAGAAACATCAAGTCGACTTGTGGGTTAGGCCAGTGCCCTAATAGTCCTTCCGCTTCCCCTTGGCTTTGGTGACGGAGCGCACAAGCTTTCCAAACGCCCGGTCTTTCTTGCGCTTTTCAAGAAGTGACATGTCGTGAAAGGCTGATTCATTCTTGAGCTTCAGGTAGCTCTGAAAATGCCCCGGGTCCAGTTCGCCCTGCGTGATGGCGCTCTGAATGGCGCAACCCGGCTCGCTGGTATGCGTGCAGTCGGCGAAGCGACAGTTCGTCGAATGTGTCTGGATATCGGCAAAACTGTTGTCGATTCCTTCACTGATGCCAAGCATTCCCAATTCGCGCATGCCGGGCATGTCGATTAGCAGCCCGCCGTGCTCAAGTACAATGAGTTGACGCCGTGTGGTTGTATGCCTGCCTTCTCCCGAGAGGCTGACGGCACCTGTTTCCAGGTCGGAGTTGCCAACCAGACGATTGACAAGCGTCGTCTTGCCAACACCGGATGATCCAAGCAGACAGTAGGTATTGCCGGGCTGGATCAGCTCGCGGAGCTGCTCAATGCCCTTTCCGCTGATATTGCTCAACGCGATGATTTTGGCGCCGATGCCCGAATGGCGAATCTGCGAAACCAATTGCTCCAATGCTGCCGGGCTGACGAGATCGGTCTTGGTTAGTAGTACGACAGGCTCAATATGCTCTTCGCTGGTCATCACGAGATAGCGCTCGAGTCTGCGCACATTGAAATCAAAGTGACAGGACTGAACGATGAAGGCCATATCGATGTTGGCGGCGATCATCTGGAATTCGACATCGTCGCCTGGCCTTTTCCGTCTCAAAAACGACTGCCGCGGCAGCACATCAAGGATGCGTGCGTGCGCGTCCGAGTTGTGATATTTCACGTGGACCCAGTCGCCGACGCAGGGCATATCTGCGGGTGATTCGCTGGCGTAGATGGCCCGGCCCGTCAGCTTCGCGGGTACTTCACTCTCCGCGTGCCTGATGAGGTACTGGTCGCGATCAACCGCAGTTACCCTGGCGATGAGCGCGCCAAGGTAACAAGACTGATCGGGCGGTGTGCAAGCCCCCTGGGGGCCTTCCGCGACAGAGGCAGTGTGCTCTGAGTCATCGCATGCATCGGAAGTGTGGTTACTAGAGGCAAGCGCGTGAACAAGCGCTTGCTTCGGCTTGGATGTGGTCATGTTGGAAATCCATTGCAGTAATCTAAACGAACAGAAACAGCAAACCACCTGCTGGTGGCCTGCCAAACGTTTGTGATCGCGATAACCTGGATGCCCCGCTGGTGCAGGGATCGGGTTATCGGATTACTGCAATCTCCAACATCCAAACCTCGATAAGTTACGCGCGCCGAATCTGGCTGCGCGAGAAGATGTTAGCCCCGGGGAGAACGTAAATCAAGAAACCCGAAATCGGATGATCAAGGCCAACCGAAGGATGGCAAGGATTTGCCGCGAAAGGCCGCTACGCAGGCGCTTCCTTTACCGGCTAATGCGTACTCTTTGCCAATAGACAACAAATCGGCCAATCTAGTCTCAACTGGGCGCTGAGTTCGAATCTGCTCTGCGGTTAAAGTCTGCTGCAATCTGAGCGTGAGAATATGGGACGACATTCGTTCTATCTTGCACCGCCTACAACCGCAAAGATCGCATGCATCGCAACAATTGGCACTCCTTCAATATCAAGGGTGCCGGAAGCATGACAAAGCCGTTTCCCGACTTTTACCCGATCAATCTTTCCTTCAACCCATTGCCCTGGAATTGCAGGTGCAAGAAATTGAACAGAGAGGTTTGAGGTAGCGATTCGCCATTCTTTCGGAATTCGATGGTTGATGTTGCAGCCGAGGACCACATCCGCAATGGTTGCCAAAAAGCCCCCGTGAGCAGTGCCGGCACCATTGCAATGGTGTGCATCAATTTCGACACGAAACACCAAATCATCCTCGGATTCACGAAAGAAAAAAGGCGCTATCGAAGGGGTAAAAGCGCAGGGCATCCGCCAAATCGAATATCCAGAGTCCAGCCAGGCCTGACCTCGGGGTGAGATTACGTTCATTGCGATTGGGAGTTTGCGTAAGCTAAAGCGTCCTCGAGGCGATCATTCCCCCAGAACATCTCGCCTCCGACGAAGAACATGGGTGCCCCAAAAATTCCAAGGTCGGCTGCAGTCTCGGTTGCATGACGTAGTCGCTGCTTGTTCTCATCTGACTGTGCTTGTGCAATAACCAGATCAGCGTTCACGTTGATAGCGGCAAGCACTTCCCGCACTGCGTCTTCTGTATCGAGATCCTTGTCCTCAACGAAGTTGCGCGCCATCGTTGCCCGAACAAAGTCTCCAATCCATTTCTCATTCCGACCGAGAATAGCGACCCGAGTTGGAAGAATGGCTCGGCGAGGGAAAGTGCTGGGCTTTTTCCACGCGATGCCATGTTTGTGCGCCTGACGTTCCATGTCCTTCCATGTGTATTCACCTTTTTGCTTTTGCAGGACGAACGGCGAAGACTCCCAGCCAAAAGACTGAAAAATGGGACCTAGCAGAAATGGCTTCCATAAGACATCGACCCCGAGGCTGCCGGCAAGATCTTCGATGCGCATTGCTGTCAGGTAGCTGTAATTGCTACCCAAATCGAACCAAAACTCGATTGTCTTACGGTCATTATTGTTGGTGGAATGATTCATTCATCTCTCCGGTATCTGAGGGGGCTAACAACAACTTGGGTCCATCAATTGAAAATTGCGAGGCAACGTACTTCAATGCTCTCGCGCAGCGGTGTTGATTCGGTTGCCTCAGGATGATCGAATGCCGCGTGTGGCGTAAATCGAGACACGCTATTAATCAATGAGTCGTACTGTTTGAAAATCAGGGCCTCATTGCGATCCATTGCTGAGTAGTAGTACCAGTGATGCCGGTTCGAGTGGCGCACCAGATAGATCTTGCCACTGCGTTCTTGATACCTGATTTCGCAAGCTTCCAGATCGCTAGCGCCTACCGATCGCGCATCGCAAACGGCCAAGGGTGTATCCAGAACCGGTCCTTTGATTGAGCGCCAGACATTGACGATTGCGAATCTTTCAACGGAATTGCAAAGCACCGCATCCTTCAGGACCAGGTTGAGACGTCTTTGGCCGGTCTCTTCTGAATAGTCGACATGCACTCGGCCGACTGCCCCAGGATTACTTCCGTCCCCAGCTCTGCCAAATGAGAGCGGCGGGCGTCCTGCTTCGCGCTTGCGAATCTGATGATCAAAAACGATTACTGATGTTGCGCCGGTTGCATTCCTGACGAGCTCGGTCGTTTCTGCATAGTATTTCGCAATGATCTCTTGCTCGCTTCGGAAATCAGAGACCGTAGTGGGCGCATCCCAGAGCTCAAACCCCTCAACGTCGACGCTCGGCTGGTATGCCATTTGACGGGCATCCCGAATCGGCATCCGAACCAGCTCAAATTCGCAGTTTTGCCTTTCAGTACCCGCTGGCGGATCGTACATATAGGTAAAAGGATGACCGTCGCTTTCCTTCAAATATCCCATATCAGCGACGACCGATGGTAACTGCCGGGTCCACGGCGAGTACCGAGTGCTTTGACTGACGGGAGGGTAATCAGGCGTCGACGAGATACCAAACGGTACCTTGAGGAGAGGTGGCGCACTCGATGAAGCTACGGCTGACATAATTTCTCCGATTCAGTTGTAACCCCAATAGGGTCAGAAAGTTTTCGCGCTCAGCCATGAGGACACCTTGTTTGGGATGAGCGTGAATAACTACTTGAATGGAGTTTGCACCGCGAGGCTACATCGCTTCAAACGACTTAAATTTGGTCAGATATGCGCTACAGGAATGTGTATCTGGTGCCACTGAAGCTAATCAGAGAGTTCGCTTGCAATTTGTTGAATCCAGTCAGCGACGATCCTGACTTCTTCCCTGGACTGCTGATCTGCAAGCACTAGCCAATAAGCATAGTCCTCTCCCGAGTGCTTCTGCGACGTGGCCAGCGCGATAAGTCGTCCTTCGGCCAACAACGGCTCGATGAGATTTTGTCGGCCTAGCGCCACACCTTGACCGGCAAGTGCAGCGTGGATCACCAGGTCGTATTGGTTAAAGCGAAGGATTCCCTTGGGTTTTGCTTTCTCAAGTCCTGCAGTCCCAAGCCATTCACTCCACTGCAGCCAGGGGCGCTTCGGATCATCGAATTCCAGAAGCACCAGCTTTGAAAGGGTTTCGGCAGTTGAGAGCTCTTTCAGCCCAAGTGATGGATGAGCTACGGGGGCAATTTTTTCTCCGAAAAGTCGGATAGCACCAGCTGGAGCGTTAGCGGGGGAGCAATATCGAAGGGCGATATCCACCCCATCTGCTTTGATATCAAGTATCCGATTGGAGGCGGCTAGCCGTACATCAATACTGGGCCATTGCGTTTGGAACACGCCAAGTTGCGGCAGCAGCCACAAGCTCGCTACGCCTGTGCTTGTGGTAACCGTGACAGGTCTGCGTCCCCTTGGAATGATCAGGCTGGCAAAGACATCCTGTAGTTGTTGCACAGCGCCATCCGCGCTACGAAATAGCCGTTCACCTTCTGCTGTGAATGCAATTGACCGATGCCCTCGAATCAATAGCTTTACCCCAAGAATTTCCTCTAGCCCATGGATTTGCCTACTGACCGCTGACTGAGTAAGGCAGAGGTCTTCGGCGGCAAGCGTTATGCTCATTCGACGCCCGACCGCAACAAACCCACGAACAAGATCAAGAGAAGGGAGGCGGGACAATGGAATAGACATGCAATTTCCTGATTGGAATCGACCAAAGACCGTTCAACAAAACCTCAACGCAGTCATTAACGAATAGGCGCCCAGAGGCTAAGAAACAATAGGTGCGAATTGATCATGGCATGCCATTTTTCACCTCGCAACAACGAACGCTCAAGGCAGAAGCCTTTGAGCAAAAAAGGCCAGAATTTCATCCCGCGCTTGCGTTGTAGGCTGACCGGCTTCATCAATGAGATGGGCAGTAACGACGCTATGCGGGCAGCCAACAACCTTCTCAAAAAATGGTGGCGGGGATGGGTTCGCAGCGTTGTCAGGGAGGACTTTGGTAATGATCCGGTCGCCCAAGGCATTTGAGTAGGCTGCGAATCGCTGCGCAGTGCAATATCGGTCACCCTGAAAGCGATACGCCAAGACCGTGAGATCCTCGCGGTCAAGACGACTTTTCACTGCCGTCAGATCTTCAGGGGATATTTCAAGCCCGTCCGGTTCGTTCATGGGAAGGGAGGGCTGCGAAAGGACCGGTGCGAGCATTGCCGGCTCAAGCATCATGGTTAGCGCAAAGTTACCGGTAAAACACATTCCAATTGCACCAATACCAGGTCCTCCACACTCCTCATGGGCAAACTTTGCCAGGGCGCGCAGCCAGACGGTGACCGGGCTGGTTTGGTTAGCCGCCAACGCTCTGAATTCCGCGCTGACACAAGCTCTTTTAAAGACAGCCAACCCCTCTTCAGCTGTCGGTACATCGCCGTCGATGCCAAATAGTGATGGCAAATAGGCAGTAAATCCTGCATCTCTGACCCAGCGACAGAAGCGCGCAATTTGGGGACTGATGCCTGGCATTTCAGGCATCACGATGACAGCAGGGCCATTCCCCATGACATAGACCATCTTTGATATCTCGTTGAACGAGATTTCCCGTGAGAGAAAGTCCTCAAGGGAGTCCTTGTCATTCATGCTTTGTCTGGCCATCTATATCAATCCTTCAAGGTTTGACGACATGGCATTCATTGGACGACATCACATTCCAATTCTCAAATGAGAATTTTTAACTTTGAGATGCGCCATGGGAATGTCAGGTTGGGGATGACGAAGCAGTTACCTTGACGGTGCAGTTTTTGAAATTCTTCAGACTTTTCTATTTGCGACTTCATGGTTTCGTTCTAAAGAAATAATCTTTCTTTGGTGTTTTCGGGTCCTGTCCAGCAGTATCCGTTCGACCACTCATCAAACTGGCCAAACGACTTTGCGTTGAACGGAGTAACCGTCCTCAGTGCCATCTGCAGCAATTGAGAACTCCGTGGCTTGAATCACAATATAAAAGAGGTCTTCCTTAGAGTTGTTGCGCCAAGTCCGCTCGCCGTCCGGAGATACGCGAAGAGCTGTGCCCTCACGAATTTGGAAGATTTGTTCATCAACTTGAAACTCTCCGCTTCCTTTCAAGAAAAGATACAGCTCTTCATGCAGATGATGCTTATGGTAGAAGGGCACGGCTGCCCCAGCAGGTAAGCAATTCACCGACACCTCCATTCCGGTCAAACCGAGGATCGGATTTAGAAATAGTTTTCCTGGAACTTCAACGCTCGGTAGCGCCTTGATCTTTGCTGTGTAGCTCTTCCAGGCGTCAATGCCGCCAATGTCCGCCACGCTGAAATTTTTTCCTTGTTCGTTTGCACTTGGATTCATGGCCTAGCCTTTTTCATAGACATTACAGGTTTTGGGTTTTCGGAAAACCCGGTAATTTGTGCAGCAATTGCTGTGCGAAGAGCTTTACCCTAGGGCCGCTCTTGATACTGAGGGGCATCATCATGAATGTTGTCCCACTCTGCTTTTGAATTCACAAAGATGTGTGCGGAAACCTTGGCATAGCTCGGCGTATCCAAAGTGCCTATTCGTACTCGAACTGTTTCCGACAGGTTTTCGCGTTTGCCAATGATTGGTGAGCCGCAAATTCCACAAAAAATGCGATGAACACCAGATGCACTTCGGTAGCTGCGTAAATGTTCCTGACCTTTCACTATGTGAAAATCAGAAGAGGCGACCGGCGATACTGCCGAAAATGCAGAACCATTGGCCTTTCGGCAGCGCGAGCAGTGGCAATACACGATGGGTCCAAGTTCGCCATCAATTTCGTATTTAACTGCTCCGCATAGACAGCTACCTTTGTGCATAGGATGCTCCTCAGGGATAACGCTATAGGGTCTTGCTCTATTTCATTCAAGTAGATGAAATTGGGGGCTATAACACCTGCCTCGCGCCGAATGGCTTGCAGCGCACGGGACTCGAAGAAGTTTCTCGCATTTTTCAATGAGCTCCATTGTGAAAAATGGACAATAGTGTTTTGTTCATTGTCATAACGAAGTAATTGGTAACTGATTTCCCCTGCAGCCTTTCGGATACCAGAGGCACGGTCAAAAACGATCTTCCATGCTGAATAAGACTCAACCTCGTGGACAATCAAGACAAATTGCATTTCAACCTTTTCATCGCTGAAATCAGGGTTGGACTGGGGCGTGGCCACAGAATTACTCATAGCGTGCGCACCATCTCTATCTCATCACCAGCAAAGATGGGAGAGCTTTCAAGGTCGACGAAGCGCTTTTCGTCTTCCCAAAGAAGTCGGCTGGCTGTCCGTGCTGCAGGGTCTTGCCCCAGCGTCTCCAGCGCAATACGACTTTCGTACCAAATTTCTGCAATACCATCGTAAGGTTCGGGGGTGCCGCGGAAGGCTATCAATTTCGATGTCATCGGACCGAAGTCGCCATGAAACTGGATGTAGCGCGCAATACGAAGGACAGCTTTGTGTTGCTGAACTAATGACCCGTGCTCATTTTTCCAATAGTCCAAAAACTCTTCATGTGTGAGCTCAGCACGGCGCCGAAGGCAGAATGAAATTTTGATCATGTCCGACCTATCTACAAATTGACCACAGGGTTGACCAAATCCAGACGTTGTCCGGGTTGAGATATGTCAGGAAAACTAGGTAACAAGCGGTCAATCCTGTTGAGAGTCCTGCAGCACGGATCGCTATCGATGAACTCATGATGGTTGATAGCCAATGTTGAGCCGTGGCAGTTCATTGTCATTAATTGGGAAATGCAGGGCAGCGGCAATGACACCCAGGGCGATTCCAATGAACCAGATCAAATCGTACGATTTGGTCACATCAAACATATACCCGCCCAGCCAAACGCCAAGAAACGCACCCACTTGGTGGCCAAAAAATACAAAGCCAAATAGCGTAGTGATGTATTTCACGCCAAAAACCTGCGAGACGAGACCGTTTGTCAGCGGAACTGTACCCAACCAGATGAAGCCCATCGCGGCACAAAAGAGATATAGGCTCCAGATGGTCAAAGGCATCAGGACGAATAGAGCCATTACCAGGGAGCGCACCAGATAAATTCCGGAGAGCAGGAATTTGCGCCGAAATAGACCACCGAGCACACCACAGCAATATGTACCCGCCACGTTGCTTAGGGCAATGATCGCTAATCCAGCTACGGCTACGTTGCCCGACATTCCTTTGTCCAACAGGTAGGCCGGTAAATGTGAGGCAATGAAGGCTAATTGGAAGCCACAGGCCAAAAAGCCCAGATTCAGTAGCCAGAATCCACGATGCTGGAATGCTTCAGTCAGTGCTTCGCGCATTGTCTGATCAGCGCCAAGAACTGGTGCGGGCGACGCACTTTCGCGGAACGGCAAGGCCAACGGTAGAACCATTGCGCAAACTACTGCCAACGCTACTAAAGCCCCTGACCATGACAATGAATTGATCAGCCCCTGGGCTAGTGGCACCATGGCAAATTGGCCGAACCCGCCAACCGCGCCGGCCAAGCCGAGTGCCCAACTTTGCCGGTCAGGCGTCACCATGCGACTGAGTGCGCCATAAATCACGCCAAACGACGTACCGGAAAGTGCAATACCTATGCACAAGCCTGCAGTGAGTGTGAAGGCCAATGGGGTGATAGCAATACTCATAAGGGCGAGGCCAACAGCGTAAAAAACAAGGCCGGCGATAATGACGCGCATTGAGCCAAAGCGATCTGCCAACATGCCGGTAAATGGCTGAGCCAAACCCCAGATCAGGTTCTGTATTGCGATGGAAAAGCCGAAGACTTCGCGCGTCCAGGCGTTGTCCATTGTTATTGGAACCTGAAAAATTCCGGTCGCGTGGCGAATGCCGAGGGCCAGCCCCATGATCAAGCCACCTGCAACGACGAATACCCACGGCTGACGGTGCCAGCCATTTGCCATATATGACGATTCGGTTTTGTTGCTCATGTTCTCTGGTGGTACCTGTTTTTTTCGGGGCGTATGCGACTGAGGTCGATTAGAAAGGCATCCCGGTTCCCGTTCAAACGAATTCGCGGTCGCCTGGCATTACCTGAGGGAATGTCAGCTATTAATCAGAGAGCTCGTGTTGCATCATCTGTTGTGATCAATTGACCGGGTGCGTCTTTGGGTATTTGACCATCACGCAACCAACACAGGGGGATGCGCCATAGCGACTCCTTGAAGCGGTTGTTGAAGAATGCAAAATGCCCAATTTGCTTGAGCCCAAGCATGCTCGGGGCAACACGCAAATGGGTGGCAGGACTATTGATGAAATAATCTAAAAGACGATGAATGGCTGGAATGGTGCCGAAGTCATCATCCGTAATTGAAAGTGCGAGCGTCTCGCCTTTCATTTGTGAAAAGCGTTCGACAAGCTGTTGTCGACGTTCCAATGGCATGGCTCGACGTCCATTTTGATAGGCGTCCTCAAAGCGAGGATGACGTGCCGTCCAATCACGAACAACACCCAGAGGGGTATCTTCGAGCCAGCCTAGGCGGCTGCCGGGGAAATACCCAAAGATTGCAGCCAATATCGGCATAACGACATGCCAGCGCCAAAACATCGCCAGGCGTCTAGGGCGCGCATAGTCCTTCCAGTATGCAAACTGAGCCCCCATGGTAAATACACGGCTGACTAGGTGATTCGATTCGGCGAGACCAACAAGAAAGCCACCCACGCTATGCGCGACTACATGTATGGGTTGTCCGCAAAATTTCGTGGCAACAAATCGCAGAATGCCTTCAAAGTCTTGAGTCCCCCAGTCAATCCAGCTCGCGTCGAACCCGCGCAAGGTGTTGGGGCGCGAATTTCCGATGCCACGGTAGTCATAGGTAACGACATCGAATCCGTTAGCGTACAGATAGTTAGCAAAATGGTTGTAATAGCGACTATGAACAGATGTCGCCGGGTTGATAATTACCACGGGTCGCTTGGTGAAAAATGTCTCTGATTGGCTAATCCATGCAGACGCATCTAGGGGGTACCCGTCGACAGCAGAGACAAGAAATTTTTGCGGCTCATCAAAATGAGTGCTCATGCGTCCGCCCTTGTGTTTCTCGACGGGAAGCTGCTTCCGGGGTTTCGGACTTGATTGATGCAACTCTTTCCGTGCTCATTCAAGCGTTGCCGCGCGGAAAATGTGGCGCTGTCATTGCTGCATGCTGATATGACAACTTTGCCGGGGTTTTCGATGGTCAGAAACTCACCGGACTGCAGCACCCAGTCGTTACTTAGGTGATGCTGAGTGACCCAGATCGTGCCGGTCACACAGATCAGTTTATTTCCGCAAGCGCCGGCGAATTCAAACGTCGAACCACGCTTCAATGTAACGCGGAGATGTTCACACTGGATGATCATGATATTCCCCAAAATTCGGCTGATATCCCGGAGGGTAGGAGTTGCCGGACTGAGGAATTACGTTACGTTGGGTTCTTTTGCAGCTCAATCGACTTTATTGAGCAGTAACATTCGAAAAAGGAATGTGAAAATGATAAATACCAAGTCCTTGGTCAATTTTTCGGTCTTGCGAAAAATGTGGTGAGTGCACCATCACGACGTGAGCAGGTGCACTACCTGGTCGACAAGGAATTCGGTGAGCGGAAATCACTCCGTTTCGTTGGCATGTGCCCAAGTTCTTTCTTTTACCTAACTGGGGTCACGATTCGGAATGAACGCCAGAAGTGTTTTTCTTAACAGATGCGGAATTAGTATGCCCAGCGGCATTTTCATCCAGTGCGATTGAGCGAGCAGGGCAAAACGGCTGATTTGAATAGAGTAAGAGTTCCCCGTTTGTGGTGAGCTCCCGGATGCTACCGCAATGAGTATCTTCGCAAGCCACGTGGAGGGGGAAGAAGTAGTCTCCGTTTGGAAAACTACTTCAGCTGCGTTGATAGCCGCGGAAACTAGTCGACGAAGTCCAAGCGATTCGGCGCGAGCATACAATTCATCTCGTTTGGTCCCCTTGGGGTAGTTGGTTTCAATAAGAAGGAAGAGGTCATAGAGATCTCTGAAAACCTTGCTTGCTTCCCCTTCCTGAAGCAAGTGGATCGCACAGTGAATTACGCGATCTGCTGAGCCCAGAATGTGTATTCCAGGGGCAATCTCTTCCAGGTGCTCCAGTAGTGACTCAGTGGGGATGCTATAGCGCGATATGGGGGGATTAATCGCGTGGTGAAGGTCTACAACGGTATGTCTACGGACATGCTCCATGGGTGGAACCTCGTGTGACCAATCGCGATAGTAGTGTTGGTCGTAGGCATCGACGGTACTGGGCATCCAGCCTGCAGCAGTCAGGGCAGCCTCTGCTTTTCCCAGAGATGCGCGAGGCACAAGAATGTCAATGTCAGAAAAAAGACGTCCGTCTGCATTCGGGTCATTGGCCACCAGATAGGCGCAGCCTTTAAGAAGTATGACCGGCGTGCCAGGGTGTATCGCTCGGCGAATGACATCAATTTCCCAACGGGCTGCATCAGCACGACGTTGGGCTGTCGTTCTCGCCAGATTAAGGTGCCTGAGTACTGCTGGCGGAACCTCGTTGAGAAAACCCGCTGAGTCTAGTCGCGAGGCCAGTTGTCCCAAACTTTGAGTTTTTCTTGAATGTAGAAGGATTGCGTTCCATTGCTCTCCACTGATGCGGCTAATCCCAGTTGGGTTTCCCAATATGGTTGGCAAGCGGCTTACCGGCATGTCGTATCTATCCATCCTGCGACTTCCGACAAGTCGCCATATTTGACCTCGTAACCTATCGAGTCGACGACAGCTTCAGCAAGTGCGGCAAAACCGGATGTTCCGAAAACTCCGATATTGAATGTATTGTCCAGAAGTTTTGAAAGCATTCTGGCCTTCGTAAGTACGAAAGAGTCGAGAGGGGACGCGGCAGAATATCGCGGAAAAATGACGTGTCGAATGGGAACTTCATCCGACCACCGGTGGATAGCCGCTACTGGCGGGCGCACGTAAGCGATGTCACCCTTGCGTGTGTCGCCAATTGGTGTAGTGATCGTCGCATCCGGAAAACGCGATTGAATAATGCCAATTGATGCGTCCTTGAGGCTGATTGGGCGAGGCATGGGCCGGACCTGGCCAGTTATTGGTGAAATGATCGTTAGTTCATCTGAGAGCAGGCGCCATCCGGAAAGACAGAGTTCAGCGCTTAGCGTGCTTTTTCCGGAGCCTGGGTCGCCCGGGAGCACTAGAGCTCCTCCGTTTCGCTCCAGAACGGCCGCGTGAATGACGATATCTTCACCGGCGAGTGTCGATATGCACCAATTCAATCCCCACTCAAAGAGGGGATGAACCTGATTCAAGGGCAGGGCCGGAAAAGGGGTCTGTCCGTCCCAACTAAACTCGACATTTTTCTCAAGCCACCCTGTACGCTTGCTATTGAGTTCGATGTCAAAGTCAATGAACCCCGAATGCTCGAGGTAGGCGGGGTAGTCCTGGTAAAGCAATAGGAGCGGTTTAGCTAAGGCTGCTGCGAGATCTGAACGGATTCGGCAGCGATATGAAGTGACGTCTAGCACCAAGCCTTCTTGAGATAGAGCGTCGGTGATCGAATCGAGTGTGAATGCACTCAGTAAATTAGATGGCATGAGTGCATTGTGACCAGAAAACGCGGTCTCGAAAAGAATTACCCGAGATCAATACCTAAGCGATCAAGCGTAGCCAGCAGATTTTCGGCATCAGCAGATAACTCCAACCCTTCTGCTGAGCTATTTGAAAAAATACCGGAGTCGACTACCTCCTCCCAGGCTTGAGTGGCACAAAGCAATACCTCTCCTGAGTTTGGCAGAAGGAGAACTGTCTCGGCCTCGCTGTCAAACGTGACGGCTAAGCAGTCTGCTCGTCCCGAAAGCCTGGGGGCCAACTGCTCTTGGCTCAATTTAGGCGCGGGTCTGTTCCAAGAACGCTTTGCATTCCTCAGGGGTTAAAACATAACCACCTGTTCCGATTTTCCCAGTGGCGCACAACTCTCGGACATGTTCTGGCTTGAGTGCATAGGTTCCGGGGTATTTGTGAGCATTGAGCCAAGCCGCACAAAACTCGGCTTTATTACCAGTGCTTCCAGGAACCCGTGATTCGTCAATCAAAATCTTGGCAATCGAGCGACTGCCATCAAGCCAAGAGAGCTTTGTTCCTGTATTCCAACCGGCATCTGTGAGCGAAGTTTCGGTGAAGTGATGGCACATGTCTTGGTAGGTTCCGCTAGGTCCTGCCCATGATTTATCCCGATAGGCGGTTTTGCCTCTTCTATCGGTATAGCGTTGCTTGCAAGATGTAAAGGGCTTGCATTCCGGATGGTCCGGCCAAGCCACTTCAAAGCACGTTCCCGTTTTCTTTGGGGTCCAAGCGTATGGCGGTTTGCATGGTGTGTGACCAGAAACGGTATGGGAAACGCATGTGCTCTGAGTGCTCTTCCCTTTTGGGTTTACCGAGCACCAAGCGGCAAATGAAAGCCCTTTGGGGACCGTTTGGCACGCCAATGCGGACCTTCCCGCAACCGTCATGAGGACGGGGGCTGCTGTTGCACTAACAACGAATTTCCGACGTGACCTAACGGCCTCTACGCTGGAGGCGCTGTCTGAATCGTTTTGCATATTGGGCTCGTGTGACCCGGTATTTTTATCTTGCAGCATTTTTTGCTCCATATTACTTTTGCTGATGACCTAGGTGTTCTGGGTCATAGGTTTATATGCATAACTAAAAAGCAAAATTCAAGCCGGCTTTTATGTTTTGGCTATGGACCCAGTATTGGCGCGGTATTCTACGAATATTTACAGGATAGAACAGCCTCTCGTCAGTGGGCGTGTAAAATTTTCCGACACATAAGTTACGTAGGAATAAACGACTGTATTGTTTGAAGTCTAAAGTGCATATGCAATAGCGGTGAGGAAATACTTCTCAGAAAGCCAGCCTTTGGTGTGCAAAACAGGAGGGACGGTTGTAGGTCTGATTGGGCTACGGATACCTTATTGTTTTAGCAACTCCAGGAGGTAGTTCACCGGGATTGCATAGCTGATTCCCGATGGCTGATTCAACGCCGCCTCGCGCGTGCCTTTTATGAATACCATGTTAATGACACCGAGAGTTTCGCCTGTCTCGGTATCGTAGACTGGGCTACCACTATTGCCTGGATAGGCTGTAGCATCAAGCTGCAAGATGTTGAACGTTCCGCTTCTGATCTTGCGGATCAGCTTTTCGTTGATCTGCTGGGCATTTCCACCGGGCAGTGCAATTGGGGTTACTGACGACACAATGCCGCGGTTGGTAACAGGAGAAAAGCCTAGGGCACCTCCAAGTGGAAAGCCAGTAAAAGCAATGGACTGCCCCTCGCGCACCTGATCAGAGTTTCCGAGTTTCATTGCCGGCAAGGCAGATCCTTCTATGCGTAAAACAGCGAGATCGTGCTCTTTGTCCAGACTAGCCAGCAAAGCTCGCCGAATCTGCGGCTCACCATTCGCGGTCCGCGCCCGGATTACCAAGGCGGGCGCGTCTGGGTCATTGATTTCTGTTAGCACATGTGCGTTGGTAGCTACCAGATTTCCGTAGCCAACCACGAATCCGGTACCACGCATGACAAACTGGGGACTGCTAGTATTTTTGTAGGTACCCACGACGACGATTGACGGTTTGATCCGCTCAATGGTGTCGGTAAGATCGGCTGCAGATGCGATTGTCCCAAGAATAGCCTGACCGGCCAATAAACATCGGCAAATTCCGG
The DNA here is from genome assembly GCF_059420025.1 of Azonexus sp. GW821-FHT04F04. Lineage (NCBI taxonomy): Bacteria > Pseudomonadati > Pseudomonadota > Betaproteobacteria > Rhodocyclales > Azonexaceae > Azonexus > Azonexus sp. GW821-FHT04F04. The sequence continues at coordinate 192,117 of NZ_JBWKSX010000006.1, read as the reverse complement.
CCAACCACCTCACATCAACCTGCGTGAGATAATTTTGGGTAATTCTGGTGAGGGGCTCGTCACGCCAGGATCAAATGGATGATCCTCGCGTTTGAATATCTCGCGGATGCGCTTCACGTAGCCTTTGGTCTCTGCGTAGGGTGGAACACCAGCGTAGCGGTTTACTGCGCCCTCACCTGCATTATAGGCTGCGGCTACCAATGGGATATTGCCCTCGAAATAGGCCAGCAGCCATCGCAGATAGGCGAGTCCTCCGCGAATATTTTGCTCGGGATCAAAGGGCTTTTTGACGTTGAAGCGTTCTGCGGTTTCGGGAATCAATTGCATCAGGCCCTGGGCATTCTTGGGCGAGATGGCTTCTGGGTTGAAATTCGACTCAGCGCGAATGATGGCCATGGCCAAGCGCGGATAAACACCGTATTCGGGAGCTAACTTCTGAACAAGATCCATCACCTTGCGATGTTCCGGTGTTGCCTTGGCGACGATGTCATCACCGTCGGTGTCGTTCAGCTCTGGATCCGAGAGGCAGGCTGGAGCTTTGGTGATCGGTGTGCCGACCTGGCGAAGCATACGCTCAGCGAGCATATCGCCTTGTTGGGCCGCCATCGTGAAGAAGAGAGCCGCTGTTGCATCGTCACGTTCTATGCCACGACCCATAGCGTACATCCAACCAAGGTTGTACTGCGCCTCAACGTCGCCGAGTCGTGCTGCCTCACAATAAAGCTCGACTGCCTTTGCAGGGTTTCGCGGGGTGCCATCACCATGTTCAAATAATTTCGCTTCATTGCGCAACGCCATCGCCTGTTCTTTGATTGCTTTGGTGTCGGCGATAGCTGGCTTGTAAAACATGCTGGCAACAATCAGTGCGCAAAGCGCCCAAGGGAAAGGTGCAGCAGTAGTAATCCTTGAGTGCTTCATCAACTTCCCCTTACAAACGCCAGACCGTTACACCGGTACCCACGAAAGCGTTGTAGTCCAACATACTCTTGACGTCGGTAATCACGCCATTCGGTTTCAGTTTAGCTGTGAATTGACTGGTTGTAAGGGCCTTGTACTGTTTGTGATTGACCGCAACAACAATAGCGGAAGCCTTGGGCAGACTTTCCCAATTGACAAGGTCAACGCCATATTCATGATGGGCCTCAGCAGTATCAGCAACCGGGTCATGTACTACTACCGTGGCACCGTAGGATTGAAGTTCTCGAATTACATCGATAACTCGGGAATTGCGAAGGTCGGGACAGTCTTCCTTGAAGGTCAGGCCTAGCACGATGATCGGCTGATCCTTGATCGGGTGGCCGGCACCGACAAGCATCTTGATAGTCTGCTCGGCGACGAACTTGCCCATGCCATCATTGATGCGCCGCCCGGCCAGGATGACTTCCGGATGATAACCAAGCTTCTGGGCCTTGTGCGTCAGATAGTAGGGGTCTACGCCTATGCAATGGCCACCAACCAGGCCAGGACGGAACGGTAGAAAATTCCACTTGGTGCCGGCTGCTTGGAGCACTTCAAGCGTGTCGATGCCGATCTTGTCGAAAATGATCGCCAGTTCGTTCATCAGTGCAATGTTGAGGTCTCGCTGGGTATTTTCGATGACTTTGGCTGCTTCAGCAACCTTGATATTGGACGCTGCGTAGACCCCCGCTGTGATTACGCTACCGTAGATCTCTTTGACCTTATCAAGCGTGGCTGGCGTGTCTCCAGACACCACCTTGACGATCTTGGTGACAGTGCGCTCCTTGTCACCCGGATTGATACGTTCGGGCGAATAGCCGACGAAGAAATCAGTTTTCCAGGTCTTGCCGGACTCTCTTTCGAGAATCGGGATGCAGACCTCTTCGGTTGCTCCAGGGTAGACTGTCGATTCATACACCACGATGGCACCCTGTTTAAGGTTGCGGCCAACTGTCGTTGAAGAGCCGACGAGCGGGCTGAAATCTGGCTGATGTGCATCGTCTACCGGCGTAGGTACAGCTACGATGACGAAATCTGCCTCGCGCAGGGTGCTTGCATCGGTGGAGACTGTTAGCTGAGTCGCCGACTTGAGGTCTTCGGTGCTAACTTCGCCCGTTGGGTCGATGTAGTGTTTGTAGCTGTCAATTTTTGCTTGTGAGAGGTCAAAGCCGATCGTCCGGAATTTCTTACCGAATTCCACTGCCAGCGGCAACCCGACATATCCCAGACCTACTACAGCAATTGTTGTCATGATGAATCCTGTATCTATCTAAAAAAATTCCGAAAATCAATATCAAAGGGATTTGAGCAACTGGCTGACTTCGGTCTGGTTCGGGAATTTTTCGCCCATTGTTGCCAGCGCATCCAGCTCCTTGCGCGCTTCATCCTTCTTGCCTGATGCAATCAGGACTTTGGCCAGATTTAGCTGAATCGCACTAGCCTGAGGTGCTGATGCTAGCGCTTTGCGGAGTAGCTCAACAGCTTTGGCTGTTTCTCCCTTGTCGGCGAGCAACATGGCCAGAGTGTCCATGAATGCAGGTTGATTGGGGGCAAGCTGATTGGCCTTTTCTGCATATTCGAGCGCTTTTGGAGACTTCACTCGGCCTGATGCCCAAGCGATATTGTTAAGTATCAGTGCATTATCTGGCTGGAGTTCCAATGCTGCCTGGTAATGATTCACGGCTTGGGCAAAATTCGTTTGTGCTGAAGCACGGTCACCCAAATACATCCGGAAGGCGACATCTTTTGGATGGTCTTTTAGCCACGCGCCAGCTGTCTTATCTGCCTCTGCTGTGTTTCCAGAAGCAAGCAAGGAGCCGTGAAGCTTGATGGCGAGTTCCGGGGCTGCAACCACTTTCAGACCACTTCGAAAAACAGTGATCGCCTCGGGCCAAGCTTTGCCAAATGCGTGAATGTCGCCTTCCAGCACATAGCCGACGGGTTCCTTTGGTCGCTGCTTTTGTACCATCCGGGCGATGTCGATTGCGCTTTTCGTATTCTTGCCTTCCATGGCTAGCAAGATCAGTGAGCGCTGTGCTTCCACGATATCTGGCTTGATTTCAAGGGCTTTCTTGAGGTTCTTGATGCCTTCTTCCTTGTTTTTATTTGCGAACTGGATTTCTGCCATGCGTAGCAATGGCAATGGTGAGGCTGGTTGAAGGGAAGCAAGTTTTCCGTAGGTGGTCTGTGCCTGATTGAAATCACCAGCAAGTTGTTGGGTACGACCCAGTGCATCAAGCAGTTCCGGTTTGTCCAGGATGGCGCTAGTAGCTTCATTGGCAGCGGTCAACGCCTTCTTGTTTTCCTTGAGCTTGAGATAGTATTGAATTAGCGCGAGTCGGGGAGCCGGTTCGCTGGGGGCTGCGCTGATTGCTTTGCTGATCAGCGAGGAGACTTCGTCTGGCATGCCGCCGTTGGCTGCCTTGAGTTCAGCCAAAGCGAGTAGTGCCTGCATATTCTTGGGGTCGGCACTGATCACTGCCTCAAAGCGCCTGCGAGCATCTTCCGGCTTCTTGTCGAGCAAATCCAGCGTGGCCAGACTGGCTACAGCAGGGAAAAACATTGGGTCGATCGAAAGGGCTTTTTCGAAGCTTTGGCGGGCTCCCGCCGTGTCCTTCTTGGCCAGCATAGTGCGGGCACGCAGGTTATATGTTGCCGGATTATTCGGCTGTTTCTTCTCTAGGCCATCAAGAGCCTTTAAGGCTTTGTCCAGTTGATTACTGCGTAGGAGGGCGGCGATCAACGCCAGATCGGCAGATATGCCTTTGTCAGAAACAGATATTTGTTCCAGCTCCTGAAATGCGATTTCGGAGCTGCCTTGGGCCATATGTGCCAAGGCGAGGGATGTCTTGTTTGCAGCATTCTCCGGTTCCAATTTGCTGGCTTTGGCAAAGTATTCGGCAGCCCTATTGGGGTCTCCCTGTTGCAAATAGGCTTCGCCGGCAAGAGCGAGTAGAGCGGAGTCTTGATCAATGCGACCCAGCACAGGTTGAAGGGCTTCCAGTGCCTTGCCCGATTGGCCTGTACGCAAGTGACTGGCTACCAGAATGCGCCTGGCCAGCGGGAGCCCCGGTGCTAACTGCAGAGCCTTGGCCAGATAGGCTTCTGCCTGTATGTAGGAGCCCAATTGGTATTCTATGGCACCAGCAATCTGGAGGTTGCCCGGGTTGTTGGGAGATATCTTCAGCAGTTGCTGGACGGACTCACGAGCAGTTTTGTAGTCTTTACGTTGATAGTTGATTTGAGCATCAAGTAAGTAGACTTGCGGGTGTTTGGGGGAAATTTTCTTCAAGACATCGAGTTTCTTGGCCGCTTCATCGATCTTGCCTGCCTTGAGGAGAGTTCCAATGGCTGCTGAATGAGCATTCAGAAAGCTGGGTTTTGCGTCTATGGCTTTCTGATAGTGGGCCAGAGCTCCAGCCGTGTCACCATCAAAGTCGAGAAGGTTGCCCTTGATCAGAAGCGCTTCGGGATTGTTCGGATTTTGGTTCAATAGTGCATCAAGCTTTGAGCGAGCCCCAGCGAGGTCATTGTTTGCGGCAGTTTCCAAAATGTCAGCTAATCGCGCAGGAACATAATTTGGGCTTGAGGAAAGGGCTTCGGCAAGAAGCGCTCTGGCAACGTCGCGCTTGCCTAGAGATGCATACGCCGCGCTTAGGGTCGTGTTTAGGGATGCTAAAGGTTCCCCGTTAGTTAATCTGGTCTGGCCAAACTCATCGGCCAATTTTTTTGCCTTGCCGCCTGCCAACATGGCGCGAGCCAGCAGAGGGATAGTGGCATCCGGAGAGTGTTTGAGTTCCAGCGCCTTGCGCAGTTCAACCTCTGCGCCCGCAACGTCACCGCTTTCAAGTAGCGCCGAACCGAGCAGGAAGCGGGCTTCGGCAAGGTTGGGGTTTTTCTGCAGCGCATTTTTCAACTGGATAACGGCGGCCTTGGCATCGTTTTTGGCTAGATAGTCCTTGCTGGACAAGATGAGGCTTTCTGGCGAGTCGCCACCACAGGCGCCCAGCATCATCGTCAGAAGGGCCGTAGAGATTACGGTCGGTACAAGCGAACGCGACATTTTCATGATTGTCTTCTTCACAGGAGAGGGGTTACTTCAGGCCAAGGCGATGCATCAGGTCGTACAACGTCGGCCGGCTGATACCTAATATTTCGGATGTACGCAAAAGATTGCCATTGGCACGTCCCAATGCGGTAACAATAGCTTGCCGTTCAGCCTCGTCACGTACTTTACGTAGATCGATGAATTCGATCTCGCTTGAGGCTTCGTTCTCCAAACCAATATCTTCACGGGTAATACGGGAACCGTCGGCCATGATTACTGCGCGCTTGATGCAGTTTTCCAGTTCCCGGACATTGCCGGGCCATCGATTTGCCTCTATTGCTCGAATAGCTTCTTCGCAAAGGGTCATACTGCCACGCTTCTGCTCGTTTGCGAATCGGTGCACAAAAGCGTGGGCCATCAATGCAGGGTCCCCCCTACGTTCACGCAATGGAGGGATCTGGACCACAATTTCGGCAAGTCGATAATACAAGTCCTCGCGAAAGCTGCCATTGCTGATATTTGTTTTTAAGTCCTGATGTGTGGCACAGACGATACGAACATCCACAGGAATTTCCGAACGTCCCCCTAGGCGCTCAATGACGCGTTCCTGAAGAAAGCGCAGTAATTTCGCCTGCAGAGGAAGGGGCAGATCGCCGATTTCATCAAGCATTAACGTGCCACCGTTGGCAGTTTCGATTTTCCCGGGGGTCGTTTTTACGGCACCGGTAAACGCACCCTTCTCATAGCCAAACAATTCACTTTCCAGCAGGTTCTCCGGAATGGCTGCGCAATTGATGGCCACGAAGCGCTCGTTACAGCGGGGCGATGATTCGTGCAGGCCACGTGCCAGCAATTCCTTGCCTGTTCCGCTCTCTCCCAAGAGAAGTACTGTCGCGCTGCTGCTGGCAACTTTTTCTATGGTCCGACATATTTTTTGCATGCCTGCATCACGCGTCAGCAGGCCAGCAAGTGCTGGCGGATGTTGGGATGCCAGAAGTCGACGATTTTCCTGCTGCAGGTCATGGAGTCGAAAAGCTCGATCAATCGTCAGCGCAAGCATTTCCGGCTCGAACGGCTTGGCAAAAAAATCATAAGCGCCGAGGGCAATCGCCCGTAGTGCGTTGGCTCTGTCATTCTGACCTGTGAGAACGATTACCTTTGTGTCGGGGGCCGATGCCAGGATTTGCTCCAACAATCTGAATCCCTCGGAAACTGAGTCAGCATCGGGAGGAAGGCCAAGATCCATCGTTACAACTGCTGGGCAGTGACGGTGTATTTGCGCAAGGGCGCTTTCACGGTCAGCAGCGGTCAACGTCTCAAATTGGTCAAAGGACCACCGAAGTTGCTTTTGCAGTGCGAGATCGTCTTCGACAATCAGCAGGGCGCGGGGTTTTTCTGTACTCATGCGGCTTCCTGCGCGCGCAGATCGGATTCGGTACGAATGACGAATAGCGGAAGTGTCACGGTAATCCGCGTACCCTTGCCAGGTTCGCTGTCAACTTGCATGTCGCCACCCAATTCACGAACGTATTGGGCGCTTTCGTAGGCGCCAATTCCCATTCCGGCATCTTTGGTGCTTTGGAATGGCTTGAATAGTCTGTCCCGGATAAATTCCTGCGTCATGCCATGTCCGTTATCGCCTACCAGAATTGCAGCCTTGTCGTTGCGGCGTTCGAGCGATGTCCAGACGCGATCGCCGGGGAGTGATGCATCAATGGCGTTTTGGACAAGATGGCCAATGACCCTTTCCAGGCGTTCTTCGTGTCCACGTGCTATTAATCGATCCTGAACGTGAACTTCGATCGATCTTCCCTGACTCATTTTGTCCTTTTGAATACGCTGAATGACATCAGCAAGATTAACACCGCAGATGCCTCCAGGGGGAGTAGCACCTTCACGCAACTGCATCATCAATTGACGCATGCGCTCGACGGCATGATTTACTGTCATCAGCATATCCTTTTGGAATTCTGGATTGTCGCTGTGGCGTTCTGCGTTTTTAAGCATCAGTGAAAGTTGCGTCACAATGTTTTTCAGGTCATGAACAACAAAGGCGGACATCTTGTTAAATGCGTCAAACTTGCGGACCTCAAGCAAAGCCTCGGTTGCCTGCATGCGGGTCAGAAAGCTTGCAGCCTGGCAGCCTGCGGCGCGTAACAGATCGTTGACTTCCCAATTAACATTAATTGGTGTGCGAGAACTGGACAAAATGACGAAGCCCTGCATATCGCTACCGGTCATCAAAGGGATTATCAGCCAGGCGTTCATCTGGTCGGAAAGCCATTCTGGAATATCAAGATCGCCGTAGCGAGCCGGGTAGCATCGATATTCTTCGAGATTAATGACCCAGCCGCTGGCGAGGAGGAATCGGCAGAGAGATGAGTCTTGCCGCTCTTCGGCGAGGCACTCCGGGAGATTCCAGCGAGCACTTTGTCTGAAAGTCAGATGGCTTGTTTCTCGAAGCCATAACGTGCCGGCAGGGCTTTCAACCATGTTGGCCAGACCGCGAATAACCTGTTGTCCCATGGTCTGCGGTGAGTCCTGTACGGTAAGCGCGTGCGTAAACCGTAGCCACTCTTCACGATAGTCGTAGCGGTAGCGGAAAAAATGTTTGCCAACCAGAACTTTCATTCTGGCGCGCATCGATCCGGAAACCAGCAGTACGCCCAAAAGAAGCAGTCCGGCAAAAATCAGGGCCAACTGGAATGCGCGTCCCCATTCTCCTCCGAAATAGCGGACGTAATAGCCGACGGCTGCTGTAAAAAGCAGGTAGAGTCCAGCAAGAAGGAGTGTGGCCGAATGGAAGGCTGCCTTCTGTGAAAGGTGAATCTTTGATGTCCAGTCCCTGGCTCGATCGGTCGCCAACATAAGCAAAGGGATAGTGATAGCGTGCACAAAACCTCTGACAATCAGTGCATCTCCATCGATGCGGCTGAACATCATCGCGTCGGAAAACAGATAGACGTCAAATGAAAACTGGAAGAGCAGGGCAAGGCATAGCGGCTTGACATTCCAGCGCGAATCCTCGGAGACGGTGCGAAACAGTTGCTCGACAAGAACCAGTCCGATTACGGCTTCTGCCAGACCGTGAAAAATCACCGCACGTAGCCATTCTTCGGTCGATATCAAGCGAAGCACTACTGAAAATTGGAGACCGATACCGGTTATGACCAAAACCCAGCAGGTGGCAGGTAGCCAGGATGGGAGAATAGGTTTGGTATCAGGGTGGCTGCCTGGGGCAAGCAGTGTCACCAGGAAAACGTACCAGGCACCGTATTTGGCGACATCAGCCAGTAAAGCGGTAACAAGTGCCAGCGCATGTCCACTAAAGGAATAGAACAGTCCGGCAGAGGCCCACAAGGCCGACAAAATGGCAACCCAAACCATCCGTCTCGTGTGGATACTGGATCGCCAATTCTTGCCAAATGAGATTAGGTAGATCCAAAGCGCCAGATAGCCGAAAACGGCAAGTCCAAAGCTCGAGGTAAACAGGGCTGCGCTTGTGATTTCCATACAACTCGGACTTTTCAGATCACAGATGAGCGTGATGAAAGATTAGTGGGCGCCCTTGCCGGTCAGTACGACGCCTACCGTTTCGAAGAGCACCACCATATCTAGAAACAGCGAGTGGTTCTTGACGTAATATAAATCGTACTGGAGCTTTTCTGCAGAATCTTCAACTGTCGCGCCATAGTGATATCGCACTTGTGCCCAGCCTGTTACGCCGGGTTTGACGCTGTGCCGAACAGCGTAGAAAGGAATTTCCTTGGTTAGCTGATCGACAAAAAATGGGCGCTCCGGGCGAGGACCGACCAAACTCATGTCGCCTTTCAAGACGCTGAATAGCTGTGGGAGTTCATCGATGCGAAGTTTGCGGATGATCTGGCCGACGCGGGTAGCCCGGTTATCCTTGGCTTGTGCCCAAATCGGCTTCCCATCCTTTTCCGCATCACGTCGCATGCTGCGGAACTTGATGACGTTGAAAAGGCGTCCGTTAACTCCAACCCGTTCTTGCCGGTAAAGCAGCGGAAACCCATCCTCCATGACGATCAGGATGGCAGCCAATAGCATAATGGGTAATGCCAAAATGATCAGTATGATGGCACAGACTATGTCGAACAAACGTTTGACGACGGTGCGGAAAGTGCCTTGGCAAAACCCATCACCAAAAATGAGCCACCCCGCATAGAGGGAGTCGAGACGAATTTGCCCTAAAGTCTGTTCAAAATGGCTCGCGAGATCAAGGACTTTGACTCCTTGCAACTTGCAGTCAAGCAATTCGCGCATAGGCATAGATCCGCCCCGTCGTTCGCTAAGGGCAACTACGATTTCATCAGCTTTGAGATAGCAGGCCGTATCGGTCAACGATCTGTCTCGGCTGAGAATCATACTTGAAGAAACCAGAGGCTGATCTTCATTGCTGCCAGGCAAGAAGCCAATGATTTCGGCAGCTGGATCGGAGCGATCCAGCGCGCGCTTGACGGCCAGTGCTTGCTGCCCCGTACCGAATACTAAAATGCGCCTGCGTAGCATTTTCGTAGCCGGTGCATGAGCCGCACCCACGCGGGTTACCAGCATGCCGAAAACAGCGGACATCGCGGAAAGGTGGATTAAGTCACGATTCACCGCAGCAATCGGAAGCAGTGCATATAGAGCGTAGGCGATTGGGATAGAGAGGTAAATGGAAAGTACCGCGCGGGCCCTGGTTTCGGTAATTGGGCGAATCGAGGCGCGTTGATAGAGGCCCAGCAGAGCATTGATGGCAAGCATCACAAGTCCGAAGAGGATGGCATAAACCACAATTTGTACTGGGTTGACCGGAAGCCCACTGTTGATCCACATCAGCGTAATAACGAGGCTGACAATCAGGAACGAAAAGTCGAACAAAACTCCGGCGATACTGCGCCAAGTAAACCAGTGATTGAACAGCCTGATCATGATGCCCCTGCGTCCCCCAGAAATATTCCTGTCCAGCCAAATAGTTCGTGCCCGCTTGGAATACAACGGAATCTTCCATTGCACAAAAATAATGATATGGACACTGGCATATTTTGCTTGTGCACTATTTCACAGAGACTACGAATCATTGCAACAAGTTTCATCTGGGATGGGCACCGTTAATGCAAAAAACCGAAATACACGAGATTTGTTCCAAAAGTGTTAGAGAGTATAAAAATGGACTGTTGCTAATGTTCTTGGTTGTGATCGAACAGTGTAAGGAGCAATGATCCCTAGTATTTGAGCGGATTTAGACCAAATGCATCCAAACATTGTATCGAATTTAAGGAGCGAAGGGCGGGAGTAATCTGCACGATATGTCCACCGCTCAACAGATCTGGTCGTTTGACGGGGAAGAGCGCTGGTTGGCGCTACACTAGTACTTCAATAACATCAGAATGCCCCAAAAAGCGCTGTGGGCTGGCACTGGCTCCGTAAGCCCCGGACTGGAAAACCACCACTAAATCCCCCGGCTCTGCAATCGCCAACGTCATGCGATCTGCCAGAATGTCCAATGGTGTGCATAGCGGACCGACAACGGAAGCTATTTCGGTTTGAATGGCATTCATACGAGTACCAATGGCGACTGGATAGTTTTTTCGAATGACTTGCCCGAAGTTTCCTGATGCGGATAAATGATGGTTCAGGCCGCCATCGACAACAAGAAAAGTTTGCCCGCGTGAGACCTTGCGGTCTATTACCCGGGAAACATATATTCCAGCCTCGCCGACGAGGTAACGGCCAAGTTCAATGACCAACGATGCTGCGGGAAAGTCTGCCTTGGCGCGATTTGCGAGTTGCTCTAAATTCCGACCAATGCTTTTTAAGTCAAGTCGTATTTCACCCGGGAAGTAGGGAATGCCAAATCCTCCGCCGAGATTCAGGAAGCTGATTGGTGAAGGAGCGTAACGGGAGAGCGCAAGCGCCAGATCGTAGGATTTCTGCTGTGCCTCGCAAATGGATTCGGCCTTTAGATTTTGAGATCCGGCAAACAGGTGAAAGCCCTCGAAAGCCAGTTTGTGGTCGCCAATTTTGGCAAGCAACTCCGGCACCAGTTCCGCATCGACGCCGAACTGCTTGGGGCCTCCTCCCATCTTCATGCCGGAGCCTTTGAGTTCAAAGTCTGGATTGACGCGCACGGCGACCCTGGCCGGAAGCTCTAGCTCTAGCGAAATATTCGCCAGCAGGTCCACTTCACGAAACGATTCGATGTTGATCAGAACGCCCGCGGCAACTGCTTGGCGCAGTTCGGTGTTTCTTTTTCCTGGGCCTGCAAAACTGATTTCATGCGGATCGGCGCCGGCATCGAGCGCGACTTTTAGTTCCCCGGCTGAGGCGACATCGATACCATCAACCATATCGGCCATAAATCCAACAACCGCCGGCATTGGGTTTGCTTTCATCGCAAAATGCAGTTTTATGTTTTCCGGTAATGCCAAGCGCAATTCAGCCATTCGGGATCGCAACAGGTTGCGATCATAGGCATAGAAGGGTGTCTGCCCAACGCGTTCGGCCAGATGTCTTAGGGGTAATCCGCCTACCAGTAATTGATTACCGGCAGTAGAAAACTGGTTCATGGTCGTATGGACCGGAGCGGTTGGCATAGTCATTCTTATCGGCTAGCTTAGAGGTTGTTTTGCTCGATCCACATGGTCGACAGCGTTTTTCGGTCAATTTTCCCATTCGGGTTGCGGGGCAGGGGGCCCTTGATAACCTCAATGCCGCTAGGCACCATGTAGGCTGGCATGCGAACTCGGCATTCGGCGAGAAGAGCCATAACATCAAGTTCGCCATTGGCCGGGGCGGTGGCAATAACCTGAATGGCTTGGCCGAGTCGATCGTTATCTACGCCAAAGGCAACGCATTCTCCAACCATCTTTGTCGCGTAGAGAATTTCCTCCACCTCGGTTGGGCTGACGCGGTAACCAGAGGTTTTCATCATCTCGTCACGACGGCCGACAAAGTACAGGAATCCCTCGTCGTCCATACGTACTGTGTCGCCGGAAAATACGGCGATTTCTGGCAACACAAGGCCAGACTCGCGGCCGGGAGCATGGACGGGCAGCGGTTTGTAGCGTTCGGCAGTCTTTTCTATATCGTTCCAGTAACCCATGCCGACCAGGGCGCCACGATGCACCAGTTCCCCCGGTTCGTTTGGCCCACATTGAGTGCCATCTTCACGCAAAACCAGAATTTCGGCATTGGGGATTGCCTTGCCGATGGAGTCTGGTCGTTTGTCGACTTCACTTGGCGGCAAATATGTGGAGCGGAACGCCTCAGTCAGCCCATACATCAGAAACGGTTTTGCCTTGGGAAGGCTTCGCCGCAAGGCATCCAGGATTTCGCGCGGCATACGCCCCCCGGTGTTGGCAAAGTACCGCAGGTGATCGGTGATCGATTCAGGCCAATCGAGTTGAGCCAGCTGAATATACAGCGGAGGCACAGCTGTAAGTCCGGTGACCTTTTCGCGCTCGATTGCCTTGAGTACATCACGCGGCAAGAGGTAATTGAGAAGTACCACCCGCGCGCCAGCATAGAATGCAGTGGTTAGCTGGCTAAAGCCAGCATCGAAGGAGAGGGGGAGGGCTGCCAGTAACGTGTCGTCAGCACGATTTTCCAGATAGCTGGCAACGCTTTTCGCGCCTGCCACCATGTTGCGATGAGAGAGAACAACCCCTTTGGGTTTTCCTGTGCTGCCCGACGTGTACAAGATACCTAAGACATCAGTGTCGATTAAACGGTGGCCGCTTGCTGGATGGCTAGCGAGCACATCGCTCCAGCGAACCGTATTCAGTCCCTTGATTTGGGGAAGTGACTCCGCAGAGTCAAGCACGATGACGTGTCGCAGATCGTGACAGGCGGCAAGCGACTCTTGCAATTGAGCCAACCGTTCCTGGGAAGTAACCAAAACGCGGACATTGCAATCGCGGAGGATGTATCCCACTTGCTCTGGCTTGAGCAGAGGATTCATTGGCACGAAAACTCCGCCAGCTGCGGGAGGGGCAAAGCTGGAGATGACAGTTTCGAAGCGTTTTTCGAGATAGATGCCGACGCGCTCGCCACGCTGAAGACCTAAGTTCACCAAACCACTGACCAAGCAGGTGATTGCGCTTTGCAATTCCCCGTAACTTAGCGTGGTCTTGCCATAGGTTAATGCGGGAGCGGTAGGGGTCAGATCAGCCGCGTGGGAAACTAGGTCTGGTAATAGAGTGGAGTCGTACATGGGATGGGACTTTGGCATAAATTGGTGTGAATCAATGAGGAGTATCTCACAGTCGAATTCCCATTCTGTGTCTATAATGCGGCGTCTTGAATATGACGATTCTGGAGCAAGACTTGAATACTGAAAAAGAAATCCTATCCCTTCTGGATGAAATTCTTTGTCTGAATGGTCGATCATCTGACTTTTCACGGAATACGCCGCTGCTGGGGGCTATTCCAGAGCTAGATTCGATTGCTGTTGTTGCTCTGATCACCGGTATGGAAGAACGGTTGGGTTTTGCTGTTGATGATGACGAAATCGAGGGAAGCACTTTTGCCACACTTGGCTCCTTGATTGATTTTGTCGAAGGTAAGTTGGCGAATTAAGGCTACTACGCTTGATGCTGCCCTTCTTTATACCCGGCGAAGGCGGGCAGCGTTTTTGCCTATATCACCCAGCGAATGGATTGACACGAGGGGCAATCATTTATCTGCATCCATTTGCAGAGGAGATGAATAAATCTCGTCGTATGGCTGCTATACAGGCGAGAGCGATGGCAGCTGCGGGGTTTTCTGTGCTGCAGATCGATTTGTTGGGTTGCGGTGACAGCAGTGGTGACTTTTCGGATGCCAGTTGGCAGGCTTGGCAGGATGACGTGCTTCTCGCATACCGCTGGCTGCGAACGCAAACCGATGCCGCGCTGACCCTATGGGGGTTACGTGCGGGCTGTCTATTGGCAGGGACTGTCGCAGTCAATCTACCTGAGCCGACTAATTTTATTCTTTGGCAGCCTGTTGTTTCTGGCAATTTGCACTGGCAGCAATTCATGCGTCTAAAAATGGCTGGCGAGTTGGCAAGCGGCCAGGCCAAAGGCGTCACCGCTCAATTGAAGCAAAGACTTGCCTCAGGGCAGTCTGTTGAGATTGTTGGTTATGAGGTTGTGCCGGAGTTGGCCGGAGGGATTGAAGCGTCTGAACTACTCCCACCATCCCTGTCGAATTCTCCAATCACTGCGCAACCGGATATTTTGCAAATATCTGAAGCTAAAAAGCCAGCAGTCGCTTGGTTCGAACTCTCGACAAGAGAAAACGCAACGCTTGCTCCAGCATCACAAAAGCGGATTGAGCAATGGCAATCTTGCGGTTACCGCGTTCAGGCTGAAACAATCCAAGGCCCTGCCTTTTGGCAAACGACTGAAATCGAGGACGCACCTGAATTGATTGTGGCGACAATGGCAGCGTTGGAGGCATTCTAGTGAGCTATGCCGAACGTACTTTCACTTTCGAGGTTGCTGGCGATCAGGTAATTGGTATTGTTGCCGTGCCCGAGTTAGCCAAGGCGACCGGAGTTCTCGTAGTGGTTGGCGGCCCTCAGTACCGAGTTGGCAGTCATCGCCAGTTTCTATTGCTTTCCCGTGCCTTGGCCGAAGCGGGTTATTCGACTATGCGTTTTGACTATCGCGGAATGGGGGATGGCTCGGGTGATCTGCGTGGTTTTGAAACAGTCAACGACGATATCGAACGAGCCATTGAAGCTTTTTTCCAACATTGTCCGAAGCTTGAACGCATCGTACTTTGGGGCTTGTGCGATGCTGCTACGGCGAACCTTCTCTATTGGTTGCGAACGCGGGATACCCGAATAAATGGTTTAGTTCTGCTAAATCCTTGGGCTCGCTCGGAATCAACATTGGCGCGGACTCACATCAAGCACTACTATGCTCAACGGTTGCTGCAGGGCGAATTCTGGCGCAAGTTGCTAAGTGGAAAACTGGGTATCGGGCGCGCATTGCTGGGGTTTTCCTCGAGTTGGCTGCGAGCAAGACATACGTTGAAACCCAGTGCCAATTCTGCAGATGTAACGCAACCCTTCCAGAAGCGGATGATGCAGGCGCTCGATGAGTATCCAGAATCATCACTTCTTATTCTCAGCGGCGACGACTACACAGCCAAGGAGTTTCTCGAAGCTTGCCAAACCGATGCACAAGCAATCCGGGCATTGGCAAAATCGCGAATTACGCGTGTGGATATTCCTGAGGCAGATCACACTTTCTCATCCGGGGTGATGCGAAGGACAGTTGAGATGGCGACGCTTGACTGGCTTGAGAAGTCGGTAGCACCCTAACTATCGAAATGCCGGTCATGCCTCTTGAATATCAGGTTTTCGATCCATCTCAATGTCGTTTTCCACGGCCACGGGTGCCGGTGCTGCCACGCGGTCTTGATTTGAGCAAGGCTGACGATGCAAGTTTGCAGCAGAGCATTTCCCCGCTGACGGGAGTGGGCTCGCACTATAGCCGCGGCCGTTATGCGCTCGGTGAAGCTTATCGGCGCGCCGGCGTTGGTTGCGATGGTGCCTTGCTGGCTCCGTCCTATCATTGCGTCACCATGCTCGACCCGGCGCTGGCATTGGGGGCAGAAGTCCTGCTCTATCCGCTAACTGCGGACCTAGCGCCCAATCTGGTGGAGCTAGACGCACTGGTCAGTTGTTCGGTGAAGTCGATCAAGGCACTGCTGGCGACTCACTTTTTTGGTTTTGTCCAAGATTTTTCGCGACTGAAACAATGGTGTGATGTGCGCGGAATAGCCTTTGTGGAGGATTGCTCGCATACGCTGTTTTTTGATCGTTATCAGGCTAAGGGAGCAGGACAGTATGGGGAGTTCATTGCATCCAGTCCTTACAAATTCTTCCCCAGCGCAGATGGCGGCTGGTTGTACACGCGGAACTCAACTTCTCATCCCGTGGCTGAAACACAGCCAGCGGGTTGGCTCGCTGAGTTACGAGGAATGAAGCAATGCCTAGATGGCGCACGTCAGCCGCGGCTTGTTTTCGGCGACATTGCCAACCTCGAAGGTCAGCTAAGCGCTCTCGCCGATCAAGCCCCCCAAACAGGCAAAGACGAGCGTCGCCTGCGTTCCGCGCACTCGTCGCAGTATCTGTCTGATTCGGCCTGCACGGCTGCGTTGCGTAGTTCACGTTGGTTGATCAATCATTCGTCGCTCTGCGTCACCATCGAGCGGCGCCAGGCAAACTATCGGCGTTGGCTAGAGGCAGTTGCCGGTTTGCCCAGTTGTCGGGCTCTCTATCCAGAACTGCCTGAGCACGTCGTTCCCTACATGTTTCCGCTTTACATAGAGCATCCAATGCCCTGTTTCTACTGGTTGAAGCAACTCGCCGTGCCAGTCTGGCGCTGGGACGAAATGGCGATTTCAACCTGTTCCGTGGCACAAGACTATCGCCTGCACTTGCTACATCTTCCTTGCCACCAGTCATTGAGTGACGATGAAATGAATTGGCTCGTTGCCGCACTGAGCATGGTGCTGCGTAAGTCGGTGGTTGGAGTGTGCCGGTGAGTTGGGAGTTTTACCCAGCCAAGGCTCTCTTTGCGCACTATGCAGCGGACTGGGATCGTCTCAACGGTGAGTTTTATGGAGGTCCCCCTTATTTCGACAGTAGTGTCATCGGACCTCTGCTCCAACGCCTCTCTAGTGGTAGTGAGCGCCTTTGCCTGTTCCGTGAGCAGGGTGTCGTCGTCGGAGCGCTGATCCTGCAGCCATGTGGATTGGGGCGCTGGGCGACATTCCTGCCGGAGCAGTCTCAGATCATGCCTATCCTGATTGCTGATGTTGCTTTGCTTGAGGAGTTGCTGGAGGCTCTTCCCTGGTTTTCCTGGAGTATTGAGTTCCATGCAGTCGACCCGCGCTACGCTCCGGTCTTTCCCTGCATCAAGACAGCGACAGTTATTTCTTCGTTCGTTACAACGAAAAGTATCGAGCCTCAGAGCGATTCGACTGGTAATAACGCCGAGTTGGCACCAGATAAATGCACCCTTCAGCATATCCAGTTGTTCAGGAACGAGGGCATGAGCGTTGTTTATCAACTAATCAAGGCGCTGAAACGTTGGCTCGTCGGTACGAATCGCGCGCACGCTAATGTCGATGATTCGACAAAAGAGGTTGAGGTTAGAGCTTTTGAGGGAATTGAAGAATTTATTGAGGGCAATTTCCAGCTTAATGAGTTTGCCCCGCGGAACAGCATTGAGGACTCGATCGAATGGTTTGGCCTGCTCCAGAAGCAGGTATATCCAGAGGATCCAAACATTCGCTACTATTTTGTCGCCGATTATGCTCGACCGACAGTAATCCTGCCGTTGCGGAGGACGCTCCAGAGAGGGGTCCGCGCACTGGAGTCACTGAGCAACTACTACACATCGCTCTACGCACCACTCGTTAACAACGGTGGCCATCTTCTGGCTCTTCGGAGTCTATTGTCGGAAGCAACGCGGGAATGTCGTGGCACCCATCTGATGCGCTTTGCACCGATGGATCCGGATTCGCCAGATTATGCTTCGCTGTTCAACGAACTGCGCGCAACTGGCTGGATCCCGTTGCCTTTCTTCTGTTTCGGCAACTGGTTTTTGAAAGTCGAAGGCGGTTGGGACGATTATCTGCGTAAGCGGAGCGCTAACCTGCGTAGCAGCATCAAGCGGCGTAATAGGGAATTCTTGTCCGAGGGTGGAACGCTCGAAATCGTGACAGGCCCAGAGCATGTTGAGTCGGCAATCGCTGTTTTTCAAGAGGTGTATTCGGCAAGTTGGAAGAAACCTGAGCCATATCCGGACTTCGTCCCGTCTCTTGTCCGCATGCTGGCGACCAACGGCATGCTCCGACTTGGCATCGCACGCCTGCAGGGGCTGCCAATTGCTGCGCAGCTATGGATCGTTGGGCGGGGTAAGGCCAGCATTTATAAGGTGGCCTATCACCATGCCTATGCTTCGCTATCTCCTGGAACTGTTTTAACCAGCTACCTCATGCGCCATGTCATTGAGGAAGACCGAGTTCAGGAGGTTGATTTCCTGATTGGCGACGACGAATACAAGAAAATCTGGATGAGTCACCGTCGCGAACGCTGGGGCATCATCGCCTTTAACCCCCGAACGATTGTCGGCTGTGCTCTGATGATCAAGGAAGTGGCAGGCCGAGTTGCCAAGTCGAGCGGACAGAGGTTTGGTGCAGCGCTGTTGCATACACAAAAATCAATTCGAGCAATGATGTCTTCCCAGAACCTGGTCACTAACGATCATGCTCATACCCTCAATGCCCAAAGAGAAAAAATCATGGATTGGACCATACTTCCCATCAAGGAATTCGCTGAAAAATCACGTCAGTGGGATGCGCTGGCACGCTCACGGCCCGGAACGCCCTTTCTTGAATCGGCCTTCCTTCTCCCTCTGCTTGAAGTTTTTGGCACCGGCGGCGAGTGTCTTTGCTTGCTCCAAGAGAGCGGCCAACTGCGCGCTGCCGCCATCATGGAGCGGGGGCGCAAGGCGATTTGGCAGACCTTCCAGCCATCGCAGTTACCTCTTGGCGCGTGGATTGCAGATGGCAACCTTGATTTGGTGGCGGCAAGCTATCGCCTGATGCAAAAGTTGCCCGGCGTTACGCTGGCACTTGGTGCGAGCCAAGTGGATCCGCGCTTGCAGCAACGGCCCGAAGACACCGAGCGATTTCGCACCCAAGATTATATTGCGACCGCGTGGGTTGATATTGAAGGCGACTTTGACGCCTATTGGGAGGCACGCGGCAAGAATCTCAAGCAGAACACGCGCAAGCAACGTAATAAGTTACAGGCTGACGGAATTGAAACCAGGATCGAGTGCATCACTGAGCCAGAGTTGGTCGCCAAGTCTATCGAAGACTACGGCTTGCTTGAAGGCTCTGGCTGGAAGGGTGCCGATGGTACGGCCATTACCTCGGATAACCACCAGGGGCGTTTTTACCGACATATGCTTGAAAATTACTGTTCCCAAGGGCGTGGGCGCATATATCGTTACTGGTTCGGCCAGAAGGTGGTGGCAATGGACCTGTGCGTTCATGACGATCATGTACTGGTCATTCTGAAAACTGCGTATGACGAATCCTATAAGGCGGTATCGCCCTCGACGCTGATGCGCCACGATCAGTTCCAGCAATTGTTCTCCGAAAAGAAGTTTCGCCGTATCGAATTTTTCGGCAAGGTCATGGAATGGCATACCCGTTGGACATCGCAAAGCCGAACCATTTATCATGCGACCGCCTATCGTTGGGCATGGCTAAAGAAGCTGCATGCCCGTCGCGCCGCCGTAATGGCTGCTCAGACACAAGAGGCGACCGCAGAGCGTTGAGGCTGTGATGAGTGATCCGAACAAGCTGTTACCTTGCAATTAGAGAAGCCATGAAACGTGTCCTGATGATTGCCTACCACTTTCCCCCCTTGGCAGGCAGCAGTGGAATCCAGCGTACGCTGCGCTTTGTGCAGCACCTGCCCAAGTTTGGTTGGCAGCCCCTCGTGTTGTCGGCCGATCCGCGGGCTTACGAGCGTACCAGCGCTGACCTGATGGCGGATATTCCTCCGGATACTGTGGTGAGCCGACCTTTCGCACTTGATACCGCGCGCCATTTATCGATTGCAGGTCGCTACATCGGGGGTATGGCTAGGCCCGACCGCTGGGTCAGTTGGAAATACGCTGCCGTGCGTGAAGGCATGCGGATGATTCGCGAATACAAGCCGGAGGCGATCTGGTCAACCTATCCGATCGCTACCGCCCACCTGATTGGCGCCGATTTGCAGCGCAAGAGCAGCCTGCCATGGATTGCAGACTTCCGGGATCCAATGGCCCAGGATGGTTATCCGGCCGACCCGTTGACTTGGCAAAGCTATCGGGCGATTGAGGAGCATACGCTGCACACGGCGCGGTACAGCACCTTCACAACGCCAGGGGCAGCTAGTACGTACCGTTTGCGCTATCCTCTCTGTGATGAGCGGGTGGCGGTGCTGGAAAACGGCTATGACGAAGAGACCTTCATCAACGCGGAAAATTCCGGCCATGTACGGCAGAGCATTCATCCGGGGGCGATTACCCTGTTGCATAGCGGTATTGTCTATCCAGCCGAGCGTGATCCGACACAATTCTTCGAAGCACTGGGGCAACTCAAGGCAAGTGGGGCGATTGCTGCCGGTAGCCTGTTCGTTCGATTTCGTGCTTCGGTGCATGACGACCTTCTGCACTCACTCGCCAATCGCTACAACGTCGCCGAATTCCTCGACTGCCAACCGCCTGTTTCTTACCGTGAGGCGCTGGCTGAAATGCTCAATGCCGACGGATTGCTGGTCATGCAGGCAGCAAATTGCAACGAGCAAATTCCTGCCAAAATCTACGAATATCTGCGCGCCAACCGTCCAATCCTTTCCTTGACCGACCCGCAGGGCGACACCGCTACTACGCTGTGCCAAGCCGGTGCAACCGATATCGCTCGGCTCGACTCGGTCGCCGATATCGCGGAAGTTCTGCCACATTTTCTCGATGCGATCCGGCAGGACTGCGCCACGCTGCCGCACCGGCAGGCCGTTGAAAATGCCTCACGTGAAGGGCGGACGGCACAGTTGGCCAAACTGCTCGACTCTGCAACAAAGCGCTGAGCAACATGGTCGCAATCGTCGTGCCAGCGGTTGTTGCGGTCTTCGTTAGGGCGAGGATATGTTGAGCCGTGCAGGCTATCTGCTGACCGCACTCGCCGCGTTTTCCGTTGGTTGCTATTTGGCGTGGCACTATCCGCTCGGACAGTTCGTAGCACTGCTACTTTTCATTTCGGCCTCCGCCTTGGCCTACCTGAGAACAGTTTGGTTTCTGGTTATCATCCCGGCCTCGCTGCCTATCATCGGCTTAGCCCCCTGGACTGGCTGGATCACTTTTGAAGAAGTCGATCTGCTCGTTATGGCCATGGCTAGCGGTGGGTATGCTCGGGCGTGGCTCGATTGCGCACAGAAAAAATCTCGGCGCCATTCTTTGCTGCTTTTCGGTCTTTCAACGCTGATGTCGCTATCGATCCTGATTTCGATGTCACGTGGCTTTTCTGATGCTGGCGGTTTCGTTTTCGGCTGGTATCAAGGCTACGACGGGCCAATGAACAGCATACGCATTGGCAAGAGCTTCTTCTTGGCGCTTCTCCTTATGCCGCTGATCAATCGTCTGCGGCGAAATCCTGAGAATCAGGCCGACCATATGCTGGCATGGGGTTTGGCGCTTGGCCTCGGTACAGCCTCTTTGGCTGCCCTCTGGGAGCGCTTGGCCTTCACCGATCTGCTCAACTTTTCCAGCGACTATCGCTCGACTGCGATGTTCTGGGAAATGCATGTTGGCGGTGCTGCGCTCGACGGCTGGTTGCTCCTGACTGTACCGTTTGCCATATGGGCGTTGCGGCATGCCCGGACACGGTTTCAGCACGCGCTGTCACTCTGCCTGATCGTCCTTGCAGCCTATGCCGCACTGACAACTTTTTCGCGTGGGGTCTATCTGGCTCTACTCGTTGCCTTGCCTTTGCTGGCTTGGCAGACGCGAATGCATACGGGTGCCAAAGCGGGGGCGATGGGACAACCGGCCTGGAGTCCCTTGCGCTGGTTCATCGCGCTGATCCTGCTCGCCACCATGGCCGGCCTCGTCTTTTCTGGCGGCGGCTATCGCGGGCTGATGGCGCTGCTGGGGGTCATAGCGGTGGCATTAGCGATTCCGCAGGTGTTGCGCAGTATTGGCTTTTCTCTATTGCTGACTGGTGCCTTACTTGGCCTGGTGATTGGCGGGCTGCTGGTGCTAGTGGCAGGTTTCCTCCCGAAGGGGCCATATGTACTGCATTTTGTCCTTTTCGGAGTGATGCTACTGTTCCTACATGGTCCGCAAGCCATGATTCGAAGAAGACATCCTGTTTGCGCTGCGGCAGGCTTCTTCGCCCTGGCAGTTACGGCTGCCAATGTGGCTGATCACTGGGGGGGGGGGGATGCCAGAGGGGGTATGACTGCTGCACTCGCTGTTGTAATTGTCGTCTCCATGGGCGCGGTTTTTGTACGCACGCCGGTCTGGCCTGTGGCGTTGCGTTGGCAGGGGGAGTTCATGAGTACGTCGTTGGCAGTATGCGCGGTAATTTCAGTATTTAGCGGCGGTGGCTACATGGGTGATCGCTTTTCAACTTCCTCCAAGGACCTTGATGGCCGTTTCGACCACTGGAGCGTAAGCTTGTCGATGCTGCAAACGCCTATCGATCACTGGGTCGGGAAGGGGCTCGGACGTTACCCGGCGAACTATTTCTTCGCGATTCCGGACAGCAAATTTCCCGGTACCTATCAGATTGTTGGCGAAGGTGAGAGGGCTTGGCTGTCGCTGGTTGGTGCACGGCATCCGATGAGCTTTGGCGACGTTTTCCGGGTCTCCCAGCGGTTGGGCCTCAATACCACCGGGCCATTTGAGGTTTCGCTCAGGGTCAAAGGCAGGACGGATGCTAGTATTCATGTCGAAGTTTGCGAAAAACACCTACTTTACGCAGCTACTTGTGCCATTGGGAAAACCAGTACCAAGGAAGGCGAAGACTGGCGCTCGGCCAGGATTAAGCTGGATGGTCCGCTCCTGAGTGGCGGTCCATGGTATGCACCGCGCATCATTATGTTCTCGCTTGCCGTCGCCAACCAGAGCGGTTCTGCGGATATTGGCGACATCGTGCTGAATGGGCCAGGGGGCGAAACCCTGCTCAGTAACGGCGATTTTGGTAACGGTATGCAGTACTGGTTCTTCAGTAGCGATCGGGACCACATGCCGTGGCATGCGAAAAACATATTGGTTAATGTGTTGTTCGATCAAGGATACTTCGGCTTGGCGTTGTTTCTGTTGCTTAACGCATGCGCCCTTTGGCGCTTGAGCTTTGGCAAGGCCAGGCAGCGTGAACTTTCACCCTACATCTCGGCTGCCATCATTGGTTTTCTGGTGGTTGGAGCTTTCGATAGTCTGATCGATGTCCCTCGGCTAGCCCTAATTTTTTATATTCTCATCCTTACGGCGTTAATGCCAAATGCCTTGAAATCAGGTGGGCCAGTTGGGAGAGTAGTACATTGACAAACATTGGAGCGAAGCCGTGAGTCGAACTGTCGAGAAAATTGTTGCTGGTCTGGTTGAGAGGCTAGGTTATGCCATCATTCCGACTTGGCGTCTTGAGAGTCGTGAACTGACTCAACATCTGGCAAACATCTTCGACAGGTATGAGATAACGACGGTGTTTGATGTTGGCGCCAACGTCGGTCAATACCACGACTTCCTGCGTCAGCAGGTGGGGTTTACGGGTGAGGTGCATTCCTTTGAGCCGCAGCCACAACTGGCGCATTTGCTTCAACAGCGGCAGACCACCGACCCTGCATGGGAAATCCATAACTTTGGTCTCGGAAGCAGTAACGATGAATTGTTGCTCAATGTTATGGCCCGAGATACTTTTAGTTCTTTCAGGCAGCCACTTGCCGATGTAGAACAAAGATTTTCTGCTAGCAACACCGTCGTCAACGATGTCGTCGTTCCGGTCCGCAGGTTGGATGACCTGTTTCCCGCTACCGTCATGAGGGGCAAGTCGTGTTACCTGAAAATCGATACTCAGGGGTTCGACTTAGAGGTGTTGCGGGGAGCCCCTGAGTTGCTGAGACTGATAAAAGCACTGCAATTTGAACTGCCAATCCAGAGGCTCTATGCAGAAGTTCCTCATTACCGGGAAATGCTTGAAATAGTGGAATCAATGGGATTCGAGATTTCCGGACTTTTTCCGGTCAGCATTGACAAATATCTGCGGGCAGTCGAACTTGACTGTGTCATGGTTCGAACACCGACATCGGAACTGATTCTCTAACGTGTCTTTCGAGCACAATCTATGAGCAGAATATCTGGAAAACAGAATCAAAATAATCCGCAAATTTCCGTCATTATCCCAACCACCTGCGAGGGCTCTCGGTCAGAGTCGTTGCTGCGGGCAATCAGTAGCATAAGAGAGCAGGAAGGAGTGCTTGTTGAGATACTACTGATTTGCAACGGCAATCGGCAAGATGGACAACTTCTGGCTTACCTCGAAAGACAGGATGGGCTTCGGATATTGCGTATACAGGAGGGAAATGTCTCCAAAGCCCGATACTTAGGGGTGTGCAATGTTAATAGTGAGTTTTTTTGCTTCCTCGACGACGATGACGAATTCCTGCCGGGTTGCCTCCAGCAGAGACTAGCTGTTATGACGAATGATCTAGATTGTGAGGTTGTAGTCACAAATGGCTTTTATCATATATTGGGTACGGATATCCCAATGGTTTCGTCGAATTTAGCCTTGATGATCAATTCGGATGTATGCGGCACCTTTCTCCAACAAAACTGGTTTTCTTCTCCGGCTTCAATGTTTAGAACTCAACGAATTAAAGCAGAGTTGTTCTATTTTGCTTACCAGTACTTTGAATGGACTTATCTGTTTTTCCGGATTGTTTCCCTAAAAAAGAAATTGGTGTTTGACAATGTCATCACTTATCGAAAATACGAAGATAATCCTCTTTCTGTGTCAAAAAGTATTGAATATGCTTTAGCTTACCCAGATTTTCTAATCGAGGTTAAACGCCTCAAATTGCCCAAGGACGTAAAAGGAGCAATTCAGAAAAAATATGTTACGGCGCTAAATTCGCAGTCCAATATATATAGGGAGCGAGGGCAGTTGATCAATGCGTGGAAATTCCATTTGGCCTGCCTTATGCATGGCGGGTGGCAGTATATTTCATACACTAGGCGCTTGCTTTTCCCATTTTATAAGTAAGTTTTTGCAGTGAATTACTCTATCCAGGTTTCTGATATGCCTCCGCACCCATTTAAACCCGCAATCCTTCCTTACGCTTCCGGTGGTACCAGTTGCTTTAGTGATAGTCATATTGAAAAAATTGCCCGCTCTGATTCGACGACTGCAGCTTGGTTGGAAGCCTACCGACAAAATGGAACTGGTGCTCCGCACGTTGCTTCCGGTGGATTTGCTACAGCCTTCAATCCAGAACCCGGCAAGACTTATTTGGCGGTGGATCGCTTCTCGATATGCTCGTTATGCTATCGAGTCAAGAACGGGCAATTGCTTGTTGCAGAACGGGCAGACGAACTCGCCGATTTGGATGACCAACTCGATCCTCAGGCGCTCTACGATTACCTATACTTCCACATGATTCCGGCGCCACGGACCGTGTTTAAGGATGTGTTCCGCCTGCCGGCCGGCCATTATGCCTTGTTCGAAAATGGCCTACTGACTGTCGCGCCATGGTGGAAACCGCATTTTAGCGAAAAGCGGCACGCACCCCTCGGCGCACTGAAGGCCGAGTTCCGCAAGATACTGCTCGACGCCGTACACGACCAGCTCGATGGCGATACTACTGGTTGTTTCCTCAGCGGCGGCACCGATAGTTCGACAGTGGCCGGGTTGCTACGGGAAGTCACAGGGAAACCCGCCCGGGCCTTCTCTATTGGCTTCGAGGCGGCCGGTTACGATGAAATGGAGTATGCCCGCATCGCCGCTCGTCACTTCGGCGCCGAACACCATGAGTATTACGTAACGCCGGACGACTTGGTGCGCAGCATTCAGGATGTCGCCGCCTCCTACGACCAACCGTTCGGCAATTCGTCCGTCGTGCCGGCCTTTTACTGCGCCAAGGTAGCGCGAGAAGCCGGCTTGACCCGCATACTTGCCGGTGATGGCGGCGACGAACTGTTCGGTGGCAATACCCGCTATGCCAAGCAACGGGTCTTCGGTGCCTACGATCAGATTCCCGGCCTGCTGCGCCGCGGTCTGCTCGAACCGCTACTGACCGGTAGCGCGCTGCCGGGATGGATTCCCGGCATCAAGAAGGCAGTCAGCTATGTTGAACAGGCGAGCGTTCCGATGCCGGATCGCATGCAGATGTACAACCTGCTGACTCGGCTTGGCCTAGAGGAAGTGCTAACGCCGGAGTTTCTGGCTCAGGTTGACCCGAAGGGCCCTCTGAGCCAGCAGCGCGAGACCTACCTTGCTGGCGACGGTCAGACGCTGGTTAACCGCATGCTCTGGTACGACTGGAAATACACGCTTGCCGACAACGATCTGCCGAAAGTGCTGGGAGCCACCAGCTTGGCTGGGCTAGAAGTTGGCTTCCCATTGCTCGACGACCGCTTGGTCGATTTCTCGCTGCGCCTTGACCCGGAACTTAAGCTCAAGGGCTTGACCTTGCGCTGGTTCTTCAAGGAAGCACTGAAGGATTTCCTGCCACCGGAGATCATTGCCAAGAAGAAGCACGGCTTTGGTCTGCCGTTTGGGGTCTGGGCTGTTGGCCATTCAGGCTTGCGCAGCTTGGCGTTGGATTCCCTGGATTCGCTACGTGGCCGAGGAATTGTTCGCGCTGATTTCATTGATCGTTTGGTCAAGGAGTATTTGCCACAACATCCCGGCTACTATGGTGAATTGGTCTGGATACTGATGATGCTGGAGCAGTGGCTGGGAAGATCCGCACACCTCAGACTTTCAACCAGTGCTATTGGTTCGGCAGCATGATCAGCGTTGTCATTCCTTATTTTCAGAGAGAGCGGGGCATTCTCGCTCGGGCGTTGCAATCGGTATTTGCATCGCAGGACATCGATCAGCTCGAGGTTATTGTTGTCGACGATGCTTCCCCAATTCCCGCGCTAGAGGAAGTCGAGGCAATCGGTTCAACACGTTTCCCCGTAAGGCTCATCAAGCAAGCCAATAACGGACCTGGTGGTGCGAGGAATACCGGTCTGGACCAAGTTTCCCCAGATGCTGTGTATGTTGCCTTTCTGGATTCCGATGATGAATGGTCGCCTCTGCATCTAAAAAATGCCATGACTGCGCTCCGTGCAGGTAATGATGTATATTTTTCCGACCATCTTCAGCTTGGCGCAGAAACCAGCGCATTTTGCCGTGCCAATCGAATCGTTGCTGCTGATCACCCATCAATTTCCGTATCAGACGATCTCCATTCTTATGAAGGCGACATGTTTGATCAGATTATTTCGGGAAATGTCATTGGAACATCAACCGTTGTATTCGATAAACGTAAGTTTTCCGATGTGCGTTTCCGAAGAGATCTCAAAATGGCTGGAGAGGATTACATATTCTGGCTTGATCTGTCGTTGAGGGGGGCCAAGTTTGCTTTCGGGGCGTCGACCGAGGTGGTGTACGGTAAAGGAGTCAATGTATTTGCCGGCTCTGGCTGGGGAACCGAATATCATGCTCGTCGGATTATCGATGAACTGGCTTTTCGCCGTCTATTACTGGCAGAGTACCCTTTGCTCGATCATCACAAAAATTACGTTGTTGCAGGAATTCGCAGTTTGCATGACGCCTTTGTGCGTGATTTTCTCCATCGGTTGAACGAGAGTAAGGGCATTGATTGGAGATTGACTTTTTCTGCGCTCGGGCAGGAGCCTCAGATTATCTTTAGGGTTCTCCCTGTCGTTGCGATGAAGCTCTTTGGGAAGGAACGAATAATATGAAAAGGCCATCTTGTCTACAAGAAAAGCATTAGCACTATCCTTCCTTGACCGATATTCCGGGCTAATTCTGCACACGGCTTCGTCGATGTTCGTTGCACGACTCCTTTCTCCTGCGGAAATCGGTGTGTATTCCGTCACTATGGTTCTGTTGGGATTTGTTGCCACCTTTCGCGATATGGGGGCTGGCCAATATCTCGTTCAACAGAAGAGTCTGACAGAGGAACGAATCCGTGCAACTTGGTCCGTCCAACTCGGGCTTGGGTTGATTCTCGGCCTTGTTGTGCTGATTGCTGCACTACCGATGGCTGCTTTCTACAATGAACCGCGGATGCGCGAGATTATGTCGGTTCTGGCATTGAATTTTGCTATTACGCCATTTCTGGCATTTCCTTATGCTTGGCTATCGCGCGATATGCGCTTCGGGACCATCGCAACAGTTCGCTTCATCGGTTCTCTGGCGCACGCGGGGTGTGCTATAGGATTAGCCTGGATGGGGCAGGGGCCAATAAGCCTTGCTTGGGCTAATCTGCTGACTACCGTAGCGGGCATCTTTGCCATCTGGCTGCTGTCTCCTCCGCGATGGCCTTGGCGGCCAACCCTGACGGGTATCTCCGAAGTTGTTTCGTTTGGCGGGAAGCTGACTCTTACCTCGCTGTTGAACACGTTTGCAGGAGGTGCCCCGGAATTGATCCTCGGTAAGATTCAATCAATGTTAGAAGCAGGACTATACAGTAGAGCCCTCGGTTTGGTCACGATGTTCCATCGCTTGGTACTTGATGCCGTTAACGCTGTCGCGTTACCTTACTTTTCCAAGCAATCGCGTGAGGCTAAGGATATGGGCACTTCGTTCTTGCTGGCGATGGAATTAATAACAGGCCTAGGTTGGGCGTTTTTCACTGGGGTCGGAATTCTGGCCTTTCAAGCGATCTGGATACTCTATGGCGATCAATGGGGTGAATCTGTAGAGCCTGCTCGCTGGCTCGCGCTGTCTTACGCGATTTCGATCCCGGCGGGGGTTTGTTATTCGCCATTGATAGCCCATGGGGCTTCCACACAGGTCCTCAAGGTCACCTCCAGTTGCACTGTGGTCGTACTTGTGGCGACTGTGCTCGGAGCTAGCGCCAATTTAGTCACTCTTAGCCAGCTTCTCGCCGTGGCCAGTTTGGTAAGCACATTCCTCTGGCTAAGACTGACGAGGGGTTTCATTCCCTTCACAAGCGCGGCATTGGGTAAGGTTTGGTACAAGAGTCTGATGTTGGCCGTAGGGGCTGGTACGGTGCCTATGCTGGTGGTGCTTGCTAAGGGGTTGCGTTCTCCTGACATATTTCAGACCGTGGTAATTTCCGTTCCCGGAGGTATTCTCGGGTTCTTGGTAGCAGCATGGCTGGTCAAGCATCAGGTTTGGGCGGAACTAGTCAAGCTGCTTAAAGCCAAAAAAACATGGACTAATAAATGACAAATAAAGTTTATTCCTGGCTGCGCAGTCTTGCTTCTTCAAATGTTAATTGCTTAAAAAAGTTCCCAATTTATGTTCGGGAATTTGGTCTTGCATCTGGCATAAAAGCATTCCTTGCGGTCGAAATGGCTGGTATAGCGAATGACACCCAGCGCATTCGGCTGAATTTGAAAGGCTATAAAGGGACAATCCAACTGCGTAACTCGCTGGCAGACAGGGCCACCTTCTGGCAATGCCTTGTGCAGCGCCAATACGACTTGGCGCGTTTTCCTCAGTATGAAAGGTTGCTTCAACGCTACAGCAACTCGCTACAGAGAGGTGAAACGCCGCTTGTTATCGATTGTGGCGGCAATATCGGTTTAGGCAGCCTCTGGTTCGCCAGTCTGTTTCCCAAGGCAAAAATTATTTCAATTGAACCTGACGAAAACAACTTTGAACTCCTCCGTTACAACACAGCAGCCTTGGGTGAGCGCATCACCCTAGTCAAGGGAGGAGTCTGGGATCGTCACGGAGCACTGTGCATTGTCAATCCGGATTCAGGTTCTGCTGCTTTTCGGGTGGCATTTAGCGAGACACCCATTCCGAACTCAATTTCCGCATATACGATCGACGATTTATGTGAGATAGCCGGAGTCGCCAGTCCATTGGTTGTCAAACTTGATATTGAAGGGGCGCAAGAACATCTCTTTGCCGGCAATACCGAGTGGGTTGGCCGCACTGCATTGATTACAATGGAACTCGATGACTGGCTGTTCCCTTGGCGGGGAACAAGCAGAAATTTTTTCTCATGTCTCAGTAGCTACCCGTTTGACTATTTACTTGGAGGCGAGAGTATTTTCTGTTTTCAGGACTTTAACGAAGCGACCAGTGTTTCCTGATAACCTAGGTTGAAAAGTCAATCTATAAACTATTTTGATTGACGGTTTTGGGGGATGGGGTCGTCGCAGTTGTTTCAGAGATACAGCAAATCAGGACTTTCTGCGCAAATTTAACATACTACGTATCGCGAACCGTAAGGGCGTTCGGTCCCAAGGTGTAAAACGGGGTAACTGAAAAAGATCAGAGGATGAAGTTGCGCAAGACTGCAGAGTCGAAACGGCAGCTTCAAATCCTACTTGGCAGGCCATATTTGCATGTTTTTCCGAGAAGTCACGACCTGGTACGCCGTTAGGGTAGGCGAATACGCGCAGCGGAACTTTCAGGAGTGCTTCTAGCTCATGCTTGCCGGATTCGATCTCTTTCAAAGCCGTTGCATCATCTAGTCGCTGAAGAATGGGATGTGTGCTGGTATGCCCACCAATTTCTGCGCCACTTTCATGCAGAAAACACAATTGGCTGCGTGTCATCATTAGGTCTGATGTGTCAGGAACAGCGGAGCGTCTGGCGATTTCCCTAGCGGTTTCTGTCCGTAGTTGGTGTTCAAAGTACTTCAGTTTGTCAAGAACAGTTTCGTAACATTTTACGCGAGACGAATTGTCGGAAATTCGATGGAAACCAAGGTTCAAATCGCTGAGGTCTAACTCGTGTGATTGAGAACAGCGGAAAGCCTCTATTACATCATCATTCCACATGCGGCCGCCTTCAAGGAAGGACGTAGCGATGAAGAAGGTTCCAGGTATCCCGTAGCGCTTGAGGATGGGCCAAGCCACCAGCAGATTGTCTGCATAGCCATCGTCAAAGGTGATGGCTGCTGCCGCCGGGGGCAGAGTGCCGGCCCTCAGCCGGCTCGCGGCTTCACTCAGGGGCAGGACAGTGAATGCTCTTGAGATGAAGCGGACCATCCAGTCGAATGTTTCGGCTGATGGTTCAGATGGAAGCAATGGGTCTGCTTTCGCAAGGACTCTGTGAAAAATAAATATACTTAGCTTCGCCGAATCGCCCCCTGGCGAAAGAGTTTTGAAAAACCAAGAGGTCACTATATTTTTCTCTATTGCCTATTAAGAAATGTCAAGGGCAGTACAGGTTTCCCGGGCTGCAAGAGCGTAGCGGCCCGAATTGAAGCGAACGTAGCCGATAAAATGTAGAAAAACAGTTTCTGGTCGTTCACGTCCCGGATGACAATATTTTGGATGAGGCAAGACCCGAGCCTTGGTGGAGTTTGAGACCATATAGTTTGAAGAAAATTGCTCTGTTCCCCAAGCACTCCATTTTTCGCCCAGAGCAACTCCCATATCTTGGCTGAACTGCCTTAGCTGTGCTCGGCTAAAGCTTCCGGGTGCGAAACCAGAAAATCCGGCGCAACCCCGGACATAACGCGCTGATGCGGCTCTTGGGAGGCGATCCAAATTCGCTTCAGCCAAAATTTGCACATGCTCACTTGATTCCGCTCTCGGTTTTGCCCATTGAGCGGCTTCGACGCAGGAGACAAAATCCTGCCCATCCTCGGTCGCGAGAACAAATGAACAGGATTCGCTGATCGCCTCCCTAACTTCGTCCATATCTGCCAATGCCACAGTGTCTGCATCCAACTGGATAACATAATCATCTTGGACATATTCTGAGATTGCAATCAGGCGCTCCCAACATCCTCCTTGTGGCATTTCGGGCTCGCGGTAATCTTCTGCGCGAACGAACTCGATACCTAGAACATGACCCGCGATTTTGGTACGGTCAGCTACAGTGATACTGGGGTCGGCAACCATGACAATTCGGTGTGGCTGTATAAAGCGGCAGAATGCCTTAATTGCCAGCAAATATGATTCGACATCCCGGTGGTGAACCATAGACAGGAGCGTTAACTGGACTTTGCCCAAATGTACGGGTTTCGTATCAAGAATACCCTGAAGTTCTCGATCAAAATTGCGACGGTTAATCGCTGTACGTACTTTCTCAAATAAATATTTAAGTGAAATCATAAAATTTTAAAAGTGACATTCGTGTGAGTTCTCAATCTTTCCATTTGCCTTCACGTTTCATGCGGTTTCGCAGTCCCGGCAATGAATAGCCGAGTTGATAGGCGGTCTTGGCTGCTTCTAGTGCTTTTTCGTAGTCTTTTATTTCAATGTAAGCAAAGGCGCTGTAGACATAAACACTAGAATTACTACTTCCAACAGATGTAGCCTTTTCAAGTTGTGCTCTCGCCTCGGCAGGCTTTCCTCGGCGGGAATAGTAATACCCGTATATAGCACGAACCAACTCATCGTCAGGAGCAAAACGAACAGCTCTCTGGAACCAGCAATGGACACGAAGCATCGCACCTGGAGGTTTTTCTGTTTTGTGTCTTATGCCGAGATCTTCCATTGCAGCAAGCGCACGAGGTTGATTTGGGAAAGCCCATAAGGTGTATCCAAAACCTGCTGCAGGAGGAAGTTCATTCATTATTCTCGAAGATTTTTTTTGTCCTTTGAGATAGGCATCATATTCTTGGGAGAAATGTGCATCGTCAACCAACGCGCGATCTTCTGGGCTCGCAGTTCGATACTCGAATGGACCATATTTATTTGGTATCCATAGTGGGCGACAATCACCATCATATTGCTCCTCCGCAGGCCAACGCGTTGCCCAATCGGGGTATGAACCTTGGTTGAGCGCTGCAGCTACTCCAGTGGAGATGATCGAAAAAAACACCAAACATGTAGGTTGCAGATATTTTAGATAACGTTGACATAGTCTTGGCATCAAACGAATCTCTTCAAAGTGAAATGCGTCATCGATAGAGAACCTGAATAGGGCATGCAGGGATGTTCCTATGGTCGAAAAATAGATGGTTTCCCGCTCGATGGGAGGTAAGTATTTAGCGGGTTGCTTTTTGCTGGATTTAATTCAGTTGATTCGGTAAATCGATGTTTTAAGACCCATTGCTTGGCCAAAACTGCGATGGCCAGAATATTGTAAGGAAGATCGAAATAAGCAAGACTTAAAAACGCACCGCCAACGAGGTAGCCGATCATAGCTACCTGACACATTGCCCCGAGATCTCTACACCATGCCGCTTCAGGTATTGCGGTTCCGTTTTTAATAAGCCAGCTAGCGGTTCGCCATGTGGAAAGCCAAATCAAGAGGAAAAGAAAAAGTCCAATAAATCCATGTTCTCCAAGAACTTGAAAGTAAATGCTGTGAGCGGCATGGACATCAAGTGGATCAGGGGCGAAGCGGGCAAAAATATGGAAATTGTACATGTCGAAGCCTGCGCCCGTGAGGTGCTCTTTTGCAACATTGAACGCGGCCCACCAAGCATTGATTCGGCCCATCGCAGAACTGTCTTGTTCATAGGTCTGAATGGTGTTCATCCGGTCACTCCATTGTTCAGGCATGAATATGATCAAGCCTATCCCCGCGCAGGCCAGCGCTATTCCGAATGTTAGTTTTTTTGGGCTCTTTAGCCAAAGGTAAAATGCCATTGCGGCAATCGCCAATAGCGCACCCCGTGAGTGGCTGCCAAGGGAGGCTGCAGCCGTTAGTAGCATCGCAAGTGAAAGTCCGTGCTGAATCCATTTATTTGTTGCTTGTAGTTGGAGATAGCGCATGAAAGGAATGATCATGATCAGCGCTAGCGCTAATTCGTTATTTCCCCCAATGAATCCACCTGGCCCCCAAACACGATAATTGCCACCATTGGCAATCGTGAAGATGCCACCTTTCACCCCATAAAAGCCAAGGGATGCCACTACAACCCAAACGAATAGTTCAATGTGGCGGCGCGATTTGAGGATCATTAAGGTCACCAAAACCATAATGTCAATTTTCAACACTTTGCTGAGCATTTCCCAGCTACCGTCTACGTTGTAAGAAAACGGGTAGCCGATACAGATCCAGACTACAAATAAAGCAAGCCAGACGGCGGGTGACTCGGAAAAAGGGTTTTGCCTTTCTTTTGTCATTAGCAATCCAATAACGGTTGCTATTGCCGCAATTGCTGCAACAGGGAAACTTAGCGCGAACCCGTAAGTTAGGCTGTGAGGATTCATCAGGCTAACCCAAGTCCACAGTATTACTCCAACCCAAGGTTGGCGAAGTGCGTAAAGACTTCCCGCCAAAACAATTCCAACAACGAGGATGTCACGCATTTTTGGCTATCCGACGAGAGCACCAACGTACGAAGCGCTGGCTTTCGAACAGAGATTGTATCCAACGACGCATGCGCGGGCGTAGCCACTCTCCCAAGGCAGCGATAACCGCAACTGAGAGTAATGCAAAGGTTACGGTTAGCGCATATTTTTCGCCGCCTGGTTCCATTGAGTTAAGGATCGCACCCCACATGTATAAAAACGGAAAATGGATAATGTATAGCGCATAGGTCAGCCCTCCAACATAGTTGATCCATGCCAAATAACCAATATCTATCTCTGGTAGCCTGTTAGCCAAGTGGCGTATAGCGATGAAGTTCACAACGATAATTGAGGACAAAAACCAGTCCGCGGCAAAATAGCGCGAAAAATGCAGCTGGGTGTGGAGCCACTCCCCTCCGTATTTGAGCACGATTTCATCACTAAAACTTCGCATCAGATCGAAATGGTGATAACCCGCGAACGCTAGCATGCTGATAATCCAGAGGGCGACAGCACTCCACGTCCCTAGCGCCTTCAGCGGAAGCTTCCAGCGATATGCTAAAACACCGGCCAACCAGCATGGCGCCATGAGAACGATCTTGGGGCCGAGAATGATGCAAATGATGCCGATCAGCATCCACCGCCGGGATGTTTCTACAAAGCAGTAAATTCCAAACAGGACGTAGTACCAAACCTCGTAGTTTAAAGACCAGTAGGGAACGTTGGAGAATGTTGTGATGGATATTGTCCAAAGCTCGGCAAGAAAGACCAAGCTCGCCACAATTCTTACGAGAAGATAATCCGAAGGAATCAGTTTTGAATACAACTCAGGAGCGGCACTACGTCCTAGCGAATCAATAATGGGGGTAAGCAGTACCGCAAAAATGGAAAGAGAAAGAATTCTTGATGCACGACTGGCTGCATAGCTAATCGGCGTGTTCTCTCTGCGATCGACAACAAATGCAACGACATAGCCGGAAAGAACAAAAAATACTGTTACCGCCGAGTGTGCATATTCCGCGAGAGGCAGTTTTTCTGGATATAGAAATCGGACATTGGAGTGGGCATACACCACAAAACCTGCTGCCAGGAGCCTAACGATATCAAGGTATAGAGAAAACCATCGGCTCATCAAATTCCGCTCTGTCTGAATATTCAAGCTGGTCATGCGGTCACGATATGTCACAAGGAAATGCGGAAGCATTAGCCTCAATAATTTTGATCGGGCCTTTCTGATTTGTGCAAATTAATGCAGGGGCGGGAACTACTTCGTCCAATAAGTACAACGGACGGTACTTGGTCTCGACGAACATTCTGCCGAGGTATTCTCCAAGCAATCCGATGCCGACCAACTGGACTCCTCCAAGGAAGAGAACTACTACCATAAGGGACGGATAGCCTTGAACTGGGTCGCCAAAAATCAAAGTTTTATAAATGACCCAAATTGCATATATGAAGGCGAGGGCTGCGACCAGAAGCCCGGCATAGGTGGAGATCTTCAAGGGGGCGATGCTGAATGATGTGATGCCCTCTATCGCAAAATTCCATAGTTTCCAGTAGTTCCATTTCGTCACTCCTGCGAAACGTGCATCGCGCTGGTAATCAATTGCTTTTTGAGGAAATCCGATCCAGGCAAATAAACCTTTCATGAAGCGATGTCGTTCACGAATTTGCTTAAGCGCATCGACCGCACGGCGACTCATGAGCCGAAAATCACCGACATCCTCAGGAATGCTGACTGGTCCGATACGCTGGATTATCCTGTAAAAGGCTCTTGCGGTGGCTTTCTTTAGCCAAGTTTCACCGGCTCTGCTTACGCGACGTGCATAAACGACGTCAAACCCTTCTTTCCAACCTTCAAGCAGTTTGGGAATTAGTTCGGGCGGGTCCTGCAGGTCGGCATCAATGACCACCACAGCATCACCTCGCGCCAGGTCAAGCCCAGCGGTCATTGCAATCTCTTTGCCAAAATTTCTGCTTAGGTTTACGTAGCCTACGTGTGAGTCAGCTTCTTTGAGCTCTCGCATTATCTCCAGAGTCCGATCCCGGCTCCCGTCATTGACGTAGACAATTTCGTAGTTCGTTGTTAGTTGCGACAATACCGCTTGCAAGCGGCGATGCAATTCTGGAAGCACCTCCTCTTCGTTGTATGCAGGCACAACAACGGATATACAAAGTGGACTTTGCTCGCGCTCAACAACATATTTTGAAGTCGTCATGAATTACCCCCAAAAGCCCAAAATCGGCTCGCAAAATAATTAACCACCAAACAAATTGTTGTTGAAGCTAGCTGAGCCACCATGTAATGCAGTGTTCCTAGTGAGATCAGTATCGCCATCAGAAAAGTATTCAAGACGAGGCTGAACATGGCGATTGCAAAGAAACGTGGCATAGTCCGCGAGTGTGGCAAGCGGCTTTTGAACGTCCAGTGGTAGTTAAGAAAGTAGTTGACTCCAGCGCCGGTCAGAGCTCCCGCCGTGGAGGCCGCGACAGGATGGGTGCCCGTCAGGTCCACAAGAATCCAAAGCACGGAATAATGAGCCAGTGTACCGATTGCCCCGCTGTTGGCGAATTTGAGGAATTCACGCCACATTGCGATCACCATCATTCTTGGCACGACATCGGATAGTGAATAGCAGCCCTGCTAGTGCTAAAACTGCCGCCAATGATATGGCCTCACCAACGCGTTCTTGAGGAATGCCAGTCCATCTAGCCTCGATTGTGGTTCGTCCCGGAGCAATTGCCAACAGTGGCAGACCATTGGCGGAATCAACAACTGGTGTCACAAGCCGATCATTTACCAAGAAAGCCCAGCCGGGAAACCAGAATATCGGCAGGTGGATGTCCTGAACATTTTCCTGCGCCTCAACTGTCCATATCTTGTGATGGGTTCTCTCGACAGTCTGGCTACAAATCACGCTTTTGGTAATACATTCCGCTTTCCACCCACCTTGATCGAGATACGCCCGCCATGCACCACCAGCTGATGCTGGTTTCATTTCTGGCTGTCCTCTTTGGGCGTTTCCGGGAGCCGCTACTGTTAGCGCTGGTTTGGCCTCGATCGAAAATTGGCGCTCCAGGGCAAAGAGCATTGCCAAACTTCCCACAAGAAAGAGAGTAATAGAAACCGAAACCATCTTTGCCCTGGCTTTTTCGATTCCGGCTGCTGACCAGACGAGCGCAAAAATTGAGGCAACGCACGCAACCTGAAGGAACCGCAACGGGAACTGCAGCCTACGCAGAGTCTCAACATGATCCCAAACGGAATATGAGAATTCGGAACCCAGGAGAAGGGCAAAAATAGCGACAACGAGCATTTCGGCTGCCTTGTGCCAACTATCAGTAATATTTGAACGGCCTACCCAGAGAAAAATCCCAGAAAGGCCACATGCGAATACAGTTAGGAGCGGGATGGACCACTGTAGATGAAACCAGCGGAATCCAAAGTCAGGAAGCGTGAAATACTGTAGGAGAAAGGCATTGTGCCAGTCTAGATGGATTGGCACGTACCATCCCGCAGGGGAAACCAGATGCTGAGTAGTAAGCGCCGGGAATAGATACATGGCTGATAATGCCAAGCCGAGAAGCACCCCGGTGGCATGTTGGAGAAATTGGTTGATAGCGAGATTCCGCTCCCGTAGCGCTCGCCAGAGAATCACGGCAGCAGTACAAACCAGAGCCATGAATGCAACCAGCACATGGGACATCACAAGCAAGGCAAGGCTTACCGCAATAAGGGGCACGCGATATCGCATCCTGTTCGATGAGATCACGCCAAGGAATAGAACTAGTGCCGGCATCGCAAAGTGCATGGGAAGAAACTGCTGGTAGTGGGCCAGATGAAACGCATATGGCGATAACGCCATTGCACAAGCCGCGACCAGCGCCATACCCTTCGATGTATTTCTTTGTGCAATCCAATAGGTCGCGGCTGCTGCAACCGCTGAACTCATAGCCCCAATGGTCAATATGGCAAGCCAAACATCGTTTATCACGATATTTACGGCTGCGACGGCGTAGTAAAAGAGAGGATGAATGTAGAGAAAAGTCGGGTCTCCTAGGCCGAAATAGCTGTAGGATGCCCAGCGTGGATACCACACCCCTTCCGAGAGAGCGGATGCGAACTGGAGGGCCCATCTGTAGTGAATCTTTATGTCTGGCCCATCTATGACCTGCGGGCCGTATAACGCTACAGACTGGGTGAGAGCACTTAGGCAAACAATGGCCAGCAACAAGATCAGTAACCGTGGTTTAGTCATTGGTAATAGGGGCATCAAAGACGTACGAGTTCAGCATGACAATATGATGCTGAGTGACGAAATTTGAGTGAGTGTCATCCCAAATGTGGTTTGTCAGCCGCGGCGAAATACCATGTTGTGAAGATCCTTGAAGAATGGGCCTGGATCGTCAGCTGACCATAGGTAATAGCACACGTTCGGTTTGAAAAAATCGATGACAAACCGCGATATTTCGTGGATCGGATTCTTCTCGAAATATGGATCTCGAATCTTCGAAGGTTGCAATAGGATGCGGAACAGACGCTTAACTTCAGTTCCTACCATGCGACAGCGGCGTTGGTTAGATAGCTCTCCAAGATTGGGAACCTTTCCCTGGCCTTGTATGTAGTGTGCGAGTAGAGCAAAGCCGGCTCCGCACTGAACCGCCAGCGGGAAACTGCCCCAGAAACGACCATTGATCTCCATGAGGACTGCACGCTTGCTTAGCGAGTCAAAACGATACTCGACCATAGCCACTCCCTCCCAGCCTATAGCACGGAGTAGAGCGATCGATTGTTCTTGTAGCTCGGTATGCTCAGTGATGGGAATGCTGTCGCAGACGCTAGAAAATCCCCCCTCGGGGGGCCATTCGGCAATACGGAGGTGTTGAAATCTGCGCAAGGCTTTGCCATTATGCATGTAAAAAAACTGGCCTAGCCCTGTTCCTGCGCAGTATTCCTGAACGAGTGGCCATTTTCCAATCTTCGCATAGCGCTGTCCGATCGTCCTCAGTTCAACAGCATTCTGGGCATATTCAGCCTTGAGCATTGGAATTTTGTACTGCGATAGCAAGGGGCCAATACTGTTGGGATCTTTCCATTTGAGCACTACCGGATAGCTGAATTTTTCGGCCAAAGCATCAAAATCGTCAATGGACTGCGGCTCCGCCGAAAGCGGCACTTGAATTCCGATTTCCTTGGCGATTGTTAAGGTCTTCTGCTTGTCGAGGACAATCTCTAAGGCCTCAAGTCTTGGTAATACCGGGCGTAAACGACCCAAACGGGAGCGGTTACTCAATAGCCAGTTTAGATTGGTCTCGGATACTGCGATGAGCGAGGCTTCACAATACTCCTCCCCCAATCGTTGAAGGCATTGTAGTAATTCATCACTCCGTGGCTGATCTACAACAATTCCGCGTGTTAGATAACGGGATCTCAGTCCGATTGCAGATTCCGATTGAGCAATTCCGATGACTGGAATGCCAGAGCGTCCAAGCTCCCGAACGATCCCCAAGCCAATTTGGGTTTCTAGTCCTAGAACAACACAAGGAGTAATCGTAGTTTCCGAGCGTGAAACAGTCATCCGAGCATCCTCCGGGCAACCTGCTCAGCTAGCCGCCAAGCTGTGGAAGACATACCAGTTTGCGGCAAGTGGTCTCTTCCGATGGACAATGCTGTACTCGCTTGACCTGTGAAGCTATTGACAGGCATTGCATTCAGGTTCTCGGCCAAAAAACGACATAGTCGTTCAAAGCGTCGCACCACCACAAAATCTGGATCCATGCGACCGGGCTTGAGCATTTCGAAATTATGCGAAACGATCACGAAGTCGCCGTATCCCTTTTCGCAGGCGGACTCGAGTGCCTGGCGCATTTCACCGAAGCCGCAGGCGCCAATCTGGGCTGGCCTTTCCCGTCCAAAGCCATCGCGGAAAACGGTCACCGGATAAGTAATAACCCCATTGATAGCAAATGGGGCTGTCGCTCCATGCTTGCAGACAAGATCCGGTGCGCTGATGTCGTAACAGCGGTTAATGCTGGAATCGATAGCAATCCCGTTAGTGGCCAAGGCCAGGAAGGTGTCTTCGTTGATCGCATAGCTACCAGCCCTGAAGGCCGATACCGGCTTGCCCAAGGCGTTTTCCAACAGAGTCTTGGCGTGGTGGATCAGTGCTGTTTGCTCCTCTAGGGAGTAGTAGGTGAGGTGTTGCCGTTTGCTGGAAACGTTAGAGAGAATTGACGGATTGATTTCGTCCGTCCACTCCGGGTGCAGATGAAGCTGTACTTCCTGGCCTGCATCGTCGATCAGGCGGACAATCTGTTCCAGATAGCGGGCTCCGAACCTTGACGAGAACAGGGGCTCGACAAAAAAAACGCCGCGCAAGCCGTGGCGGTTGAGGATTTCGAGGGTTTTTGGCAGGGCATAGTCGCCGTGCTTCGAATGGCCGTAGACGTAACGTGGGTAACAACTGGCGAATTCACTGTCGAGATTGGTCCAGCCGTTGCACCAGACCTCGATGTCGAAGGTCAGGTGGACGTTCATGTGGCGACACACGGGCTGCCCGTTTTTCGGCAATCCATGGCCAGCTCCCGCACAGCGGAGTGAATCAGGCTGAAACAGGTCCGGAAGTAGGCGCTGGAAAGGGTGTGTGGATCGTGAATATGAATACGATGCGGTGTCGCCCAATGACCAAGCAGGGCGATGGCCTCTTGCGGAATCCCTAGGCTGGTCAGGCGATGGGCATGGCGAATTTCCATGGCCAGCAGCAGGTCGCCCGGTCGATATTCGTAGTCGGTGAAGTCGGTAGCGCGGTGCGCTTGCAGATCGATGCCGAAATGCTGGGCGGTATCGATGGCCATATGGAAGGCCGGATTGCCGGTGGAGGTCGACAGACCGATTGAAGCGGTGTTGAGTCCGTTGGAGGTGGCAACTCCTTCGGCAAAGGCGCTGCGATTGATGTTGCCGAGACAGACGAATACTACCCGTTGCGTTGCGGCGAGATCGGGCTGGAGAAACTGATTCACCCGGCCAGCCAGGTATTCAGTCTCGCCGAGCAGCATTCTGATCAGTCCCCGGTGGGTGCCAAAATTGCCAGAAATCAGGGATGTCAGGCGCTGTTTCGGGCTGGCAATGCCCTGTTGCCTCGAGTCCGATCCGAGCGGGCATTCTGGATTGGCCAGTTGGCTGTGTGGCATCCATTAACTCCCGGTGACCAGGCTTTGTACATAACGATATTTTCCCGATTTCTCCCGGGGAATATCGCCGACGCGCAATACCTCGACATCGACACTTTTCCCCAACCGGGCTTTTATACCCGTCGAGATCAGAGCTTCGACATCGGGGCCGCAATTGTCGCCCGGTACGATGTGGACGACGATGCGTTGCAGCGTCTCCTGTACCACCTTGAACGAGGCGATGCCGGGAATGTCACGGATCGGATAGACAACGGCCAAGCCATGCATGATGGTGCCGTCAGTGGCGACGACGAAATCGGTGGTGCGACCTTGGATTTCATCCAGCATCGGCAGGCCGCGGCCACAGGCACAAGACTTGGCGGAGAGCACGGCAACGTCGCCGGTGCGGTAGCGAATGAAGGGAAATTCACCAGTGGCCAGATGGGTGACAACGACTTCGCCGGCTTCACCCTTGGGTACTGACTTGCCGTCCTTGTCGACGATTTCGACGATGATGTCTTCGGCAGTCAGGTGCATGCCACCCTGCGGGCACTGGTGGGCGATGAAGCCGGCATCGCGGCCACCGTAACCGTTGGCAACAGGGCAGCCGAAGACGCGAGCGATGTCGTCGCGTTGATGGTCGTAGAGTCGTTCCGAGGTGACGAAGGCTACCTTGATGCCTAGCTTGTTCATTGTCTTGCCACGCTTTTCGGCATGGCGTGCGATCAGTGACAGTGAGGATGGATAGCCGAACAGCATAGCTGGCCGGGTGGCGCGGATGGTGTCGACGAAGCCGTCGAGATTGGCCTCGTTCATCTCGAATGCAGGCAGCAGGCGGGTCCGCAGCAGGCGGTCGCGAATCTGGCGCACGCGATCTTGCGAGGTTAGTTCGATCGGGCTGCCCCAGACCACGATCTCGGAGTCGCCGATATCTACGTCCCACCAGCGAGTTGCACGCCATTTGGCAGCGACATCGTGGCTGATGCGCTCGTTGCCGATGAAGAAGATCAGTGGTTCGCCGGACGATCCACCAGTGTTGAAGCGGGCAAGATGTTCGGCGTTATCGGCTTTGAGCTGCTCCTGGTTCTGCCGGATGATGGCCTTGGTCAGGAAGGGTAGACGTTGCAGGTCGTCCAGCGAGGCTATGGTGCGTATGTCGAAATTCAGTTTGGCGAAAAGCTCGCGGTAGTAGGGAACGTGGTTCTGCGCCTGGGTTAGTAGTTGGCGCAGGCGGTCCAATTGTAGCGCCGCCAGACGATCGGGCGACCACCACTGAGATTCCTCGAGGTGCCTACGTACGGCAACCGTGCTGTGAT
This sequence comes from Azonexus sp. GW821-FHT04F04, assembly GCF_059420025.1. Taxonomy (NCBI): domain Bacteria; kingdom Pseudomonadati; phylum Pseudomonadota; class Betaproteobacteria; order Rhodocyclales; family Azonexaceae; genus Azonexus; species Azonexus sp. GW821-FHT04F04. The sequence goes on along the minus strand of NZ_JBWKSX010000006.1, from coordinate 149,644 downwards.
GCTTGAGCTGTTCGTGGATTGGGAAGATCAAGCCGGACACCAGTTTTGTGTAAAGGTCACTCATGTTGTCCTCTTGCTTCATTAGCGATGTGCCAAAAACGGCCGCTTAGCCTTTCCACGCGTTCATCCCAAGCATTTTGTTCCGCGTAGCGGCGAATCTGCTTTTTATCCCAATCACGTTGCAGCGAGGTTGCAACCGCGAGCCGAAGGGCTTCTCTGTCGCCAAAGGGGACGACGATTCCTAGGCTGTTGTCGCTGACGACCTCCTTGTTGCCACCGACGTCGGTGGTGACCACCGGTAGTCCACAGGACATGGCTTCCAGAAAGACGTTTGCCCAGCCTTCGTTGCTGGTCGCCAGCACAAACACGTCAGCGGCCGAGAGGATCGCCGATAATTCGTCCGGTGGCCGCGGGCCGAGAAATCTGACGCAGTCTTCCAATTTGAGGGTTTTTACTTGCTGCTCGAGTTGCGGGCGGTTGTTGCCTTCGGCACAGGCTCCGCCGACCACGAGGAGGATCAAGTCCGGGAAGTGTTCTCGGATCTGCGGCAATAATTCGATGATGCGGTGGAATCCTTTGCGTGGGACCAGTCCGCCCATCGAGACCAGGACTTGTGCCTGAGCGGAAATGCCGAGCGCATCGCGACACGAGGCCCTGTCCCGCGGGGTGAAGCGGGCAGTATCCACGCCATTGCCTACGACTTCGATCTGCTGTGGACTGGCCCCGTGGGCGATCAGCAACTGGCGCAGGGATTCGGATACCGAAAATACCAGCGCAGCACGTCTAACGGCCTGCAGAAGTAGGCCGGCGAATCGGGAGTCCTGAATGTGCCGGGTTTCGGTGCCGCGCAGCGTGATCGTATACGGCACCTGCAGCCAGCGGCTTAACAGGCTGGCAGCATAGCCGTCAGGGTAGGCGAAATGGGCATCAATAATATCCAAGCGGCCGGCGCTTTTTAGTCGGCGCATGCGCGGAAGGGTACACAGGGCCATCATCAGGCCGTCGAGTTTCTTGAATACGCCGGGCATCGACAGGAAGCGTGGAAACCAGACGTCGATGCCAAACTGTTTTTCATAGGCCGGGGCGCCGGGGCGGAAGTGCGGCTTGAAGCGGCGGATCAGTCTCTGCAGAGGGAACCATGGGGTTGGTGCAACGACGGTGATGGGCAATTGTCGGGCGACGCGAAACATGCGCTCGCGGATGAACAGACCAGCTCCCGGCTGCAAACTGCTCGGAAATAGGCTGGACAGAACCACGATGTGCGGCGGTTTCGGATGGCTCATTCAGTTTTTTGGGCCGATGAGTTGTTGGTACGGGGTGACATAGTTGGCCACGCTATTCCGCCAGTTGCGCATTGCTTCGACGAAATGCCTGCCGTTCGCCTTCAGTTCCGGCCACCGTTGACGGTCGTTGAGCAAGGCCAGCAGTGCTTCGGTCAGGGCGCCACCATTGCCGGCCTCGAATAGAATGCCGGTGTTGTTATGTTCGATCAGTTCCTTGTGGCCGCCGACGTCGGAAGCGACGAATAGTTGGCCTTGGGCCATGGCTTCGAGTGGCTTGAGTGGCGTGACCAGTTCGGTCAGGCGCATCGGGTGGCGCGGGTAGGCCAGTACGTTGATTAGGTCGTAGTAGCGCCCGACCTCTTTGTGCGGCACACGGCCAGTGAAGATGACATGATTGGCGAGGCCGAGCCGTTCGGCCTGTTGGCGCAAATTGGCCTCCTGAGGACCGCCGCCGACCAGTAATACACGTACTTCCGGGCGCTGGCGGATCAATTCTGGCAGGGCATCGAGCAGCAGGTCGAGGCCTTCGTAGGCGTAGAAGGAGCCGATGAAACCGATTACGGTTTTTCCAGTCAGCCCCCATTTTTCCAGAAGTTGCGGGTCGGGCGGGCTCGCCAGCATGAAGGAATCGACATCGACAGCGTTCGGAATCACTGTCACCTTGGCGGCGGGTATGCCGCGCGCCACGATGTCCGCGCGCAGACCTTCGCAAATAGTGAAGACATGATCGACCTTCTGGATGGCTCGGGTCTCAAGCTTGCGGGTGGCCCGATAGCGCAGGCTGCCTTCGTGGGTACTGCCATGGTCGACGGCGGCGTCTTCCCAGAAGGCACGGATTTCGTAAACGACGGGGATGCCAAATTTGCGGGCGACCTTGATTGCCGGCAGGGCATTGAGTACGGGGGAATGGGCGTGAATGATGTCCGGGCGAATTTCGCGTGCAACTTCTTCAAGCCTGGCTTCCAGCTTCTTCATCAAGGCCAGTTCCTTGCCCAGGGGGATTCTGGCCAAGGTTCCCTTGGCTATTGGCGTGCGATAGAAGCGCAGACCATCGACGTCATCGAAGGGAGCGGAGGTCTCGCCTTGCTTTGGTGAGGTTAGGTGAAAGGTTTCCCAACCCAAGGCGCGCTGCTCGCGTAATAGCGCGGCGGTGCGGAAAGTGTAGCCACTGTGCAGGGGAATCGAATGGTCGAGGACGTGGAGCACGCGAATCATGCAGCTTCACCTTGTTCCATAACATTGCGCAGGAAGGCTTCGAACATCAGTATGGTCCAGATAGATGCGCTGTAGTCGCGGCTACCATTGCTGTGGTCGCGGACCAATTCTTCCAGGTAGCTACGGTTGAACCAGCCGGTGTCGGCCAGCCGCGACCCGAGGATGGCTTCCTGTACGCGCGCTTTGAGCGGGCCGCGGAACCAGCGTGCGAGCGGCACCGAAAAGCCCATCTTTGGGCGGTAGAGAACGTCGTTCGGCAGAAGCGGCTCCATACTTTTCTTCAGTAGATACTTGCCTTCCTGACTGCGGATCTTTTGTGTCGAGGGCAGGGTGGCCAGCCATTCGATCAGCTTGTGGTCCATCAATGGTTCGCGCACTTCGAGCGAGTGAGCCATGCTGGCGCGGTCGACCTTGGTGTTGATGTCACCGATCAAGTAGGTCTTTAGATCAAGATATTGGATCAGCGCCAGCGGGTCGCTGGTGTCGGCCTTGGCGGCATGATCGGTAAATACCTTGAGGGCATCATAACCGCCTAGCTCGGACTTGAATTGGGCGCTGAACAGGCGGTCGCGCATCGGTGCACGCAGGATTGACACGGAGTGGAAATAGGCTTCCACGGAGTTGCGTGCCAGGCCTTCGAAAGTGGTCTTGGCCCGGAGGACTCGCGGTGCCCAATCGGCTTTCGGATAGAGTTTGCCGAGCGTGCCAAACAGTGGGCGGCGCAGGCCGAGCGGCAAGGCCGAGCGCATCTTTTCTTCCATCATATGCAGCCGATAGCGGCGATAGCCGCCGAAGCTCTCGTCTCCCCCGTCGCCTGATAACGCGACAGTGACATGCTTACGGGCAAGCTGGCAGACGCGGTAGGTTGGGATGGCTGAACTGTCGGCGTAGGGTTCGTCGTAGAGTTTGGCCAGGGTGTCAATGAGATCGAAGTCGTCGCTTTCGACGATGTCGAGGTGGTGGTTGGTGTGGTAGCGGTCGGCTACCATTTTGGCGAATTCGGATTCGTTGAAAGCGGGATCGGAGAAACCGATTGAGCAGGTGTTGACTGGGTTGGCCGACAGGCCGGCCATGATGGCCACCACGGCGCTGGAGTCGACGCCGCCGGAGAGAAACGCGCCGAGCGGCACTTCCGAGATCATCCGGAGTTTTATCGATTCTTCCAGGCGATGGGTCAGTTCGGCACGGGCGTCGGCATCGCTGATAGGGTTGTCGAGGGTAAAGCGGACGTCCCAGTATTCGCGTGGTTCGCCGACCGGTTGGCCTCGACGCAAGAGCAAAGTACACGCAGGTGGGAGTTTTTTTGCTTGTTTGAAGATGGCGCGCGGTTCGGCGACGTAGCCGAGGGCAAAATATTCCTCAACGGCGCAGGGGTCGATGTCGCGCTTGAGGCCGCCGTGGGCGAGGATCGATTTGAGTTCGGAGCCGAAGAGAAACGTGCCGTCATCGAGCAGAGCGTAGTGCAGCGGTTTGACGCCGAGGCGATCGCGAGCGAGAAAGAGCGTTTCTCGATTGCGGTCCCACAGCGCGAAGGCGAACATGCCGCGGAAGCGATCGACGCAGCGCTCACCCCAAGACTCCCATGCGTGCACGATGACTTCGGTGTCGCTACGGGTATGAAAGTGGTGGCCGAGTGTCTGCAGTTCGGGGATGAGTTCCTGATAGTTGTAGATTTCGCCGTTGAAAACAACGCAGACGCTGCTGTCCTCGTTGTAGAGCGGTTGCTGACCAGTAGACAGGTCGATGATCGATAGGCGCCGGTGGCCGAGCCCGACGCCGGGTTCGATATGCAGACCACCTTCGTCGGGGCCGCGATGGAACTGCGCTTCGTTCATGCGATTTAATACCGCACGATCGATGTCGCGTTTGCCTCGGGTGTCAAAGATGCCGGTGATGCCGCACATGGGTTTCTCGTAATTTGGTTTTTGGGGTTAATTTCCGGTCGACCGTGACATTCTGCCCAGCAGGTGGTCGTAGATCTTCTGGTAGCTGTTTATCATGGCGGTCATACTGAATTGTGCCTCAATGCGCTTGCGTCCGGCATATCCCATGGCCCGGGCTTTTTCCGGGGATTGGGCGAGATCGATAATGGCTCGGGCGAGGGCGCCGGGATTCGCCGCCGGGACCAGATGGCCGGTGCCCCCCTCCTGGACCAGTTCCGGGTTGCCGCCGACAGCGGTGGCGATCACCGGTAGCCCGCAGGCCATGGCTTCAAGGATGGTGTTGGAGATGCCTTCGCCGAGCGAAGGCAGAACGAAACAATCAAGTCCGCGCATGATGTCTGGAATATCGTTGCGTTCCCCGGGCAACCAGGCGAGTTCGGTGAGATCGGCCGCTTCCAGTATGGCCAGTGATTCGAGGCGCAATGGGCCGTCGCCGACCATGACCAGACGCAGGCGTCCACTCAGTGAAGGTTCGGTTTTGATGGCCTGAACGAAGGCATGCGCCAGATTGGTTTGATCCTTGACGGTCTGCATGCGGCCAGCGGTGCCGATGAGCCAGAGCCCGGCTTCATTGAACGGGGAGCCAGGAATGTGTTGCCGCTGAGTTGCGGGATGGAAACGGGTAGCGTCCACACCGTTATAGATTTGCGTCACGCGCTTTGCACCAATGCCAACGGGATTGGTTAGATAGTGCGCGAGATCTTGGGACAGGGCTATGTAATGTTTCACGAACGGGCTGTAAATCCGCCGAATCCATTGGCATTTCTTGTTCGTGCCATCGAAGTCACCAACGTCCCGGCCATGCTCGCCATGGATGCGGGCCGGTACGCGGGCTGCCCAGGCCGGCACGGTGGCTTCCAGCGCGGCCAGGTTACGGGTGTGCACGATCGCGGGCTGGAGTTGGCGGAATAGTCGGTAAATCTGCGGATAGATCCAGAGTACATGCCCTGGGGGCTTGTTCAGGGCAAAAAACTGGACATCAGGTCGGTTGATGCGCTTCTTGAAGTCGGTGACTTCGGTAAGCGCGATGACGGCATGGCGATAGGCATCGGCCGGCATATGGTTGATCAGATTGACGACGCCGTTTTCAAGACCGCCTGTGTCGAAGCGGTGCATGATGTGGGCGACGAGGGGACGCCCATCGCTCATTTCGGCCGTGCCTCGTTCAGACTGTGCAGGATTTCGTCGCCAGCCTCGTTGACGAAGGCTTGCAGATCCTTGGCAGCCGAGTTTTTGGGGGCGTAGAAGATGATGGCGGCGCTGTCGTCGCCGTGCCCAGAGAGCATTGCCCATGCGGTCAGCCACTTTGCTTGGATGTCGCTAGCGGTGAGGTGCCCGTTGATCCAGTACGCGCTCCAGACGACGTAGCGCTCATCAGCAACGCCCTGTTTCTTTAACAGTTCCGCCTCTCGAACGGCCAATTCGCTGCCGCCGAAGTTCGCATTTGTCTGACGATTTGCCACGATTTGCCAGACCGGGTCATTTGACGTAACAAGCACGTTGGTCGAGGTCACCAGCTTGCGCTCGTAGTTCTGGTTTTGGTAGTAGGCGATGTAGAGACCAACCTGACCACCCTGGTTGCGGTAAGCCGAGTGCCGCTCCACCGACGGACTGGCGAATTGAGGTTGCCAGTCAGTGACGGGGGCCTCGGCGTGCCAGGATCCGACGGCGGTTGGTAGCGAAAGGTTGATGACTACGTCGGTGTTGGCCTGCTGGAGTCGCTTCTCGTAGAGGGGGCCGGCGGCGAGAATGAGGGTGAGAATGAGCGTGGTCACCCAGGCTTGCAGCGGTTTCTGGTAATCGCTGCTTGCGGTCGACGTGGCGGGCTGGGCGGCATGAACTGGTTGTTCAGCCCAGCGGGCACCAATTGCAAACATGATGACGATGACCACCCCAAAAAAGACCCAGCCGTAGATCAGATGGTCTACCCCGGCCGCGAGTTTGTTGCCGGAAAGGTGGCCCAGCATAACGATCATGTAGGCACGAAGCCAGTTGGCCAGAATCGGAACGAGCAGCGAAACGAGAATGAAAATCAGGCGACGCTTAAGTGAGGTATAGGTTAAATAGGCGTAAAGAGTGCCGACCGTAAGCGACGCGATCAGATAACGGACGCCGCTGCAGGCTTCGACGACAGACCAGTGGCCGCTGGGGATGACGAAGTTCTGCCCTTCGCGAAAAACAGGTATGCCGGTCAAGCGCAGGGCCAGCACGGTAAAGTCTGCGGTCCACTCCATCAGGCGCGGCAGCAGGAAGTCGCCGACCGGGACTGCAAAAAACAGAAAGAGTAGCGGGAACGCCAGAATCTTGCTGATTGGCCTGCCAACCAAGCCCATGATCGCGATCGCGATCATGCCAATGACGGCAAACTGGGTCAGGGCGTTGACTGCGGTTAGGTCGCCCAGCAGCCAGAGGAAAACGAAGCCGGCGAGCGGGACGGCAAACCAGAGGGTGGGATGCGGGGAAAGCGCAGCAGGCCGCTGCCAGTCTCTCCAGATGAGCCACAGAGCAATAGGTGGCACGATGAGTCCATGGGCGTAGGTTTCAGAGCGCCACCAGATCTGCGCCATCGCCTCCAAAGTATCCCAGTACCAATAGCCGATCCAGAGGAGGATCAGTGCGATTGCGACCAAGGTCGGCTTCCAATTGGACTGGCTGTTCATGTGGTGACCTCCTGGGAGGCGGGCAGGTATTGGTCGATGCTGCCGAGATGGGCCTCCCAGCTATATCGTGCAATTACTCTTTGGCGGGCTGCCTTGCCGATGCTGGCGCAGCGTTCGGGATCCTGCAACAGTGCGTTGATTTCAGCGATGAAGTCAGCCGGAGTCGTTGCTGTTTTCAATTCCAGGTCAAAATCGGCGTCGACCGCACCAGCGCATTCACTGGAAGCCACGACGGGCCGGGCCATGGCCATTGCTTCGAGGATTTTGTTCTGGATGCCGCGGGCGATGCGTAGCGGTGCGACGACTACCGCCGCGTGCTGGAGGTAGGGGCGAACATCGGGAACCGTGCCGGTGATAGTGACGCTTTCATTGCCCAGGGCCATAACCTCCGCCGTAGGACTGCGGCCGACGATGTAGAAACGTAGTTGTGGCCATCGTTCGCATAGCAGGGGCAACATGTCGGCGACAAACCAACGTACCGCATCGATATTCGGCAGATAGTCCATGGCGCCGGTGAATACCACGGGAGTCTCGTTGGCAGCGAAGGGCGAGGCGCGGTTTTCATCGGGGGCAAAGTAATCGGCATCCACCCCGTTGCAGACTGGTTCGACTCGTACCGCACACTCGGGGGCCAGTCGAGTGAAAAGTTCGACTTCGCCCTCTGTAACAAAAAATGATCGGGCGGCACGGGCCGCGACATCGCGCTCGTAAGCCAGCAGTTTTTGGCCCTCTCGCCGGTATAGCCACGACATGGGCCAGCGATGGTTTGGCGCGTATTGCGTCCATTTGGCCGAATCGACATCGACAAAATCAACGATGGTCGGTAGCCGGGGGATGGATTCAATATATTGGGCCATCGCTGAGCAAAAAATGACCGCTGCGTCGATATTTCTATGTCGGCAGGTGTTGTCGACCCAGTCCTGCAACCTGACATCACGGTAGTAGCGAAGGGTTAGCGGATCGTCGGCAAGTAATCCATTAAGGCTACGCAGCTTGGCAAACCTTGGTTCCAGTCGGGCTACATACAGATCGCTGCAATAGGTGCGAACGGTCTCGATGTGCTGTATGTCATCCGGGTCATCGACGAAGGTGCCGAGGAAAACACGGTGCCTTTCTGCCAGATGCTTGAGCAAATGAAAGGAGCGAACTTTGTCCCCTTTGTTGGGGGGGTAGGGCAGACGATGGACGAGGAAGAGAATGTTCCCCATGTTCAGCCCAGATTACGCACGATGTGCGGGCCGATAAGATTGGCCAAGCCAATCGGCATGCGCCGCCAGGTTTCAATCAGCAGTTTGTACTTGGCATTGTTCGGGTTGTTCTGCGGAATGCTGTCGCGCTTGTAGAGACAATACTCGTAATGCAGTGCTTGCGGCTCGAAGCCCCAGTTTTTCTTAAATGAATAGGGGCCGGTGCCCACTTTGCTGCGGCCGTAGTCGAAAACCTTGAAACCGCGTTCACAACTGCGACGCATCAGTTCCCAGTACTTGAAGTCGTTGGCGGCGAAGTTGCGGGCCGTCTCGTCATCCCCAGCATAGTAGGGCAGGACTTCGTCGCGGAAATAGAAGGAGAGGACACTACTGAGCGGTTTGCCTTCGGGTGTGGTGACCGTAAGGATTTCGCAGTCGTCGCCAAAGACCTGGAGCAGGGTATCGAAATAGCGCTTGGGTAGGGCTGGCGTACCATGCCGGTGTACGTTGTCGGCAAACAGTTTGAAAAATCGGTCAGATTTCCGGTCGACCGTGGAAACAAGACCATTGTTGATGCCTTTTCTAACCATCGCCCGTTGCTTGCGCGGAATGGCCTGCATATTGGCCTCCACGTCAGCCAGGATTGCTTTGCGGAAAGTGACGTAGAGATCCTGGGTTGGCCAATCAGCGTGCCGGGGTTGGATATTGCGAAATTCTAGATGATCGACGTCCAGCTTGCGTGCCAGCGACTGGGCTTCCTGCTCGAGCGCTGTTGCGGCTTCCGGTGTGGTGGCCGCAACGCCGCCATAGACGGCAAAAGGCAGGGCGATCAGCGAATTACCAAAGAGCCGGCTCTTGATATGGGCTAGTGGTAGCACCCCTTCTATTTTTCCATCCTCCTCGGCATAGAGAAAATAGGTCGGGTGGCGGAAGACATTGCGGAGAATGCTTTGCCAGGCGGCTCGATGGAAAAAAGTGGCGTCCGGACAGGCCAGAACGAATGCATCCCAGTGCACCGCGTTTGCCGTATCTGTCAGAGTGAGCTGCTTAATCTCCATTGGTGCTACCAACAGGGGCGAGAAATAGTTTGTCCATGCGGCCCCATGTGAAATCGGCAAGCAGGCGATTCAGGCGTTGCTCCATCCGGTGAATATTGACGTAATGACGGAAGCGCGTCTTGGCGCTGATTCCGGGGATTCTGGGTTGCCCCGTGTCCACTTCCCACGGATGAAAATAGAACACGGCCGGGAGCTGGTCGACCCGGTTGATCCGTTCGATCATCCATCGCGACAGGCTGTAGGGCATCAGCCGGAAGTAGCCGCCACCACTGGCTGGCCAGTTTCGGTTGAGAAAGCGTAGGGTCGTACAGGGAATCTCGACCAGGCCACCAATGGCGTGGGCGTGGCGAGGCGCGTTCGGCATGCCGTAGTGGTCATGACGAATCGGGTAGATGCTTGAACTGTAGCGGTAGCCAGCGCGCTCCAGACATTCGAAGGCCCACAAATTTTTCTCGCCGATTGAAAAGCTCGGGGCGCGATAACCCTTCACTTCATGGCCGGAGAGATCTTCGAGAATCAGCTTGGCAAGATTGATATCGGCAAAAAAACTCTCCGGGGTCTGATCGCTGGCTCGCTCGTGGCCATAGCCATGGCTGGCCAGTTCATGGCCACTGTCGACAATGCGCCGAACGACCGCCGGATAACGTTCTGCGAGCCAGCCCAGTGTGAAAAAAGTACCTTTCGTGCCATGCCTATCGAGCATGGCAAGAATGCAGTCTACGTTGCGTTCAACGCGGCATTCGCGAATGGCCCAGTCGGAGCGGGGAATATGCGGGGCGAATGCCGAAACCTGGAAGTAATCCTCGACGTCAATGGTCAGCGCATTGCACGGAGCAACGATTGGCTTCGTCATTGTTGGCAATTAGCGTCGCCCTTGATGCTCAATCAGCCAGCCAGCGAGGTCTGCTGCAATGCGTTCGGCTGCATGGCCATCCCAGAATTCGGGTACGCGCCCACTTTTTCCTCGGCCGGCCAGTACCTCTGAGGAGTGACGGCGAATAGCATCGACGTCACGCCCAACCATGGTGTTGGTGCCTTGGTCGACAGTAATGGGGCGTTCGGTATTTTCGCGCATGGTCAGGCACGGTACGCCAAGGGCGGTTGTTTCTTCCTGCAGGCCACCCGAGTCTGTGAGAACGATGCGGGCATTGGACATCAGACCAAGCATTTCAAGATAGCCCTGTGGGGGCAGCATGATCATCCGCGTGTCGTTGATCAGCTGATCAAGGCCAAATCGTGCAATATTGGCTTTGGTGCGTGGATGCAGCGCAAAAACCAATGGAATTGATTCAGAGATTTCACGCAACACATTGAGCAGGGATTCCAGCACATCCGGGTGATCAACGTTGGACGGACGGTGCATGGTGACGATGCCGAAACCCTGTGATCCACTGATCAAGGCCGGATCAATACATGCTGCCTGCAGGCAATCAGCTGGCTTGCGGGCAAACTCCCGGTTGCTTAACAGCGAATCGATCATGACGTTGCCGACAAAGCGAATTCGCTCGCCTGCGATGCCCTCACGCGCCAGATTGTCGGCAGCGCTTCGTTCTGTAGTGTAAAGAAGATCAGCGACCTGATCAGTCAGGACGCGGTTGATTTCTTCTGGCATGGCGCGGTCGTAGCTGCGCAGCCCGGCTTCGACATGAACAACCGGAATCCCTTTTTTGACGGCAACCAGCGTGCAGGCCAAGGTCGAATTGACATCTCCGACCACCAACACACAGGAAGGCTTCTTGTCGTCTACAACGGGTTCAAAGCGGCGCATCACCTCAGCTGTTTGAACGGCATGGCTACCCGAGCCAACCTCAAGATTGATGTCAGGGTGAGGGAGCCGCAAGTCCTCGAACAGTTTATCGTTCATGTCCCGATCGTAATGTTGACCGGTATGCACCAACAGTGTGGGAATGGCTGGCTGATGTGCAGCAAAGGCGCGCAGAATAGGCGCCATTTTCATGAAATTGGGGCGGGCGCCGACCACGCAAATTACTGGGCCGAGCTCGGCAGGCCAAGTGTTAGGCATCTGATTTTTCATTCTTGTTTTGAGAAGTGGTTAGCGTGCTGGAATGAGCAAAAACTTGCTGCAAAAGTTGCAGTGTGGCGCCGTTGATTCGTTCAAGTTGTATCAGGCTTGACTCCAACCTTGCGAGGCGCTCGGCAACATGTTCGGCATTCAATACGGTTAGCAGTTCATGAGGAGGACGAGCGTATTCGCCAAGAGTTCCTGTTGCCAAGGGGTTTGGTTGAGCCGAAACCCCAATGCCATCATTCAAGGCATATTGCATCTGAACCTGCGTCGAGCCGCCAATGGTCTCTTCAAATATCTCTCGGGCAACTTCGTCCACATCGGCGACATCGAAGCTCTTCTGATGATTGAGAAAACCAAACAAAAGTAGCCGATCACATACGGAATTAATGCGTCGAGGGATACCGCTGCTAGCTTTGAAAATTGTTTCATAAGCCCCAGAGGTAAAGCTTGGCGAATCAGTTGCACCTGCATGATGCAGGCGGTGTTCGATATAGGCTTGAGTTTCGCTGACATCCAACGGGCCAATGTGGCAGGCCGCAATCACTCGTTGGCGAAACTGCATCATGTGCGGGCTTTGCAGGATTTGCCGGAACTCCGGTTGGCCGATGAGAAAACTTTGCAGCAAGGCCTGGTTGCCATACTGAAAATTGGAGAGCATGCGTAATTCCTCGACTGCCCGGGCCGTCAGATTCTGGGCTTCGTCAACAACCAGAAGGCAGCGCTTGCCTTTGGCCGTCATGCTGATCAGGAATGCCTCCAGCGACATCAGGACATCGGATTTGGCGACATCTTTGGTGCGCAGGCCAAATGCTGCGCCAACAAGCCGTAGCGTATCGTCGGCATCGAGTTGGGTACTGACCAACTGGGCGGCAACCACCTTTTCAGGATCGAGACTGTCGAGCAGTCCGCGCACAATAGTAGTTTTTCCCGCGCCAACTTCGCCCGTGATCACGATGAAGCCCTCGTTTTGGTGCATCCCATACTCAAGGTAGGCTTGCGCACGGAGGTGTTGCTTGCTGCCAAAATAAAAGGCTGGGTCAGGATTCAGCTGGAATGGCTTGCTGGTCAAGCCGTAGAAGGACTTGTACATGGTGCTAAAAAATTACTGAAATGGTGCCGACGAGTGCGTTTTCGGTGTAAGGGTTGGATGTGCTATCGAACTCCGTATGGCGGATGGTGAGTCCACCATTAGTCTTGGCGCCAAGCTTTGATGTGAGGCTAGCCTGGTACATCATGGTCGTGGCCTTTAGCGTGCTATTTCCAGTCCCTGTGCTTTCCTGGCGGGATGCCATAAAGTTCAGACTCGAAATAGCGCTTAGTTGATGCGACAAGTTAACGCTAATACCTCGTTGTCGAATGTTGTTCGTATTGTTGAAGTCGTCAAACTCGGTGCTCGAGGCCAGAATTGATTGGTTCTCGTTTCTGTTGAATAGCACAGTAAGTGTGTTTCTTGCCCCTTGGACTGCCAGAGCAAGTTGTTGACTGCGCTGCACCGTAGCGCGAGAACTCAGAAAGCTGCTGGTAGCCAGGGTATTGGCAGGGATGCCTGCCCTAGTTATGCGGTCTATCGCACAACTGTTGGCGGCTTGCTCCAGTTGATTCGGGTCGGTATAAATACTGGAGAGTAGCTGGCTGCAAATTTGCCGAAAGAGGTCGAAAACGGTACCAAGCCCGACCGATGAAAATTGATCCGGTAGAACCGATACGTCCTTGGTGTCTGAATAGCGAATGCTGCTTAACGGAAAACGGTGACTGAGGCTATATCGGTGACCGTCACCAAAAAAACGACGTTCCTTGAAGGCTGAAATCTGGGTACGCTCGGTCGGTGTCCAGTCAAAGCCATAACCATAAGTTAACTTTTCCTCAACGTTTTGCGATGCGTAGTTATTGGATTCCTGGCCACCACTTAGAGAGACACGGAATTGAGGAACAATTGTATAGGTGCCAATCGCATATAATCGATCTGCCTCTGTTGCTCGCCCACGGCTATAGCTGGCATTCTGCTGGGTTCCGTCGATAGACCATTTCAGGTTCTGAAATGGGGTGCTTCCACGTAATTGCCCAGCCCAGCTAGAAAGCTCTATATCGGAAGCGACTGAGGCATTGGATTGAGTGGTCGACCATGTATAACGTAACGAGTAATCGGCAGCTCCAGCCAGTTGCCCGCGGATATAAGGAGAGAGGCGATAGGTCGATGTTTCTGTACTATTCGTGTTGACGTTCGCGTTGCTGGGTGACTGTGCACCAAATGCAGAAATCGCCTGCTGGGCGATAAGACCACTGAAGTCCAGATACATCCAGTTTGATATCGCTTCAAGCGTGCCAAAGGTGTTAAGAGCGTTTTGTGTTTGGCTATTGGCCGACGATGTTGAGTAGAAAATGCCCGTCAATGCATAGTCAAAGTAAGCCTTCAGTCGGGCCGTTTTTGCGTCGATACGAATGCCGGGAGCAAGTTGAGTGATGAAGCCACTTTCCTTGTTGTTTTGACCGCCGCCAATCGCGACGTTATCTGTCCATGTCTCGGTCAGAGTGAAACGTGGGACTACAACAAAAGCTTGACTTTGTGTCCCTGAATTAAGGGCAGGTGGCTCCTGGGCAATAGCTGCATTAGTCCACAGGCACGCTATGACTAGTCCTGTGGTGCGTGACAGGAGGATGGTGCTATTTTTCATGTCCGTACCCATAGCCGTACCCATAGCCGTACCCATCTGCCTTGACTGTCCGGATTTGGTTGAGGACCATCATCTTGATCGGGCAGGACTCAATGGTTGAAATGGCTTGCTTTACGGCGGATTGAACGGTGTTTTCGGCATTGACAACGACAACAATTTGCCCCATGTGAGTGGCAAGGACACGTGCTTCGGTGGTCAGCAGTAAAGGTGGGGAGTCAAAAACGATGATACGGTCACTGTATCGACTTGCCATGTCATTTAGCAGGCGTATCATCGCGTCGCTCGCCAGTAGTTCGGTGGCACGAGGGTGCGGTGTACCGCTTGGAAGGATGGAGAGCTTTTCGATATTCGTGCGTAACAGGACCCCAGAGATGTCGAGAGAGTTTTGTTGAAGCACGTCAAGCAAGCCCTTACTTGGCGGAAGTCCAAGCATATTCAGTACTGATGGGCGAGCAACATCGGCGTCAACCAGCATCACGGTATTATCTAGTTCCATGGCGATGCTGATGGCCAGATTGATAGCCGAAAAACTCTTGCCTTCACCTGGCAAGGCGCTGGTAACCATGATCAAGTTGCCGTTGGGAATCGGCTCAGCTCCTCTACCCATGGCATTGGCAATCAGCGGGCGCTTAATCACGCGAAACTCGTCAGCAAGCTGGCTACGGGCTGCATTCGGCACCAGCAGACCGGAAGCCGAAATTGCTTCCAAGTTCAATGTGGTTTCCACTGCATTCGAAGATTGAATCCCGAGGGGCGCGGGGGAACAGCTCACTGTATCAGCTGCACTTTGTGAATGCTGCATTCCATCGAAAGGTACCGGTTTAAAAATTGGTGCTTCGTCCCGTTCTTCCGGTAGCTCAACACCAGCTTGGCGGAGTTGTTCAAGGCGCTTGGCTGCTTGCTCAATCAGACTCATCGATCAACCTCCTGCAGCACGTTGAGAAAGGATGGTAAGTAGCCCTAGTCCAAGTGCATAGGCCACTACCAAACCACCACTGGCTAGCAAAAAGCGACGAAGACTGGCCCGTTCCTTGAGGCGACGCGCCTCGTTTGGAATCAACGACACGGTGCCCAAAACGGGAAGATCAGTTGCCTCACGCAAGGACTTGCTATCGAAAAACACAGGGCGAATTTGGCTGGCTGCGAAGGCAGCAAAAAGGCCGCCTGCTATGGCAAGTACGAGGCCGAGAGGGAAGAGAAGTAAACGATTCGGTGCTACAGGTGTGGATGAGGCACGAGGAGGGTCGATTAATCGAAAATCAGCCATTGAGCCTGCTGTATCGAGGTCACCCGACATTTCCGCAGAGTCTCGACGCGAAACCAGTTGCTCGTAGTTCTTCTTGTCGAGTTCATAATCCCGATTCAATTGGGCAAACTCAGCTTCGAGTTGGGGCTGATTCTTCATTACGCTCGTAGTACGTTTGTAGCGTTCTTCATACTCACTGACGCGAGCTCGGAGTGAGGCAGTATTGGCTTCGGATTCTGCAAGCGATACCTTGAGCTGCTGATATACGGGATTATTGCTGACTGAAGAGCCTGGATTGGCCGCAGCAAATTTTTTTCGGGCCTGAAGCTCTTGGCGCTTTTGCTCTTCCAGATCCTTGATCATGCGTCGTGTCCCGATTACATCCGGGTGTTGTTCTGTATAGCGTTGAAGCAGTGTATCGAGGTTCCGCTTCTGGACATCAATTCGGCCGTCAATCTCTGGTAGTGATACGCTTGACTCACTTCCAGAGGTTTCAGGAAGCAGCACTGGTTCTTCGCCAACGATTTGACGGCGAAGCGCATCACGGGACTGCTCCGCTTCACGTAGCTCAAGACGAGCGCTATTCAGCTGGTTTGTCAGTTCACTAAGGCGATCAACGCCACTCTTGCCTTCCGATGTGGCAAGTTCGATATTGCGTAATTTAAATTCCTTGAGGCGGTTTTCTGCGTCTTCCAGCTTCTTCTCATAGTTACGAATTTGTTCTTCAAGGAATTTGCGTGCTGAATCGGTATCTTGCCGCTTGTCGCCCAAGCTGGACTCAACGAAGATCGAAACAAGCGCTTGAACAATTCGCTGGGCCTTGGCCGGATCAGGGTCGCGGGCAGAGATCGTGTAGAGATTGTCGCGGCCAAGCCCTTGTATTTTAAGGGTGCTTGACAGTGAGTCGATTAGCGCTTCCTGTTGTGCCTTATCTTTGACATTCAGGTCAAGGTCAGCCATCCGGATTAGTTTTTCCAAATTCGGCCGGCTAATCAATGTGCGACTGAGCATCATGATCTGCTGCTCAATATTTGGCTGAACAGCGAGTCCTGACATCAAAGGTCTTAAAATAGATTGCGTGTCGACATAGATTCGGGCAGAGGCTTCAAATTGATTTGGAATACGTAGTATCACGCCAGCCGCTATGGCGCCGACAACCCACGCGACCACCATCCCGAGGTGCCGATGTTTCCAGGTCGCACGCAGAATGGTAAATGCCTGCCGAAGAATTTCTTCCATCTATGAGCTCAAAGATATAACCGCCACCGTGAATACACGGCAGCGGTAGGTTGTTCCGGGATGATTAGAACCAGCTTTGTGGAATGATGACAACGTCACCAGGTTTCATTTCCACGTTGGCGGAAACGTCGCCGTTCTTGACAAGGTCTTTTAGGCGTACCCGGTACTGCGCGTTGTTTTCAGAGGTGCGCAGGATAGTCGCTCTGTTACCGTCGGCGAAGTCAGTTATGCCACCGACGGCGATCATGACATCGAGAACTGTCATTTTTTGCTTGTAAGCAAGAATTTGTGGCTTAGCCGCCGCGCCAACGACACGAATTTGCTCGCTGTAGGGACCGACGAAACCAGTGACAATCACAGTGACCACTGGATCACGAATGAATTTCCCCAGTTCCTTTTCGATGTCACGGGCAAGGGTCGTTGAATCCTTCCCCATTGCAGCCAAGTCATCAATCAAGGGAGCCGATATTTTGCCATCGGGGCGGACAGGTACACTCATTGACAATTCAGGATTGCGCCACACAACGATGTTGAGTGTGTCGCCAGGGCCAATCTTGTAGCTGTAGTCGGCTGTGGCAGCCAAAGCAGGGGCTGGAGGATTGCTACTACAACCGATCAACGTTGATGCTAAGAGTGATGCGATCAGCAATTTGGTAGCAAATACCAAGTTGAAATGATTTAAGGGCATGGTTGTTATCTCGATCAAGTTGCAGGCGGTAACTAGTGTTGAAGGCGCTTAGTAGGGCGATATCATAACGGAAACAGGTGTAAAAAACGAAAATGACAACGCTACATCGAGAAGGAATTCACGTTAATGCCTAAACACCATGACGCAAGGCGTCAACAATATTGACCTTTGTGGCACGGTAGGCTGGGTATAGAGCTGCAAAAACAGCTGCGCCGAATCCTGTTGCGCCGGCTGAGAGTATGGCTAAAGGCTCCAGACGGATCAGGGCCGTATAGCCGAGATTGGAATTTGGTGGAGGCGGCATTGGAATGCCTATGGCAGAAATGCCCCAAGCGAAGATGCAACCAAGGAGAATGCCAAGGCCGGCACCGAGCAGTCCCAGCAAGATGGTTTCCATCATGATTAGTTCAAAAACCGTTTTTGGCTTGTCACCAAGAGAAAGCAGTGTGCCGAACTCCCTGGTTCGCTCATACAAGGTCATATTAATGCTATTGGCGACACTGAGGAGAACCATCAAAAAGATAATCAAGCGTAGGACGCCGAATTGAGCATCATAGAGTTGAACAGTTTTTTCGTAAAAATCCGAAAGTTCCCGCCAAGTCATTACTTTGATCCCGTGCTTCTCAACCTGATCACGAATGGCACTGGCGATTTGATCTGTTTCTTTGGTCTCACTCAGTGTCAAGACCAGAACGTGGGCAGATTTGGTGTCGAGTAACTCTTGTGTCGCAGTTAGGGGAATACGTATCGCCCTAGCGTCGAACTCCTTTGAAAAACTTTGAAAGACGCCAATGACCTGAAGGTCCATTGTATTGATTGCACCTTGAGACAAACTTATTATTAACGTGACACGATCACCAACGTGCAAATTTAACAAGCGCGCAATGCCTTGACCAATAACAACTCCATCAGAGTCTGCCTCTTCCAATGGTCGTCCTTCGCTATAGCGAATGAAGCTGCCAATTTTTCGTTCACCGGCTGGTTCGATGCCTTCGCCAATAATTGCCAAGTCGCGCTTGCCATTACTTAGCATCCCAACAAAATTGATTCTGTTAACAGCTTGTTCTACTCCAGTTTGCGCCTCAAGAATTTTCTTCGTAATTGTCGGATCATTGATCATGTGTGACTCAGACGTACGCGATCTGCTCGCCCAATAGCCAGGAGTCGCCAACTGAATGTGCCCGGTTTGGGAGTGGATGGTCGCTTCGCCAAGCTGTATCAGGATGTCTTGAACGAAGCCTCCAGCCAAGATCATGCTGATTACTCCAAGAATAATCGCAAATAAGGTGGCGGCAGTACGTGAACGATGGCGAAACAGATTTCGCTGTGCCAGCGCAAGTCGCCCAAATGTCTGACTCGTCACTGGTTGCACCTTAATGCGTCTACAACGTTCATGTGACTGGCCTTCCAAGCGGGCATTACGCTGGCAATCAGTGTCGTAACCATAGCCAGTCCGAGCGCATCCAGGGAAAGCCACGGAGTGACTAGAATCTGGGCGGTGAACCCAGTTTCCATCCCCGGAGGGGGGGGCATCGGGATACCTATTGCCGACAGGGTTTCGGCGATTCCATAACCGACTAATACGCCGGTAAACCCGCCAATAACCCCAATTAATAAACCCTCAACTACGAACATTCTCAATACCTCAGAACGTCTTGAGCCTATGGCCATCATTGTGCCGATTTCGGTGGTTCGTTCAAGAACGCTCATGGTCTGTGTATTGGATATCGTCAATACAATTATCAGCGCAATGATTGTCTTCATCAGGCTGACTTGCGTTCCAAAAAGCACTACAGTCTTTTTATAAAAATCAGCGAGATCTATCCATGGAATTACCTCGAAATCTGTTGGTGATAGCACGGAACGCAATTTTGCTACGACCTGTGTAGTTTGTTTCGTGTCCTGCAGCAGCACGACCCACGAACTAGCACCATCGATTCGCATTAGTTTACGTGCAAGCTTGAGTGGGAGGCGCAAAGCAGTGTCATCGAACTCTTTGGCAGAGCTAAAAAACACGCCTGCAACTACAACTTCAATTGCATTGGGGGTACCGTTTGCGGCGGTAACAAGTAGAACGATGGTATCTCCGGGTTTTGCAGTCAGGTTCTTTGCAAGGCCTTCGCCAAGAAGGACGGAGCGCTCATCGCTTCTTTCCAAATTTTTTCCTGAGCGGATGTGAATCTGATCACTGATCACAGCTTCTTGTGCGGGCTCTATGCCCTCACCAATGAAACTGACGGTAGTGTCGCCAAGGCTGGCCAAGCCGCTGAATGCGACACGCTGGGCAATACTTACTACGTTCGGGTGCTGAGAAATGCCATTGAATTCTTCCGATCGCGACGGCAATAGATAACTATATGGATCTGCGATACCTTTTTCCAGATAGCCTGGTTTGACTATTTGGATATGTCCCAACTGAGAGCGAATCGTCGATTCGCGCATGTTTTCGAAGATCCATTCAATGAAACCGCCAGCTAGAAGATAGGCGACCAACCCCCCGGCCACAGTAAGAACGGCAATGGCCGTGCGATTCCTGTTGCGTTTCAGGTTGCGTGCTGCAACTCGAAATTCTGTAATTAAACTGATCATTGGCGCAAGGGGGCTGCTTCGGGTAATGTGGCTCAATTGATTGTAATACCAAACGAATCAAGTCTTGAGGAATGGCAGGAATGTTTAATTACGACGATGCGTTTTCAAGGAATATCGGGTGGGTCACCGAGTTAGAGCAACAGCGGCTTCGCCAATCGCGTGTTGCTATAGGAGGGCTGGGAGGGGTTGGCGGTGTTCACTTACTGACACTGGCTCGTCTTGGAATTGGGCGATTCTCAATAGCTGATTTTGATGTCTTTGATATTGTAAATTTCAATCGTCAGGTCGGTGCAACGGTCAGCAGTTTAAAACATCCCAAAATCGATGTTCTGGCTGATATGGTCAAAGACATCAATCCAGAGGTTGACCTGAAGCTGTTTTCAGCAGGGGTGCAAGAAGACTCACTGGAAGCGTTTCTTGACGATGTTGATGTATACGTCGATGGGCTTGATTTTTTTGCATTTTCTGCCCGGCGGATGACGTTTTCTGCGTGCGAACGAAAAAACATTCCGGTCGTTACTGCTGCCCCGTTGGGATTAGGAACGGCACTTCTGGTTTTCGGGCCGGGTGGGATGCCTTATGAAGACTATTTTGGCTTTGAGGGATGCGATGAAATGGAGATGGCAATCCGATTTCTTGTTGGTCTGTCGCCCGCTATGCTTCAACGTGGTTACGTTGCCGATATGAGTCGTGTCAACTTGGCCGAACGACGGGGTCCGTCGAGTATTGCCGCCTGCCAGCTATGTGCCGGAGTAGCGGCTGTTGAAACATTAAAGCTACTGCTTGGTCGGGGAGGGGTAAGGCTAGCCCCCTGGGGTAGCCAGTTTGATGCGTATCGCATGCGCTATGTCAGGACTTGGCGTCCTGGCGGGTTCCGGAATCCGCTACAGCGCCTGATGCGGAGTTTGGTTCGTCGGCAGTTGGCGCTCATGGCAAGGAAAACTGACAATGAGTCGTGACGTGCTGATAGAAATTCTCGATTTGGCTCGTTGGGCGCCGAGTGGTGATAACACACAGCCGTGGCGATTTGAAATCGTGGCAGATGATCGCTTGGCAATACACGGTTATGACACCAGGGAGCATGTCCTTTACGATTTTGACGGGCATCCGAGCCAGATGGCTCATGGTGCTCTGATTGAGACATTGCGAATTGCAGCGAGTGGATATCAGCTTGTGTGCGAGTGGCGCGTGCGGCCGGGATCTCCAGATAACGCTCCTGTTTATGATATTGAACTGAGGAGTGTGCCGGATTTGTTGGTTGATCCGTTGCTCCCACATATTGAAAAGCGCGTGGTCCAACGTCGCCCCATGCGTATGACGCCGCTTACCTCGGAGCAGCGAAACGTACTTTCGCTAGCCCCCGGCAGCAATTATTCCGTCCAGTTTTTCGAGAATATGACTGATCGGATGAGGGTGGCAAGACTGCTTTGGGATAACGCGTATATTCGCCTGACTTGCCCGGAAGCGTATCAAGTACACAGGGATATCATTGAATGGGGAGCGCGCTTTAGTCATGATCGCTTGCCTGAAGAGGCAATTGGAGTTGATCCAATGACGGCCAAACTCATGAAATGGGTGATGCAGAGTTGGTCGAGGGTGGAGTTCTTCAATCGCTACCTACTGGGAACTGTTGTTCCTCGCATCCAGCTCGATTTCATCCCAGCTCTTGCTTGCGCGGGGCATCTGCTGCTTAAGCCTCGCAAACCACTAAATTCTATGAATGATTACGTTGAGGCGGGAATGGCTATGCAGCGTCTTTGGTTGACGGCTACTTCGCTTGGTTTGCATCTGCAACCAGAAATGACGCCTGTGATTTTCCGTTGGTATGCCAGAGCTGGTCGAAAAATATCGGCCAACTCAGAAATCAATACCGAAATTGAACTGGTAGCTTCACGTTTTGAAAGTTTAGCTGAGGCATCAAATGATCAAAGCTTCGCTTTCTTTTGTCGGATTGGCCAATCGACAGTCCCAACATCGAGGTCTTTGCGCAAGAGTCTAAGTCAATTGCTGAATCTAAACTAAACTGCAATCTTAGGGAATATCAAGGCTCTTCCAAGGTCACAACCTCCTGTTCGATCTGGGTTGGCTTGTGAGGGTACTAAAAAACAAAGCCCCCAATTACTTGGAGGCTTTGGTATCAGTCTGAAGCCGCCGGAAGGCCGCTTCATTTTTACATCAAGTATTTATTACTTGGCAGAACGACGGCGGCGGAGAGCGCCAACGCCAAGCAGTCCCAGACCTACAAGAGCCAGAGAGGCGGGTTCCGGCACAACAACCACTTGGCCCAAGGTCAAGTCAATGGCGGTGCTGCCGCCGAGAGGGTCGATAACAGCTTGCAAAGCGCCGAGGCTTGCGAAATCAACCGCACCACCTGCGCCGCAGGTAACGATTACAACGCCGTTGTTGAAGCCGCAGAGGCCGAAAGCCGCCAGCGAGATATACGTGGTTTCCGGCACTGCGTGCGCATTGGAAATCAACTGAATTTTCGACCACTGGTTGGCCGATGTGTAAGCTTCCAGGTCAAAACGGAAACCACCATCGGAGAAAATGACATCAAGGGCAAAGGCGGAGGTGGCTGCATCGGCGAGGAATATGCCGCCCAGACCGGTCGGGTCAATTGCGGCTGCGCTATTTACGCCGTCCCAGCGAACGAGGCCTGTACCAGTGGCTAGTGTATCGACGCTGAAGTCAAGGAAACCACTGGAAACGGAAATGTTTGCGTCACGGGTTCCAACACCGCCGTTGGTCAACAGATTTACACCGAGGTCACGGTAACCACCGAGAATGCTGGTATCGCCGACAGCGCCAACTTGCGACATGATGTAAGCGCCGCCAGGAGTAGTGTCAGTAAGGGGGGCTTGTGCGGTCGTAAATAGGTCAATGGTGTTAACCAATGCTGCGTTGGCAGCGGAACTAAAGGACATCGCGACTACGGCTGCCGCAATAAGAGTTTTTTTCATGAGAATTCTCCGGTCTGTCTGGATGGAAATTACATTGTTTGAACTTACGCAGTGATCTAAAGCGATATGCGTGCCAACATGATTAAAACCCTTATTAATCAGTTGTTAACGGCGTTTTTGTTGCCTCAGAAAAGCAATCAAAAATGACCTGTGTAAAATATTCCGACAGTATTTCCTTCAAGGAGCATTTCAGTGCCGCAAATGGAACTTAAACAGATTCTTCAGCATCCTCAGGAGGCTGCTGATCGGTTGTAACCCTTGTTCCGATTAATTTGGCCGGAATTCCACCCCATATTTCACCTGGCCCGATTTGAGTACCTTTTGTTACTACAGCCCCAGTGGAAACGATCGCACCATCGCCGATCGTCACGCCGGAAAGTACTGTTGCGCCAGCTCCTATGGTTACGTTGTTCCCCATTTTAATTGGGTAGTGCGCCAGCTTACTTCCCTCGATCACGTGTGGAACAAGTAATGCATATTGGCCAACAATGCTGTTGCTGCCAATTTCGACAAACTGCGCATCGAGAATAATGCCCGAACTATAGGTGTTATCTCCAAGTTTTGCGCCCAAGCCCAAGTACACCAATCGCATGATCGGCACGGGAACGAAGCCACTGCGCAGAATAGGGTAGAAAAGAATCAGATAGAACAAGAGATAAACATGGTAGACAAACTCTTGTTGAGATCCTTCCGGGATATCTCCACTGCGCAGAGGGAAGAGCAACAGAAAAGCCCTGAAAAAAAACAGAGCGAAGGCATAGATCAGAAGCGCAGATAAAAATACCACGGCTATCTCGTGATAGCCCCCCAACGGAATAAGTGTCGCCAATAGCACGGCGGCGCTTATCCCGATGCTTACCGCTAGCGTCAGTAGCAGTGCAAATGCCGCTATCTGCAAACTGTTTATTCGTCTCATCTGATGATCCTTGAGATTACACGGATGTTTGAAAATTCATTGCAATTGGCTAAGGCTACGTACGCACAGAGCCTTGATGTGTTTAGCCAACGTCAACGAGACGTGTTCCCCGTATTGATTGTCGGCCAAATTTTTTGCACGGAGCGTGAATTTTGGATCGCCCATGAGCTTTTCGATGGCCTGCCGTAGCCGGGTTGGCGTAGCACGGTCGGCTCGTACCAACAGTCCTGCTCCGAAATTGACAATAGTTTCCATGTTGAGAAATTGATCCATGTTTCGGGCGATTCCCAAAACAGGTATTCCATTTGTTAATGCCTGATTGGTGGTTGGGCTGCCCCCGTTGCAGATGACCAGAGTGGCATGCCGGCAAACAACTGATCCTGGTAGATAGTTGAAAATTTGCGTGGTGGGTTTTGGGTCCTTCAGGAACAATGGCTTACCAGCGGTCGCTATCAAGACTCTGCTTCCGATACCCTCTAGGATGGGAGCGATGTCTTCAATAACTTGTGGATTACCGGAACTACCCATGGTGACATACGCTAGAGGCCCCGTGCCGGACAGGAAATCCATTTCCCCATCGAAATCGGGTGACCATGCGATCGGACCAATGAATTCGGCGCCCTTGTGCGCGGATACATCAGGGAAAAGAGCGGGGAAGTTGGCAAATAATCGCTGATCAGCATCGGTATAGCAGCGCCGCAGATCGTACCCAAGAGACGGGAGATTAAATTTTGACCGGAGACGTTCGAGCGGCAAGGCGTGCAGACGGAATGCCAATGGGGCGATGCGATGAAACAGGAATTCAATTAGCGGGATTGGTGAGTAGCGGGTAAAGCCGAATACAGGCAACGGCGTGCTGAGCTGACGTTCCGGGCTCCAGTAAGCATCGCAAATGGCGATATACGGTATGGAGCGTAAACGGGCACTAACTGACAGCGAAAGTCGAAAGTCTCCAACCACGACATCTGGTTTTTCCTGATCAATCAGCGCCAAGTCTGCGTCGACATAGCGGCATAAAGTTGGGAAGTCATAAAGCGGTGAGCCACGCTCGAGTTTGTGCGCGAAAGTGTCCCCATCTTGGCATTCCAGGTCCAGTACAGGAAATGGAAGCCCCGAAGTTAATTTCGCATATTCGGCAGGACGACAAAGAACGACGTCGAATTGTTGTGCGTCCAATTCTTTGGCCAGCGTTAGCGGCCGTGCAACGTGAGCAAGGGTGGCACCTTCAGCAAAGAAAAGCACTTTTAGCTTTTTCAATGGGCTTTCCTTGTCCTGTTGCTACGGGGCGTAGCGTCTTGCTCTGCGTTGATTAAACAGGGACTTAAAAACTGTAGCGAATTTCGGAATAGACGCGATCCTGTTGGTCGTATCTACCGAACAAGCCAGTAGGAGGGCCTTTAAAGATATCTGCGCCAATCAGTAATCGCCAATTGCGCTCGAAATTCCAGGCTAAGCGTGGTCGCAATAGCCAGTCGCTCCGGTTCAGGCTGGAAATGAAGATGGCCTGGGCTTCCCAGTTATTGATGAACTTGGTGTTGAGCAACAGGCTGTAGCCATTTTCTTCTTTATCCGGAATCTGGGTTGCGTTGTAGTTGGAATATCGACGCTGGAATAATTGGACGTTGAAACGACTTTCAGCAGGAAGGGTGAAATCTAGCCCAGCGGCCCAGTCGAAGGTGTTTTGCCGGACGACACCATCACTGTCGGCAAGGTCCTGTACGCTGAAGCTACGGCCGGTCGTGTACACACCTTCGGCCTTCAAGACTACATCTCCAAAGTCCTTGGATAGCGTGCCACCGTATTGATGAATGCGGTCGTGGTGAGCTTGATAGACGACTGTCGGACCATCGAATTGGCGGTAGAAGGTCGGACTGATATCTGTGCTGTGGTAATAAAAACCTGATACGTCCCAGCCATATTTCAGGGTTGAGAGACGTAGACCGTAGTTCATGTTGTCGGTGTCACGCTCGGGTCTCGTTTCGGCGAGGTAGCGGACGTTAGCGGCGGCTGGCATCGGATAAAACTCAGATCCGGGTTTGCCGATGTTGTCGTAGCTGGCCACCGGAATCCACAGCAATTCGGCATGAAAGTCATTGGCGAAATATTCGGCGCGGGCAGCCCATTGCGGAATGCGCATTTGGTCGAATTCTGGAAGGACGAATTCTCGAAGGTCTCGGGCGGATACGACATCGGCGAAAAACAGGCCGACCATTTCGCCCCAGACAACGTTCTGTTTGCCGAATCGGAAGTCCCAGTTGCCGGCGCTGATGTCTAGATAGTTTTCTCGCAGCTCAAGGTTGTAGCGCTGATTCTTTTCGACGTCGGCAGGGTAGTAGTCGTTGATACTGTAGGCTGCGTCGTAGTCGAAGCGGGCTCCCATTTTCCATTTTGTCCCTTCGCCAAGCTTGCCGGCGCTGCCCAGTTCGGCACGGGTGCGTAGCTTGGACCAATGTTCCGGAGTGGCTGTCGTACGGGCAGCTTCGAATTGGATAAAGCCCTTGATGCCGGAGCCGGCCTCACGGGAGGGTGAAGAGAGCTTGGGAAGATCGTCGCCAAAGAGTGCGTCGCGGCCAAACAGGTCGTCGTCTGCAGCGTTGGCGCCAATGGCAAGAGTGCAGGCAGCGATGATGGTTAGACAGTGGGCGGTTTTTGGTTCGGTCACGGGATATTCCTGTTGATTTCAGTGGGCCGGTTATTCGTCTTCGGATTCGGGCAAGCTGCGGACTCGGGCCAGGTTCCAGGTCTTGTTACTTTCGTTGCGGACGCCAAAGGCGGTGATGCAACCATCTTCCATTTGAACCAAACGGTCAGCGCGATCAATGACTTTTTGGTCGTGCGTGGAAAAAATGAAGGTGGTTTTCAGGTGACGATTGATCTGCTTCATCAGGCTGAGAATTTCGCGGCCAGTTGCCTTGTCGAGGTTGGCGGTTGGTTCGTCGGCGAGGACGATACTGGGTTTGATGGCCAGAGCACGGGCAATGGCGACACGCTGACGTTGTCCGCCACTCAACTGGTTCGGGCGATGGTTGGCAAACTGGCTGAGGCCGACGATATCCAGAAAGTAATCAACCCGCATCTTCCGTTCTTCGGCAGAAATATCGGTGCGGCGGAGCAGGGGGTACTCTACATTTTCCGCCGCGGAGAGCACCGGGAGCAGATTGAAGGTCTGAAAGATGAATCCAATTGATCGCGAACGGAGGTCGGCCAGTTCGTTAGCGGTTTTTTCGGACACGTCTTCTTCATTGATGAAAATCTTGCCGTGAGTCGGCTTGTCAATGCAGCCGATCAGATTGAGCAAGGTGGTTTTGCCGCTGCCAGAGGGGCCGGAGATGGCGAGAAAGACGCCGGCGTCGATGGACCATGTAATATCATTCAAGGCGTGGACGGTCTGTTCGCCGAGCTGGTAGTCCTTGAAGACGTGTTCGATGCGGACAACGCTCATAGTTGGTTGCTGCCGTCAGTAATTAGACCATCAAGATCGTGCAGGAGAGTATTCATGGTAAATAACAAGTGCATTCGGAATGGCAGATGGTGCGTTGCTCTGACGTCCGGCATTTTTCTTTTGCTCCAGTCACTGACCGTTGCAGCGCAAGGAAGCAGTGTTGCGCCGACCGATGATGCGATTGCCCGCAGTATAGTTGAAAAGGCGGACAAGGTTCGCTTTCCCGCTGATGGGTTTCAGGTTGACATTGTAATAAATTCCCTGCGCCCGGACAAAGATGCCGACATGCGCAAATACCGCGTGCTTTCAAAGGGTAACGAGAACACAGTCGTCATGGTGACGGAGCCGGCTTCGGAGCGTGGCCAGATCATTCTGATGAAGGGGCGTGATCTCTGGGTATTCATGCCAGAGGTATCGCAGCCGGTTCGAATTTCGCTGGCGCAGCGTCTGACTGGGCAGGTGGCAAATGGTGATCTGGCGAGAGCCAATTTTTCTGGCGACTATAATCCCAAAATCATCGGCACCGAAAAAATCGGTAACGACTCTTTTCATATTCTTGAGTTAATTGCCGTTGACCGTAGCGTTACCTATCAGCGAGTCGTTTATTGGGTCAATGAAAAATCGGGCTGGCCATTGAAGGCTGAGTTCTACTCGCTGTCCAATCGTCTTATGAAGAAATGCAGCTACGAGAATTTCCAGACGTTGGCGGGGCGGATTCGTCCGACGCGGCTGGTGATGGAAGATGCGTTACGCAACGGCGATAAGTCGATTCTCGACTATAGCGACATGAAATTGCGTGACCTTCCGGACAAGGTGTTTACCAAGGAATACCTGAAAAAGCTGGACTGAGCGATTAGTCGAAGAGCAGTGCTGCTGCAACCTTGCGCCCTTCAGCGGCAAGGATGTTGTAAGTTCGGCAGGCAGCTTTCAGGTCCATGATTTCGATGCCGATTCCGGCCGGGGCAAAGGGCCTGAGCAGGGCGCTAGGCGGGAAGCGCAGCCTTTTGCCGGTGCCAAGCAGGACTATTTCGGTATCCAGTCCGAGCAGAATATTCATGTCTGATTCGCTCAAGGTGTTCACTGTCGCTGAAGTCCAGGCGGGAATCATCGACTCGGGAAGCAGAATCAGGTTTTTTTCATGTTTTTCGTGGTTGACCGCAGCATAGTCATCGCCATAGGCGGTAAACAGGTTGAGTCCTGCGGTATTCGAGATGTGAAGTTTCACTGCGCGATCATTCCGAAAAGTCCGCCAAAATTGCGGTGCACCATACGATAAAGTAGGATTATACCTTTGGCCCTTGTGGGCCATAAGTCGTTACGTCGGAAGATTCCAATGAAACACGTCAAGAAGTCCGCCAAACTCGCCAACGTCTGCTATGACATTCGCGGCCCCGTGCTGCAGAAAGCCAAGCAGATGGAGGAAGAGGGCCACAAGATCATCAAGCTGAATATCGGCAATCTGGCTGCGTTCGGCTTTGATTCGCCTGAAGAAATCCAGCAGGACATGATCCGCAATCTGCCGAATGCGGCCGGCTACACAGACTCCAAGGGTATCTTCGCGGCGCGCAAGGCGATCATGCACTACACCCAGCAGAAGGGTATCAAGGGCGTGACGCTGGATGACATCTACGTCGGCAACGGCGTGTCAGAACTGATCGTGATGGCCATGAATGCCTTGCTCGATGCGGGTGATGAAGTACTGGTCCCGGCGCCGGATTATCCGCTATGGACGGCGGCGATCAGCCTTTCAGGCGGTACGCCGAAGCATTACCTGTGCGACGAGAGCAAGGGCTGGTTGCCCGACCTTGATGACATTCGCAGCAAGATCAACGCCCATACCAAGGCGATTGTCATCATCAACCCGAACAACCCGACCGGTGCGCTTTATCCGGACGACCTGCTGCACGAAATCATCGACATCGCTCGCCAGCATCACCTGACGATTTATGCCGACGAGGTTTATGACAAGGTCTTGTACGATGCTGAAAAGCACACCTCGATCGCTTCGCTGGCCGAAGATGTCCTGATGATCACGTTCAATGGCCTGTCGAAAAACTATCGCTCCTGCGGTTATCGTGCCGGATGGATGGTGGTTTCAGGCGACAAGCGTCACGCCAAGGATTACATCGAAGGGCTCGACATGCTGGCGTCCATGCGTTTGTGCGCCAATGCACCGGGCCAGCATGGCATTCAGACCGCGCTGGGTGGCTATCAGAGCATAGACGACCTGGTCAGGGACGGCGGTCGCCTGCGTCGCCAGCGCGACATTGCGCATGAACTGATAACTGCCATTCCCGGGGTCAGCTGCGTCAAGCCGAAGGCAGCGCTGTACATGTTCCCGAAGCTTGATCCGGTTATTTATCCCATCAAGAACGACCAGCAATTCATCTCTGAGCTGCTCCAGGAAGAAAAGGTGTTGCTGGTGCAGGGGACGGGCTTCAACTGGCCGCATCCGGATCACTTCCGCCTTGTATTTCTGCCGCATGAGGATGATTTGCGAGAGGCCATTGCGCGTATCGCTCGCTTCCTCGAAAACTATCGCAAACGTCACAACACCAACCAAACCAAGTAAAGACTGCACATGAAACCTATCAATGTTGGCCTTATCGGCATCGGCACCGTCGGCGGTGGCACCTGGACCGTTCTCAAACGCAACGAGGAAGAAATTACCCGCCGTGCCGGCCGTCCGATCCGGATTACTGCCGTGGCCGACAAGAATGTTGAACTGGCAAAGCAAATCACTGGTGGCTCTGCCCGTGTCTCCGACGATGCCTTCTCGCTGGTAAACGATCCGGAAATCGACATCATTGTCGAACTGATCGGCGGCTACGGCGTGGCCAAGGAAGTGGTCATGCAGGCGATCGCCAATGGCAAGCATGTTGTTACGGCCAACAAGGCGCTGCTCGCCGTGCACGGCACGGAAATTTTCAGCGCAGCGCAAGACAAGGGCGTCATGGTTGCTTTCGAAGCAGCCGTGGCCGGCGGTATCCCGGTCATCAAGGCGCTGCGCGAAGGCCTCAGCGCCAACCGCATCGAATGGGCGGCCGGCATCATCAACGGTACGACCAACTTCATCCTCTCCGAAATGCGCGACAAGGGCCTGTCTTTTGACGACGTGCTCAAGGAAGCCCAGCGTCTCGGTTACGCCGAGGCTGATCCGACTTTCGATATCGAAGGTGTCGATGCCGCTCACAAGGCCACGCTGATCGCCTCGATCGCCTTCGGCATCCCGGTGCAGTTCGACAAGGCTTATGTGGAAGGCATCACCAAGCTCGAAGCTTCCGATATCAAGTATGCAGAGCAACTCGGCTACCGCATCAAGCTGCTTGGCATTGCCAAGCGTCGCGACAAGGGCATTGAGCTGCGTGTCCATCCGACCCTGATCCCGGCCAAGCGCCTGATTGCCAATGTCGAAGGCGCGATGAATGCCGTACTGGTCAAGGGCGATGCCGTTGGCGCGACGATGTACTACGGCAAGGGTGCCGGCGCCGAGCCGACCGCTTCAGCCGTGATTGCCGATCTGGTCGATGTCACCCGCCTGGCTACGGCTGATGCCGCGCACCGCGTGCCGCACCTGGCATTCCAGCCGAATGCCATGTCCAACCTGCCGATCCTGCCGATGAGCGAGATCGAGACCGGTTATTACCTGCGTCTGCGTGTCGAAGACAAGCCGGGCGTGCTGGCTGACGTCACGCGCATTCTGGCCGATCAGGGCATCTCCATCGATGCCATGCTGCAGCGCGAACCGGAAGAGGGTGAAGGCGAGACCGACATCATCATCCTGACTCATGTTTGCAAGGAAAGCGCTGCCGATGCCGCAATTGCCAAGATCGAAGCGCTGTCTGCCCAGAAGGGCAAGGTCAAGCGCATTCGTCTGGAGGAGTTGCAGTAAGCCCGACCAGGCATGCAAACAAGAAACGGGAGCTTCAAGCTCCCGTTTTTGGTTAACGAACCAGGCGAAGATAGGCCTTGGTACTTGGCGGGACTGCGATGCGCACGGTGTTTCTCCCGGCCACGACAGGCAGACCTCGGGAAATGGGCTGAAACGGCCCCATGATCGAATCGGCTTGTTCGACTCGCCAGACGGCTTTTTTGGGCGAGATCAGTTTCAACTGATAGATTTCGTCGTCGGTCCTGGTCAGGCTTGGCGCAAATGGGCGGGCCAGTGGTTCGCCGATGAAAAGACCTTCACCCGGCCAAGCCACGCTTTTCCAGTAGGCCTCGATGGCCGTTGCGCCTGACAGATAGTGAAACATCGCAACGGCAGGCATTGGAAACTTCTGCAGGTGATTGCAGGGTTCGGTAACCGTGCCGTAGCTCGCTGTGGCGCCAGCCTCCAGCCAGCGCAGGCTGCTCATTTGTTTAGAGTCGGTCAACTGGCCGCCGAATGAGGTCAGATGGTCGGCTAGCGCACCCGGTATGAACTTGAGCGTGTCAAGATTTGGTACCTGAGCCAGACCCGTGAAATAGAACAACACATCCTGGCGACCCGTGATCGAGTCCGCTTCAATTTCCTCGATGGGAACCATTACGCCGATTACTGTTTTGGTGATGCCGAATAGCTTGGTTCTTACGCTGCGCGCCTTGTCGGACGTACTCAGTAGATAAGCGGTGCCGTCCGGGAAGCTGTGATCCGTCTCGACACCGCGATCGATCAGCGCCTTGACGTCAGCAAAATTTTGTCCGGCCAACATCATGGCCGGGCGTGTCTGAAAATCATGGAATGGGTAGGTACTGGCCGTGTCGAAATATCGGCTGGCGCTACTTGGACTGCATTTCGTCGAGCAATATTTTTCATCGTATCCGAAGGCCAGGGCCGAGGTCATGGACATGCAGCCAACCTGATAGGGCTGCGTCCATGCCGCAGCAAAGGCTTGAATGTGCTTCGGAGCAAGGCGGTCGATTTCGGCCTTGAGCGGTTCGAACTCCTGCGGGCTCAGCGTTGTTTTTCCGGAGGGAAAGCGCAGATGAATGACGTTCTGTTCCGGTAATTTGCGCATTCGTTGGTAATAAGCACCGGTCTCGCGGGAGAGTGGATCATCGTCGTTGATCAGCAGCGCCAGTTCGTCGGCGGAAATGCCGGTTCTCGGTAGCTGGATAGTGGGGCCTGCATGGGCATGTACGGCCCCGAGCAGGATGCTCAAGGCCAGGATGCGCAGAAAAACGGGTAGATGCTTGGCGGGCATGGCGATTCGCTAATTCAACAGTGACCTGATTGTCGCGCATAATCACGGTCTTGAAAGCCATTGATCATCAATCCTCCCGCTCCATGTCGTCTCTCAACGATCTGCTTTGCCTGCGCATGCCGCAATTGCGCATTACGCCGCTGTTGATGGCAGCCAACGTGCTGGTCTTCGGGGCGATGCTGCTCAGCGGGGCAGGGCTGTGGCATTCGCAGAATGGCGTCCAGTTGGCGTGGGGCGCCAATTTTGGACCGGCGACCCAGGATGGTCAGTGGTGGCGTCTGGGCAGTGCGATGTTCCTGCACTTTGGCTTGTTGCATCTGGCCTTGAACATGTGGGCATTGTGGGATGGCGGCCAATGGGTCGAGCGCATGTATGGGCATTTCCGGTTTGCGGCGATCTATTTTGTCGCAGGCCTGGCTGGCAATCTGTTGTCGCTGGTGATTCATCAGGGGCATGCCGTATCCGGTGGTGCATCGGGGGCTATCTTCGGCCTCTATGGGGCCTTGCTTAGTTACCTCTGGCTGGAGCGCTCCCAAATCCAGCGCGGCGAGTTTCGTTGGCTGTTCTGGGCGGCTGTTGGCTTTTCTGTGGTCAGCATCGTTTTTGGATTGATGGTTCCGGGAATTGACAACGCTGCGCATATCGGTGGCTTGATCGGCGGCCTGCTGATGGGGGTTTTGATCAAGCCCAACGCCGGGCCTGTGGTCATGCCACAGCGGGCAAAATTGATGACGGGCCTCGTGTTCGTTGCTCTCGTCGGTGTCATGGTCGCCAACATTCCGCAGCAGGCTTACCGCTGGAGCGATGAAAAAGAGGTTCAGCGGGAAATCGGCGAGTTTCTGCAGGAGGATGCGGCGATCACCCGGGCCTGGGAGAGCATCATGCGCCAGGGGCAGAGAAAGGGTGCCTCTTTTGAAGAACTGGCTGACGTGATTGAGTCCGTCGTGGTCGATCGCTACGAGCATAGTTTCGAAGAACTTTCTGCCTTGCCGCGTGATGCCAACTTGCCATCGGCCCTGGCTGCCGAGCGGGTGACGCGATATGCCGAACAGCGGCGCGATGCTTCACGCGCCATGGTCGAGGGTTTGCGCGCCAAGGATCGGGTTCAGATTCAGAAGGCGCTGGAGCAGGCACGCCAGTCCGGGGCGGCCAAATGATGGTGGCCGTGATGTCGGCAGGAGGGCCTTGTCGCGAAAGGGTTATTCCGATCAGGATCAAGGAAACGGTGGCGGCTGACGGGCAGAATCGCAGCCTGATGCCATCCCGGCATGCCTTTTCTGGAGCTCACATGCAAACCATTCACCCCGTCCACTCCTGCGACCATCCGACCGCTGAAGCTCTCTATCCGTTCGATGCCCGCGGGATCGCCAAGCGTTTCCGTCATGCCGCCATCTTTGGCGCCCTTGATGCGCTGCAAGCCGGCGAAACGATGCGCTTCTGCAACGATCACGATCCCTTGCCGCTGCTGGCCCAATTGCAGGCTCGCTACGGCGCTCATCTCAATATCGAATACAAGCAGCGCGAACCGGGCGCTATCGTGATCGATTTCTCCGTTGTTGGCTGAGTGATTTTCACCGCGAGCCTGACCCTGCTTTCACTGGTGTGCAGCGCCGTTCTGGCGCTGAGCGGGTTGGGTTCGCCGTTGGCGGTAGCGCATCTGGCGTTTGCCGTCGGCATCGTGCCGCTGATCTTTGCGGCGATGATGCACTTTGTGCCGGTGCTGACCCGCACCGGTGAGCCGGATCGGCGTCTGGCGAAGCTGCCATCGGCGGCCCAGGCAACCGGCCTGGTGGCCGTTGCAGCAATGCAGGGCTGGCTGCCATACAGCGTGGTTTACCTGGCTGCTGCGGTCGACCTTGTTTTGGCCGCCATATTGCTCAACTGGATCGCCCTGCGTGCCCGGGCAGCGCTTGGCACACCGCATCCCGGCTGGCGCTGGTACGGCGCGGCGCTCGGCTGCTTGATGCTGGCCCTGTCGGCGATTGTGCTGATTCCGGTCTGGCCGTCTTATTGGCAAGCGCTGCGGGTTTTTCATCTGCATCTCAATACGCTTGGTTTGGTTGGTCTGGCCGCCCTGGGTACCTTGCCGGTTCTGCTGCCGACCGCCTTGGGACTGGCTGATCCCGAGGCGGGTGGCTGGTTGCGCCGGCGTTTATGGCTGGTCGCTTCCGGCGCCCTGATGGTGGCGACCGGCGCCGCCATCTCCTGGCCATTCGCCGCACCCGGCACGGCGCTCATGCTGGTCGCGGCCCTTGGCTTGCTCGGGCAATGGGGGCGACGTTTCGGCATCTGGCCGCTGCTTCGCGATGGCGTCAGTGCTTCGCTGCTGGCGGCGGTCATCGGGTTGCTGCTCACGCTGGCGGCTGGCTTGCTGCACGGCGCCGACATTATTTCGACCCGGCCGTCCTTGCTGGCCTGGGCGAGCGGTTTCCTGCTGCCGCTGGTGAGCGGTGCGTTGAGCCAGTTGCTGCCGGTCTGGCGCTGGCCCGGTCCGCAGACCCCGGAGCGACTGTTGATGCGGCGGAGGCTGGCGTCGTCCGGTTCGGTACGGGCCGGGCTGTTCCTGTCTTCAGCGCTGGCCTTGCTGGCCGGACTGGAGGTACTCGGCGCCGCCCTGGCGGCATGTGGGCTGGCTCTCTTCGTCATCGCCGTGCTGCAAGCCGTGCGCGTCACCCGGTCCACGCGGTAAAATCACGGTTTTTCGCCTTTCAGGTTTTCGCCATGCGCTACATTTCGACCCGCGGTCACGCCGCGCCCCAGTCCTTCTGCGACATTCTGCTCGGTGGCCTGGCGCCCGATGGCGGCCTCTATCTGCCGGAAAGCTATCCGCAGATCGGTCGTGACGAACTCGATGCATGGCGCCAGCTGTCGTACGCCGATCTGGCCTACGAAATTCTCGCCAAATTCATCACTGACATCCCGGCTGCCGACCTCAAGGCGCTGGTCGCCAAAACCTACACCGCCCAAGTTTATTGTCACACGCGCAACGGTGGCGATGCCGCCCAGATCACGCCGCTGACCAAGCTCGAAGACGGCCTCTACACGCAGGAACTGTCGAACGGCCCGACGCTGGCCTTCAAGGACATGGCCATGCAGTTGCTCGGCAACCTGTTCGAGTACGTGCTCGACAAGCGCAACGAGGCGATCAACATTCTCGGGGCTACCTCCGGCGACACCGGTTCGGCGGCCGAATACGCCATGCGCGGCAAGCACAACGTCAAGGTCTTCATGCTCTCGCCGGATGGCAAGATGAGCGCCTTCCAGCGCGCCCAGATGTATTCGCTGCAGGATGCCAACATCTTCAACATCGCCGTTACCGGCCTGTTCGACGACGCCCAGGACATCGTCAAGGCCGTCTCCAACGACGCCGAATTCAAGGCCAAGTACAAGATCGGCGCCGTCAATTCGATCAACTGGGCCCGCGTTGCGGCACAGATCGTCTATTACTTCCAGGGCTACTTCCTGGCCACGAAATCAAATGACGAGCAGGTCGCCTTCGCCGTGCCGTCGGGCAACTTCGGCAACATCTGCGCCGGCCACATCGCCCACCAGATGGGCCTGCCGATCGCCCGCCTGGTGCTCGCCACCAACGAGAACGACGTGCTCGACGAGTTCTTCCGCACCGGCGTCTATCGTCCGCGCACCGCTGCCCAGACCAGCATCACCTCGAGCCCGTCGATGGATATTTCCAAGGCCTCCAACTTCGAGCGCTTCGTATTCGATCTGGTCGGTCGCGATCCGGCGGTGGTCAAGGAGTTGTGGGCGAAAGTCGACAAGGGCGAGGCTTTCGACCTGTCTTCCACGGTCAACTGGAAAAACTTGCCAAAATTCAAATTCGTTTCCGGCAAGAGCACGCACATCGACCGCATCAACACCATCCGATTTGCTCAAGGCCGCTACAACGTCATGCTCGATACGCACACGGCTGATGGCCTGAAGGTGGCGCTCGAGCATCGTTTGCCGAACGTCCCGATGATCGTGCTCGAAACGGCGCAACCAGCCAAGTTCGAGGAAACCATCCGCGAAGCGCTGGGCACCGAGCCGGTCCGCCCGGCCGACCTGGCTGGCATCGAGAACCTGCCGCAACGTGTCGTGGTCATGGCGCCTGACGTCGAGGCAGTCAAACGCTATCTCGTCGAACGCGTCTGATCGCACCGTATTGACCGCAGGAGGGCAGCAGAGGCTGCCCTTTTTCTTGCTCAGAAATACCAGGTCACGGCTGCCTTGAAACGGCCGTCCTGAATCACCGGGATGACCACCATCGAGGTCAGGCCGGCCGCGGTGGCGGCACGTGCTGCCGGGCCGGGCTCGAATACCAGGTTGTCGCGCACCGTCGGGATGCCTTTTATCCAGGATTCGCCAATTGCGCCCTCCCATGGGGCAATGGTCGCCTCGCCATGGCACTCGGAAAGATGCGGCATCTGGTCGCAATCGCCCGCCCCGAAACGCAGGCCGCTGCCGTCCTCGTTGGGCACCCAGATTTCAAAGCGCCGGGCGATGGGCGTCCCCAGCGCCGAGAGAAAGGTCATCACCAGCGCCTGCTTGCTGTCGAAGGAACAGGGAATGCCGACGCCCTTGCTGATACCGATCCGGACGTTGCTGTCGTGGCGCAAGGTCCGTTTCGAACTAAGCAGATCCTGCATGATGCACGGCATGCCGCTTTGCCATACGGTGCCGGGCAGGCCGAAGCCGGGCCGGAACTTGGTGTGGCGAGCGGTCCATTCGAAGGTCTCGGCCGTGCCGTAATAGCCGTCGTCCATGCCCATGTCGAAGGATTCGGCTGGCGTGTTGCTCCAGATTTCGATACCGCCGACGTTGTCGAGGTCGTCGCCGATGAAGAAGACGATGACCGCCTGCAGATAGTCGCCGGCGAAGATAGGCAGGGCGATACCCGCCGTCAGGCCGGCTTTGCTGGCGGCTTCGGTGCGCAGAAAGTAGGAGTTCTCGAAACTGTGCAGAATGACCGGTCGCCTTGTTGCCCAAGCCTTGCCGGGCATTCCCTCGCCGTAGGGAAAAGTCATCGTTTGGCTGGCTCCTTTGAATTCGGCGAGTTCGCCATAGAGGCCATCGAAGAATTCGAGGTGCGTATGTTGTTTGTTGGGCACCCAGATTTCGGTAACCCGGATCAGTGTTTTCATGTTGTCGCGGTCCTGACAATGTTGGTATGAAGACGTTTTGTCCGGTGTCGTCGTTGACCCCTGGAAGGAAGGCTGTTGCACAATAACGAGCTATTGTCAGTGGCCTCGGGCAGCGTTGCCCGGTGTGTCCCAAGCAATTTTCAAACCGGAATCCAGGATGAA
This sequence comes from Azonexus sp. GW821-FHT04F04, assembly GCF_059420025.1. NCBI lineage: Bacteria > Pseudomonadati > Pseudomonadota > Betaproteobacteria > Rhodocyclales > Azonexaceae > Azonexus > Azonexus sp. GW821-FHT04F04. Next base: position 112,031 of record NZ_JBWKSX010000006.1, on the reverse strand, counting down.
ACGCAATGACGACTTTTGATCACGAAGCCTTCTGGTCGGCCCGCTATCGTGGCGTGGGCGACGACTACCTGTTTGGCACCGCGCCCAACAAGTTTCTCGCAGCGCAGGCAGAAAATTTCGGGGCGGGCATGAGCGTTCTCTCCGTTGCCGATGGCGAGGGACGCAACGCTGTGTGGTTGGCCGAGCAGGGCTGTCAGGTAACCGCCACCGAAATTTCACCGGTAGCCTTGGAGAAGGCAGCCAAACTGGCCCGTGGCCGGAATGTCACGGTCGACCTCGTGCAGGCCGATATTTTGAACTGGGACTGGCCACGCGAAGAATTCGACGCCGTGGTCGGCATCTTCATTCAGTTCGCCACCCCGGCCGAGCGGCCGCGCCAGTTGGCCGGGATGAAGCAGGCGGTGAAATCGGGGGGCTTGCTGTTCCTGCAGGGCTATACGCCGAAACAGCTGGAATACCGGACGGGCGGGCCGTCAGCGGTGGAAAGTCTGTATACGGCAGAGATGTTGCGTGAGTTCTTCGCCGACTGGGAAATCGTCTCGCTTCATGAGCATGAGGATACGATAGAAGAAGGTTCGGCCCATATCGGCCGCTCGGCGTTGATCGACCTTGTCGCGCGCAAACCCTAGAGGTTTGCTTCGCCTCTAGAGGTAGATGACGGCAGGGAAGACGGCGACGGCCAGTACGATGACCAGCCATTCGAGGTTGCGCCGGGCGAGGAAGCCCGTGAAGTGCAATACCAGTATGAAAATGGCAACGACGTAGAACAGCGCAAACAGCATCTAAGATTCCCCTGATTATTTTTGGATCGCCGGGCGCTGATTATGACGACAATCTGTTCAGAATTCTAGCCGACGAAACGCATTGAGAGATCGAGCGCCTTGACGTCCTTGGTCAGTGCACCGACCGAAATGCGGTCGACGCCGGTTTCGGCAATGGCCCGGATGGTCTCCAGCGTGACGTTGCCGGAGGCCTCGAGAACGGCGCGGCCGGCATTGATGGCGACGGCCTGGCGGAGCAGGTCGTTGTCGAAATTGTCGAGCAGGATCATCGTCGCGCCAGCGTTCAGGGCCTGATCCAGTTCGTCGAGGTTTTCAACTTCGACCTGAATGAACTTGCAGCGATCAGCTGCACCAGCCGCCACTTTTTTGGCGGCAGCCATCGCTTGGGCGATGCCGCCAGCCGCGTGGATATGGTTTTCCTTGATCAGGATGGCGTCCCACAGGGCCAGGCGATGATTGCCGCCGCCGCCAGCGCGAACTGCGTATTTCTGAGCGATGCGCAGGCCGGGCAACGTCTTGCGGGTATCGACGACCTGCGCCTTGGTGCCGGCGATCGCATCGGCGTAGATGCGCGCCTTGCTGGCCACCGCCGAGAGCAGTTGCAGGAAGTTGAGGGCGCTGCGTTCGGCGGTGAGCAGGGCGCGCCCGTTGCCGTCGATCTCGCAGAGCAGTTGATTGGCCACGATACGCTCGCCATCGGCGGCATGCCACGTGATACGGGCGCTCGGATCGAGGCGGGCGACGCATTCGTCGAACCAGCCGCGGCCGCAGAGTACGCCGGGTTCGCGGCAGATCACCGTGGCCTTGACCTGGCGTTCGCCGGGAACGAGGCTGGCGGTCAGGTCGCCGGCGCCGACATCTTCGGCGAGGGCAGCAGCGACATTGCGGGAGATTTCGGCGGCGAGCGGGTAGTCGAAGGCGATGGTCATTGCAGGATTCAGGATGCGGTGGAGGGCGGGATTTTACAGCTTGCCGTTGTCGGCAACCCATTCGTTGAAGAGATTGCGCGCGGCGTCGATGACGTCGCCGGCAGTCAGGCCAACCGGCCCGATACCGTTGGCGACGAGGCGATCGGCCGCCGCGCCGTGCAGGTGAACGCCGGCCAGCAGGGCCAGTTCGGGCGGCCAGTTCTGGGCGAGCAGGGCGACGATCAGGCCGCTTAGCACGTCGCCCATGCCGGCCGTGGCCATGCCGGGATTGCCTGTTGAATTTAGCCAGATTTTCCGGTTGACCGTGGCAATCACGGTGCCGCAGCCCTTGAGGGCGACATGGCAGCGGTAGCGGCCGGCCAGTTCGCCAGCAGCCTTGATGCGGTCAGTTTGCACGTCGCGCACCGAGCAGCCGAGCAGGCGGGCCGCTTCGGCCGGGTGCGGGGTCATGATGGCGGGGCCGACGCGGTTGTAGAGGTTGCCTTCGAGACGGCCATCTTCGGCCAGCAGGTTGAGTGCATCGGCGTCGAGGACGAGTTGGACGGGGGCTTTGAGCGATTGTTCGAGCAGGCGCAGGGCTTCCGACGAACGACCCAGTCCGGGGCCGCAGGCCAGCGCCTGGAGGTCGGCCTGGAGCAGCGTATCGGCCCGGCGCATCATCAGTTCCGGTTGCTGCAGGTCGACGGTCGGCGCGTCGGCATCAAGCAGCCCGAGATAGACGCGGCCGGCGCCCAGTTTGAGGGCGGCACGACCGGCCAGAAAGGCGGCGCCGACCATGGTCTTGCCGCCGCCGAGGATGCCGGCACTGCCGAAGCTGCCCTTGTGCGTGTTGTTGCGGCGCGGTTTCAGGCGAGATGCAAAATCGGCCAGGGTAACGACATGGGCATCCGGCTCGACTTCGTCAGCCGGGTTCAGGGCGAGGTTGGCGACACGAATCTCGCCGCAGCAATCAGGGCCGTCGGCGGTCAACAGCCCAGGTTTGCCGGCGATGAAAGTGATCGTGTGGCTGGCCTGAATGCACGGGGCAAAGCAGGCGCCGGTGTCGGCATTCAATCCGGATGGGCAGTCGAGCGCCAGCAGCGGGCAGTTGTCGCGTTCGGCCAGGCGATTGGCCGTGGCGATCCACTGGGCGTAGCTGCCTTCCGGCGCCCGGGTCAGGCCGATGCCGAACAGGCCGTCGATGATCAACGACCAGCGGATATCGTCCGGAATAACCGTGGTTGTCACGCCGCCGGCGGCGCTGAAGGCTAGTTGAGCCGCCGACGCATCGGCCGGGAGTTTCCCAGCATCGCCTGCGAAAACAACCCGCACGTCGAAAAAGCGCTGGCGCAGCAGTCGTGCCACCTCGAAAGCATCGCCGCCGTTATTGCCCGGTCCGGCAAGGACGAGGATGGCGTGGTTCCGTTCACCGGCGAGGCTGACCGCCCAGTCCGCAGCCGCCGCCCCGGCGCGCTGCATCAGGGCGTCATTGGCATGGCGGCTTTCGATCTGGCGCAGGCTTGGCGAGCGGTAAAGCGTGTGCGGATTCATGCGCTTATTCTATCGCCGGCGGACGGCGCACATGCTTGAGAATCATCGCGAACAGGGTGTCCGGATCGATCGGTTTGGTGATGTGGTCGACCATGCCGGCGGCCAGGCAGGCAGCTCGTTCTTCGGCCAGGGCGTGAGCGGTCTGGCCGATGATCGGCAGATCGGGGGCCTGTTGGCAGATGGCCCGGGTGGCGTCGAGGCCGTTCATCACCGGCATCTGGATATCCATCAAAACGACATCGTAGGCTTGCGCGCCATTTTTGCGAACGGCGTCGACGGCCTGCTGGCCATCCTCGGCAAAGCTGGCCTCGGCACCGACCTCAGCGAGGATTTCGCTCATGATGAAGCGGTTGATGTCGACGTCTTCGGCGACCAGAATTCGTAAACCGGCCAGCAGTCGGGGGGCGTCAGCGTTGACCTGAGCCGCTTTGGCATTTGCCTCGGTTGCAACGAGAACCGCCCTGTAGGGCAGGCGCACGGTGAAGCAACTGCCGATGTCGGGTGTGCTGTCGACGCTGATCGTACCGCCCATCAGGCGAACAAGGTGATCGGTGATGGCCAGCCCTAGGCCGGATCCGCCGAAACGCCGGGTCGTTGAGTTGTCACCCTGCTCGAAGGGGTTGAAAATGCTGGCCTGTTGTTCCGGCGATATGCCGATGCCGGTATCGGTAATGCGGAAACGCAGATGGTCGCCATCGAGATCCGCTTCTAGGCTGACGCTGCCGCTACTGGTGAACTTGACGGCGTTGGAGAGCAGATTGAGCAGGATCTGGCGCAGGCGCAGGGCGTCGCTGCGACATTCGGCCGGCAGGTTATCGTCCAGCGCCAGGTGAAAATCGAGTCCCTTGCCGATCGCACGCTCCTGCAGCATCTCGACGCTTTCATCGAGAATGACACGGAGGTCCACCGGCACATCCTCGATCTTGAGCATGCCGGCTTCCATCTTCGAAAAGTCGAGGATGTCGTTGATGATGCCGAGCAGCAGCTTGCCGGAATGCTGAATCTTGACGAGGGCGTCGTGGGCCTTGCTGGCTTCGTCCGTGGCGCGCAGGGCGATGTGGGTCATACCCAGCACGCCATGCAGCGGCGTGCGGATTTCATGGCTCATCTTGGCCAGGAATTCGCTCTTGGCCATGGCCAGGCGAAGGGCGTCGGCCCGGGCCAGTTCGAGATCGGCCGTGCGTTCCTCGACCAGTTGTTCGAGATGGTCACGATACCGCGCAATTTCGGCATCCTTGCGCGTATGTTCGGCGATGGCGTTGCGCAGGTCGCTCTCCATTGCCTTGATGTCGGTAATGTCGGCGACGAAGCCACAGAAGATGATGTCGTTGTTGGCACCGGGTTCCGGGACGGCGCGAATGAGCAGCCACTTGATCTGGCCATCGGGCATGCACAGGCGGTATTCGTAGCGCCAGGGAAGCAGGTTTTTTGCTGCCGCATTGAGCGCGTCGATAAAAGAATGGTAGTCATCCGGGTGAACCATCCGGCGCAATTTGTCGGTGCTTTCACGGACCTCGTCCGGCGTGACGCCATATAGATCCTTGATTGCATCGCTGGCAAACGGAAAGCTGCCATTTCCATTGGCATCCAGCCGATACTGGAAAACGACGCCCGGTACTTCGGAAACGATCTGGCGCAGGCGGTTGTTGGCGGCATGCTCGGCGGCCTTGGCCTCCTCGGCAATGATGACTTCCTGCAGCCCGTTGAAAGCGGTGGTCAATTGCCCGATTTCATCATTCTTGTGGACCGGCAGGGCCTGGCGCGGCACTGCGCCGCTACTCATCCGGGCCAGCAACTGCGAGGTTTCGGCCAATGGCCGGAACTGCCTGCTCAGCCACCACCAGCAAAGGATGGCCAGCACAAGCGTCAGGCCGGAGGAAACCATGACGAGGTGCCGTTCGACATCCTCGATTGGCGCGAAGGCTTCGGCGGCTGGCAGGACGGATTGCATGAGCCAGCCGGTGCTCGGTATCTGTTTGCTTGACGACAACTCGAGGACGCCCCGCGAACTGCGGGCCAGGCCGGAGCCTTCGTAGCCGTCGATGTAACTGTCGTAAACCGCGTTCACGCCACGCGCCGGGCCACTCTTGAGCAATCGGCGCTTGTCCGAGGCTGTCACGTAGCTGCGCGTCTTGGGGGCGGTGATCAGGAAGTCGCCAGTCACCCCGTATTTGGTTGCACCGATCTGGTCGAGGAAATTCGGCCGGTTCAGGTTGGTGACACCAACGACGACGCCAACCACTTTTTTTTGCTCATCGTGGATCGGCGACATGATGGCAAAGATCGGTTGCTGGCTATGTTCGCTGAACAACGGGTCGGTGATGGTCGCCCCGGCGCCGCTCAGCACATGCTTTATCCCGGGATAGTCGAGAAAGTTGACGCCGGTGCGCTTGAGTTGGCGTGGAATGCTTGCCACTGCTCTGCCCTGGCGATCAATGACCAGTACGCCCCAATTGAAAATGCTCTCGGGGAGAGGGTGGCGTTCCAGCGAGGCTTGGGCTTCCGGCGAGTCGGCCAGTCGGCTCAGGCGATAGCCGTCGGCGATAACGTTGATGATCTGCTGCCGCTCCCGAATCGAGCGATCGAGTTCGCCGGCAATCAGGGAGACGGTCGAGAATTGTTGGTGGGAGATCGTTGTCTCCATGTCGCGGCGCATGGTGTGGCCCAGCGCAAACACAGCGCTCCACAGGACGAACAGGCCAAGCAGCAGAACGCCGATGGTGATGCGCGTCTGTAGCGATCGCAAATCGAACAGTGCCAGCAGTTTTTTCATCGTGCTTTTGGAGTTTCTGTCGTTTTTTGACAGCTTACGGCGTTCTGATGGATTTCGCCAGAAGGATGGTTTGGCGATGAATGCTGACGGTATCGTTTATCTGTCGGGCATAGCCGCCGGCCATGGCAATGGCGACCGGAACACGGTGGTCCAGGGCTTTGTTGAAAACCATCAGGTCGCGCGCGGCCAGGCCTTCAAAGCTCAGCCCGAGGCGCCCGAGGCGGTCGTCGTGGTAGGGATCGGCGCCGGCCAGGTAGATGACCAGATCGGGCTGGACGAGATCGAAGGCAGTAGCGAGACCGTGGCCGAGTTGGAGCAGGTAGGCGTCGTCTGAGCAGCCGTCGGGCAGTTCGATGTCGAGGTCGCTCTGTTCCTTGTCGAACGGAAAGTTGCGGGCGCCGTGGATGGAGAAGGTGAAGATGCTGTCGTCGCCGCGCAGGATGCTGGCCGTGCCGTTGCCTTGATGGACGTCGCAATCGACGATCAGCACGCGCTCGACGCGGCCTTCGGCCTGCATGGCGCGGGCGGCGACGGCGGCATCGTTGAAGACGCAGAAGCCTTCGCCATGGTCACGGAAAGCGTGGTGTGTGCCGCCGGCCAGATTGGCCGCTACGCCGTCCTCCAGCGCGGCACGGCAGGCACCGATGGTGGCCCCGGCCGAGCGGCGGGAGCGTTCGACCATGCCGGCGCTCCACGGAAAGCCGATTTGTTTTTCGGCCGTTTTTTCCAGTTGACCGTGGGAAACGGCTTGGATGTAGCTGAGGTCGTGGGCGCGGGCCAGTTCTTCGTCGCTGGCGGCGTGCGGCAGATGAAAATCGGCCGGACCGAACTCGCCGCTGGCGAGCAGGGTTTCGCGCAGCCGGGAATATTTTTCCATGGGAAAACGATGCCCGGCCGGCAGAGGCAGAACGAAGACATCGGTGTAAAACAGCCGCACGGCCGATGTCTTCGGGGAAAAGCCTAGTTCAGCGCAGCCGACATCTTGCGACGGAATTCGCGGATCAGATCGTCGTATTGGTCGCTGCCGGCGAGGGCTTCGAACAGCGTCAGCAGGGCCTTGCGGCCGGCGCCTTCGTCGAAGAAGCGGTCGCGGACCACAACCTCGAGCGCTGCTTCCATGGCGGAGCGGAAGTTGCCCTGGGCGGCGAAGGCGCGCGAGAGATCGAGGCGAACGCCATGATCGGCCGGGTTGGCAGCCAGCTTGGCTTCGAGTTCGGCTGTATCGGCGGCACCGGCGGCGAGCGCCAGGCGGGCGCGCAGGGCGTTGGCGCGCTCGGCTTCCTGGGTGTAGTCGCCGGAGAGCAGTTGGCCGGCTTCGTCGTTGCGGCCGAGCTGCATCATGACGTCGACGGCGTCGAGCTGGATGGCCTGGTCTTCCGGCTTGGCCTGGCTGGCTTCAACCAGCTTGGCGAGCGCTTCTTCGAGCTTGCCTTCGCTGACCAGCGCAGCCGCTTCGGCGCGCAGGTCGCCGCCGGGGCCGGCCGGCAGGGCGAAGCGGTCGAGGAATTCGCGGATCTGGCCTTCGGGCAGGACGCCGTCGAATTGATCGACCAACTGGCCCTGGAACAGGACCTTGACGGACGGAATGCTGCGCACGCCGAAGTGCTGGGAAAGCTCCGGGTTTTCGTCGGCATTGACCATGGCGAGCAGGAAGCGGCCCTTGTATTCCTCGGCCAGCTTTTCGAGCAGGGGCTTGAGCACCTTGCACGGCTCGCACCACGGCGCCCAGAAATCGACGACCACCGGCACGCTTTCGGCCGGTTGGAGGACCTTGGTTTCGAAATCTTCGATGGATACGTCAAAAGCAAATTCGGACATGGCGGGGCCTGTTTAAATTAGAGTCGGGTGAATTCTACCGTCAGCTTCATGGCGACGGGAGAATGCAGGGAAAGCGTCGGGCCGTCGTTACGCACCAGCCATTCGGCGAGGCGGGCCGGGAAGTCGGGTGTGTCGGGCAGAGCGTCGTTTGCTGTGTCTTTTATTAAATCGAGGCTGGCCGGCGAGTTTTCAAGAGGTGAGCGGCTCAAGGCCAGCCAGTGGCCGCTGGCGACATCGGCCGCGTGGTCGAGCTGGGCGCACAGCACCTGGGCGCAACGACCTTCGTTGAGGCAGACGATGGCCAGACTGAGCAGTAACGACCAGTTCGCGACGCCTGCGCAGTCGAGCGGCAGGTGCGTGGCCGTTTGCAGGCCGGGCAGAAAGCTCTGGATCTGGGCGGCGGCGATGGCGGGCTGGGTGGCGAGGAAATCGTAAGGCATCGGCTCGGCGCTGCCAGAGCAGACTTCATCGAGCAAGGTCAGTGTTTCGAGGCGCGGGCCGCTGGTCGATTGCCAGAGCAGGGCGGTTGGCAAGGCGCGGCGCTCGGCAGGCAGGCAGGCCAGGGCGCCGACCAAGGCCAACTGGGTGAGCGGCGCGGCCCGGCGTAGCGGCTTGCCGAGGGCGGCGCGTACGGCGGCCGGCAGTTCGGCGGGGGCGAAGCTTTGGCTGAGTACTGCAGTCAGGTTGATCATCCGTGGCGCTCCACGATCAGGCTGGCCAGACCACCGCCGAAACCGATCAGGTTGAGCAGGGCGCGTTCGATGTGTTCGGTGCTGCGCTCGACCATCGGGAACAGGGCGATTTCTGGATCGACCTTGGAGAAACCAGCTGTGGCGGGGATCTTGTCGGCATCGAGGCTGGCGAGCAGGGCGGCGAGTTCGGCCAGGCCGCTGGCGCCCAGCGTGTGGCCGAGGCCCGGCTTGAGCGAGAGGAGCAGCGGCATGTTCTGGCCGAAAACGCTGCGCAGGGCGTTGGCTTCGGCCAGGTCGGTGCCCGGCGAGCCGGCAGCCTGCAGCTTGATCAGCTCGATGTCGGCGGCTTTCAAATTTGCCTCTTTTAGACAGTCGACCGTGACATCGGCAATCCGGGAGCCATCAGGGTTTGGGCCGGTGGTCGAAAAACCGTCGAGGCCGGTACGCAGCCCGGCGATGCGCCAGGTGGCGGGTTTGGTGCTGAGGTGCACGGCAGCGACTGCCTCGCCGAGGACCAGGCCGTCACGTCGGGCATCGAAGGGGCGTCCTGCTGTGCGCGAGAGCAACTTCATGGCGGCGAAACCAGCCAGCGTGCTGTCGTTGGCCAGTTCGACGCCGAGGACGATGGCGTCGTCGATCAGTCCGGCGGCGATCAGGCTGCGCGCCGCGTCGAGGGCAGAAAAGCCGGAGGTGCAGGCGTTGGAAAAGCTGGTGCGGGCACCGCTCAGGCCCAGCCATTCGCCGATTTGGCGGCTGAACGAGGCGGCAGCGACCGGCAGTTCAAACGGCGCGCCAAGTTGCTCGAAATGGCCGATCTGGAATGACGAGGAGGCTACGAACAGTGGCGTTTCGGCTGGAAGCTTACCGAGCTGACCGGCGACCTGGCGGATGGCCTGCTTGGCGCGAAGCATCCAGTCGTGCTCGTCGAGCGGCAGTCCAAAGTAGGGAAAGGAGCGCTCGCCCAGTTTTCGTTGGCCGGCGCTGCATTCACCATTCCACAGCGCGCTGGCAACAGTGGCCGGGGAATTGCCGCGGGCGCAGAGCAGGGCGGAATTGGCGATGAAGACCGGACGCGTCATGCGCGGCTGGCCAGCCAGGCGTCGAGGTGTTCGGCCATGTTGGCGACGCTGGACAGGATGCGGCGGGTTTCCTTGCTGTCCGGCAGGCGCAAACCATAGGTTTTCTTGATCGCCATCGAGACCTGCAGGGCATCAAGCGAATCGAGCTGGAGCGGTGCTTCCGGCCCGAAGAGGATTTCGTCGTCGGTGATGCTGGCCGGATCGCAATCCTTGTCGCAGGCTTCGACGATCAGGGTCTTGAGGGCGAGGCGGAGGTCGGTGGTCATGCGCTTTGGCGGCGGTTGAGCCAGGTCGCGGCGGCGAGTGCCAGGGCCGCGCAGGCGAGAAGTTTGACAAGGTCGGGCAGGATGGCGGCAAAGTCGCCGTGGCGTAGCATGACGGTGTGGAAGCCGTTGAGCGCCCAGGCCATCGGCGACCATTCGGCGAGGGTCTGCATGGCGCCCGGCATCATGAACTTGGGGACCATGATGCCGCCGATGGCGGCCATCAGGATGTTGCCGACGCCGCCGATGATCGTGGACTGCTGCGTCGTCTGGGCCACGCTGGCGACGAACAGGGCGCAGGCGACAGCGGCCAGGCTGACAGCGGCGGCCACCAGCCAGCAATGGAACAGCCCGGCGCCGGACGGCATGACGAGCGCTTCGCCACCGAACAGCGGGACGCCCCAGATACCGACGGCAACCATCAGGACGGCCTGAATTTGATTGACGACGAAAAAGGGTACTAGCTTGCCGAGCAGCACGTCGCGGAACGGTACGCCCATGGCCGCGAGGCGCTGCAGCGTGCCTTGCTGGCGTTCGGTGATCAGGATGGCGGAAATCGGGATAACGACGAAGAACATGGCGAAGACCAGCCAGGCGGGCACGTTTTGCTGTACCGACGAGGGTGGGCGGATGCTGCGGTCGTTCTGCACGGCGGTGCTGACGATTTCGTCCGGCCAGTCGCGTTCGGCCGGGCGGGCAGTCGTCGGCAGGCCGAACAGTTTGCCGGCGCTATGCGTCAGTTCGTCGGCCCGCAGCATGCCGAGCGCGGCGCTGGTCTGGTTGCGGAAGGCGAGTTGCAGAGCCGGGTTCAGCGTCGGATCGACCATCAGGGTCAGTGATTCGGTGGCTTGGCCATCGGCCCCGGCCGGGGTCAGCAGGCGTTCGCCAAAGCCCTTGGGCAGGACCAGCGCCAGCGCGTAGCGGCCGGCGCGGATGTCGGCCCGGGCGGCGTCGGTCGTCGCCGGATCAGCCACGCGACGGAAGCTGCCGGTCTTGTCCAGGCGGCGGGCCAGCGATTGCGAATGGGGGCTGCCATCGAGGTCGACGATGGCGTAGGCCACGTCGATAGCGGCGCCGGGCATGAAGGCGTCGTGCAAGGCCATGGTCATCACCAGAATGAAGATGATGGGCATGACGAAAAGCGCGGCCAGCCCGTGCCGGTCACGCAGCAAGGCCAGAGTTTCCTTCGTCCATAGGGCAAGCAGGCGGGTCATTTTTTGGCTAGTCCCGCAGTGAGCGCCGGGTCAGGCGCATGAAAAGCTGTTCGAGATTTTGCCGTCCGACGTGTAGCTGGCGCACGGTGCAGCCAGCTTCGGCCAGCTCTTCGAGCAAACGGGCCACTTCCACGGTCGACCGGAAAAAAAGCTCAAATTTGAAATGGCCGAGATCGGTCGCAGCGTAGCGTTCGGCCAGAGTGGGCGGCAGCGGCTGGTCGAGTTCGATTTCGGCGCTGCTGTCGGCGGTGGCCAGCAGGTCGTCGAGCGTGCCTTCGCTCAGGACGCGGCCCTGGTCGAGGATGGCGACTCGCTGGCAGATGGCCTCGACTTCTTCCATGTAGTGGCTGGTGTAGAGCACCGTGGTACCGGCGGCGGGCAGAGCGGCGATGGATTCAAGCAAGAAGCTGCGCGACTGCGGGTCGACGCCGACGGTGGGTTCGTCGAGCAGGAGTAGTTGCGGCCGGCCGAGCAAGCCGATGGCCAGGTTGAGGCGCCGGCGCAGGCCGCCGGAGAGTTGTTCGGCGCGCTTGCCGGTGACTTGTTCGAGCCGGGCGAAGGCGATGGCGGCGTCGGTCTGCTGCCGACGCTCGCCGTGCGCCAGGCCAAGTGCGCCGGCAAAGAAGGCCAGATTCTCGGCGACGGTCAGCATCGGATAGAAGGCGTAATCCTGCGGCACCAGCGAGATGGCGCGCGGGTTGGCGGCGCGGGCGTCAGCTAGTGGCTGGCCATTCAGCGAAATGCGGCCGTCGGCTGCGGTCAACAAGCCGGCGAGCAGCGAAATGAGTGTCGTCTTGCCGGCGCCGTTCGGGCCGAGCAGGCCGTAAATGCCGCCAGCCGGAATGTTGAGCGATACGTCCTGCAACGCCGGGGCGGCGGCATCGCGATAGCGGTAGGAAACGCCATCGATCTCGAGCATCAGGCGGCGCGGCGCAGATCGCGGAAGAAGGTCTGCTCGCGGTCGGCGATGGCGCGTAGCTTGTCGGCCAGTTTGGCCGGATTGAGCGGCTCGCGGTCGCGGATCATGCGGGCCGTGGACAGCGCGAATTCGCGCCACTCGTCGCCGATGTCGACGAGCGTTTCGGATAGTTCATTGAGCGCCGGGCGAGCCAGTCGCTCGGCCGCTTCCTGCAGGAAGGCGGCGTAAATGAAACGGAAGCCGCCGCCGCCGGTGCCGATTTCTTCCTGCATGCGGACGACTTGGCCGATGAACATCTTGGCTGCGGCCGGGTTACCGGCTGCATCGAGGCGCTGAATGGCATTGGCCAGCCGACGGATGCCGCGGACGCCGATGATCGGGATCGGTGAGTCGAGCAGGATGCGTGTCGTTTTCTTGATAGCCTTGGGCAGGACTTTCGCCCAGTCCGGTTCGGACGGCTTGCCTTCCGGGTAGTAAAGCAGCCCCTTCGGGGCCAGCACGCCCTTGGCAAAACGGGCGCGACGCAAGTCGGCCGGGGCACAGGTCACCGTCGTTTCGACCACCGGGTCGGATAGCTGGTAGTCGCCGCTCGCCGCATCGCGACCATAGGCCAGCACATTGTGGGCATTGAAATGAAAGCGCAGGTCTTCCGGCATGTAGGGCAGCCAGAATACCGAGGTCTGCATGCCGACCAGTCGGCCGGCATCGAGCAGTTCGTTCAGGCGCTGTTCGCCGGCTTCCGCGCTGCGGAAGGTTTCGAAACGCATCTTGAGGCCGAGCGGCTTCTGCAGGCCCTTGATGATGAACTTCGGTGGCATCCGGTAAGCAACCAGCGGCAGGCCGTTGATCTTGATGATCGGCAGATAGGCGAAGGAGAGCGCCGACGACAGGCCGAAAGCCATCGCCTCCGAGATCGGCAGGCCGAGATGGCGCAGCATCGACGACATGACGCCGCTTTCGCAATGGGAAGCGTGGCTATGCTGGAATTCCATCATTCGGCCTTTTTGAGTTGCTCGACTGTCAAGCCCATGGCGTCGCCATAGCGCTTGAGCAGCCCGGCCGACAGGCCCTGGAAGATGTCGGGCCGGAAGTGGCGGCGGATGCGCCATTGCCACAGGCCGGTGACCTGCGACAGCAACGGCACGTCCATGCGCGCCTTGTGCATGTGGTATTCGAGCGCCGAAGTCTGGCCGGCGATGACGCGCTGGCGGGCATCTTCGGCCAGTCGGTTGAGGTCATCGACGGCCTGCCGGGTGACGATTTCCTCGACTTCCCAGCCGGCCGATTGGACGATGTGCAGCTTGCCGTCGGCACCGCGTGCGTACATCGCCTTGCGCTGGCCGCCCAGCGTGCTATTGCCTTCCTGCGGGACTTCGCTATCCAGCATGGTCGACCGCCGTCAGGTGCATCAGCGAGCCGGTGAAACGGCCGCTTTCCGGGATGAAGCAGAGCAAACGATCACCCCGTTTGAGGCGGCCGCTTTTGAGCAGTTCGTCGATCATGATGTAGATCGACGCCGAACCGGTGTTGCCCTTGGTCTGCAGGTTGGTGAACCATTTTTCCGGGGCGATCGGGAAGCCGACGGCGGCCATGCAGTCGGCCATCGGCTGGCGGAAATACTCAGAGGACATGTGCGGCAGGAACCAGTCGATGTCGGCTGATTTTACATCGCGGGTGCGCTGCATTTTTTCCAGCGACTTGCCGATGGTCTGGTAGGTCACTTCGGCATTGAGCAAACGGACATCCTGCTTGACCGAGAAAATCGACAGAGTCGCCCGCTGCTCCGGCGAATAGTGCTGCCAGCCCTGCAGCGAACCGTCGCCGAGCTTTTCACCGCCGGCATACATGCAGACTTCCATCGTATTGGCCTGCGACAGGATGTCGATCCAGTCGATGCGCAGCGACAGGCCATCGGTACGCGGCTGATCCTGCAGCAGAAAAGCCCCGGCACCGTCGGACAGCATCCAGCGCAGGAAATCCTTTTCGAAAGCGATTTCCGGATTGGTTTCCAGCTCGGCTACCCGGTGTTCCGATTCGGCGGCGAAATTGCGCGCATGCAGGATGCTGGAGGAAAGTTCGGAGGCGGTTGCCACTGCGTTGCGGGCCTGTCCCGAAAGCACGCTCATCCAGGCATATTTGAGCGCCGTGATGCCGGCCACGCAGATGGCTGCGGTCGACACGACTTCGCAGGCCGGAATGCCCAGTTCGCCATGCACCATGACGCCGTGGTTGGGCATGATCTGATCAGGAATGGTCGTGCCGCTGACCAGGCAATCGATATCGTCGGGGGAAAAACGCTCGCAGGCCAAGCCGCGCACGGCTTCGGCCGTCAACTGGGCGTTGGTATGGGTCGGGGCACCGGTCACCGGATCAATGGCGTAATGGCGCTGGCGGATACCGTTGTTGCGCAGCACGATGCGCCGGGCGCGCGACGGCTTGCCGGCAATCATGCCCAGAACTCTTTCGATGTCGTCGTTGCCAACCGGCGCATTGGGTAAAAAAACCGACGTGCCGTTGATATAAACCTTGCCGCTAGGGTGCATATTTTTGTAAGTTGAATTCCTGCGAGCCGGAAGGCTGCTCCAGTTCGGCCTTGAGCCGCTCAAGCCGGGGTCTGAGCAGCGGGGAAAATAGCCATTGTAACAACAGGCTTATTGGAACGACGGTCACGATGAGCGTGAACAGGTAAACCACAAACAGTAAAACGACAGGGCGCCGCCGCCACTGGCCGCGTTTGCCGACCAGCCGGACCAGTTTCGACCAGACCCCAAAAGCCCGTCGCCCGGCCCGTTCGCTGACGGCAAGACGGGCTATGACAGTGACCGCACGCAAGCCGGCGAGCATCGGTTGGCCGGATTTTTCCCGGTCATTGTTCAAGCCATCGGCCAGCGCCAACCCGAAACGACTGGCTTGCCGGATTTCTTCCGGCGACACGCCGGCTGGTGGCAGACCCAGAAAACTGTCTTTCTTTCCGGTCCATACCCAGCGCGGCGTGGTGATGAATGTGGCCAGCGGGTGCCCCTGGTCGGTGAAGGCAAGGTGGTCGATCAGGCGGCCACCGGCGCTGGCAATCAGTTGTTTCATTGTCTCCTGTGCCGACAGCCACATGTTGCGGCAGGCGACCAGCGTGATGACCGGTTTGCCGCAGATCAGCTGCCGGCCTTCGGCGCTTTGCAGGAAGGCCGTCATCGGGAGCGCAGGGGAGAGATACCAGACCTGATAGGTCAGGATCACCAGATCGAACGGAGTATCGGCGGCGATGCCGAGTGGGCGCAGCGGCGGCGCATCGAGCTGAACGCACTCGGGGAAGGCGTCGAAAAAATCGACAATCGGCCAAGGAAACGGAAACGGCGTTTCCGGCACCAGTGTTTCGAGGTGTACGTCATGACCGGCTGCCCGCAAGGGGGTGATGACTTGCTCGGTAATGTCCGAAAGCTGTCCGGTTTGGGAAAAGTTGACGACGAGAACGCGTTTCAAGAGGCATCCGCTAAGCTGGCTAACCATTAATTCTAGCAAATCAGCTTGCTCTTACAGAGATCAGGCGTTATTCCATGCGGAAGGTCGAATTTGGTCGACACGCTTGGGGTTTTTGGCCCTTATCGGCTATGATTCTGCTTTCCCGCAGCCTGTCTTTCCATGACCAAATTTGTTTTCGTTACGGGTGGTGTCGTGTCCTCATTGGGCAAAGGCATCGCCGCCGCGTCGCTCGGGGCCATTCTGGAATCCCGCGGCATCAAAGTCACCCACCTCAAGCTTGACCCCTACATCAACGTCGACCCTGGCACGATGAGTCCTTTCCAGCACGGAGAGGTTTTCGTCACCGAGGACGGCGCCGAGACCGATCTCGATCTCGGGCATTACGAGCGCTTCACGAGCGCCAAAATGGGCAAGCGCAACAACTTCACGACCGGCCAGATCTACGATACGGTGCTCAAGAAAGAGCGTCGCGGCGAGTATCTCGGCAAGACCGTGCAGGTCATTCCGCATATCACCGACGAGATCAAGAACAAGATCAAGGCCGGTGCCGAAGGTGCCGAAGTAGCCATCGTCGAAGTCGGCGGTACGGTCGGCGACATCGAGTCGCTGCCCTTCCTGGAAGCCATTCGCCAGATCGGTTTCGAAGAAGGCCGCAACAACGTCTGTTACATGCATCTGACGCTGCTGCCCTACATTCCGACCGCCGGTGAGCTGAAGACCAAGCCGACCCAGCATTCCGTCAAGGAGTTGCGCGAAATCGGCATCCAGCCGGATATCCTGCTTTGCCGCGCCGACCGTTCGATTCCGGTCGAGGAACGCCGCAAGATCGCGCTGTTCTGCAATGTCATGCCGGAAGCCGTCATCGAGTGTCTCGATGCCGATTCGATCTACAAGATTCCGGGCATGCTGCACGAACAAATGCTCGACGAAATCGTCTGCCACAAGCTCAACATTCTGGCCAAGGCCGCCGACCTGACGGTCTGGCGCAACCTGATCGTGGCGCTGGAGCATCCGCAGCACGAAGTGACGGTGGCTTTCGTCGGCAAGTACGTCGACCTGACTGAATCGTACAAGTCGCTGATCGAGGCGATCAAGCACGCTGGTATTCATACGCGTAGCCAGGTCAATATCGTCTATCTCGATTCCGAAGATCTCGAAAAGAACGGTGTTGGTGTCCTCAAAGGAGTCGATGCCATTTTGGTGCCGGGCGGTTTTGGCCGTCGCGGTACCGAAGGCAAGATTGCCGCCATTCGTTATGCTCGTGAAAACAAGGTACCTTATCTCGGTATCTGTCTCGGCATGCAGCTCGCTGTCGTCGAGTTTGCCCGCGATGTCGCCGGCATGGCTGAAGCGCACTCGACCGAGTTTGTTCAGGACACGCCTTATCCGGTCATCGGCCTGATTACCGAATGGCTCGACGCCTCCGGCAAGGTCGAAAAGCGTAGTGAAGATTCCGATATCGGCGGCACGATGCGCCTTGGCGGTCAGGTCTGCAAGCTGGCCGAAGGCTCTCTGGCCCGCAGTATTTACGGCGCTCCGGAGATCACCGAACGTCACCGCCACCGTTATGAAGTCAATAACACCTTGCTGGCCCAACTGGAAGCCAAGGGCCTGGTCGTTGCCGGCCGCGCGCCGGGTACCGATCTGTGCGAAATGGTCGAATTGCCGGCAGACGTCCATCCGTGGTTTGTCGGTTGTCAGTTCCACCCTGAATTCACCTCCAACCCGCGTCAGGGTCATCCGCTCTTTACGTCGTTCGTAAAGGCCGCGCTGGCCAATCAAAAGGTCAAGGCTAAATGAAACTCTGTGGTTTTGAGGCTGGTCTTGACCAGCCTTTTTTCCTGATTGCCGGCCCGTGTACTGCCGAATCGGAGCAGCTCTGCCTCGATGTTGCCGGCCACATGAAGGAAGTCTGCGGTCGACTGGGAATTCCGTACATTTTCAAAGCTTCCTACGACAAGGCCAACCGCAGCTCCGGCAAGTCGGTGCGTGGTCTGGGTCTGGAGGAAGGTCTGCGTATCTTTTCGGAAGTTCAGCGCCAGATCGGCGTGCCGGTCTTGACTGATGTGCATACCATTGAAGACATTCCTGCCGTCGCCAGCGTTGTCGATGTCCTGCAAACTCCGGCTTTTCTCTGTCGCCAGACCGATTTCATTCATGCTGTCGCAACCTGCGGCAAGCCGGTGAATATCAAGAAGGGTCAGTTCCTGGCGCCGGGTGACATGAAGAACGTGGTCGACAAGGCGCGCGAAGTAAATAACGGTGCTGACAACATCATGGTCTGCGAACGGGGCGCTTCCTTCGGCTACAACAATCTCGTGTCCGATATGCGTAGCCTTGCAATCATGCGCGAAACGGGTTGCCCGGTTGTTTTCGATGCCACCCACTCGGTGCAGTTGCCGGGCGGGCAGGGTACGACGTCGGGTGGTCAGCGCGAATTCGTCCCGGTGCTGGCTCGGGCAGCTGTTGCCGTCGGTATCTCCGGTCTGTTCATGGAAACCCATCCGTGCCCGGAAAAAGCCTGGTCGGATGGCCCGAACAGTTGGCCATTGGATCGCATGGAAAGCCTGCTGGCGACGTTGGTTGCACTGGATAAGGCTGTCAAATCGGCTGGGTTCGAAGAGCTGAAGTAATTTGCCTGTTAATTATTTAGTTTAAGTTTTTAATTTAACCTTCTGATAATAAGGAAGAAGTATGAGTTCAATCGTTGATGTTGTAGCCCGTGAAATTCTCGATTCCCGTGGTAACCCCACGGTTGAAGCTGACGTTCTGCTCGAGTCCGGTGTCATGGGCCGCGCTGCAGTCCCGTCTGGCGCCTCTACCGGTTCGCGTGAAGCGATCGAGCTGCGCGACGGCGACAAGGGACGCTATCTTGGTAAGGGCGTGCTGCAGGCTGTCGAGAACATCAATACCGAAATTTCCGAGGCGATCATCGGCCTTGACGCTCAGGAGCAGGCTTTCATCGATCAGACCATGATCGATCTCGACGGCACCGACAACAAGTCGCGTCTTGGCGCCAACGCCATCCTGGCCGTTTCGATGGCCGTCGCCAAGGCCGCGGCTGAAGAATCCGGCCTGCCGCTCTACCGTTATTTTGGCGGCATGAGCCCGATGCAGATGCCGGTGCCGATGATGAACATCATCAACGGTGGCGAGCACGCCAACAACAGCCTGGACATTCAGGAATTCATGGTGATGCCGGTTGGCGCAGCCAATATCCGTGAAGCCATTCGCTGTGGCGCCGAAATCTTCCATGCGCTGAAGAAGCTGCTCAACAAGGCAGGTCATTCCACCGCCGTCGGTGACGAAGGCGGTTTTGCCCCGAACCTGGGCAGCCATGCTGAAGCACTGCAGATCATCATGCAGGCCATCGAGGCAGCCGGTTATGTGCCGGGCAAGGACGTCCTGCTGGCGCTCGACTGCGCCGCTTCGGAGTTCTACAAGGACGGCAAGTACAAGCTGGCTGGCGAAGGTCTGGAGCTGACCTCGGCTCAGTTCGTTGACTATCTGGCCAACCTGGCTGACCAGTTCCCGATCGTCTCCATCGAAGACGGCATGTCCGAAGCCGACTGGGATGGCTGGAAGCTGCTCACCGATCGCCTTGGGAAGAACGTGCAGATCGTTGGTGATGACGTATTCGTGACCAACACCAAGATCTTCAAGGAAGGCATCAAGAAGGGCATCGGCAATTCGATCCTGATCAAGATCAACCAGATCGGCACCCTGTCCGAAACCTTTGCTGCCGTCGAAATGGCCAAGCGCGCCGGTTACACCGCGGTGATTTCGCATCGTTCCGGTGAGACCGAAGACAGCACCATCGCCGACATCGCTGTCGGCCTCAATGCCGGCCAGATCAAGACCGGCTCGCTGTCCCGTTCCGACCGTATCGCCAAGTACAACCAGCTCATCCGCATCGAGGAAGATCTGGGCGATACCGCTTCTTACCCGGGCCGCGAAACCTTCTACAACCTGCGTTAATTACGCATGCGCTGGCTGACGGTCGGCCTTCTCGCAGCCATCGGCCTGCTCCAGTTCCCACTGTGGGTGGGCAAGGGGGGCTGGCTGAAGGTTTGGGAATACGACCGTCAATTGCAGCAGCAGAAGGAAGTGACCAAGAAGCTGGAAATCAGGAACGCGGGCCTTGATGCCGAGGTCCGCGATCTGAAGCAGGGCTACGATGCCATCGAGGAACGCGCCCGCTTCGAGCTGGGCATGGTCCGGCAGGATGAAACCTTCGTGCAGATTCCGGAAAAGGTTCCCGGAAAATAAGCGAAATAAAGGCGTCGACCGCGGTAGTCATCAGCATTTGCCTCCGTTAGAATCGTTCTCAGCAGTGCCCCACGCAGAGCGCTCAAGGAGAACAACATGCTGCTCAAGGTTGGCGAAAAGGCTCCCTCATTTTCGTTGCCGGATGCCGATATGGAGACTATCGATCTGGCGAAGTTTCAGGGGCAGAAACACATCGTTATATTCTTCTACCCGAAGGATGGAACACCCTGTTGTACCAAGGAAGTCACTGATTTTTCGGACCATGAGGACGAATTCCTCCGTCAGGACTGCGTGCTGTTCGGTATCAGTCGTGACGACTGCATGAAGCACGCGGAATTTCGCGACAAGGAAGGTATCGGCATCGAACTGCTGTCGGATGAGGAAGGCGCCGTCTGCAAGCAATACGGTGTCTGGCAGGCCAAGGAAGTGGATGGCCACAAGAAATTCGGCGTTTGCCGCTCCACCTTTATCATCGATCGTCGCGGTATCATTCGCCACGCGCTTTACAACGTCAATTACAAGGGCCACGCACTGGAAGTGCTGCGCCTGGTCAAGGAACTAAATTCATGAACACGCAGGTTGCCAAGAATTCCGTCATTACACTCGATTACCACGTTACCGATCCCGATGGCGAAGTGGTCGATGAAGGCCGCGAGCCGCTGATCTACTTGCATGGTGGTTACGACGACATTTTTCCGCTGATTGAGGAATCCCTGCAAGGCAAGAAGGTCGGCGAATCGGTCAAGGTCAAGCTGCAGCCGGACGAGGCGTTTGGTGAATACGATGCCGAGATGGTTCAGATCGAGCCACGCAAGGACTTTCCGAAGGAGCTCGAAGTCGGCATGCAGTTCGAAGGCGGCCCGGAAGAAGGCGGCGAGGATGACTTTGTGATCTATCGCGTCACCGAAATTGCCGACGACAAGGTTGTTCTCGACGGCAATCACCCGCTGGCCGGCATGGCCCTGATTTTCACCTGCACGGTCACGGCGATTCGTCCGGCCAGTGCGGAAGAAATCGAGCACGGCCATGTACATGGCGGCGATGACGACGAGGAAGGCTGCCACTGATCGGTGGCTTTTCTCTCACCAAGCAATGCCCGCTTCGGCGGGCATTTTTTATGGCTATTTGGGCGGCCAGGGATGGGTTTCGAAACGGAACAGGGGGGGCGATTCGGTATCAATGATGCCGCGTGTCCAGCCCATGATCGGATAGCCGTGGGTTTCAACCCGCGTGAAATTGCCCATTGGTCGGCCTTGCTTGTCCCGGAGCGGATGATCTATCCGGCTGATATGTGAGTCGCCATGGACGGCGACGACCTGACCGGTGAATTGCGATGTTTCGTGGCGCAACTGTTCCAGAAAGTCGCGGTAGCCCTGATGGGCAAAGCCCTGATTGAAATGCGTGAAGACCGGGTTGGCCTGGAAGAGCAGGACGATACCAGCCAGTTTGTCACGCCGGGCCAGGGCGAAATTTTCCTTGAGCCAGTCGATGACGACCGGATTTCGGGCCAGGAATTCCGGACTCGGTTGGCCGGTCATTCCCCAATTGTTGTTGCCGCCTGGCAGATTGAGCGTAACGAATAGAACCGGGCCAAGGCGAAAGCGGGCGTGTTCCGGATAGTTGCCGGGCTGTCGCTCAAGCGTCATTGATTTCTGGCCGAGGGACAGGCCATTGCGCCAGAACAGGCTGCGCAACTTGTTCAGGCGCCCAAGAGGGGCGTAGCTCCCATTCGACACGCGATCACAGTCGGACCACTCGTTGTCACCAGGTACAAAAACAAAGGGCACGCGTGAGGCGTTGAAGACGCCATGACGATCAGCGAAAAGACTGTCGTCGCAGCGATCCCTGCCCGACTTGATATCGCCGATATGGGCAACGAATTCGACCTGGCTCTCGGCGATGGCCTCAAGCATTTTCGGCAGCTCAGCCCGCTCGTAGTCGGAATAGGGGGTGTCGCCGATGACGGCAAAACGCCAGACATCGGCGTGGACCTGAGTTATCGCGCCGATCAACAGCAGGGCCCATTTCAATTTTGGCCAAAATTTCCGGTTGACCGTGGGAATCACTACTTTTCCTTTCACCATTAATCGCCTCTACCCAAGGCGCTATCACGGTAATGAAATCAAAGAGAAACGTACTTGCTCAGTGCAAGAGCCAGGCAGAAACAATAATTCGGGGGTTCAAGGATAGCCGTTCTTACTGTAGGATGAACCGCTCTGTGTTCAATTATGCGAGTCGATTGGACTAAAACCACTCTTGGGCTGCCATTGTTTTCCTTGCCTTTCCAACGGAACCGGCAATCGTGGCAGCAGTCCGAAAAGCGGAACCTGTGTTTGATTGGCAGGTTACATTCCGCCTAGAACTATTCCTGGAGGAAACCAAACCGGTGCTGAACTGGCTGGAATTTCCCGTAACAAGCGCAAGTCCATGGTTGGAGCTGGGGGGGGCGTGCGCGCTGGCGACGCTGCTCGGACTGCTCCTCCATTCGCTATTGCACCGTCTGGCCTGCCGCCTGGCGAGTGGTTTCGTGGTGATCAGTAGCCTCGTTACCTACGCCCGGCATCCCATGCAACTGCTCCTGCCGCTGCTCTTTGTCCATGTCGTGGTCGGCGGCGCCCCGGATTCACTTTTCCTGATCAATCCGCTGCGCCATCTGCTCAATATCGTGCTGATCGCCAACCTGACCTTCCTCTGCCTCCGTCTGGTCAAAGCGGTGGCCGAGGCCGTCATCAGCATGCACCCAGCCGATGTCGCCGACAATCTGCGAGCGCGCAGCGTGCATACGCAGAGCCGGGTCTTTTCGCGCGTCGTCATGACGCTGGTTGGTCTGATCGGCATCGCTTCGATCCTCATGACCTTTCCCGGCGTTCGTCAGATCGGGGCCAGTCTGCTTGCCTCGGCCGGCGTCGCCGGACTGGTTGCCGGTATTGCTGCCCGGCCGGTATTGGGCAACCTGATTGCCGGCCTGCAGATCGCCTTGACCCAGCCGATACGGATCGACGATGTGCTAATCGTCAAAGGTGAGTGGGGACGGGTCGAGGAAATCACTGGTAGCTACGTCGTGGTGCGCATCTGGGACGACCGCCGCCTGATCGTGCCACTCGAATGGTTCATCCAGAATCCATTCGAGAACTGGACGCGAGCCGCATCGCAAATCACCGGGTCGGTCTTTCTCTGGGTTGACTACGCCATGCCCCTTGAACCGCTGCGCCGGGAGCTTGAACGCATCTGCCACGCCGCCCCGGAGTGGGATGGCCGTGTCTGCGGCCTGCAGGTGACCGAGTCCGGCGAACGGGCGATGCAACTTCGCATTCTGGTCAGCGCCGGCGATGCCGGCAAAGCCTGGGATTTGCGCTGTCGGGTTCGCGAGGGGCTGGTGTACTTCATCCAGCAGAAATTTACCGGCTATCTGCCGCAGTTACGGGCTTCGGTCGACAACATCCCGGCAGCATCCGACCTCCGGCCGGAGGCTGCTCGATGACCAAGCTGGCGCCGGCAACCCTCCTGGCGGCCGACATCGGCGGCACCTTCGGGCGCTTCTGCCTGACGCAAGCGGGTCGCCCGATCGGCGAAGTGCTCACGTTGCAACGGCAGAGCGCCAGCGACCTGGCGGCGCTCTGTACCCTGGCCTTGCATGACTTCGCACAGCCCGTCTCGGGGGCAGTGCTCGCCATTGCCGCCCCCTTGAGCGCCGGCCATGCCCGGATGACCAACGCCAGTTGGGAGGTCGATGAGGAACAACTGGCCCTGGCCCTTGGCCTTGATGGCCTGCTCCTGATCAACGATTTCGCTGCCCTTGCCTGGTCGCTGACGGTACTGGAGCCGGCCGACGTACTGGCTGTTCCTGCCGTCTCCGGGCGCGTCGCTAGCGATGCACAGGAGGTATCCGACCAGGCGCCACGTGTCGTTTTCGGACCGGGAACCGGACTCGGGGTAGCGGCGCTGGTCTATCACGACGGTCGCCCCCAACCCATCGTCAGCGAGGGCGGTCATATCGGCTTTGCCCCAGCCGACGAATTCGAGCAGCGCGTGCTTGAATTCGCCCAAACCCGCTTTGCCCGGGTTTCATGGGAGCGCATCCTGTCCGGCCCTGGTCTGGAACTCATCGATGAAGTCAGTCGGCAGCAACTTGGCGTACCGGGCCCGAGTCGTTCCGCCGCACAAATAGCAGCCGCCGCTCAGGCAGGGAATTGCCCGGCGGCAGCACACAGTATCGCTTGTTTCGGCGGCCTGCTTGGCAGTTTTGGTGGCGATCTGGCGCTGATGTTCAGGGCGAGCGGCGGCGTTGTGATCGGCGGAGGCATCGCGCTGCGTATAGCCTCGCTTATGTCTCTCGCCCACCTACGCCAGCGCTTTGCCCAAAAGGGGCGCTTCTCAGGCTGGCTGGAAAGTCTGCCGCTGTCCATCCTGCGTAGCCCGAATGCGGCGCTGCTTGGGGCCGCGCGTGCCTACGCCGAACATTTCCCGGAATCCGAAACCAGCGCTCATCTTGACGCAGGGAGGCGACAGCGGGCGACCGGAAATTGATTTTGTATTGAGCAACCAAAGGAGCAATAAATGAGCACGACATTCTGGAACTACCAGGTCACCAGCGCTGGTTACGGTATTGGCGTTGCCGGCAGATGGCGAGAGTGACCCGATGCGTTTATCTCTCCGCTTCGTCTTGCCTCTGATTCTGGTTCTGGCCGGAATTGCCTATGCTGTCGCACCGCTAGTCGACAAATTGACTCTTAGCTGGTTTATTCGCGATCTCGAAATTCGTTCCTCGCTGATCGCCAACGCCATCGAGGTTCCCCTGCAGGAGCAGCTCGCGGCAGGCAAAAAAGCCAAAGTCAGTGAGTTTTTCAATCACATTACCCAGGATGAGCGCCTGTTTGCCATCGGCTACTGCACGTCTAAGCAAGGAAAGCCGCTGGCCAGCCGTTCACTGCCGACTGAAATCGATTGCGCCGACCTCGATCGCCTTGAAGGGCCAGGCGAACACTTGTTACCGAGCCCGCGTGGCCCTCTGCATGTGGCTGTAAAACCGGTGGCCAGCGAGTTGGCGCCGGACGGTCGTCTGGTTCTGGTGCACGACATGAGCTTCGTAACTCGCCGCAGCGAGGAAACCAAGCGCTACGTTTTCTATTTCTTCATGGGATTGGCTGCGCTGATTTCCCTGGTCACGGTGGTCATTGCCCAAATGGCCTGGCGGGGCTGGATGACCGGGATGCGTTCGCTGCTACGCGGCGAGGGGCTGCTGCGCGAGCCGTCGGTTGCGGCTGGCCCGGAACGCCCGGAATTCAAGCCGATTGCCCGCGACCTGCAGCTCCTGATCCGCGAACTGGAAGCCGAGACCCGGGCTCGCGACGAGAGTCAGATCACCTGGACGGCGGATGCCTTGCGCGCCATTCTGCATGGCGAATTGCGCGGCGAGGATGTGCTTGTCGTTTCAAATCGGGAACCCTACATCCACCAGCGGCGTGGCGATCAAATCGAAGTACAGCGCCCGGCCAGCGGCGTGGTGACGGCGCTCGAGCCGATCATGCGTGCCTGTTCGGGAACCTGGATTGCCCATGGCAGCGGCTCCGCCGATCGCGAGGTGGTCGACAAGAATGACCGGGTTACCGTGCCGCCGGACAACCCGGCTTACCAGATCCGTCGTATCTGGTTGAGTGAGGAAGAAGAAGCCGGCTATTACTACGGCTTTGCCAACGAAGGACTCTGGCCGCTTTGCCACATTGCCCATGTCCGGCCAACCTTTCGCTCAGCCGACTGGGCGCAATACGAGAGAGTAAACCGTAAGTTTGCCGAAGCCGTGGTCGCCGAAGCGAAAACCAACGCGCCCATCGTCCTTGTCCAGGACTACCACCTGGCCCTCTTGCCACGAATGATCCGCGAGAAATTTCCGGACGCTACCATCATCACCTTCTGGCACATTCCCTGGCCAAATCCCGAGTCTTTCGCCATCTGTCCATGGCGCGACGAAGTGGTGACCGGGCTGCTCGGCAGCAGTATCGTCGGCTTTCATACCCAGTCGCACTGCAATAACTTTGTCGATACGGTCGATCGTTTTCTTGAAGCGCGGGTAGACCGGGAAGCCTTTACCGTTACGCTGGGCGGCAAGCTGACCGCCGTATGCCGCTACCCGATTTCCATTGCCTGGCCGCCAGAGCCGGAAATGCTGGCGAAGGGCGTGGCGGATTGCCGGACGTACATTCGCCGCCTGAACGCCCTGCCGGCCGAGCACAAGTTCGGCATCGGTGTTGATCGCCTCGACTACACCAAGGGTATCGTCGAGCGTTTTCGCGCCATTGAACGTCTGCTGGAACTGAATCCGGACTGGATCGGGCGCTTTACCTTTATCCAGATCGCCGCGCCAACCCGCTCCGGGATCGACGAGTATCAGCACCACGAGGCAGAGGTGCGCGCCACCGCGATGCGCATCAACAGCAGATTCGAGCATAAGGGAGTATTGCCCATCCTGCTCAAGGTCGAACACCACGAACCTATCCAGGTGTACGAATATTTCCGCGCCGCCGACCTGTGTTTTGTCAGCAGTCTGCACGACGGCATGAACCTGGTGGCCAAGGAATTCGTCGCTGCCCGTGACGATGAGCACGGCGTGCTGATTCTCTCGGAATTCACCGGTGCCGCCCGGGAACTGTCGGAGGCCCTGATCGTCAATCCTTATGATGCCGACCAGTGCGCCGCCGCCCTGCATCTTGCGCTGAGCATGCCGCTCGCCGAGCAGCGTGACCGCATGCGCCTGATGCGCGGCCTGGTTGCCGAATTCAATGTTTTCCGCTGGGCCGGGCGCATGCTGCTCGATGCAGCAGCCATGCGTCGCCGCAGTCGTCTGGCCAACAAATCGGAGAGTGGACGTCCATGACGAAGTCACGCAAACGCAATCCGCCGATGCCGGAAGCAGGTTGGGCTTTTTTCCTTGACGTCGATGGGACGCTCATCGATATCGCCGAGACGCCGGACGCTGTTCTTGTCGACAAGCAATTGCTCGACTTGATCGCCCAGTTGCATCGGGCCAGCGGCGGGGCGCTGGCCCTGGTCAGCGGGCGGACCATCTCCGACCTTGAAGGACTGCTCGGCATGTCGCGCCTGCCAATGGCCGGGCTGCACGGCCTTGAGCGACGGGATGTGGCCGGACGCTTGTGGATACACGCCGCACCACCGGATGCCAAGTCCGCCATCAAGGCAGCGCTGTTGCCGCTCCAGGAGCGCCACCCGGGTCTGTTGCTCGAAGACAAGGGGCTGACGCTGGCCTTGCACTACCGACTGGCCCCGACGCTGGCCGCCTATGTTCATCGCCTGATGCGCCAACTCGCGGCAACGGCCGGCGACGGGCTCGAAGTGCAATGCGGCAAAAGGGTCGTCGAGATCAAACCGGCCGGCATCGACAAGGGCTCGGCGGTCAGCGAATACCTCAACGAACCGCCTTTTTGCCAACGGCGACCGGTCTTCATTGGCGACGATCTCAATGACGAACATGGCTTTGCCGAGGTCAATCGTCTCGATGGCATTTCGATCAAGGTCGGTCCGGGCAAGAGTTGCGCCCGCTATCGTCTGGCCGATGTCGCTGCCGTCCGCAACTGGCTGGGCGAAGCCCTGAAAGGCTGTCATGAGTAGCCTGGACCTGGCCCTGATCGGCAACTGCACCATCGGCGCCCTGATCGACGAACAGGCAAAACTCGTCTGGGGCTGCTTTCCCCGATTCGATGGCGACCCGGTTTTCTGTGCGTTGCTCAAGGAGTACGAGGAAGATGGCTTCTTTGCCATCGAACTGGCCGATTACCAGCGTTCCGAACAGCACTATCAGGAAAATACGGCCATCCTGTTGACGCGCCTCTACGACGAGCATGGCGGTGCCGTCGAAATTACCGATTTCGCGCCGCGCTTCGGCCAGTTTGGCCGGATGTTCCGACCGATGATGCTGGTCCGCCGGGTCGTCCGCCTGAGCGGCAGTCCGCGCCTGACCGTGCGGCTGCGCCCGACCCATGCCGACGGGGCGAGCAAGCCGGAGTTGACCTGGGGCAGCAACCACATCCGCTATGTCGCGCCGACCCTGACCCTGCGCCTGACCACCGATGCCTCGCTGACTGCCGTCATGCAGGAAACTGCGTTTTTTCTGGAGGACAGCATCACTCTGTTGCTCGGTGCCGATGAAACGGTGCACGAAGGCGCAGCCGAGATCGGTCGCCGCTTCCTGCACGAGACGGCGCAATACTGGTACGAATGGGTGCGTTCACTGGGCATTCCTTTTGAATGGCAGGACGTGGTGATCCGCTCAGCCATCACGCTCAAGCTCAATGCTTATGACGATACCGGCGCCATCGTTGCCGCCTTGACGACTTCCATTCCCGAGTCGGCCGACAGCGGGCGAAATTGGGATTACCGTTATTGTTGGTTGCGCGACGGCTATTTTGTCGTCAATGCGCTCAACCGTCTTGGTGCGACGCGAACCATGGAACGCTATCTCGCCTACATCGTCAATATCGCTGCCCATGCCGCCGGCGGGCCATTGCAGCCGGTATTTGGCATCGATGGGCGGAGCGAACTGGGCGAGCGTGAGGTTCCGTCCTTGTCAGGTTATCGCGGCATGGGCCCGGTGCGCATCGGCAATCTCGCATATCGTCAGGTCCAGCACGACGTCTACGGCTCGGCCATCCTCGCCGCCACGCACATTTTCTTCGACCAGCGCCTGACCCGCCGGGGCGACGAAGCGCTCTTCCGGCGCCTCGAGTTTCTTGGGGACCAGGCCAGACAGTGCTACGACCAGCCCGACGCCGGACTCTGGGAGTTGCGCGGCAGTGCCCGCGTCCATACGTTTTCAGCGGTGATGTGCTGGGCCGCCTGTGATCGCCTGGCGCTCATCGCCACCAAGCTCGAACTGGCCGAGCGTGTTACCTACTGGCGCGATCAGGCCAACTTGATCCACGAAACGATCAGCCTGCGTGCCTGGAACAAGGCGCGTTCGAGCTTCGTCTCGACCTTCGAGGGCGAGGCCATGGATGCCAGTCTGTTGCTGCTCGCCGAGGTCGGCTTTCTCGACCCGGCCGACGCGCGTTTTGCGACAACGGTGGCGGCCGTCGAAAAGGACTTGCGACGTGGCGATTTCATTTTTCGCTATGTCGAAAAGGACGATTTCGGGGAACCGGAAAACGCCTTCCTGGTGTGCGCCTTCTGGTACGTCAACGCCCTGGCGACGCTGGGCAGGCGCGATGAGGCGCGGGTATTGTTCGAGAAACTCCTGGCCTGTCGGAACAAACATGGCTTGTTGGCCGAACACATCGATCTGCGGACCGGCGAGCAGTGGGGCAACTTTGTGCAAACTTACAGCATGGTCGGGCTGATCAATGCGGCGATCCGGCTGTCCGTACGCTGGGATCAGGCGTTTTAGGCATGCCGGGAAAGCAAGCTGTCTCCGCAGAGCATTTTATTTTTGGCCAAAATTTCCGGTCGACCGTGGGAATCGTCGGCTAGCCGCTCAGCGCAGCAAACCCTTCAGGGCATAGAGGGCATCGAGCGCTTCGCGCGGCGTCAATGCGTCCGGGTCGATGGCGGCGAGGTGGTCGAGGGCCGGATGCGGTTCTGGTTCGGCTGGCTCGGGCGCTTCCGGCGAAAAATCCTGGGCGAAAAGGTCAGGTTGCAGCGGATCGACCGTGGCGCGTTGTTCGAATTCCCGGAGCTGCTTGCGGGCGGCGCGGACGACGGCGGTCGGGATGCCGGCCAGTGCGGCGACCTGAATCCCGTAGCTCTGGTTGGCCGGGCCTTCTTCAACCGCGTGCATGAAGACGATGCGGTCGTTGTGCTCGACGGCGCCGAGATGGACGTTGGCCAGTTCGGTGTATTCGTGCGATAGCCGGGTCATCTCGAAGTAGTGGGTGGCGAACAGCGTCAGGCAGCGGTTCTTGTCGATCAGGTGGCGCAGGATGGCAAAGGCCAGGGCCATGCCGTCGAAGGTCGAGGTGCCGCGGCCGATTTCGTCCATCAGGACGAGGCTGTTGGCCGTGGCGTGGTGCAGGATGGCGGCGGCTTCGGTCATTTCCACCATGAAGGTCGACCGGCCGGAAGCCAGATCGTCAGAGGCGCCGATGCGGGTGAAGATGCGGTCGAGCGGGCCGAGCACGCAGCGGTCGGCCGGCGTGTAGCAGCCGATGTGGGCGAGCAGGGCGATCAGCGCGACCTGCCGCATGTAGGTTGATTTACCGCCCATGTTCGGGCCGGTGATGAGCAGCAGACGGCGGTTTTCGGCGAGCAGGCAGTCGTTGGCGATGAAAGTTTCGGCATTGTTGGCCAGTTCGCCCTCGACCACCGGATGGCGGCCGCCTTCCACGGTCAACCCGATTTCTGCGGCAAATTCGGGCTTGCACCAGTTGCGCTTGAGCGCGGTTTCGGCAAAGCCGGCCAGCAGGTCCAGGTGGGCGACGGCGCGGGCGATGATTTGCAGGGTCGGAATGACCGGTTGCAGTTCGTCGAGAATGGCCTCGTAGAGCAGCTTCTCGCGGGCTAGCGCACGTTCCTGGGCCGACAGCGCCTTGTCCTCGAAAGCCTTGAGTTCCGGCGTGATGTAGCGCTCGGCGTTCTTCAGCGTTTGCCGGCGGCGGTAGTCTTCCGGGATTTTCTCGGTATTGGCGTGCGTGACTTCGATGTAGAAGCCATGCACCTTGTTGTACTCGACCTTGAGGCTGCTGATGCCGGTGCGCTCGCGTTCGCGGGCTTCCATATCGACGAGATAGGCGCCGCAGTTGTCGTTGAGCGAGCGGTATTCGTCGAGATCGGTATCGAAACCCGGGGCGATGACGCCGCCGTCGCGAATCTGCGCGGCCGGCTCGGCACCGATGGAGCGGATGAGCAGATCCAGCGTGGCGAATGGTGTGTCGAGATCGCCAAACAGCTGCCCAACCAGCGGCGAGACAGCGCCGGCCAGCGGGGCGCGCAGGCCATTGAGGCGGGCCAGCGATTCGCGCAGGCTGGCCAGATCGCGCGGCCGGGCGTTGCGCAGGGCGATCCGCCCGGCGATGCGTTCAATGTCGGCGATGCCGCGCAGGCCACGACGGATTTCGCCGGCGATGCGGCCATAGTCGTCGAGCAGGAACTCGACGGCGCCATGGCGAGCAGCGGGCAGATCGCGCTCGCGCAGCGGGTGGTGCAGCGTGTGACGGAGCAGGCGTGAACCCATGCTGGTCACGCAGTTGTCGAGCAAGGAAAACAACGTCGGCGACGGCTGGCCGCGCAGGGTTTCGGTCAACTCCAGGTTGCGCCGCGTGGCCAGATCGAGGCCGAGGTAGGCGCCTTCGATTTCCACGGTCAAGCCGCGCAAATGGGTTAATTTCCCGGCCTGCGTCGCCTGCGCGTACTGGAGCAGGGCGCCGGCCGCGGCGATGGCGGGTTTCAGCCCTTCGGCGCCGAAACCGGCGAGCGAAGCGACTTCGAACTGATCGCAGAGCAGGCGGCGGGCCGAGTCGAATTCAAAATACCAGTCCGGCTGCCGGGTGCGGGCGACGTCGAGGCCGAAATTGGGCGTCCAGCTTTCCGGGTAAAGGATTTCGGCTGGGCGGATGCGTTCCAGTGCTGCCGGAATCTGCTCGGCAGGGACTTCGAGCAGCACGAATTCGCCGCTGGCCAGATTGAGCCGGGCCAGACCGGCGGTGTTGCGCAGCGTGGTCACTGCCAGCAGCCAGATGTCCTGCTTGTCGTCGATCAGCGCCGCATCGGTCAGCGTGCCGGGGGTTACGATGCGCGCCACGGCGCGTTCGACCGGCCCCTTGCTGGTCGCCGGATCGCCAATCTGTTCGCAAATCACCGCGGATTCGCCGAGCTTTACCAGGCGGGCGAGGTAGGGTTCGAGAGAATGGAAGGGGATGCCGCACATCTTGATCGGCACGCCAGCCGACTGGCCGCGCGTGGTCAGCGTGATGTCGAGCAGGCGCGCCGCTTTTTCCGCATCCTCATGAAAAAGTTCGTAGAAATCGCCCATCCGGTAGAACAGCAAGGTGTTCGGGTGGCTGGCCTTGAGCGCCAGATATTGGCGCATCATCGGCGTGTGTTTCGAGAGGTCGGGCGCGGCGTCTTTAACCATGGGATTTATTGTTCTATGCGAGCGAGGACGGGGCTACTGTCGGATTTCGCGGATATTTTCCGGTCCACCGTAGGATTGGCCGGTGCTACGGAATGGATTGATGTCCAGGCCGCCGCGACGGGTGTAGCGGGCATGCACGGCCAGCGCTTCGGGCGCGCAATGCTTCTGGATGTCAGTGAATATCCGCTCGACGCACTGTTCGTGGAATTCGTTGTGATTGCGGAATGAAACGATGTAGCGCAGCAGCCCGGCGCGGTCTATCGGCTGGCCGCGGTAGCGGATGACAACCATCGCCCAGTCCGGCTGGCCGGTGACCAGACAGTTCGATTTGAGCAGGTGGGAAAACAGCGTTTCTTCGACGATGTTACCGGATTGCGTGGTGAGCAGTTCAGGGGCAGGCTGGTAGCGGTCGCAGGCAATATCGAGGTTGTCGAGGCAGGTGCCTTCCGGGATGCCGATTATGCCTTGCGGGCGGTCGGCAAGCGGTTCGAGCGCGACGCCGATCGGCTTGCCGGCGGCGGCCGAGAGGTCGCGCTCCAGCGTCTGCGCGACGGTTTCAGCATCGGCGAAAGTGCTCTGGTTGAAGGAGTTCAGGTAGAGCTTGAAGGACTTCGATTCGATCAGGTTCGGGCTGTCGGCCGGCACGCGGAAGGTGCCGACGGCAACGACCGGTTTGCCCTTCGGGTTGAGCCACGACAGTTCATAGGCATTCCACAAATCCTCGCCGACAAAGGGCAGGGCGCCATCGGCAATGCCGAGTTCGCTGCGCTTGAGCTGGCGCGGAATGGGGTAGAGCAACTCGGGTGCGTAGTGGCTCTGGTATTCCGTGGCCTTGCCCAGGGGCGAGGCGCTGCTCGGGTCGGTGGCGTTGATCGGAGAATTCATGGGGGCTGATTTTACCGCAAGGCCTCAGGGCATCTGCAGTTCGATCAGATGTGGGCCGCCGGCGGCGAGCGCCGCGCGCAGCGCCTTTTTGAAAGCATCAATCGAGTCGGTACGGCCAAAGCCAAGGCCGAAAGTCAGCGCCGCATGTTCGAAGCTGATGTGTTGCGGGGTACGCCAGCCGCGCTCGAATTCAGGTAGTTGGTGCTGGGGCAGATGATCGAAAATGCCGCCCCCGGCGTTGTTGATCACAACAATCACGGCATTTCGACCCTCGGCCAGCGCCAGTCCGCCAAGGTCATGCTGGGTGGTCAGGTCGCCGAGCAGGGCAACGACATTGCCATGGACCGCAGCAATCCCCATGGCTGTCGAGATATTGCCATCGATACCGCTGGCACCGCGGTTACCGTAAAAGTGGATGGCTTTTTCGCCACTGCCTGACAGGCTGTCCAGTTGGCGAATGGCCAGCGAATTGCCGATGAAGAACGGCGTAGCATCCGGAATTTCTTCGAGCATGGCAGCAATGTGGCACGCATCAGCCCCTTTCGCTGCGGCGCCCTCCTGCTCGGCAAAGTCCTGTCGCCAGCCGCTGGGGGCGGCGACGAGCGATTCCGCCAGCAGTGCGGTGCAGACATCAGCCGGCTCGGCGCGGAACAGATGGGTCAACCGATGTGCGGGGTCACTCCAGCGTGGCCATGGCTCGACCACTGCGTGGGTCTGCCGGATTCCGCTGACGTAGTTTTGCAGGTTTCGGGTGACCGGGAAGGCGCCGAAACGCAACACCCATTCCGGCTGATGCTTTTCGACAAAGGTTCGATCCGCCAGCCAGTGGTTGTAACGAACGCACAGATGCGATCGATCATGATCCCCGTAACGCAGTCCGGACAACGGTTCGGCGAGGATCGGGGCTTTGAGCCGCTCGGCCAGGGCGGCGATGGCTTTTCTGTCCTCACGACGTGCCGGCGCTTCACCGAAGACAATGATGCCGGGACGTCCGCTGATGCGGTTGGCGAAGTCGCGAATGTCCTCCTGAACTGGCGGCAGCGCCGGGTGGGCAACGCGGATCGCTTCCGGAATTTTGGCCTCAGCAGTCTCCGTCAAAGGAAGCAGCGGCTCACGGAACGGCTGGTTGATATGGACAGGGCCGGGGTGAGGCCAAGTCGCCTGCTTGTAGGCGCGAGCGGCGAGGCGGTGCAGGTAGGCGGGGGCAAATCCATCATGCGGAGTGCCAAGGGCGTGGCTGGCGCGGACATGCGAGCCAAAAAGCCCGATTTGGTCGATCGTCTGATTGGCGCCACAGCCCTGCAGCTCCGGCGGACGATCAGCCGAGATCAGGAGCAGTGGAACGCCGGACTGGCCAGCCTCGATCACGGCCGGTAGCCAGTTGGCCGGCGCCGTTCCCGAGGTGGCTAGTACCAGCACAGGCCTCCGGCTGGCCTTGGCAATGCCGAGCGCGAAAAAAGCTGCGCTTCGCTCGTCGACCGCAACATGGCAGCGCAGCCGGGGCTGGCGCAACATGGCCAGGGCCAGCGGCGTCGAGCGCGAGCCGGGGGAGATGACGGCATCGCAGACGCCAGCCGCGACAAAGCCGGCGACCATGGCCTGGGACCAGCAGAAGTTGAGCGTACCGGTATCGGTCATCGTTTCCGTAGCACGGCTGAAAACGTCAAATTGTAGTCGTAGCCGGGCACCCGGAACCATAGCCCCGTGCTATTATTCGCCGCTCGTTGCAGCCCGCCAAAACCGGGCGCCATGATGCGGAGTGGTAGTTCAGTTGGTTAGAATACCGGCCTGTCACGCCGGGGGTCGCGGGTTCGAGTCCCGTCCACTCCGCCAACTACCGTCAAGCCCGAAAGCTACTGCTTTTCGGGCTTTTCTGTTTGCAGGTAGTCTTCCCTAGGGTAACACCGGGTTCCCTGTCTTTTCCCACAGGCATAAGCTATGACCGAATAATACAAATAAGCCAAGGTATTCGGTAATGTCTGAGAGCGGCAGTAATCGTAAGGGTGGCGACTTCTGCAATCTGGAGTATTTGCTGGTTAATCTGGGGCGTAACCAGGCGGCTGCAGAACGACTGGTTCTCATTTTTCTTGAAAATGCCCCGGCCTTATGTCGGCGACTGGACGATGCAGCACAACAGGGCGATCTGCAGGCACTGAGAGATGTGCTACACGATATTCGCAGCAGTTGCGTCCTGTTTTCCGGGAACCAGTGCCTGGATCAGGCTCGCGAGATCGAACAACTGGTTCGCCAATACCTTCTCGAAGCCCCGAATGGCAATTTCGCCCCCGTAGCTGACTGGCCGTCGATGTCGGCCCCGTTGAGTCTTTGCTTACAGTGTATGGCAGCAGAATTGGCTGGCTATCTGGTTGAAAGGGAAGGCTGAGTCGCTATCCGTTCAGGGGCAGCTGACGATGCCTGTATGGAGCGCAAAGCGGGTTAAACCGGTTACATCGTGGACGCCTATTTTTTCCATCAGGCGACTACGGTGAAACTCGACGGTTTTTGGGCTGATTCCGAGTTCGCGGGCAATTTCCTTGGTGGTTCTGCCCGATGCGACATGGCGAAGAATCTCGGTTTGCCGCGTGGTCAGTCGAGAGTTTTGTCCGGAATCGCTTTCGGCTTCCGAGCGCAAGGTCATTGCACTGAGCTTTGGCGACAGGAAGCTTCCCCCATTGAGTACCATGGTTAAGGCCTGGACCAGCTCGGCAAGTACGAAATCCTTGAGCAAATAGCCGTTGACGCCGGCAGCAAGCGCCTGTTCGACAATTTCCTGGCGGTCAATGCTGGACAGCACAAGGATTCTTGTTTCCTGATCAAACTGGCGGATAGTACGCGCCACCTCAATGCCCGATGGTCCGGGCATGGCGATATCGAGCAGGACAACGTCGGGTTGGCAACTGCGTATGGCAGCTATGGTTTCATGGCCATCGGCACATTCGGCTTCAATCAAATACCCGGGAAGTGTCTCGATAATCGCGCGGATTCCGGCGCGTATCAATAACTGGTCATCTGCGAGAACAATTCGTATCGTTTTCATGGTCATCGCAAGGATAAGCGAAAGTCCCGCAGCCAGTGTTACTAAACGACATAGTCATTTGTGCGTATGGCAATGCGGCGAACAAAAATGATACAGCTAAATCCGGATGGTATTAGTGAAGGCGTTCTTTCATGGCGCGCTGGGCTTCCCGCTTCGAGTCTTTATCCAGTGCATCGGCACGTTTGTCGTGCTGTTTCTTGCCCTTGGCCAGGCCGATTTCAAGCTTGATCCGTCCGCGCACGAAATGCAGGTCGATGGGTACCAGAGTGTAACCAGCCCGCTCAACCTTGCCGATCAGCTTGCCGATTTCATTGGCGTGCAAGAGCAGCTTTCGCGTGCGTATCGGGTCATGCTGGTTGTGCGTGGAGGCGGTCGCCAGCGGGCTGATATGCATCCCGATCAAGTAAATTTCGCCACTCTTGATGATGACGTAGGATTCCTTGATGTTCATTCGGCCGGCACGAATGGCTTTGACCTCCCAACCTTCAAGGGCGATCCCGGCTTCGTACTTTTCTTCGACAAAATAGTCGTGAAAGGCTTTTTTGTTGACCGTAATGCTCATGCTACCGGCTGTTCCTTTAAAATCACGATTCTACAGGAAACAGGAATACTGCCGCTGCATGGCCCTCGTTGAAAAGACCGTCTTGATCGAGCAATCCGCCGAACGCATGTTCGAACTGGTGGACCGTTGCGAGGATTACCCCACGTTCCTGCCCTGGTGCAGCCATACCGAGGTGAAGTATCGCGATGCTGCTAAAACAGTTGCAACGTTGCACATCAATTACCATTCGGTTAAGTCCTGTTTTACGACAGAAAACGATAAGGAATTTCCCCGGCTGATGAAAATTCGCCTGGTTGACGGTCCGTTCCGTCATCTGGAGGGTTCATGGCATTTCAAGGCGCTGGCCGAGAATGCCTGCAAGATTGAATTCCAGTTGCACTATGAGTTTTCCAGCAAATTGTTCGAAAAAGTGATTGGCCCGGTGTTCAGCCATATTGCCAATACGTTCGTCGATGCCTTCGTGCGCCGTGCCACGCAGGTTTTTGGAGTCAGCCATGGCTGAAATGTTGAGTGTCGAAGTTTGCTATGCCATGTCAAACAAGCAGGAGCTTGTCCGCGTCAGATTAAATGACGGAGCAACGCTGCAGCAGGCGCTGGAGGCTTCCGGGTTGCTCGAGAAATACCCGGAAATTGACTTGAAGAAGAACAAGTTCGGTATCTGGAACAAGCTTTCCAAGCCTGACTCTGTGTTGCGCAACCTGGATCGCGTCGAAATTTACCGGCCGCTGATTGCCGACCCCAAGGAGGTTCGAAGGCAGCGGGCGGCGGAAGGCAAAGTCATGAAAAAAGGTGCCGGGGATTCCGACGCCGAGGGTTGATCCTGCTTATTTGCAGGAATCAGCCACAAATCTGCGGGCGCGTTCGATTTCCTGGTCGCGTTGCGAGCTATCCATCAACTTGCGCTCGCCCTTTTCGTCATAGGTGCTGAGGGGCTGATTTGACTCCAATGCCACCAGGTTCCGCCGGGCGCGTTCGCAATTTTCGCTTTTTTCCTTTTCGGCCGCTTGTTCCT
Organism: Azonexus sp. GW821-FHT04F04; assembly: GCF_059420025.1. Lineage (NCBI taxonomy): Bacteria > Pseudomonadati > Pseudomonadota > Betaproteobacteria > Rhodocyclales > Azonexaceae > Azonexus > Azonexus sp. GW821-FHT04F04. The sequence continues at coordinate 74,714 of NZ_JBWKSX010000006.1, read as the reverse complement.
TGGCTTGCTTGTCGGCTTTCTCCCTCGCCTCCTGCTGCCGTTTCTTGAAGTCGAGATCCTTTTCCGCCGTAGTCTTTGGGGCGTCGGCAACTTTGGGCTCGTCGCCTGTTTTTTCAGGAAGGGCCTCCGAAACAACCGCCGGTTTCATGCCGCCGATGGATCGACGTCCCTTGGCTGTAGCTGGTGGCGGGACATCGGAAACAACAGTCTGGCCATTGCTGTCCTTCCACTGAAAGGTTTCTGCGTGGGCGGAAATGGTTGCCACGGTCAACGGCAAAAACAGGGAAAAAATGAAGGTAGGTCTCGAGGTCATCTGGGTTTCCTTGGCTTTTCTGTATAATACGATTTTGTGACCTTGGATTAAAGGCTAAAGGCCATGCGACTGCTGCAAAAAGCCCTGACTTTCGACGACGTTCTACTCGTCCCCGCACACTCCCAGATTCTCCCCCGCGACGTTAGCCTGGCCACCCGGCTGACCCGCAACATCACCCTGAACCTGCCCTTGCTTTCCGCCGCCATGGATACCGTGACGGAAGGCCGCCTCGCCATTGCGATGGCACAGGAAGGCGGGATCGGCATCATTCACAAGAATTTGTCACCCAAGGCCCAGGCGGCTGAAGTGGCCAAGGTGAAGCGTTTTGAGTCGGGCATCCTCAAGGATCCGATCACCGTGTCGCCGACCATGACTGTCCGTGATGTGATCGAAATTACCCGCCAGTACAAGATTTCCGGTTTGCCGGTGATTGATCGTTCGGGCAAGGTGGTAGGCATTGTCACCAATCGCGACCTGCGCTTCGAGACCAATCTCGATCAGCCGGTCAAGGCCATCATGACGCCGCGCAAGCGCCTGGTTACCGTCCGGGAAGGTGCCAGCGTCGAGGATGCCAAGGAACTGATCCGCAAGCACCGTCTTGAGCGGGTGCTGGTCATTGATGATGAATGGCATATGCGTGGCCTGATTACCGTCAAGGATATTCTGAAATCCACCGAACATCCGCTGGCCAATAAGGATTCCTCCGGGCGCCTGCGTGCCGGTGCGGCTGTCGGCGTCGGGGCTGGTACCGAAGAGCGTGTCGAATTGTTGGCCGAAGCCGGTGTTGACGTGATCGTCGTTGATACTGCCCATGGCCACTCGCAAGGCGTGCTTGATCGTGTCCAGTGGGTCAAGAAAAACTATCCGCAGATTGAAGTGATCGGCGGCAATATCGCTACCGCCGATGCGGCGCGGGCGCTGGTTGATATGGGTGCTGATGGCGTCAAGGTCGGCATTGGCCCGGGTTCGATTTGCACGACGCGAATCGTTGCCGGTGTCGGCGTGCCACAAATCACCGCCATCCAGAACGTTTCCGACTCTCTCAAGGGGACTGGTGTGCCGATGATCGCCGACGGTGGCATTCGCTACTCCGGCGACATTGCCAAGGCAATCGCCGCCGGTGCCGATACGGTTATGCTCGGCGGTCTGTTTGCTGGTACGGAAGAGGCACCTGGTGAGGTCGAACTATTCCAGGGGCGTTCCTACAAGTCTTACCGCGGCATGGGCTCTCTGGGCGCCATGCAGGCAGGCTCGTCTGATCGCTATTTCCAGGAAACGACATCCAATGTCGACAAGTTCGTGCCGGAAGGTATCGAAGGCCGCGTTCCCTACAAGGGCTCCGTGCTTGCCGTGATCCACCAGTTGATGGGTGGCCTGCGTTCATCGATGGGTTATCTCGGCAGCCCGACCATCGCCCACATGCACGACAATGCCTGTTTCGTCGAAATCACCTCGGCCGGCATCCGCGAATCTCACGTCCACGACGTGCAGATCACCAAGGAAGCGCCGAACTACCACCTCGACTGATCTTTTCCGTGTTACTGAGGGCGGCTCCGGGAGCCGCCCTTTTTATTCAAGGTTTTGAAAATGGCTCACCAGAAAATCCTCATTCTCGATTTCGGTTCCCAGGTCACCCAGCTGATTGCCCGGCGCGTCCGCGAAGCCAAGGTGTTCTGCGAAATTCATCCGTACGACGTTTCCGATGAATTCATCCGTAACTATGGCGCCAAGGGCATCATTCTGTCCGGCGGGCCGAGTTCGGTAACCGAAGGCGACACGCCACGCGCGCCGGAAATCGTTTTCGAGCTCGGTGTTCCGGTGCTTGGCATTTGCTACGGCATGCAGACCATGGCCCAGCAACTGGGCGGCAAGGTGATGACCGCGGAAGCAGCGGGCAAGTCGCGCGAATTTGGCTACTCTGAAGTTCGCGCCCACGGCCACACGGCACTGCTCAACGACATCGCCGACTTCTATAGCCCGGAAGGCCACGGCATGCTCAAGGTCTGGATGAGCCATGGCGATTCGGTGATGGAGCTGCCGGAGGGCTTCGTCAAGATGGCTTCGACCGCCTCCTGCCCGATTGCCGCGATGGCCGACGAGAGTCGCAAGTTCTACGCCGTCCAGTTCCACCCGGAAGTGACACACACCCAACAAGGCCGCGCCATTCTCGAGCGCTTCGTGCATGGCATTTGCGGCTGTGGCACCGACTGGGTCATGGGCGACTACATCGCTGAAGCCGTCGATGCCATCCAGCGCCAGGTCGGCGACGAAGAAGTCATCCTCGGCCTGTCCGGCGGCGTCGACTCCAGCGTCGCCGCGGCGCTGATCCACAAGGCGATCGGCGACCAGCTGACCTGCGTCTTCGTCGATCACGGCCTGCTGCGCCTGAACGAAGGTGACATGGTCATGGACATGTTCGCCCGCAACCTCGGCGTCAAGGTCATCCGGGTCGATGCGGTCGACGACTTCATGGGCAAGCTGGCCGGCGTTTCCGACCCGGAGCAGAAGCGCAAGATTATCGGCAAGGAGTTCGTCGAAGTCTTCCAGGCTGAATCCAAAAAATTGCCCGCGGCCAAGTGGCTGGCCCAGGGAACCATCTACCCGGACGTGATCGAATCGGCTGGCAAGGGCAAGAAGGGCGCCCATACCATCAAGAGTCACCACAACGTCGGTGGCCTGCCGGAAGACATGCATCTCAAGCTGCTCGAACCGCTGCGTGAGCTGTTCAAGGACGAGGTCCGCGAACTCGGCGTGGCGCTTGGTTTGCCGCGCGAGATGGTCTATCGCCATCCGTTCCCCGGGCCGGGGCTGGGTGTCCGTATTCTTGGTGAAGTTACGCTGAAAGCCGCTCATCTGCTGCAGCGTGCCGACGCCATTTTCATCGATGAATTGCGCGCGACGCATGCTACTGAGCGTGATGTTGCAGCCGGTGCTTGTACTGCCGCCGACATCGGCAAGAGCTGGTACGACCTGACCAGCCAAGCTTTCGCGGTCTTCCTGCCGGTCAAGAGCGTTGGCGTGATGGGCGACGGGCGCACCTACGAAAACGTCGTTGCCTTACGCGCCGTCGTGACCAGCGATTTCATGACTGCCCACTGGGCGCATCTGCCCTACGAACTGCTCGGTCGCGTCTCGAACCGGATCATCAATGAAGTCCGTGGTCTGAACCGGGTCGTGTACGACGTCTCGGGCAAGCCGCCGGCGACCATCGAGTGGGAATGAATTAGCTTCGTTTCAGGATATCCCAAGGTGTCCCAGTTTTGCTGGATAGCCTTGTCCTGACAACAGGTTAGCGTCTCACACAGTTTCACACTACCTCACTCAAGCCCGCCGATTTTGACGGTATGGGTGACGGTATCGGTGAACAGGTCCTTCAACTGCCGCAGTTGATACCGTCAAATGGTCTTACGGTACCAACTGACGGTACGAGTTTGGAGGAAAAAGATGCTTACTGACAAGCAGTTAAGGACGCTGAAGGCAGCTGACAAGGTTTACAAGGTCGCCGACCAGCAAGGACTGTACGTAACGGTTCTGCGTACGGGGAACATCAGCTTTCGCTACGACTATCGATTGAACGGTCGTCGCGAAACCCTGGTGATCGGCCAGTATGATCCGGGGCTCGCGGCCAAGAATCCGCGTGATGTGTCGAAACTGGAGTACGGCATGTCGTTGTCGCTTGCCGAGGCGCGTCAGCTTCTGGCAAATGCACGACGAGCCATCGAACAGGGCGATAGCCCGTCCCGCGCGAAGGTGGAAAAACGGATCGAAGCCAATGAGGGAATGACCTTCGGGAGTTGGGCTGAAAAGTACTTTGCCGAAGCCAAGCTGGCAGAGTCGACGCGTGCGATGCGGAAGGCCATCTACGATCGCAACCTGGCCACGGAATTCGGTCGTCTAAAGCTGGAAGAAATTACGCCGCCGCGTTTGCTGGCGAGGTGCGAGAAAATCAAGGAGCGTGGCGCGCCTGCACCGGCGGTTCAGTCGCGGGATATCGTGCTTCAGATTTTCCGCTTTATCCAGGCGAGAGGATTGAAGATTGAGAATCCCGCAGAAGCGATTCGCCCAAGCGCCATTGCAACCTTCAAGGTCAGGGACCGGGCGCTTTTCCCGGAAGAAATCCACAAGTTCTTCAATGCGCTTGAGGATGTTTCATCGGCAGCCACGCTACGCCTCGCAGTCAAGTTCATGTTGTTGACGATGGTGAGAAAGAGTGAGTTCACCCAAGCTAAGTGGGATGAGGTCAATTTCGAAACAGGTGTGTGGACGATTCCCAAGGAGCGGATGAAAGCTGGTCGGCCGCACAATGTGTACCTCAGCCAGCAGGCCGTGGACATTCTGGTTGCCTTCAAGACCTGCTATGGCGCCAGCCCATACCTTCATCCCGGGCGCTACGAGTCGGATTTTCCGATGAGCAATGGGACTCTGAACCGTCTGGTCGTCGCAGGCACAGAGGTGATCATCGGTCGCGGCGAGGAGTTCGAACCATTTACAGTGCATGACCTTCGCCGAACTGCCAGCACATTGTTGCATGAGGCTGGATACAACACTGACTGGATCGAGAAGTGCCTGGCTCACGAGCAACGGGGAGTGCGCGCTGTCTACAACAAGGCCGAGTACGGTGAGCAGCGAAGAGTGATGCTTCAAGCTTGGGCCGATATGGTCGACTCATGGATCGTGGACGGGCCCAGTCCTGTTCGGCCCATCAATCTGAGCTTTTCTTCAGAGATGCGTTTGGGGTTGGAACACCAAGCGGATTCAGTTCAGCCAGTGTGAGCAAACGCATCGCTGGGCGGACATTCCTGCTTGGGCGGGGGTGACCGCCCCATAGGTGGCAGAAGTGACTGTCGATGGAGCAGAACGTTAGCCGCTGCTTCGATCGCGAATGTGGCGCAAGCGCACGGCGGTGTTGTGAGCTGGGAAAAGCGAGGGCTCCTGATTTATCGGATTACTCACTTGAGTTTATGTGTCCCAACGGCTACAGTAATGGCAATTTAATTCTATTTTGACGCCTGTGGGCTACAGTTACAACACTTTCCGATGTTGCCGAGATGCTCAAGAGTGCTCGCCGCGAAGCACGACTGAGTCAGGATGAACTCGCCCAGCGGGCGGGTGTTTGGAGTCCACCCCATCAGTGAACGACGAGCCCTAGCGCTGGCCGTGCGACCTGCATCCGTTCTTTCGCCAGAATCTGCCCGAAAGCTACAGCCGTCCAACGACTTGGCTAAAGGTGGCAACGATGGCGCGATCCTTTGCGCAAGAGCGAGAGCGAGAGCGAATGGGACGACATGTCCGCCAACTGAGCGGTTTCCGAAACAGCTTCTTCGTGCCGCCTGGCCAAGGAGAGGGTGAAGGGGAGCGATCTCCCAAGGGGCGGGTGTATGCGGCCATTGAGGTGCCGGAGCCGGATGACAAGTCTGCGCGCAACCAGCACTCCGACCAAGAGCCTGTATTCCTCGAGTGCGTAGACACCAATTGGTTTCACTCTGTCCAGAGGGGTGACCTTCGTGCTTCGTGGATAGACATCTATCAGACTGCGCCTTTGTCCATACTTGAACTCACAAGGTATCCGCTGCCCCCATTTCCCGATGGCGCGCGGCCCGGAGACATCGCCTGGTACGAGTTCGGCTATCTTCTGGGAATGGCGGACTTGAGAGGGGGGTTTTGCTATTAGGGAATAGGCCGCTAGAAAAAATACATTGTATGAAATGGCATCTGATTGAGAACTGCACGTCACGGAGAGAACGTTTGATAAGGCGGGGCGCAGGCATAGGACAATCCTTAACCGTAGCTGGCATGGAGCCTGCTTCATGGTGGCACCGGTTTTCCCGCAGACATCACAGCGAATCAGGATGGGACCAAACGCTCCGCTGCCAAAACTTTGCCAGTACGTGAGAGGCAAGTCCTGCAAGGCTTGCTGCGTGGCGACAGCCTGCTGTAATTGCTACTTAACTCGATATCAGCAACGCCAGCGCCACAACCTGACTGTGCCGAACTCTGGACAAACTGGGCGTCAATAACAACGCCGAGTTGATCCGACTCTAATACCTCCCCCCTGTAATTAGTTGCTGCGATCCTATTGCCAGATTTGCGTGATAGACATTTTGGGCTGAAAGGGGAAGAATCGCTCTAGTCGGGCTGTTTCACTGTTACTTCGCATGGGCAGGGGCGACGAGTCATCGGGGAGTAATTCAGTTGGAAGAAAAGATAGGTGTCGCCGATTGTATTTTGTCGCATGAAGACCGTGCCGATGGAACGGTGATGCCGTTTGCTAGTGCTCCCGGTCTAGTCAATCGGTTTCATCATGCGGCCACCATGGCCGCATGGTTTGTTGGCGCCGTTGGCCTGATCGTGCTCTTCGGCTGGTGGTTGAAACTACCTGTCGTAACCTCTGTTCTGCCCGGCTTGGCCACGATGAAAGCCAACACTGCCTGCGGCTTTGTTCTGGCTGGTGTGGCGTTGTGGTTGCTGCGCAATGAGAAGGCACACTCGTGGTCGCGTTTTCTTGGGCAAAGCTGTGGCGCCGGCGTGGCGCTGCTAGGCGTGCTGACGCTGGCCGAATATCAGTTCCACGTTGATTTGGCAATAGACAACCTGCTGGTTCAGCATCCCGCGGTTGCCAACTCGTTGACTGAAACCGGGCGAATGTCGCCTGCAACAGCTATTGCTTTTCTCTTCTCCGGCGTCGCCTTATTGAGTTTGGAAAGACGACTCGGACGCACAGTCTGGCTGGCACCTCTGCTGACGCTGCCCGTGCTAAGCATCGCGTTCATCTCAGTGTTCGGCCATATTGTTGATGCTGAGGGGCTATACAAAGTCTTGCCATTTTCGTCGGTGGCGGCACATACCGCCCTTTGCTTTGCAGCACTTGGTGCCGGTGTGTTGAGTGCGCGACCAGAACGTGGCAGCATGGGCTTGTTGATCAGCGACACCGTCGGTGGCCGCCTGGCGAGGCGGTGGATGCCTTGGGTCCTGTTACTGCCTCCTGCGCTCTTCTGGTTGAGGCACGAAGGCGAGCTTGCCGGGTGGTACTCCCCAGAGTTCGGCATCAGCATGATGGCAACGCTCTCCATTCTGCTGCTGACTGTGGCTGTCTGGTTGAGTGCCGTCCAACTGAATAGTTCCGACCGCCAGCGGCAAGCTGCCGAAGTCGATCAGAGGTCTAGCGACAGACGCTTTGAGGCCACATTCGAGCAGGCGGCCGTCGGTATCGCCCTGGTGGCACTCGACGGCCGGTGGCTGCGCGTCAACGCCAGGTTGGCAGCCATCGTCGGCTATTCGTCAGATGAACTGCTGGCCAGAACTTTTCAGGATATTACCTATCCGGACGACCTCGAAACTGACCTTGACTATCTGCGACGGATGCTGGCTGGCGAGATACATACCTACTCGCTGGAAAAGCGCTATCTGCTCAAGGAGGGAGGTTTGGTCTGGGTCAATCTTACGGTAGCACTGGCGCGGACAGAGGCCGGTAGTCCTGACTATTTCATTTCGGTGGTCGAAGATATTTCAGTACGCAAACGCATCGGCCAGGAACTCGACCAGCAACGCAGTCACTTGGAGGAACTGGTCGAGTCCAGAACCCAAGAACTCGCTAGTGCGAACGCCTTGCTACAAGACAGTGTTGCCAAGGCAGAGGCGGCAACTTTGGCGAAGAGCGCTTTTTTGGCCAACATGAGCCACGAAATCCGCACGCCAATGAATGCGATCGTCGGGCTGACTCACCTGATGCGGCGTGCGAAGCCATCACCCGATCAACAAGAACGATTAACCAAAATTGAAATGGCTGGCCGACATCTGCTCAGTATCGTTAATGACATCCTGGATCTTTCCAAAATTGAAGCCGGCTGTTTGCAATTGGAGCAAACAGACTTCCATCTTTCGTCAATTCTCGACAACGTGGTATCCATTATTGGCGAACAGGCTCGCGGCAAAGGGCTGCGCATTGAGGTGGAACCTGATGGCGTGCCGATGTGGTTACGAGGCGACCCCACCCGCATTCGCCAGGCTTTGCTCAACTTCGCTGGCAACGCCATCAAGTTTACTGCGCAGGGTACGGTTTCCGTAAGATCGATTCTTCTGGGTGACGACGGCAATGAGATGCTGGTCCGCTTTGAAGTGCAGGACACGGGGATCGGCATTCCCGAAGACAAGTTGCCCCGATTGTTCCAGGCATTCGAACAGGCGGACAACTCGACCACCCGTATATACGGTGGTACAGGCCTTGGTCTCGCGATTTCCCGTCGCCTGGCCAATCTGATGGGCGGTGAGGCCAACGTAATCAGCACACCTGGAGTAGGCAGCACCTTTTGGTTTACCGCCCGCTTGTCGCGCGGGCATGGTGTGATGCCTCCCGAGTCGGTTCAGGAATTGATTCCTGACGTCGAAGTGCAACTTCGGCAGCGCCAAGGCGGGGCACGAATACTTTTGGCCGAGGATAACGAGATCAACCGCGAAGTGGCGCTCGAGCTTCTGCACTCTGTTGGACTAGGCGCCGATACCGCTGAAGACGGTGTCGAAGCGGTAGCAAAGGCGCGGGTACAATCTTACGATCTGGTCCTTATGGACATGCAAATGCCAAATATGGATGGTTTGGAAGCCACCCGGATGATCCGCAGCCTTCCGGGGTGGGCCGATACTCCAATCCTGGCAATGACCGCCAATGCCTTTGAGGAAGATCGACGAATCTGCGAGCAGGCCGGAATGAATGATTTCGTTGTCAAGCCTGTTGATCCTGATGTCTTCTTTGTGGTTTTGCACAAATGGCTATCCCGAGGTGTGGAATCTGCGGCCAGTTTGTCGGGGACTCCCCGGGTTGCACCGGCTCCAATGGTGGTTGATCTACCCGACGAATTGCCTTCGTTGCCCGGCATCGATACGGCAGAGGGACTGCGTTACGCAAATGACTCCGCCGATTTTTACCTGCGGTTGCTGCGGGAATTCCGCGATAGTTATGGCAATAACTTCATCTCTGAATTTCGTGCCGCTAGGTTGGCAAATGATTGGCCAACCGCTATCCGGCTGGCCCATACGCTCAAAGGTTTGTCTTTGGCGATTGGCGCAAAGTCATTAGGAGAGATTGCCGGGCGACTTGAGATTGTTGCAATCTCCCAGCGACAGGACGAGATCCTCACAATTGAGGAGGAATTAGCGCAGGTGCTTTCGCTTGTGATGAGCGGGCTGATGCAGATTGCCGCGCCAGCCTAAGAGTATCTGCGCCGGGTGACAGTTTGACTCGATTAGGTGCCTGGTGCCGTCCGCCGCACGTTCCCGGAATGAGCAGCTCGCGCGCTAACCTACCGAAACCCCTAACCAGGTTGCCGATGAACTGCGTCGGTACAACGACCATCTGCGCGACATGCGCGGTCTCACAGCACATGCCTGGTCGATCGACTTCCTCACCAACGCTCTAATTATGTAGACCTCGAAATAAGGAGCCAGTGCTCCAGATGGGCGGTTGGCGTACGACGCCGGTCGTGGCTCCACATAAGAAGGACAAGTTGCACGCTAGTCTATCCGCCTAGTTTCAAAGGGCAGGTGTCGTATGGTGCTCTCGCACGCCAAATGAGGCCAAACTTCAGTCATCGCGCCAAAAAATAACGGCTATTTTGATTTTTGTGTGGAATTTGCGTTGTGCCTTGCGTTATCTGAGCTAGTCGGGTGCCAAAGCTTTGCGAGCTTTTTCGCGGAGATCCCAGGCCTCGTCTGGACCCGCATCCCAAAATTCCGGTGGGGTGAATTCACCAACGGCTGATTCCATACCTTTGCCGAAAAGTAACCGCCACTCGGCTATTTGCCTATCTGAAATTGCCATCATCGGCCCCGTTCTCTTTCTTCCAACGTATTAACATCGCATTGTGCAACGCAATGGTGAAAATTTTATCCCAGGCGATATTCCGGATGGCCTAAACATGCTGTTTACTTCGATTAAGTGGTGGCGCGATGCTCACATGAGCGGATGATTGAATAGTAGTCAGTCGAGGATGGGGCGTCTCTTGGGAATTGCGGGCTTATGAGGGAGGGAGCGCCATCAAGGCCCAAGACGATCTGAGTGATGGGATGCCGGGATGTTGCTGCTCTTGAAAGAAAATGATAATTCGTTATGGCAGGTGACCAGTTATTTGGCCAATTCTGGTACCAAGCGCAGCAAGGTGATTTCGGATGGTGCCCCGAAACGCTTGGGTGGCCCCCAGTAGCCGGTGCCGCGACTGGTATAAACCCAGAGCCTGCCTTGACGGTGCAAGCCGGCTGTAAATGGCTGCTGCAGGCTGACAAAGAGATTCCAGGGCCAGAACTGCCCGCCATGGGTGTGGCCTGAAAGTTGAAGGTCGAAGCCGGCCGCTTCCGCCGCCATCGCCGAGCGCGGCTGGTGGGCCAGCAAGACCTTGAGCACACTGGGCGGGCTACCGGCCAGTGCAGCTTCGGGGTCGCTGCGCTGGGCAGCATCAAAAACATGGGCGCTGTAGTCGGTAACGCCGGCGACCACCAGTTGTGCACCGTTGTGCTCGATCAGTACATGTTCGTTGCTCAAGACGTGCAGTCCGAGACGCTTGAATTCGGCGATCCACGGCGCCGCGCTCGAGTAGTACTCGTGGTTGCCGGTGACGATATAGCTGCCATGGCGTGCCGCCAGTTTGGCCAGCGGTGCGGTATCGGCGGATAGCAGGTCAACGCTGCCATCGACGACATCGCCGGTAATGGCGATGAGGTCGGCACCCAGGCGGTTTACTCGCTCGACTATGGCCTTGACGTAGTCGCCCTTGATCGTTGCGCCGACATGGATATCGCTGATCTGGGCGATGGTAAAACCAGCCAGTGAAACCGGCAATCCTGCCAGGGGAATGTCGATCCTGACGATGCCTGCCACGCGGCGCGCATTGACGAAGCCGACCAGGGTCAGTAATGCCGCCAGCACGAGAACCGCAAATGCCGAAACGGTGGCCAGTGACGGCGAGCCGGCGACCAGCAATAAGAGATCGCGCAGCAGCGTCAGTACCAATACCGATGAAAACAGCCCCATGGTCAACGAACCCAACCAACTGATCCGGTCGGCCAGTACCGGCGAAGGAACGAGAAAGTTGGCCAGCATGCCGAGTGGCATCAACAGCGTGGACACGCCCAGGATGAACACGCCGACCATTGTCCCCAGCGAGCCGAAGGGCAGTGCCGGCAGCAGGCGCCAGCCGATGTAGGCATGAAGGCTGGCCAGGATGGGAATAACGGTCAGCATAAAACGGCGCAACTGGCCCGGCAATTTGCGCGGTGCCTGATGTGACAGTGCTGCAGGGGGTGGCGACATGAGGGGCTTATTTGTGTTGATATGACTGGTGGCCGCCACGGTGTGCTGGCGGCGACCATCGCTCAAATTGTTGCTTGTTTTGCCAGCACCGCTTACTCGGCTGAGGAGACCGGCTTGCTGGCTGCCTTGTCCTCGCCCTTGTTCGAACTGCACCAGTTACCCCAGCGGCTTTTGAAATGGCCCTTCAACTCTTCCCGCTCTTCCGGAGTCATGCTCTCCCAGTGCTGGCGACGCTCCTTCCAGCGGCCATGACAGCCGCCGCGGAAACCGCCGAAGAGGATCTTGCTCAGCAACAGAATCCCCATGGCCTGCCAATAGTCGACCTCCCTTGCGCCAAAGAACAAGGCGGGCATCAGCCAGTTCCACAAGAGCATGACCAGCCAGCCGAGGGCGGCGATACCGACGACAACCAGCAGCGCAATCTTGAAGCACTTCGTCTTGCAGCGCGTCTTGTCCCTTGAACAGTTCGTTTTCACTTTGTTTCCTTTACCAAGATAGTTCGTCATATAGCGGTTGCAGTCGGGCTCGCAGGTGCAGCACGGCAAGCCGTTTCCAGCCCAGCAGGGTGTTTAGCTTCTCCCCGCTCTGGGCAGCCAGATCCTTGAAGCTGCACCCATCCACTTCATGGGCGATGAATACGTCGCGCTGCCTGGCGGGTAGCTCATCAAGGGCAGCCGATATCGCTTCAATCAGCATGGCACGCGCGTAACTGGCTTCAGGACCGCTGTCGAGTACAGGCAAAGCCAGCTCCAGCCAGTAATCGTCCTCGCCGTCCTCCTGGCCTTCCCTGGTTTGTGGCAAAGGCTCTTCACGTTTCTTGCGGAAACGGTCGATGATGCGATTGCGTGCCACCCGGAATAGCCAGGCGCCAACTTGCTCGATGGGCTCGGGCAAGCGATAGGCCTCGACCAGTTCGAAGAACACATCCTGCAAAATGTCTTCGGCCTCACTCGAGTCAGGCACGCGCTGACGGATGAAATTGCCCAGCCGTCCTCGCTCACGAGTGATGGTTTCGGTAAGGCGCTGGTTTTGTTCAGCCATTGGCGTTAGCAGCTCGTAGGCGGATTGTTGAGTCAGCGACGTATCCATACAGCTGAAGACGGATCAGCGGCCAGGATATTGTGGGCCGGAGAAAATATTTATTCTGTCGGGACCTGGCTGGAGATTCTGCCTTCGAACACCGGACCCGCCAAATTATATGGTTAAGTTGTTGATAGTTATGTTTTATTGTTTTGTCACGCTATCAAGATTACTATCTATCCGTAAGCGGGTTGGAGCATGAGTTGCTTACGGATTGAGTTTGCTTTGTTGTTGATTCAGCTAGAACTCAGATTTCTGCCTTGCGCAAATTCACCGGGGTGAATTATGCAACGGGTGCCTCCTAGCTCAGGCTCCATGAGAAATAAACACTCCAATGGCTTTTTTGGCCCAGTTATCGGCAGCCTATTTCCTATTGGTATTTTTTGAACCGCTTTCAGTTAGGCAATATTGACCGCCTTTCGGACCTCAATAGGCGCTCCCGGCCACAACCCGCTGCTCGAGGCGTCTATCCAATTTGGATGGAAAATGCGTCCTTCGAGCTTGTCGAATGACCGGTGTCGGTTACCAAATTAGCATCTACTTTGCCTCAACTCTGCCACAAGCAACTCTCACACCAAACGCAACCATCGCGGTGGAACTTCGTAAGCTGCGCTCTTCCGAGGTTTGCGTCCGGCCCATCGGACAAGAGCGGCAATGACTGATTCAACTGACAGCATTGTCAGCCGACCGACAGCATGGCGACCAGAGAGTCTGTATACGATTAGCAATAATCTTGGAGCTTGGCGCCCAATTCATATTATCGGCGCGACTCGCTATCGTCGCGCCCCGGCGGGAAAGGGATCAAGCGGACGGGGTACGCCGTAGCGTTCACAGAGATTGCCCAATGACTCGACGTGCTGATTTTCTGCCTTGACAATATTGGCGAAGGGGGGGCGAGGGCCGAATGCCTCGACTACCCGTCCATAGAAGGCGCGGGCAGCGTACTCATCGTAAATCGCAATGCGCAGCGCCTGATGCAGTAGCGGGAAGGGGGCGGTACGCTGAAGGCGACGGCTGCGCAGGACGGATTCGTCATAATTTCCCATGGTGAATCTCCTCGTGTTTTTCCTGAAGGATGCCGATCAGAATGTCGGCGGCAGGTGTTTGCTGTCCGGACAGCATGTCGGGCCAGGCTGCATCTGGAATGGTCCGGTGGTCATATTCGACAACGCAGGAGCGGGCTAACAAGTTGAACTGGATGCTGCGCGCGCCGCGGATAGTTTCCAGCGCCTGACGAAGGCGTTCAGGACCGAGTTCGCGCAATGTTTTTTCATTCAGCGCGGTGGCATCCACCTTGAGACGCACGCGACCGGTAATCTGGTGGGCGATGCGTAGATGAGGTGCAAACGCCACAACAACCTGCCAAGGGTCGAGATCGGATGAAACGGGGAGTTCGAAGGAATTTAGAAGCGTGTCAGTAGCCATGGTTTCGTACCTGGGGAATGATCCCTGGCTGGCTTGTCGCAACCGATTGAGTGTGGCTGGCTAACTAACGATGAAGGCGGGCGTTTGCCGCTCCTCCGTACATATGCCTCTAGCACCGCCTGAGGCGGTGACTGATTGATCCAGGTCAACGGAGGTCGGATGGGGCGATCAGCAGGATGCAGGCGCTAGCAAAATGGTTCGGCACTACGTGGGGATGCGACCTGGGCAGTTGTTCAAAGTACCATTTCGGGCCTGAAGTTGCGGCTTGCTCAGTGCATATATAACCCCAAGAAAAACTTTTCCCTGTTTCTCCGAAGGGTAACGAATACAAGACATGGGAATTGTTATCGATTGACGGTCTTCTCTGGCACTATCGTGTGATCGCATCAACGACAAATTTTAGGGGGGTCTTCAACCGTGTGGAAAGTCTTCAATCTGAACGAACTCAAGAGCAAGGTTATCGGTAGCGAGCCATGTATTTTTGAGTTTCTCCGAAGTTCACAGATGTCCTGTGCCATCTATCGCCTTCCAGCGGGAGCCAAGGATATGCAGGCTCCGCACCTTGAGGATGAACTGTATCTGGTGCTAGAAGGCCACGCCCGGCTGCGTATTGATGAGCAAGAACAAGATGTCGGACCTGGAATGGTGTTGTTCGTCAGTGCTACCACCAAACACTCATTCTTTGACATTACTGAACACCTGACTTTGATGGCAATGTTCGGCCCATCTGACTAAACGGTACGCTTATGCGGGGACTTATCTGGTTGCAATGGAAAATGATGGTGGGCAGCTCTAGAAGTTGGTTGGCGTCTGAGCGAAAAGTCCCTTAAGACGCAGCCAATCCGGATTCTTGAAATTCAAACTGACTCAGTATGGCAGCGCTACCGTCGCTGCTGAGCGGCCGCCCGAACAACCAGCCTTGCTGAATATGGCAGCCGCTGTTGTTCAACAGGGAAGCTTGCTCGGCAGTTTCGACACCCTCGGCGACGATTTCCAGACCCAGCTGCTGGCCGATGGCGATGATGGTTCGGGCGATGGCTAGTTCTTCCGGAATTTCGGTGATGTTGCGGACGAAGGAACGGTCTATCTTCAGGCGATCTATGGGCAGGCGAGAGAGACTGGCCAGTGCCGAATAGCCGGTACCGAAATCGTCCATGGCCAGACGAACACCCATATGCCGTAGGCGACGCAGGGTGTCGGGAATGGCGGTATGGCTATCGACATAGAGGCTTTCCGTTAGTTCGAGGATCAATGAACCGGGCGGCAATCCGCTTTCGGCCAGCGCTTCGGCAACCCGCTTGGCAAAGTCTCCGGCGTGAAGTTGGCGAACGGAGACGTTGACCGAAATCGACAAGGTTTTGTGATGACCAAATTGTTCATGCCATGACTGCATCTGGGCACAAGCCTGGCGTAGTATCCAATCTCCGAGCGGCACGATCAGGCCGGTTTCTTCGGCAAGAGGAATGAAGTCAGCCGGTGCGATGGGGCCGTCGGCATGGGGCCAGCGGATCAGGGCTTCGAAGCCATTGAGTTGCATGCCATTCTGGCTGCAGACGACCGGTTGGTAATGGACTTCGAAATTGCCTTCACTCATTGCTTGGCGCATTTTTAGTTCCAGCGATAGACGCTGGTCGGCTATTGCACCCAGACTTTCATCGTAGAAGTTGTAGCGGCCGCGCTCGGTTTGCTTGGCTGCGTACATGGCGCCGTCTGCCTGTTTGATCAGGCTGTCCGGGTCGGTGGCTGAACCCGGGTGAATGGCAATGCCGATGGAGCAGCCGGCCTGCAGGCAATGCTCGTGCAACAAGATCGGTTCGGCCAGGCTACCAATAATCTTGCGTGCAATGCATGCAGCATCGTTTGGATCGCTCAGTTCGCCAACGACAACGATGAACTCGTCACCGCCAAGGCGGGCAACGAAATCGGTGTCGCGCACACAGGCTAGCAGGCGTTGTCCGGTTTCTTTCAATACCTGATCGCCAACGGCATGGCCAAGCGAGTCGTTGATGGTCTTGAAACGGTCGAGGTCGAGATAGAAGATGGCCAGCAGAGTTTTGTTGCGTCGGCTCTCGGCCAACATGTGGGTCAGGCCAATGCGCAGTGCGGCGCGGTTGATCAGTCCGGTCAGCGGGTCGTGGTAGGCGAGGAACTGGATGTGCTGGAGTGCCTTGTTCAACAAGATACCGACAGTGAGCCAGATCAGCCCGGCCAGAATTCCCCACAGGAACAAGCCGGCCAGCGCAATCTCGCTCAACGAAAAAGGGAGCGACAGGCGTTGCTGCGCCACCAAGAGGGGACTGTCTTCACGATTGTCCCAGCGTGTCGGCGCCTGGACGAACAGTGCTCCCTGGCGTGCAACGCGGCCGATGGCTTCCGGTGCCAATGCCGATGCTTCGCCGGCGCCGGCCTCGCCTAGAGAGGAGGCGACGACCCGATCACCCCAAACCAGATACAGACGCAACTCCGGCCGGCTGGTGGAGGCCAGCCAGGCGTTGTCGAGCGGAAACAGGCGGGTTTGGGTTTGGCCGTTGGCCAGACGCAGGGTGCTCACTCGATTGATCTGCTGGTCGGCAGTGAACTGCCAGGACAACGCCACTTTACTGGGGCTGCTGGCGGTCTCGGCGGCGACCGCACGTTGCCAGCCGAGGTCGGCTGCATGAATGGTCTGGCCGGCATGGTGGGCGAGTGCTGCCAGTTGCCGGTTGGTTAACCGTTCTATCTCGAATAGATAGAACGCAGAACAGGCCAGCAGCGAGAAGACGCCGGCGGCGACAATTGCCAGTAATAGTCGCCGGCCAGCCTGAACTTCGAGAATACCGGGTACGGGTGGCAGGGATGCTTCTTCCGTTGAGCCCCGGGGCGGCGTCCCTCCATTCAGACTGGCGGCAAGTTCCTTGGCGGTCATGGTGGCGATGTCCGCCGTTTCTGCCAGGCCCAGACCAGCACCGGCAGCAGCACCATGCCGCCTTGGGCAGCAATGCCTTGCAAGGTTGGCGCGATGCCGAGCCATGAAATCCGGGGTGCCCAAGGTAGATGCAGACTGCCGAGATGGCCGGAAGCCTGTAGTTCGATGATGCCTTGCCCCATGAAAACGATGGCCAGGCCATACAGCAGCACGGCCGTGCCGGCAAAGAAAACGTGGAAGGGAAGACGCAGTGAGAGATGGCGAAGGGCCAGGTAAACAAACAATAAAACGGCGATTGCCGCGCCGATGCCGGCAGCTATCGCACCCCCGTTCCCGGAACTGCCGGCCGCTAGTGCGTGGTAGAAAAGAACGGTTTCTGCGCCCTCGCGATAAACGGCGAGACAGGCGGCACCACCCAGCGCCAGAAGCGATCCTTGGGATAGCGCGCTGTCAATCTGTCCGGCAATCCACGCCTGCCAGCGCTGCGCCTCGCGCTTGGAAAATAGCCAGAAACTGACATAGAACAGCACGGCTGCGGCCAGCAGCATGGTGATCCCTTCCACCACGGCGCGTGAGGTGCCGGCTGCCTGCAAGGCGCCGGTCAGTGCCCAGCCGGTGAGCAGCGACAGCGGAATGGCGATGCCCACTCCGACGTAAAGAACCCAGATCCGATCAGCGCCGCCGGCCCGGCGCAAGTAAGCGGCCAGGGCACCGACCACGAGCATGGCTTCGACCCCCTCGCGCAACAGGATTAGCAGCGATTTGACAAAGACCGGCAAGAAGCCACTGGCCTCTTGCTTACCGTAAAGGGCGCCCGCTTCCTGCAGCCTGTCGCGCAGTTCCAGCCAGGAGGTCTTGAGATCATCAACTGCAACGCCGCGCATGGCTTTGCCATTGACGATGCCGAACTGGACTTCCAGTTCGCTTTTCAGGCTGGGCGACTTCAAGCCAAGATCCAGTTCCATGCCGGCGCCTTCGAAGACCTCGAAATAGAGACTGGAAAACTCGGTGGCGGTGGGCAGACGGTTGGCCGGATCGTAATTGGTCATTGCCGTATCACCGCGCCGGGTGATTTCGGCTACGACGGCGGCGCCATCGGTGGCGGCGCTGACGGCCGGGGCAATGCCGAGAAAGCTCAGGCTGAAAAGGAGGGAAGCGAGCAGGCGGAAAAGAGGCATGGCGATCTGTCGATAGAAGTTGAGTTGAGGCAGAGAGAAATGACGCGGCATTGCTTACCCCGCCAAAATTCGGTTGATCATGAAACGCGCCGCAGCCGGTACGCGAGCAGCGGCTGTTTCAGGTGCTGGTCCGTAGCGCCAGGCGGCGTAGGCGTCGGCCAGTTGGCTGATGGCAGCCGCCCAGGCCGGACGGGCCACACCGACTCGGCGGGCAAAATCGCTCGGGCACTCGGTGGGTCCGGGCGCCAGGCCGTGCCGGGTGAGCAGCCGGCAGGCTTTGTTCCAGGTGCGTTGTGGCAGCGGCAGGCGGCGATTTTCCCGCCAGAGCGAAAGCAGCAGGCTGGCGCCGAACAACAGCGCGCTACCCAAAGCAGCGGCTGCAATCAGCCAGAGCCAGGCAAAGCCGTCGCCTTTGCCGCCGAGCAGATTCTTCTGCCGCTCGGCGTCGAGCCGGAATACCCAGCGCCCCATCCAGCCAGCGAGATCGGGCAGTTTCCAGGCATTGCTGTCGGGGGCTGCGGTTGGCGCCGCCGTTCCCGAAATATTGCCGGCCGGGGTCGGCGGCGGTGCTGCTGAATCCTCCGGTTTGACCGGCGCGGGCGCTGCGCGCGGTGCCGGCTGTGGTGCTGCTTTGGTTTTGGCCGGGGTGCCGACGAATTTCTCAGGCGCGATGACGTCGACCGGGTCGACTCGCCGCCAGCCCCTGGTCTCATCCCATATCTCGACCCAGGCATGGGCGTGGCTGCGCTTAACAACCACGTAGTCGGTCAGTGCCATCAACTTGCCGCCGCGATAGCCGGTGACCAGGCGGGCCGGGATGCCGGAGGCGCGCATGAGCACGACGAAGGCCGCGGCGTAAAACTCGCTGTTGCCCTCGCGGGTGTCGAACCAGAAACTGTCGAGGGCATGCTCGCTGGCCGGTGGGGTGAAGCGGTCGCGGACCTTGTAGCCACCCTGGGAAAGACTGGCCAGGGTGTCGCGCAGGATGTCTCCGGGGTCTGCGCCGCGCCGGCTTTCGCCAAGTTCGCGCAGACGCGGATTGCTGCCGGCCGGCAAGGCCAGGGCGCGTTCGCGCAAGGCGGGCGCCAGTTCGCCGCCGGCCGTCCATTCCAGCCACGAGGCGAGTTCGTAACTGATTTCCTGTTGTACCGGCATGTGGGATAGCACCTGCCAGTCGGGGCCGATGAAGGATTCGGCGGTGAGTTTCGACGGCAGGTCGAGGCCGTACAGCCAGAGCCCGTTGTGCGGCGTCAGGCGTATCTTGTATTTCACCTCTTGCACGGTCGACTGGAAATTTTGCCCAAAATCGGAAGCGCGTCGCCAGCCCTGCTGCATGATGCGGCGGCCATTGCCTTCGGCGTAATCGGCGTCGAGGCGCCACTCCTGGCCGTCGAAATCGTAGAAGACCGGGCCGCGCCAGTAAAGCTGACTGGTCGGCGGCACCCAGTTGCTGAATTCGGCGACCAAGACCGCCTGGCCGTCGCTGGCGCCGGTTTGCGTCTGGCCCGGCTTGAGGTGGGCCGAGATGCCGAGGCCCTGGCTGGATTTCTCGATACTGGCCGGCAGCGGCAGGCCGAACGTCAGGCCGATGTCCCACAAGGGGCCAGGCACGCGCGGGAAGAACAGGAACAGAACGGCGGCCAGCGGCAAGGCAGCCAGCAGGTAGCGGCCGGCCCGGCGCAGGGTGGCGACGGCCGCCATGCCCGGTCGCCAGTCGGCCCCGGCAATCAGGCAAAATGCGGCGGCCAGCACGAAGCCCAGGCCGGCGCCCTCGCTCCACTGCAGCAGGCCGATGGCGACGGCCACCACGGCGGCGCTCGAAACCAGCGCGAATTCGCGTTGATTTCTGCTTTCCGACCATTTCAGCGCCAGCACCAGCAGCAGATTGAGGCGTAGCGTGCTGACGTCGAGCCAGCCAAAGACCAGGGCGCTGCTGCCATAGCACAGGGCGAGGGCGGCCAGCCGCAGCGCCGGCGTCCATCGCCGCACCGGCAGCAGCCGACTGGCCGGCGCCAGCAGGAGAAGCGGCCAGACGGCGGGGGGCAGGGCCGGAGCGTGGGCAACCAGCGCCAACAACAGCAAGCCGAAGGTCCACGTGGCCGGGGAGGGACGAAGATTCAGGCGCATGGTGTCAGCGGCCCCCATAAAGATTCCAGCTGACGATGTCGTCGGTGCTTTCCTTGCCGTCCGCGCCGAGCGAATAGAGTTCCCAGGAATGCACCGTGCCCGGATTGCGATATTGGTAGGGCTGCCCCCACGGATCGTCGGGAATGTCGGGCAGGATGCCGTCGGCGACCAGGGACGCCAGACCTTGCGCCGTGCCGGGCAAGGTTTTGCCGTCGCTGCGTGGGGCCAGCAGGGCAGCGCCGATGGCCCGAATATCGTCGCGCGCCCGGGCGTTGTGGCGAGTATCGTCACTGGAACGGGTCGCCTGGAGCCAATAGCCGGTAGCCAGTGCGACAAGCAGTGGAATCAGCCAGCCGAGAATGCCGATCAGGCTGGCCCGGAAGCGGGTGGGGGTTGCTGTCATGGTTTATTCCTGACGTCGCTGTGTGGTCGGGCCGATGATGGAATCTGGAATTCATGCCCGGCTTCGGCAATGCTCAGCGGCGGGATGGTCACATCGACCTTGCCCGGCCCCTGGCTCTCGAAATTTTTCAGGATGTCCTGGAAGGCCAGGCGGTACCAGAGGCGGGTGCGGACCGAGTAACGACCGGGGGGCAGGGCAGGCAACGCATAGTCGATGCGCTCGCTGGCCCCGGCCGGGATCGGCTTTCTCGGGTAGTAGAGGCGCTCGGTGTCGAACAGTACATGGCGCAGATCGCGTTTGCCATCGGCGTCGTACATCTCCTTCACCCAGCGCACGGACTTGAGGTCTTCTTCGCCCTTCTGGCCATCGAAAGTGCCGCTGTGGAAAACCTTTCCCCCCTGTTCGTCGGTGATTTCCACTTCCAGCCACATGTAACGCTGGTCGAGTGGCCCGGTGGGCAGGGCATGGCCGGCGCCGACGTTGGCCACGGTGACTGACAGTTGTGGGCGATTGTTGCGGTCAACTCCGTTTTCCAGGCGAAGTTCGGCGGCTTCCTTGAGCAGGGCGACGATCTGCTGATGGGTGCGGCGCTGCTCGTCGGCGTATTCCTGGCGGGTGAACATCCGGTTGAGGCCGGTTGGCGATCCGCCGCGCAGGGTGGTCATCAGGTTACCGGGCAGGTCGGGGTTGGACAGCAGGTAGTTGTTGCCGGACAGCCGGTGCGACACGCCGCGCGGGCGCTGCTCGCCGCGTTTGAGGGCGGCGACGGTCGCCGCCGGGTCGCGCGCCATGTGGCAATCCTGGCACTGCACGCCTTTTGCGGCCCACGGCGAGCGCCGCCATTCGTCGTAAGTGTCCTGGAAATTCATCGGTTCCTGGCCGTTGACCGCAGTCGGCCGGATTTCCGTGTGGCAGGCGCCGCACAGCGCGCTGGAGCCCATCAACGGCGCGTCGCGTTTGGCCTGCATGTCCTTGGCGTGCCGCGAAGGCGCGGCCATGATCAGGGCCGGATGCAGGTGGCGGAAAATCTGGTTCAGCTTGATGGTTAGCGCTCCGTTGCCGGCCAGCGGCTCGGCGTGCGTCGCGGTGTGGCAGACGATGCAGGAGACGCCTTCCTCCATAGTTTCGGTGCGCGGCACGCTGGGGAAGTCAGTGACCATGCCGCTCAGTGTGCCTAGCGGGTTGTGGCAGGACTCGCACCAGCGTCCCTTGGCGGCGCCATGCACGGTGGCGGCTTTCGAGGCGCCGGTGTTTTCCTCGACGGTGGTGGCATAGATCAACTCTTCATCGGACACGGCGTGGATCGATGTGGCCCACTCCATGAATTCCTGCTTGTGGCATTCGCCGCAGGTACGGGCCGACGGTATGCCACGCCAGTCGACCATGGCCTTGTCACCGGTTTTCAGTTCGCCCGGCGCAAAGGGGTTGTCGCCAAAAGGCAGGTCGTAGAACGGTAGTCCTTTTTTGGCGTCGACCGCCAGATCGTCCGGCGCCGGTAGGATGAAGGCGGCGGCGAAGGCTGCCACCAGCGTCGCGGTGGCGACGAGCAGCAGGAGGCGCAGGGGAGCGGAAAGTTTCATCGGCAGCTTCATGAACGATCCTCCTTCGGCAGATGCCACCACAGGCAGACGAGCAAGGGCAGGGTCAGCCAGGCGTGGGCGCGCAGCAGTCCGACATGGCCACCGTAAGGTAGTGTCACCGGATAACCCGCGAGGTAGGCGATGGCGGGCAGGGCGACGATCAGGCCGGAGAACAGGACGAGCACCAGCGACCACATGAAGGCATGGCCAAGTAGCCGCTTGCCGGCATAGACATCCCGGCGCACTTCGCCGATCAACCGGAATGGCCAGATCAGGTGCAGCAACGGCTCACGCCCATCGCGCCAGTGGATGGCGATGAAGGGGACGAAAAACAGGATGGCCAGCAGACCTGCCGCCAGATGGCAAAGAAGTAGCCATTGCACGAGATTGCCGTGGCCGATGCCCAGCCAGAGCACGATGCCGGTGACGGCGGCGATGGCGAAGGCAGCAATAAAACCCTGAATCAGGTGGCGCGAGGTATCGCGGGTGCGCCAGAGCAAGGCGGCGTCGATGTTTGGCGCGTTGGGTGAAGGGATATTCATGGCGTCGGACGGCAAAACGATTCAGAGTTGAACAAGGCCAGCAGCTTCAGACATTTGTCGCGATGCGGACGCCCGCGTGACGGCGGGAGCGCCTGGCCGGGCAGGCGCAGGCCGTAATCCCGGCCGGCGTGCTCGGCCGCCAGCAGCCAAGCGGCCAGTTGGGACAGGCGGGTTTCGCCATCGCCGTCGGTCAGGTCCCATTCCAGCCACAGCGCCTCGCCGCCGGCATCGCCGTCGAAACGATTGACCGCCAGTTCGTCGCGCCGGCCGAAGACGCGCCAGTTGATGCGGCGCGGCGAATCGCCAGGCGCATAGGCCCGCAGTCCCTGGAAATCGTCGGTGGCAGCCTGGCGATGAGCCTGGCGCGGATTGCCGCCGGGCAGGGGGCGTTCGCCGGCCGGGTGCGGATAAACCAGGGCGTGCATGGACGCCAAGGGCCGCCGCGTCTGCCAGAGGCCGAGCGGCCAGCGCGACACCAGGGCCAGATCCTCGATCCGTTGTTCGCCGCGCCGGCTGGTCGGCAGCATGAAGATCGGCGTCGCGTCACCAGCGCTGTCAAAGGCGGTCTCGGTGCCGGATATTCGGCGGTGGACGAGGGCAATTTCCGCTGCGCAGCGCTGCTGGCTGTTCAGGCGTCCATCGAGGCGCAGGGCTTCGCCGGCAAAAACCGGGGTCACCGAATTGGGCTGCCAGGCCAGCTTGCCGAGCAGTCGATGGCACTGCCAGGCGCTTTGCAACCAGACCGCCAGCAACAGGAAAGCCAGGGCAAAGATCAGGTTGTTGCCGTAATTGACCGCCGTCGCGATCAGCGCCAGCACCGCCAGCAGCCAGAAGATGCCGGCTGCCGTCGGGCGCAGCGGCAGGTGACGCCCGGCGAGCGGCGAGCGCTTGAGCGAGCGGCCGTAGGTCAATGCTGTCATGGCAACGGCACAGCCTCCAGCAGTTGGGCCGCCGCAGTCTCGGCGTGGCGCGCATCGCCCAGACCCAGACGGTGCATGGCCACCGCCGGGAAAATGGTTTGAATGTCGGCCGGCAGCACATGATCGCGCCCTTCAAGCAGTGCCCAGGCACGACCGGCGGCGAGCAATGCCAGCGCGCCGCGCGGCGACAGGCCGTAGGCCAGGCCCGCGCCATGGCGGGTATGTTCGGCCAGGGCGCGAATGTAGGCGAGCAGCGCGTCGCTGGCGTGCACGGCGCGCGCCGCTTGCTGCAGGGCGAGCAGGCCGGCGCTGTCGAGACTGGCCGGCAGGCGTTCCAACAGATCGCGGCGATCCTCGCCACGCAGCACGGCCAGTTCGGCGGCAGCATCCGGATAGCCGAGCGAGACGCGCATCAGGAAACGGTCGAGTTGGGCTTCCGGCAGCGGATTGGTTGACAACTGATCGACCGGGTTCTGGGTGGCGATGACGAAAAACGGTGCCGGCAGCGGCCGGGTAGCGCCGTCGCTCGATATCTGCCGTTCTTCCATTGCCTCCAGTAACGCCGATTGAGTCTTGGGCGAAGCGCGGTTGATTTCGTCGGCCAGCAGCAACTGGGTGAAGATCGGCCCGGGATGAAAGACGAACTCGCCCTTTTCCTTGACGAAAATTGCCGCCCCGGTCAGGTCGCCGGGCAGCAGGTCATTGGTGAACTGCACGCGGTTGAAAGCCAGTCCCAGCGTCTTGGCCAATGCATGCGCCAGCACGGTCTTGCCCATGCCGGGCAGGTCTTCGAGGAGCAGATGGCCGCGGGCGACGAGGCAGGCCATGGCCAGTTTGACGGCGTGAGATTTACCTAATAAAACGCTGTTGACCGCGGCAATGGCGGCGTCGAGCGCAGGGCGGTCGCTGCTGATGTTTTCGTCGATCAGGTGATGCGGGGCATTCATGCTGGTTCCTTGTCGTATTTCTGGTTAATTCGGGAGGCGTAAGAAGGGTGTTGGCTTTGGGGCGGCGAGATGCTGTTCGACAAAGCCGTCGCAAACCGGCTCCATCTCATGGACATAGGTGCCCATCGACGAGCGAGAAACGCGAATGGCCATCATCTGACCGGGCTTGCTGGCCTGCCAGACGGCTTTGCCGACGCAGAAGGCGCGTGCTCTAGGCCACCCCAGATTGTCGATTCTGAGCGCATGGCAAAGACCCTGTTGCCATGGCGTGTTTCGGGACAGGACAACATGGCGCTCGACGGTCATTGGTCCAACGAGCAAGATCGGCGATGCCGGCAACAACACGGCCAGCGTCGACCAGGTGCCGGCAAAGAGCAGGAGCATGCAGGCGAAATCGACCTTGAACAGCGAGCGATTCTGGGCTCCCGGCCTGATCCGGCGCCAATAGAGTAGCCATGCCGGCAGCACGGCCAGAATGGCACTGACGATCACCAAGCCGGTATCGGGAACGAAATCGACCCAGGAGGCGAGGATGGTCGCCAGCAAACCGGCCAGAGCCGGCCATGTCCTGGCGCCACCGACCGGGCAGGCGTTTGCCGCATATCGTGACGGGTGAGTGCCGAAGCGCCAGCGTTCGCGACCGATCATGGCTGGTTCACCACGGCAAGTGCCCGGCCAGGCAGGATTCGGCGCGCAAGAAAAGCATGCAAGCCATCAGCGTCGCGCCTCGGCGGCAAGTGAAGCAAGGTGCGTCGAGAGCGCCTTTCTCATGGCGATCAATGAGGCGGGAATGGTGGCCAGCCAGCCGGCAAAGGCGCCGTAAAGAACGCCTTTTTCCGGTTGCCCGATGGCCCCGGCATAGACACCCGCCGCAGCCCCGAGGGCGAATCCGATCAGCAGGCCGTAGATCATCCCGCGCCACACAAAGCTCCACCAGACAGCAAGCGCCTTGTTCCAGCTGATGAGCGATGAGTTTTTCCGGGTTGTGTCCATTGTCCCGGTCTCCTAGCGAACGCTGACCTTGCCCACCATGCCGTGCTCGGCGTGGCCGGCGATGGAGCATTTCAGGTCGCCGCTGGCGGTCTTGACCGGGACGAACCACCATTCGACGGTGCCGCCCGGATAGACCTCCAGTTCGCTGACGCTGCCCTTGATCTCGCCGATGGCCTTGCCGTCCGGCCTGTTGACCTGCACCTTGCGGGTAAAGACGGCGCCGGACAGTGTGGGCGACGCGAAGTAGTGGGCGACCGGGCTGGGGTTGGTCAGCACGACCTTGTACAGCTTGCCGGTTTCGAAACTGAGTTCGTTCGGTGCAAACAGCATCTCGCCCTTGGCGTTGCCGAGCTGGATGCGGATTTCGACTGGTTCCTGCCGGGTTAGATCGCCAGCGGCCTGGGCAACGGATGGCGCCAGCGTGAGGCCGGCGGCGAGATGCATCAGGATGGCGAATTCGGAGAGGGGTGATCGGCTTTGGCGAGACACGGTGGATTCCTTTTCCCAGCGTTAGATTTCGAAACGAACCCCGCCGTAGACGTAGCGTCCACGGTTCGGTCCCCAGATATGGGTGACATCGACGGTGCCACTGGCATCGATCCACAACATGCCGTCGTGGTCGCTCTGCTTGAAGTCGAATAGGTTGTCGGCCCCGGCGAAGACGGCCCAGCGCTTGTCGATGGCGTACTGGATGCGGGCATCGACGGTCCAGAAAGCCGGGCTCTTGTCGGGCTTGGCGCTGCCGTCGAAGTTGTAGTGCTGGGTGTCGCGGTAATAAAACTTGGCCAGGTCCTGCGGGCCGGTCCAGGTGGCGCGCACGAAGACGTCCCAGCCACCACTGTCCCAGTCGGCCGACAGATAGACGCGACGGTCCGGGCGGGCAAAAGCCAGGGTACCGACCGGAAAATCGTAGTGCGCGGCTTCGAGTCCGACGCTGGCGGCCAACGATTTGCTTATCTGGTAGCCGATCTGCAGGTCGGCTCCCTTGACCGTGACCGGCTCATCGGCGCTGCGCAGCACCGATTCCGTTGATCCGATGTCGAGCCAGGCCAGGTTGGTCAGCCGGGTCCAGTGGGCGTTGGCCAGCAGTTTCCAGTCGCCGTCCTGCCAGTCGAAGGTGTACATCAGGTTTTTCGACTTCTCGACACCGTTGGTGGCATTGCGGATGACCAGCGTTTCGAGAATGCCGTGATCCTGCTCGAAGTAACTGGTTGGCGCCCGGTAGCCAATGCCGCCCGACAGCCGGCTATTGGCATGTTCGTTGTGGCGCCAGAGCAGGTTGAGGCGCGGCGCCAGTTGCTCGCCGTAGACGTTATGGTTCTCCCAGCGCAGGTTGGCGCCGACTTCCAACTGGTCGTCCAGGAAGGCGTAGTTGGCGGCTAGGCCAAGGCCGGGCGTGCGGAAGGTGTAATTGTCCAGGCCATTGGCCGGCGTGCCGTCGGGCAGTTCGGCCTGCGAGCGCAGGTCTTCGTAGCGCCAGTCGGCCAGGGCCGTCCACACGCCGCCGGCCAGCGGTGCCTTGAGGCTGCCCATCAAATACCCTTGATTTTGTTTGGCCTTGTAGACGTTGCCTTCGTAGAACGAATCCTGATCATGGTGGGCATAGCCGGCGGCGACATTGAGGAGCGCATCGCCCAGCTTCTTCTCGCCGGTGACGTAGGCTGACTCGCGTTTCGTGAAAATGATCTCGGAGAGGCCGGTGCGACCGTCCACGTAGTTCACCTTGCTGCCGTCGGTCGGATTGACCCAGCCATCGACGTAGGGCGAGGCATGGGCGCCTTTGGAGAAATCGAAGGGGTTGCCGCTGCGACTGGCCCTGATCGCGTCGTAATCGGTCCCCATGGCGCCGCCGTTGCGCTTCTCGTCAATGGCATCGATCCGGCCCTTGAGCTTGAAGCCGCCGATGTCGTCGACGAAGAAGCCGATGCCGCCCAGCTTGCGGCTGTAGCCGGTGTATTCGGAAACGCCGTTGCCGTCGCCATCCACTGAGTCATGGTTGTTCGTGTGGATGTTGGCTGTAATGGCCCCGGCTGTGCCCGCCGTCGCCACCTGGGCATCGAGCCGGCGGCTGCCGTATTGGCCGACGGCCATCTCGATCATCGCTTCGTCCTTGACCGGGCGGCGGGTCACCATGTTGACCGTGCCAGCCAAGGCGTCCGGCGTCAGACCGGAGGCGCCGGCACCGCGCATCAGGTCGATGCGTTCCAGTCCGCGCAGGCCGACCGAATCGAGGCCGTAGGCCTGCGAAACGGCCGAGAACAACGGCACGCCATCGATCAGCAAGGTTGTGTAGCGGCCGGGCAGGTTATTCAGCGAAATGAAACGGGCATTGCAGATCGAGCACTCGACCTGGACGGCGACACCCGGCCGCTTGTCGAGCGCCTCGTTGATATTGGTGGCGCCGGACTTGGTGAATTCCTCGACGGTACAACTCTCTACAGGCGCTACCTGATCGCGCAGGAACGGGCGTTTGGCGCTGCTTTCACGGGTGTTGCCGACGACGACTTCGCCCAGGGTTTTTTCCTTGCCCGGTGATTCGGCAGCGATACCCGGCGCGGCGACGAGGGCGGCCAGCATCCAGACCATCGGCTTGAGCCGGAAGTTGTTTCGCTGCTTGCCTTTCATGGAGGTGTCTTTCATGGAGGTGTCTTAAATAGAATCGAGAAATTTCAGAAGTGCCGCACGTTCGGTCTTGTTCAGCGCCATGAAGCGGCCCTTGGCGACCGCGGCTTCACCGCCATGCCAAAGGATCGCTTCCTGGACGTTGCGCGCCCGCTGGTCGTGCAGCAGCATGGAGTGGTGATTGCTCTTCTGGGTCAGGCCGATGCCCCATAGCGGCGGGGTGCGCCATTCTCGGGGGCCGGCTTCACCGTCCGGCCGGCCGGTGAGTTCAGCCCCCATGTCATGGAGCAGCAGGTCGCTGTAGGGATGGATGGTCTGGCCACGCAGACGCTTGATCGGATGGCTGTTGCCGGTCTTGACCGTATCGGCGTGGCAGGCGTTGCAGCCTGTTTTCGCGAACAGTGTTTCACCGAGCTGGACGGCCGTGTCGTCGATGTTGCGTCGCGCCGGAACGGCGAGCAGTTGTAGATACACGGTCAGCGCCTGGACCTGGGCTTCGCTCAGGTCGGTATGAGCCGGTCCGCCATTGCGCGGCGCCTTGGCACAGGCGATCTGATTGGCCAGACACAGTTCGCGCGGATGAACGGGCGAGGTCATCCCCATGTCGTTGAAAGCGGCGCCGGAAGCCTGGGCGCGCAGGCTCGGCTCGTTGGCCTTGAGCGAGAACTTGCCGATCACGCGCTTGCCGGTTTCCGGGTCGGTGACCCAGTTGGGCTTGCCGGAGACGCCGTCCACGTGTTGTTCCTGAGATTTGGCCAGGGCAAGGAGCGTGGCTTCGTCGATGGCTTCCAGCAGGCCCATGCCGGGCAGGCGCGGCGCGCTGCGTGCCTCGAAAATGGTGTTTTCCGGCAAGGGGCCGTAGCCGGGGTTGTCTACACGATAGTGGGGCTGGCGCAGGCTGAATTTTTCGCCGTCCGGGAAAGTGCCGGGAATTTCACGCCAGTCGATGACGCCGAAACCCTCGGGCGGCACGCCGGCCACCGCCTTGTCGCGCAGCTGGGCGTGATAGCCGGCGGGCGCGCTGAATCCACCCTTGCCGTCCGGAACGCTCATGCGCAGAAAAATGCCGGTCATGACCTGGCCGGAGACGTAGGGGTTTTCCACAGAACCATCGCGAAAATGGCAGGAGCCACAGGCATTGGCGTTATACAGTGGCCCGAGGCCTTCCGGTGTGTTTGAAATTTCGCCTGTTTTCGTGTTGACCGTAGATAGACCGCTTGTCACCCTGTACGGGCGCTCGAACAGACCGTCGCCATCCTCGAACATCTTCTCGTATTGCCAGGGCAGGTTGTCGGCGGCTTGCCCGAAAGGCTTGAAACCCTTGTGGAAGGTGGTCATGTCGCCGGCTGTCAGCAGGCGTGGATCGGCACTGGCAGTCGGCATCGGCGCATCGCCGTAACCGGCTTGCCAGGCCAATTGCGATTTCCAGTACGCCCAGCCCAGCGCACCCAGCGCCAGGACGAGAACGAACAGCGCCCGGATCAAGCGTTTCTTGCCTGCGATGCCTGTTTTATTCATGGCCTTTCTCCCTTGTCCCGATACTTCAGAATTCGTAGCGATAAGCGAGGCTGATCGACCAACTGCCGAGTACGGCTTCGCCGAGGTCTATCGTGCTGCTCGCGCCGTTGTAGAAGAAGGTGGTGTCCTTTCCCTGCTGCGTCTTC
Organism: Azonexus sp. GW821-FHT04F04; assembly: GCF_059420025.1. Classification (NCBI taxonomy): domain Bacteria; kingdom Pseudomonadati; phylum Pseudomonadota; class Betaproteobacteria; order Rhodocyclales; family Azonexaceae; genus Azonexus; species Azonexus sp. GW821-FHT04F04. The sequence goes on along the minus strand of NZ_JBWKSX010000006.1, from coordinate 44,719 downwards.
ATGGAGCGCTTCGACAGATCGATGCTCAGCTGATGTCCCTTGTCCAGAGCAATGGCGGCGCCGACCTCAGCCTCCCAGCCTTTGCCGCTATCCTTGTGGACGAAGCTGAGCGGATGGGCGAGGTCGGAACGCAGGTTCCAGTCGGCCTCGGCCTTGTAGGTAAACCAGTGGTGCTTGAGGCTGCCGCGCAGCGCGACTCGTTGCCCGGCCTTGAGTTCGCCATCGAGCCCCAGCCAGATGCTGCTCCAGATCGGGTGATAGCGACTGTGCAGTTCGTCGAAGGGGCCGAGCGGAACGTTCCAGGCGATGCCGAGCAGGCTGGCGGCCGCAGCGTCGGAAAGGACTTGCCGACCGTTGCTTGACCGATAGATGCTCTCGTAGCGGGCCAGGCCGATCAGCGGCGTCAACGTGGCGGCGCTGCCGAGGCGCAAGGTCCAGCCGGCACCCAGCGAGGCGTCCAGCATCTCGCTGCCGGTGGTGTCGGCATGGGATCGGGAAAACTCGGCCTGACGATTGTCGAGGGCGTAATCGGAATCGCGGTTTTCGCCCTTGGCAAAGGTATGGGCGATGGCCAGATGTCCCTTGAGGGTTGCACCGGAGGCATGCGTCCAGCCGCCGTCAGCGCGTATCTGGGTAGCCGGTGTCTGCCATTCAAGCTCGGACAGGATATTCGGATAGCCCTTTCCGCCGATGTTGAAGCGCATGTTGTCGCGGCGATAGCCGGCAGCGATGGCCAGCCAGCCAGACTTGGTGCTGCTCGTCGGCCATGGTGTGTCGAAGGGGATCTCGCGCCGCCCTTCCGGTGTGAACACGGTCATCTTCGGGTCGGGACGGAGCTTGATTTCCGATTCGCGCGGCGTCGCGCCGTCGAAGACGGTAATCTTGGCCGCTAGCTTGTCGGTCCAGCGCCCGGCCGCCAGGACAGGGGCGCTGGCCAAGGTGGCGGTTGCTACGGTCAACCGAAAAAAAAGGCGAAAATCGAAAAGCATCATGGAAGATCAAGGGCCTGCTCGAAGGGTTGCCGCGAGATGGCATAGAGCCAGGTCGCTGCTTCGGCGCTGCCGTCGGGTCCGAGTTCCGGGTTCTCGATGACGATGGCCGACCACCGGCCGGGCAGGGCGGCCGCCTGCAGCGTTGCGTTGCGGGCGCTCCAGTTGCTGACGCGCAGAGCGGTTACGTAGAGGCCGTCGCGCAGCCAACTGCCAGCCACGTCGGCGGCCATGCCGTTGTCGAGCACCATGGATTTCCGCGCACCTGGCGCCACAGCGCTCAGGCCATCCGGCGGCGCCTTGTTCGGACTGCGTTGCAGCACGGCCGCCGCGGCGGAACGGGCCAGCGCTGCATAGGCGGCATCGCCATCACGGGCATTGCTGCGGTCGATGCCGGTTGGCGGGGCGACCGGCCAGTCGTTGGTCAGCTTGGGAACCGTCTTGGTCGTGGGGAAGGTCGCCGTCGTAGCATTGAAGTCCTGCGTCTTGGTGGTGGCGATGCTGTCGCCTTCCTCGGGCGTCTCGATGATGCGGGGGGTGATGAGCAGGACAATCTGGGTGCGCACCTTGGCGCGGACATCCCGCTTGAAGAAGAAGCCGAGCACCGGCACGTCGCCGAGTACCGGTACCTTCTCGTCGTCGCGGGTGACGGTTTCCTTGATCATGCCGCCGATGGCGACCGTTATGCCATCCTTGGCGTGGGCGGTGACTTGCAGGTTGGCGGTATTGACCGTATCAATCGGGAAATAGATCACATTGCCGGCTGCTGTGGAGATCGGGATCGTCGCATCGCCGATCTTGACGGTCGAGCTGTCCTGGTCCACGGTCAGGCTGATCGAACGATCTCCGTTGATCCGCGGTAGGATGGCCAGGGTTTGGCCGACATCGCGTTTTTCCGTCTCGACGGTGATCGTCGTGTTCGTCGCACCGGTCGTCCCGGTCACGCTCTGGGAAGAGGCACCGACGGTCAGGATGCGTTCGTCGCCGATGAACAGCCTGGCGATCTGGTTGTTGGCAGCGACCAGCATAGGCGAGGACAGCACTTTGAGCTTGTTCTCGTTGGCCAGCAGTTGCAGGCGCAGGCTCAGGTTGCTGCTCATGACCTGCCAGATCAGATTGGCATTGGATTCGAGGCCGAAAAGCCCGGTGCCCAGGCTGTTGCGACTGGTGACCCCCGCCGAATTGGTCGTGCCCCATCCGCTGGGACCGCTCGTCGTACCTTTGCCGCTCTGGCCAATATCGAAAACCGAGCGATACCCATCATCGAGTGTCACTTCAAGAATCTTCATCTCGAGCAGCACCTGCTTGGGCGGACGGTCCATGTCCGAAACCAGCTTGCCGATCTCCTTCAGCGCCTGCTCGTCACCGGTACGGACCATCAGCAGGTTGTTCAGCTTGTTGTAGGTGACGAGGATGGCCGGCCCCTGGCGGGCGGCCATTTCCTGAATGTCGGAGCCCGAGAGCGCGGGCTGGCCGTTGGCGTCGAGGCGCGTCTGCGTCGCCATCCGGTCCTGGCTCATCCGGCCCAGATCGGTGGTCGGGTCGTAATTGGCGGCGGCGCCCTGGCTTCCGCCGCCGGCACGTCCCTGATTGCCCATGCCCTGCTGGCTATCGGACATGCCGGTGTTACCCATCATGTTGTTGCCCATCACGCCGGCATTGCCCATGGCATTGTTGTTGCCACTCTGGTTACCGCTGCCGCTTCCCGTCCGGTTGCCGGAGCCACTGCCGGATCCGCCCCGACCGCCAGCCGCTGTCCGGTTTCCGCTGCCCAGAGAGGTGGGGGGCATTTCCTCGATGGGGTTGCTCAGTGCAACGCGGGCGCCGAACAGCGCCTTGATGGCATTGGCTGTCGACACCACATTGTGATGGCGCAAGGTGAAGACCTGCGTCTTCTCGTCGCGGACGATGGCCAGATCCTTCTGGTACTCCTCGCCGCTCATGATCACGTAGGTCTTCGAGGCCGAGTCCACGCGATACCAGACGCCGGCAGCCCGGCACAGATTGCGCACCATGTCGTCTACGCTGGCGTTGCGCAGATAGAGCGAGACGGTCAGATCGGAAACCTTGCTGGTGACGACAACGTTTGCGTTGCCGATCTGCGAGAGCAGGCGGGCGACCTCTTCAAGCCTGACTTGGGAGAGCTGGATATTGCCGAGCACGCCCGGCGAAAGCGCTTTCTCGCTCGCCCGGGCCGGAGATTTGCCCCGGCTGGCCGGCGACTGCTCCGGTTCAATGGCCAGCGTTGGCAGGGCGATCAGGCTGGCGGCGAGAACGATCAGGGGAAAATGGATTTTCGTATTCATCGCAGGGTGATCTTGTTGCCCTGGGGCAGCCCAGGATTGGTCAGGGTGACACCTTCATCGGTGCCGACATGGATGGTGAAAGTGCCGAGGTCGCCGAAATCGACGAGGTCGCCGTCCTTGACGAGAATGGCTTGCTGGCCGCGCACCAGCAGTTGTGCGCCGCGACCCCGTGGCGTAACGAGCAGGGCCTTGACCTGGATCTGGCGCTGCACATCCAGTTTGCTGGCCACCGGCAGGCCGCTGAAGCTGCCCGGCGAGCGGCGGCCATCGCGCAACTGCGGCGAAACTTCGAAGGGGTCGATCATCGTGTCCAGTCGCCGCGTCGCCGGGATTTCGTGCCTGGCCGGCGCTTCAGGTGGCACGGCGGGTTCGGCTTGGCCGGGGTCTCCCGAGAGCTTGCCGACCTGGCGGTTCACCGATTCGGCATAGCGACCGATGGTCGCCAGGTTCTCGCGCATCGTCGGCTGGAGGTCGACGCTTTTGTCGCGCGATAACTCCATGGCCTTGTTCTGGGCCAATGTCGGAGCGCTCAGGGCAAGTATCAGGAGGCCACAGGCGAAACTATGTGAGGTATTTTTGGGGATGCGATGGGGCATGGATGGACTCAGCCGCCTCCTGTCGATACGGCCAGGACGGCCTGAAAGAAGGCGTAGTAAACAAAACCGACGATGCCGCCGATGAGCAGGGTGAGGACCGGCTCGATCATCGACGACAGGAATTTGACGCGGGCATCCAGCTCTTTCTGGTAATGCTTGCCCAGCGCTTCCATGACGTCTTCCATCTCGCCGCTGCGTTCGCCGACCGCCGCCATGTGGCGGACCAGCGATGGGATGGGCTGGCGGTCGAGGGCGACGGCCAGTGCCCGGCCTTCGAGTACCTGTTCGCAGGCCGCATTGAAGGCAGTTGATAGCGAGGCATTGCCGATGATCTGGGTGATCGAGCGCAGGGCCTCAAGCACTGTCAGGCGGCTCTTCAGCAGCAACCCGAAGGTCCAGGTCGCCTGCGCCATGGCCGCCGCCATCAGCGTGCTGCCGAGGATGGGGACGTGCAGGAAAACGCGATCCATGGTCAGGCGAACGGCAGGGAAGCGGCGCAACACGATCAGTCCGACGATCGTTCCGGCAATGCCCAGGACCAGCATGCCGCCCCAGCGCTGCAGCCAGTCGGCGATATCCATCATCGTTTTGGCCGCCCAGGGGATCGACTTGCCGCGCGACTGCAGGAATACCGCAAAGCGTGGCACGACCGAACCGACCATGAACGAAATAACACCAATCGCTGCCAGCAGAACGATGCTCGGATAGGTCAGGGCCGTCATCAGTTGCCGGCGAATGTCGGCCCGGCGCTCGGTCAGGGCCGCCAGGCGGTCGAAGACCGAGTCGAGCTCGCCCGAAGCCTCTCCGGCTTCGGCCAGCTTGACGGCGATGCGCGGGAAAGTCGAACGCTCCATGGCCAGTGCCGCCGAGAAACTACTGCCCGAACGGATGCGGTCGGCGCATCGGTCAAGCTGCATCGTCAAGCGTAGCCGGCTGGACAGTTTGCCCGCCGCATCCAGGGCTTCGAGAATGGTATGGCCGGCCCGCAGCATCAACTGCATCTGCCGATAAAAGAGCATCAGGTCGCTGTTGCGCACAGAGAGCCCGCTATGGAACCAGCGTACGAGCGCACGGACGGCATCGAGCAGCGAGCGCCTTTCGAGGTCGCCCTGCTGCAGTTCGAGGATGCGCAGGCCCTGGCCGCGGAGCAGCGTGCGTGCTTCGTTGAGGTCGGCGGCCTGCAATTGTCCCTGCAATTCCTTGCCCTGCGCGTTGAGGCCGAGATAACTGAATGTCGCCATGCCGCTTACCCGTTCATGCGCAGGTAGGGCCGGACTTCGGCCAGGCTGGTCAGATTCTGGCGAACCTTGTCACGGGCGTCGTCGCCCAGCCGCCAGTAATTGCCGGCGGCCTGCATCAGTTCGCGCTCGCTGGCGTCGTTGCCGATCCGCTCGGCCAACTCGCCATCCAGCCAGAGCGACTCAAAAACGCCGATTCGACCGCGATAGCCGGTGCCCAGGCAGCGTGGACAGCCGACTGGCTCGGCGATGCTGCATGCTTCGTCCTCCGCTGTTTTGAGCAGACTCCTTTCCTCTGTTGTGGCCGGGCGCGTCTCGCGACAGTGCGGGCAGAGCATGCGGACCAGTCGCTGGGCGATGACGCCATGCAGCGTGGCGCCGATCAGGAAACGCTCGCAGCCCATGTCGGACAAGCGGGTGATGGCACCCACCGCCGTGTTGGTGTGCAGCGTGGACAGCACCATGTGACCGGTCGTTGCCGCCTTGAGGGCGACATCGGCAGTATCGAAATCGCGGATTTCGCCGACCAGGATAACGTCCGGATCGTGGCGCAGGAAGCTGCGCAGGGCGTCGGCAAAGCCGATCTTGCCGCCAACCTGAACTTGCGAGATGCCAGGAATCACCTGTTCGACAGGATCTTCGGCGGTCAGGATGTTCAGCGCGTTGGCGTCCATTTCGCGCAGCACGGCGTAAAGCGTCGTGCTCTTGCCGCTGCCGGTCGGGCCGGTGACCAGCACGATGCCGTGTGGATGGGCCAGCGCTTCGCGCAGGCGCTCGATCATGAAGGGCGGCATGCCGAGCGAATCCAGCGTCTGGCGGCCGGGATCGCTTTTCATGATGCGCAGTGTCAGCCGCTCGCCGAACTTGGTCGGCGCCGAGGCGACGCGCATTTCGACCGGCTGTTCGTTGATCGTGTAATTCAGGCCGCCATCCTGCGGGGCGCGCGATTCGGCGATGTCCATGCCGGAGAGCACCTTGATGCGCGAGATCATGCCTTCGCCCAGTCCCTTGCCGAGCGGGCTGCCCCAGGCCTGCATGCGGCCATCGACGCGCAGGCGGATCTTGACCGCCTCCTTTTCGCTCTCGATATGGATGTCGGAAGCCCGCCGCAGTACCGCGTCACGCAGCAGGCGATCGAACAGTGCGACCGGGTCTTCGGCCGCACTGTCGCGGGCATCGGCCGGGGCAAAGCGGGCCAGCACCGGCGCCAGCGCTTCCGGGTCGGCCACGGCCAGACGCAACTCGATGCCGGCCAGCACGCGTTTTGCGGTCTCAATGCCCAACTGGTCGCTTGGATCACTCAGCACGATGACCAGTTCGCCCTCGGGCGTACGCATCGGCGCCATCGGGTGGCGTTTGATCAGGGTGCCGGGCAGACGGCTGGCGGCGGCCAGATCCAGTTCCCAGCGCTCCAGTTGGGCATAGGGCAGGCCATGGATCTGGGCAAGCGCCAGGTAGAAGGCTGTGCGCGGCAAGCCGAGTTCGCGCGACAGGGCATCGAGCAGCGTCATGCGCGTCGCCCGGGCTTGGGCGCGCAGGCGGTTGACCAGGTCGCGGTCGAACAACTCGGCCTGCAGGCCGGCATTGATCAGCGTCGCTTCGTTCATCGTGCTCATGCGCTTCTTCCCTGGCGCATCAGGCGCTCGAAGCCATTCGGGTCGCGGGCCAGGCGCCGGCCTTCGTCAAGGGCGATCAGGTTGTCGCGGGCGAGACCGGCCAGCGCCTGGTCGAAAGTCTGCATGCCGGCTTCGCGGCCCGACTCGATGGCCGAATAAATCTGCGCCGTGCGCCCTGAGGCGATCAGGTTGGCGACAGCCGGCGTAACTTGCAGCACTTCGACGGCCGCGACCCGTCCCGGTCGTCCGTTCTGTGGCAATAGCTGTTGGGCGACGACGGCCTTGAGGACCAGGGCCAGACGATGGCGGACTACCGACTGTTCGTCTCCGGGGAAGCCGCCAATGAAGCGCTCGATGGCGCCGCTGGTATCCGCCGTATGTAGCGTCGAGAACACCAGGTGGCCTGTTTCGGCAGCAGTCAAGGCAGCGCGCATGGTTTCGGTATCGCGTAATTCGCCGACCAGGATGACGTCCGGATCCTCGCGCAGTGAAGCTTTCACGGCGCTGGCGAAATCCGGTACGTCGGTGTACAGCTCGCGATGACTGATGATGGCCCGGTTGGGCGTATGCACGAACTCGACCGGATCCTCGATGCTCAGGATATGCACCGGCAGGCTGGTATTGATTTCGTTGATGATGGTGGCCAGCGTTGTGCTCTTGCCGCTGCCGGTAATGCCGGTGACCAGCACCAGGCCGTCGGTCAATGAGGCGAGTTGGCGAACGCTCTCAGGCAGGCGTAATTCGTTGAAGCTGAGAAAGCGCGAGGGGAGGTGGCGGGCAACCAGGGCCGGCCGGCCCAGCGAGCGAAAAACGTTGATTCGGAAACGCTCGCCGCTTTTTGCCGTAAAACCGAGGTCGACCGTGCCCTTTTCGGCCAGATCGCGCCCTTGCTGCGGGCCGAGCAGTTCGCCGAGCAGGCCATCGAGCATGGCTTGCGTCCACACTTTGTCGTTTATGGGCGCAAGATTGCCGTGCAATCGCCAACTGGCGGCTCGGCCCTCGGCCAGATGCAGGTCGGAGGCTTGGTGCTCGACCACCTGCTCAAGCAGCGCATTGAAATTGATGAGTGCCTCGATCATCCCTTACACCGCGAACTTGATGCGCACATCCAGCCACTGGCGGATGGGGACATTGGTTTTGGGATCGCGCTCAACCTCGACCTGAATGTCGCTGCCGACCGGCGCCGCGACGTAAGGCAACTGGTTGAGACCGTCGAGGAACTGCATCAGGCCGCGAAAACTTGCCCGGGCGCGCAGGACGATCAGCGGCCGCTTGAACGGGTTGCCCCTGGCTGCCTCCTGCAGCATCTGCGGGGTGGGCGGCTTGTCCTTGTCCTCGCTGCGGGTGTAGACGTGCTCGATGGCCATGACCTCCATGTCGCCGGCCTCGGCTAGATTGGTCAGGCCGCTTTTCAGGGCATTCATCGCCAGGCTGTCGTCGAGCGGCACGAAGCGGGCATTGAGCCCGCGCAGTTCAAGCGTGACATCGTCGAGTTGGGCTCTGAGGGCCTGCAATTCGAGTTCGGCCTCGCGTGTACTCTTGCCGCCCAGACTGGGCGGCGGTACCAGTGGCTTCGCCTCGGCCTTGGCGGCGTTTTTCTGGCGGACAGCCATTTTTTCCAGGTCGTAGACCAGCTTGTCGATGCGTTTGTTGCTTTGTGGCCAGAGTAGTGCGGCATAAAGTGCAATCAGCACCCCCGCGACAGCGGCGGTACGCAGGTTGCGATCCTGCGTCGGCAGCTTTTCCCAACTGCGGCGCCATTCGTGCCACTGGGCAAGCCATTTTTCCATTGGGCTGGTACTCATGGGTTTGTCCTCAGTGCCGGAGCCTGTGACGAGATACCGGTGCCAGCCGGTGCGGGCGAGGCCGATGGCGAGGCGGTCCGCGCTGCCGACGGCTCGTTGCCCTCCAGGTCGCTGTCTTCGAGCAGCAGCCAGAACTTCACTTCATGGCCGCGCCGATTGTTGCGTCCCTTGCGTTCCCGGATTTCCATCTGGGACAGGCCATAGCCCTTCTCGCGGGCGAGCACGGCCATCCGGTTCACGAAATCCTGGGCGCCGGTGTAGCTAGGCGACCAGGCGATGACCTGGATGGCCGAGCCGGCGCTATGGGTGTTGTCGTTATGTACTTCCTCCATGACCGCATCGCTGCCGACCGCCTGCGCCAGCAAGTAGAGCAGGTCGGGCAGATCGACGCGCATGGCGATGATGCGGGCCAGGCGCGAACGGTCGTTGAGCAGCGGTTCGAGTTGTCGCCGCGTGGCGTCCAGGCCCTTGCTGAGCTCGACCAGTTTCAGGTTGACCTGGGCTTCCTGCTGGGCGGTCGTGCTGTGCTGTTTTTCCTTGCGTTGATGCTCGACCATCCTGTTTTCGAGCGTGTACAGGCGGTAGCGCTGGAATCCCTCGGCACCGGCCAGGATCAGTAGTACCCCGCACAGGGCCAGCAGGCGGTGCACATCGGGGTTCTTCCAGGGCGATCCGCGCAGTTCTCCGGCCGCCATCCGGGGCAGTCGCGAAATGGGTGCGCTCGCTTCGCGCAAGAGATTGCGCCAGAGCGCCTGACGGGTTGCCGCAGCTCGGTGTACCACGCAGGGGTGGCCGGTGGTCAGGTTCAGGGCATCGGCCAGTGATTCGCCGAATTCGTCGTCAGCCGCGTCCATGAAGTGAATGGCGATCTGGGCGCGCGACTCGGCTGTCCAGTCGGCGACGATCCGGTTCACCCAGTCGGCGGCCGGTGCGCGCTCGATCCGTCCTTCGCTGCGGGTAGCCACGACACGGCCGCGGCGGCGCAGGACCGCCACCACTTCCTCGGCGTGAATTTCAAGATCGATGCAGGGAGCCGGCTGCTCGCGACGGCCGTCTGTCGGGCTCAGCTCCGCCGCCTCTGGGTCGCTGGCCAGCCAGGAGAGCGGCAGCGTCGCCGCCAGATGCAGGTTGCGGCGGGAAAGAGCCTCCTGCCATTCGCCATAAGTCGCACGGCCGACGCCGCAGACCAGCCAGAGCGGGTGCTTGTCCTCGATACGCCCGCGCCAGCCGGCCAATGTCGAGGCATCGAGGTTCTGCAGGGCGGTTTGCTGGTCGAGGCATTCATCCAGCGCATCGCGCTCGATTAGCTCCAGTTCGATGGCAATTTCTCCATAGCGCAATTGACTGCCCCGGTTTTGCCGGCGCACTGCTTCTTCCATGGTGATCTGTTCGCGGTCGGTCGGCGTCAGGTAACCACGTGCCTGGAGCAGGGCGCCCATCGACCACAGGCTGCCGAACTCGGCCAGCACCGGCTCGAGGTCGGCCTGGATCAGTTCGCGCATCTGTTCCGGGCGGCGCGGCTTGTCAGGCTGCACCGGCAGGTCGATGACCGTCGGCAGGACATGGCGGGCGGCCAGCGCTACCCGCTTGGGGCGTACCGGCGTGGCGACAGCGAGGCGTTGCAATACTTCGTCCAGCGCGGCAGAAAAACGCCCTTGCGGCGAGGATGCCTCGGCCAGCAGGCTGCCTTCATCCTTGCCGACCTGCATCAGCGCCGCCTCCATGCCGCCGACGTCCCAGGTCAGTAGCAGCCAGGTGGTGGTGCCGGCGCCGAACTTGTCGCGCAGGGCAGCGATGGCTGTGTGCCAGCCTGGTGGGGGCGCCGACGCTTTCTCCGCCGCATCCCGGAACTCGCAGCCCTTGCTCAAGCTGCCGAATAGATGTTTCATCGAATTTCCAGCGTAACGGCCGGCAGGTTGCGACCGGCAATGGCGTCGATCTGGGAGAGGATCGGGCTGGATACCGCCGGGGAGATTGTCCAGGTGACCTTGTCGTCGGTTGTCCATGGATTGCCGGTTAAGCCGTTGCGGCTGAGCACGAGCAAATGACGGCCCTGCGGAATACGGCCTTGACCAGGAACGGTGACGCCAGGTTTGCAGCCGTCATGGAAGGCTGCGCTCACCGTCGAGCTTCCAGCAACTGTCACATTGCTGTTGTTTATGCATTGCCCGTCGCTGGAGGTGCCGTAGGCAGCATCCAGGCAAGGAAGTGTCGCTGTGGCATAGCGGTACCACTTATCACCACCGGCGGTGTTGGCATAAACCAGCAAGCTGACGGACAAACCCTCCGAATTGGCGTTAATGTCAGCGTTGGTCCGGTTCTTGACCTGCACTGTCCAACCGGAGATCGGTATCAGCCAGTCGTTGGTTGCCACGGTCAACCCGAAATCCGAGCCAAAATCGGAACCGCCGCTGACATTGTCGAGACCAAGGCTGGTGATGGTCAGCGTCTTCGCGGCGCTGTCGAACACCGTATTCCAGCCAAAGTTGACGGCATCGTCGGTGCTCGAAACATTACCCCAGCCATCGCGGAACCGCCCATTCACGGCCAGCCCACCCAAGTAGTCACCGCCGTGGCCTTTGACCAGTTGAGCTGCAGGTGCAAACACATTGGGGGCCGTGGCAGGCGACGTGGCTACCAGGGTGATATCGTCCGCGCTACCGTCGTTGGCGCAGGTCGTATCGTCCGGCTTGGGGTCGAAAATCGGCGAGCGGGCTGCCCGCGCCTGCAGCGCTCCGACTTGCAGCAGCGTGACTAGATCGGCAGGCGGCGCGCCGTTGTCGGCGACAAAGCCGGCGCTCGCCTCACCAGTTGCCGGCCCGTTATGCCCGAGAATGGCCCGGCGCAGGATTTGCAAGCGCTGGCGCGTGTCGTCGTAGCGAATCTGCGTCCGGTCTTCCGAGAAAACCCCGAAGGCGAGCAGCGAGGCGGCCGATAGCACGGCGACGACGACCAGCAACTCGATCAGCGTGAATCCGTGCGGCAGGTGGCGAACGGGGCGGCGGAGCATGGATCAGTCGCCGAACGAGGTAATCAGCAGCGCCGGGCCGCGGTTGTTGTTGTACACGTGGAAGGCGTAGAAGGTCAGCACCTGGCCGACCTTGGCGGAGCCGCCCAGGCGGGCCGCGACGGCATCGTCGATGTAGGCGGCCAGCGCCTTCTCGCCACCGAAATCAAGGCCGATGCGCTGGCTGACTTTGGGCGGATCGGAAACCTTCATCATCGACAGGGCGGCCATCAGGTATTCCGCCTTCTGCGGCGACGGCATCACAGCCAGCGTGGCCTGAAACTTGACCGGCGAGGGTGCAAAAATGATGCGCTGGCCGGGAATTTCGGTACGCGACTTGCTAACCAGTTCCCTGAGATTGACCTCCTTGTAGGCCGTCTGATTTTCCTGGATGTTCGTTTTGAGCGCTGCTGTGGGCGCGCTATCGGCAGCGACGCTGAGCGGCGACATGCCGACCAGGACGAGGCCCAGGGCCATGCCGGCCAGCGACATGAACGGAGAAAGGGAGGTGGGCGGTAGCATCGAAATTCCTTGGGAGTTAGGGGGCCAGGCAGAGCACCACGTCGTCGTTGCCATAGCTGGCGAGGACATTGGGCAGGCAGGGATCGCTGGCATTGCGGCCGCCGTACTTGCCGTCGCGACCGAAATAGACGATGCGCGGCGTGTCGTTGTTGTCGGCCAGACCGAAGACGGCGAAGGGGCGGGCGTGGGCCGGTAGTTCTTGCCTGGCGGCGTCGTAGCCGATGGTTTCGCGCGGCATTTCCCGCCAGCCCAGCATGCAGGCGCCGGCAGTCAGTTCCTGGCCGTTGCAACCGCCCCAGGTCGGACCGGCAGCGCGGTAGCGGGGACCAGCGCCAAAGGCCGGAATATCAAGAATCTTGCTGCCAGCCAGCGGGTTGCCATCGCCGTAAGGCGGATTGGCGCCGGGGCCGACATTGTTTAACTGGTCGGCGTTGAAATCCGTACCGTGGTCGACCCACTTGCGTGAAGCGGTGTCGAGGTAGGGGCCATGCCAGCCACGACGGGTATCCGGGTTCCAGCGGCTCAGGAAGGCGAGCGGGTGGTTGGCGCACAAGGCGGGACGGTCGAACAATAGGGCGAGGTTGACCGGCGAGGCGAACCAGACATCGCGGTCGGCATCAGCATTGGGCGCCGCCCAGCTACGCAGGACGCCGCCCAGCGGCGTGCAGTCGAAGCCGCTGCCGGTAGCTGTTTCGGTAGTGCCGACAGTGGCAAGAACGAAAGGCCCCTGTCCAGGGTAATAGCCGGTATCGCCCTTGAAGCGCTTCAGGCCATCGGCCAGGCGCTGCATTTCGGCGCGGGCGATGTCGTCCTCGGCGCTTTGCTGAACGCCGACATAGCCGCCCCAGGCGGTATAGGCCAGCGCGGCGAGGATGCCGCAAACCACCAGCAATTCGACCAGCGTAAAGCCGCGGTCGCGCAGATCACCTGCCTTGGACAGCGCCATGGAAATTCTCGATTCTCGATTCTTGATTCGGGAGAGGTGGAGGGCGCCGGCGTGTGATCGGCGCCCTCCGGGTGGAGCGAACGGGGTCAGTCGCCCGCTCCGGTGAAACTCAGCTCAGACCTGATTAGGTCGGACGAACGTTGTCAAACTCGCCGAGTTCTTCGTCCTTGGTATCGCCAGCGCCGTCGACGATGGCCTGCAGGGTGGCCTTGCCGTTGGTCGGGCTGGTCGGGTCAGAGGTAACGTTGAACAGCGCAACGAAGCGGTTGTACTCGGTCGCTGCGACGTGACGATAAATCGGAGTATTGGTCAGACCGCCGTATTGGGTGGACTGGAACAACGTGGTGTCCGGTCCGATGCCGAAGGCAACCAGCTTGGAGCCAGCCGGGGCATTAACGCGGGTCAGGTCACCCTGCCAGACCATGACTGGCGTGGTGGCGGCCAACGCGGCATTTAGTACGGCACCGCAACCGTTGGCTGCCGCCGTGCGGAAGATGTTCTGGACGGTGATGTCGTTGGTCTTGTCCTTGATGGTGTTAACAATTGCGGGGGTCGTGGAGGGAGCGGTAATGGTTGGGGCGCAGCCTGCAATACTGTTATCGATAACCCGTACGGTGGTGATGCCGACTTCGGTCAGCGTGGCCAGTTCGGCAGCTGTGATGGTGCCATTAATGATGGCGCCGTTGGCCGGAGTGGCAGCGTCGTAGAGGGCGGAATTGAGCAGGACGGTTGGCGCTGCAGCAGTTAGGGTGCCGTCGGCGCTGGCCATCAGCGAATCCCAATTGTTCGGGTAGGTGCCGTTGATCTGCTTGAAGGTCAAAATACCCTTGGACAGTTCGTCCATCATCGCAACGTGAGCGGCAGCGAAGGCCTTCTTGTCGGTGTCGTGCAGCATGATGGTGGCGGTGCCGGCGATGGCGGCCAGGATGGCGACGACGACGAGCAGTTCGAGCAGCGTGAAGCCGCCTTCCTTCTTCTTCATGCCGGCCAGTTGGCGGCGCAGGGCGCGGCCCTTGATTGCGGATTCGTCGATGGACTGGATCTTGGACTTCAGTTCGGCCTTGGTCATGGCCAGGAGTTTGGTCAACATGTAAAGATTTCCTAACGGATGGTCTCGGATCCCTTCCCCAGGGACTCCTGCACCAGGTTGTTTTACGAAAGTTCCGGAGGATTCCGGATGTATTCGCTGCAGCCCCTCGCTGCCAGCCTGTTACTTGTGCCATCCGCCAGGCTCACCCCGGCCGGAAGCTTTGATTCGTTGGCGCCTTAGTTAGCGGGCGCGTAGTTGATGACGTATCGGTACTGCTTTCCGCAATGCAAAATGACTTCTTTCTGGCCGCGTCGAAGAATTCGTATCTCCACTTTCAGCTCGGCAAAGCCGTCATGCAAGAAGGCTTCACGGTAGAGGTCATTCAGTTTGGCGAGCACCGTTGCGTTGGCAGCATCAAGTGCTGCCGGGCGATCAAGGGCTTCCACGCTACATGTTCCTTGTATATGGTTGGTTGCTTAAATAATAATGATTCTCAATACGATATGCAAGTGTTTTATTGAACTTTTTCTACTTTGTGAGAATCAGTTTCCCGAGACTGGTGATGCGCAGGGAGTAGCGCTCGCCGCGGTGGGCAATGGCCAATTCACATCCGGCACCAAACAGTTCATTGCTGGTGTAGGTTTTGACAAGTGCAGACGGAATATTGACGGCCGGACCTCTCGGCAAGCGGGGCGGAGCGTCGGCATCGCTGGCGTGAGATGCTGTGACGCCGTTGTTCTTTTGCCCGAGAAACGGAGCGCGAAGCAGTTGTTTCGTGGTTTGCATGTGCATGACTCCTGGTTGCTGGTTGACGATGATCGAGCGTCCGGCCGGGCTGGTTATAGTCGCGTGGCGTAGTACTCGACGACGCGCTGGAGGTCGAGCGGAAAGGGGGCTGAGTCGCCTTCCGGCAGGTGGCTCAGGCGGGCCGTTTGCGTCGCGGCGTCGTAGGTGATCCATTCAGGCCGATCCAGTGCCGGGGCTTCAAGCGTGGCGCGGACGAGGTCGATTTTCTTGCCGGCATCAGTCGGGCCGAAGCTGTCGCCGATGCGAATGCGGATGGACGGAATGGTGACGCGCTTGCCGTTCAACTGGAATTGGCCATGGCTGACCAGCTGGCGGGCGGCCGGGATGGTCGGGGCAAAGCCGGCACGGAATACGAGGTTGTCGAGGCGACGTTCGAGCAGTTCAACCAGTTTGTCGCCGGTGGCACCGCGATCTTTCTTGGCATCGACGACGACACGGCGCAGTTGCCGTTCGGTCAGGCCGTAGTTGTAGCGCAATTTTTGCTTTTCCATCAGTTGCAGGCCGAACTCGGACTTGCGGCCGGCGTTTTTCTTGGCGCCATGCTGGCCGGGCGGCTGGGAGCGTTCCTGCATCGACTTGCGGGACAGGCCGGGCAGGTCGACGCCGAGGGCGCGCAGGACTTTGAGGCGGGGGCCGGTATAACGGGACATTGGGTTCTCCTTGGTATGTAAAGCGGGTTAGTGCAAAGATTGGCCGGGTGCGGTCAGCGGGCAGAGCGGGACGCTGACCGAGGCCGGGTGACAGTCCACGGCGCGCCAGCCGGCCAGGGATTGTTCGAGGGCGTCGCGCAGTTGCGGCGCCAGCGTCTCGTCGGCGAGGGCGGTGAACAGGTGGGTGCGCAGGGCGGCGGTCTTGGCGACCGTCGGACCGCGCAGGGCCGAGGCCGAGAGCAGGGTGACGATGGCGGCCAGGCGCAGGTCGATGGGCATGGGGTCGGTTTCGCAGTTGTCGCTCATGGCTTACTCCTTGCCTTCCGGGACGTAGACCATCGAGCCGTCCTTCATGCGGTAGGCGACGCCGGCCTTTTCGCCGTCGCCGCTGCCGATGTTGCCGTTGGCCTTGTAGTGCTCGATCTTCTCGCCCTTCTTGATGGTCACTTCCATGGTCGGCTTGCCGGGATCGGTAATGACCGTGACGTCCTGCTTGTTGAACGGGTTGATCAGCGGGTTTTGCGCCACGGTGATGAGCAGCGCGGCGATGATGACGAGGAAGATGTCGATCAGATTGACGACCGACAGGATCGGGTCCTCGGTTTCCGGTTCGTGCAGCAGCTTGAGACTCATGCTGTCTGGCTCCGCAGCGCCTCGATCTCCAGCATTTCCTCGGCCAGCCAGCGGCGGCGGACATTGACCACCCAGTAGGTGATGGAGGCGGCGATCAGCGCCAGGATGACGGCCGAGAAGGCGATGGTCAGGTTGTCGGAAACCTTGGCCAGGTTGCCGTCGGAGAGCGATTTGAGCGCCGGGCCCATGGGGATCATGGTGGCGACCAGGCCGAGCATCGGGGTTACCCGGCTGGCGATGCGCGGGGCTTCGAGCAGCTTGTGGGCGATGACATCGAGCTCATCCACGGTCAACCGGAAATTTTGCCTAAAAATGGAAACCAGCGGCCGCCCCTGGCCGCGCCGGCGATAGATGGCGAGCAGGGCAAATTCGCCGAGCACCCAGAAAGCGTAGAGGAAGAGGGCGGCGATCAGCAGCAGCGTAGGGATCAGGAAGAGCTGCGAGATCTGGTACATCGAAAGTTCGATCAGGTTGGGCATGAATACTCCAGGGAAAACAATAAAATTGGGGTGACGATTAAGGGATTTGTGGGCGAGTTGGCTGAGCTGGTGGGGAGGCAAGAAGATCAATCAGTTCGATCAGGTCGGAGATGCTGAGGACAACGGTGACGATCGCCAGAAGCAGGGCGCCCGCCATCAGGAGATAAAGCACCCGTTGCTCCTTGTTTTCCCTGTCCTGCTGCTGTGGATGCCGGATCGATGCCATGAACCTCTCCTCGATGAAAACTGGACTCACCATTTGCCCTCCAGCGACAGCATCACGCTGCGCTGGCCGCGCTCGCTTGTCGCCAGCGACCAGTTGTCGTTGCCCGACCACGCGCCGGCCAGGCGGCGGGTGTCGGTGCCGAGCACGTTCTGGGCTTCCAGGCGCAGGTTGAGCTGCGGCGTCAGGCGGCGGGCGATGTAGAGGTCGAGCATCGTTCGGGCCTTCTGGCGGGTCGTCAGTTCGCCCGGGATGTCGGTCTTGGTGGCACCGAACAGGTTGAGCTGGAAGCCGGTGCTGGCCTGCCAGGCGGCCAGCGCCTGGTCGACGCCAAGGCTCCACTGGTAGCGCGGCAGGTCGCGGGCGTCGCGGGTTATGCCGAGACGCTCGTCGTCGACACGGGCCTTGGGGAGCGTCAGGTGACTGCGGATAGCCGCACCTTTCCAGCCAAAGGCGTCGCCCTTGAGCTTGGCGTCAAGTTCCAGCCCCCAGTGACGGGCCGTGCCTTCGTTGTAGGGACGATCCACCCAGCGGCTGCCTTCGAGTGCGGCGCGTTGTTCGATGAAATCCTCGGTGCGCCGCAGGTAGATATTGGCGCCGATGGTGCCGGCCTCGTTGGGCAAGTGCTTGTCGAGCGCCAGTTCCGAGTTGATGTTGCGCTCGGCTTGCAGGTTTGGATTGCCGGCACGGTCCGCTTCGAGCGGGCTATTGAAACCGGTGCCGCGCACGGTCAACCCGGAAATTTCCTCAAGTTTCGGTGCTTTCAAGCCGGCACCAAGAGATGAGCGCAGGATCAGGTCGGTTGCCAGTTCGAAGCGCCCGGCCAGCGATGGCGCTAGCTGGCTGGCCTTGCTCTGGCGGCCGTCGGCTTCGAGTCCGATGTGTTCGCCGCGCAGACCGTAGGTCAGCGTCAGGGCCTTGGCGACCGCCCATTCATGCTGTAGCCAGGCCGTCCATTGCCTGGCGCTGGCTTCAAAGTCGCCAACGTAGACGCTGCTGCCGGTGGCCTGCTGGCTTTCCTCGCGCTGGTGCCAGCTCTGCTCGATACCGGCCGAAAACAGGCCGTCGCCGACGCTGCGGTCGAGGCGAATGGCGGAGGAGAGTTCGCGCTCGTCGCGGCGGATTTCCTCGCGGCCATTCGTACGGTTGCCGACGGCGTCGATCCACGTGCGGTCGGTGTCCTGCTCGCGGCGGGCGCCCATCACGGCAACGCGGCCGGACAGTTTGCCGAGACCGGTCTTGCGCTCGCCCTCGGCGCGCAGACGGGCGATGGTCAGCTGACTTTCTTCGCGCTCGTGGCGGCTGCCGTCGGCGGCCAGACCAGTGCCGGACGCCGGGTTGGCGTAGGCGTCGCGACTGAACTCACTGCGCCGTTCGCCCCGGTTGTGATAGAGGCTGGGCCACAGCGACAGGCTGCCCTCGCCATCGCGCCAGGTCAGGCGCGGCGAGACGATGAATTCGTTGAGCTGGTAGGGGCTGCTTTCGCGCTCTTCCTGCCACAGGGTGCGTGTGCCGCTGCTGCTTTGCTGGCGGCTGGTGGTTTTTTCCAGCGGCATGGCATGGTGGTTGATGGTGAGCGGCACAATCCACGAAAACCCTTTATCGCCACCGCCCTGGCTCAGCGTGAACTGGCCGTTCGGCTCGTCGCCACGCAGGCCAACGGCCGCTTTCAGCGCAGTTGAGTTTTGCGGCCGGGTCTTGCGCATGATCAGATTGACGGTAACCGCCGCGCTGCCGCCATGCTCGGCCGAGGCGCCGCGCACGATTTCGACGCGTTCAAGTTCGCCGGACGGCAGACGGCCGACAGTGGTCAAGGCATAGCGGGCATTAGCCGAAGGGCGCTCGCCATCGACCAGAAATTGCACGGAATCGCGCCCCATGCCGCGGGCGTTGGCCGATGGACCACCGTCGCCGCTGTGGGCGCCGGCCTCGATGCCGGGCAGCTTGCGGATCACTTCACCGACGGTCAGGCCTCCCAGCGCCTCAATTTCCTTGCGGTCAATGACGGTCTTCTGGGTGACGGCAGTTTGGCGCTCGCTCTCGGCGTCGGCCGTGGCGGTGACCGTGATTTCCTTGAGTGTTGTCGCTTCGTCGGCCAATGCACTGCCGGTGAACAGCGCAACCAACAGGGCGGGCAGCGGTTTCAGGCTGGCATTCATGCGGCTTTCCTCTGGCGGCGAACGACGCTCAGTGCGCCGCCCGTCGTGGCGAGCAGCAGCAAGGCGCCACCAGCCAGGGCGAGCGGTGGTTGCGGTGGGGGCTGCTTGTCCACTTTTTCCAGCTTCATGCCGGTGATTACTGGAGGGGCTGGCGGTGGGGGCGGTGCGACGAGATCAGCTGCACTTTGCGGCCGGGTTGGCGAAGGCGCCGGTGCGGGTAACTGTGCAGCCAGGCCGAAACCAGCCGCTGCAAATTTCTCGAATGCGGCGTTATCGCTCTTCACGTCATGGCGTTTGGCCAGTTCCTGATAGCGCTGTTTCAGTTCAGCGACGGTTTTCGCGTCGGCCTGCCAGTAGCCGTGACGAGCCATTTCGAGCATTTTCTCAATGCTCTGGGCCAGCGCATGCGGGTTGTTCTTTTCGAACCAGTCTTTCAAACCGAGCTTGTGTTTGTCGCGGACATAGACGTCGACGAACTCCTGCCACTGGTCGTCGCGCACAATTTCGCGCGATACCGTGGTCCAGCCGGTGAAGTTGTTGATGCCGTCGAGTACCTGCAAGGTGCCGGCGTAGCCTTCGGCCATCAGGCCCTGGATGTAGCCGGGGTGGAAGTTGCGGGTAGCCAGTTCCTTGGCCAGGAACTGGGCGGCGCCTTCGATCTTGCCCCCTTTGCCATCGGCGCCGCTGTTGCGCAGGTTGGCGATGTAGAGCTCCGGCGCCTTGCCGTCGAGCGCCCGCACCGCAGCACCGATGCCGCCGAGGTACTGGAAGGGATCGTCGGTGGTCAGCATGCCGTAGAGGTTGGAAGTACGGGCCAGCACGGCGCCCTCGGTACCCTTCAGGTGCTCGGCGTAGAGGTTGAGGCGGGCTGCCTTGCCCTCGGCGCCGGCGATGCCCTGAACGCCCCAGTCGGCCTCGTCGGCACCGTAGGCGAACTGCATTTTGGAGAGGTAGAGATTGGCTAGCTTCTTGTCGGCTTCACCCTTGCTCTTCCAGGTATCGGTGGCCAGCGCCGCATCGTCCAGCCCGGTGCCGTAGCGGCCGGATTCCGACGAGAAGATGCGCGTTTCGGCGGCCTTGTTGGCGGCTGCTTCCGGGATGCCCTGGGCGATCAGCCGCTCGGCGATGGTCCGGCTGTTGGCGTACAGCGGGTTGTCGGCCTCGTTGGCGCGGGCGGCAAGCTGCACGGCCTTGGCCAGCTGCTTCATGGCGTTGGGGAAATGGTCGCGGTAGAGGCCGGTGGCCGAGAGCACGACATCGACGCGCGGCCGCTTGAGTTGCTCGCGCGGCACCAGCTTGACGTCGATGACCCGGCCGCCGGCATCCCACACCGGCTCGACGCCCACGGTCCACAGCGCCTGCGCTTCGAGGATGCCCTGATGGCGCATGGTTTCCACCGACCACAGCGAGAAGGCGAGTTTTTTCGGGGCGTGGCCAGTCTTGGCCGTCTGTGCGGCGATCAACGCGTCGGCGGCTTCCTTGCCGGCTTCCCAGGCTTGCTTGGTCGGCACGCGCGAGGGGTCGAAGCCGTAGAGGTTGCGGCCGGTGGGCAGGACGTCCGGGTTCTTGATCGGGTCGCCGCCGTAGGAGGTCGGCCGATGCTGGCCGGCCAAGGCCGAGAGCAGGCCGGCGATTTCGCCCTGGGCGCCGAGGTCGGCGTACCAGCGGCGGCCTTGTTCAAGCTGTGCGGCGAGCTTGGGATCGGCTGGCAGGGCAGCGCCGCCAGTGATGAGGTCGGCGAGCAGGCGGTAGGGCGGCGATTCGGTCAGCTTGGTGTAGTCGCCGACGAAGAGTTCGTCGAGGTCGTCCTCCTTGACGCCGGCCTGGCGCAGCGCCGCCTCGCCGAAACCCTTGCCGAGCATGAGCAGCACGGTACCGAGGCGGTGCTTGTCGAGCGGCGCCGTGCCGAAGGTGTGCAGGCCGAGCGGCTGCGCCGTCTGCGCCAGTTCGTGCAGATGGTTGTGCAGTTCGTCGATGAACGGGCGGAATTCACGGTCGATACGCGCTTCAGTCCAGCCCATGTCGCGGTCTATGTGTTCCTTTTTGACGCGTTTTTTCAGGTCGACCGCAAGCTTGTCCTTGACCGCGCCGTCGTCCTGCGCCAGCCACTGGTGCAGCAGGTCGTGAATCTGGGTCAGTGCTTCGTGCAGGCCGGCCGGGGCGAAGGGCGGCGTCTGGTGGGTGACGATGACCGCCCGGCCACGTCGCTTGGCCTGCAAGGCTTCGCCGATGTTGTCGACGATGTAGGGATAAACCACCGGCATGTCGCCGACGGCGAGCAGCGGGTAGTCGGTGACGGCCAGGCCGCGTTCCTTGCCGGGCAGCCATTCCTGCGAGCCGTGCGTGCCGTAGTGCACCAGCGCGTCAGCCTTGAAATGCGCGCGCAGCCACAGGTAGTGGGCGAGGTAAAAGTGCGAGGGGGCGGCCTTGGTCGAGTGGTAGAGGGACTTTTCCTTGTCTTCCCAGCGTTCGCCGCGCGGGGCCTGCGGGCTGAAAATGATTTTGCCGACGGCGAGGCGGGGGATGACGAAGACCGGCTCGCCACGGTCGACGATGACCATGGTTGATTTTTCTGGATCGCCCCAGCGGTTGTTCAGCTCGTCCTGGATGGCTGATGGCTGCTTTTTGAGCCAGGCGCGGTAGGCGGCGACCGGCAGGCGTTCGGCCAATCCGTCGCGGAGCAGGCCGGCCAGTTCGCCATCGCGGTAGAACGGCGCGAGCAGGCGCTGCAGACTGGTGACAAGCGAAATCTCGGTTTCGCCGTGGGTGTCGTAGCCGGCTTCCTTCATGGCTTTTAGCGTCGTCTCGAAGCTGCGCGGCAGATTCATGAACGAGGCCGACATGTTCTTTTCGCCCGGCGGGTAGTTCCAGAACAGCATCGCCACCTTCTTGTCGGCATTGGGCAGACGTTGCAAGCGGACGAGATTCAAGGCCTTGTTGGCTACGGCGGCGGTCTGTTCCGGCAGAACGACGACATCGCCGCTCGCCTTGTCCGAGGTATTGGCGACGATGGCATCGACGATGCCGGCGTATTCGCCCTGAGCCAGATAGAAGGGCACGTCGATCAGCGGCACGCCCTGCGGGTCGGCGCGCCAGGCGGCTTCGTCACCCTTGCGGTAGGCCAGCGCATGGGTGACCGGGATGCCGAGTTCGGCCAGTTCCTTGCGTCGGCCTTCAGGGTCGAGGACGATCTGGGTGTTGATGACGGCGTCGGCGATTGGCTTTCCATCGACGGTCAGCATTTTCTTGTGCGGGCCAAGC
Organism: Azonexus sp. GW821-FHT04F04; assembly: GCF_059420025.1. Classification (NCBI taxonomy): domain Bacteria; kingdom Pseudomonadati; phylum Pseudomonadota; class Betaproteobacteria; order Rhodocyclales; family Azonexaceae; genus Azonexus; species Azonexus sp. GW821-FHT04F04. The sequence goes on along the minus strand of NZ_JBWKSX010000006.1, from coordinate 22,452 downwards.
ACGCCGGCGTAGTAGGGCAGCGCGATGGCGCCGCCAGCTTCGATGCGGGCGACGAGGTCGTCGATAAAGGTGGTCTGCTCGGCACCGATGTAGATCTGGTGGAAGGCGATGGCGATGGTCGGTGGCCGCTTGGCGAGGTCTATGCCACGCCATTTGAAGTACTCGGCCGGTGTCGCGAAGACGCGGTTCGGCGCTTTCGGATGGTAGATGGCGTCGTCGGGGAAGACGAAGGGCGCGGCCAGCTTGGGCTGCGGCTGGCCGCGCAACTGGGCGGCCAGGGTGGCGAAGAAACCTTCGTAGTTGGTGCGCCCACCGTTGGTGTAATAGGCGTGCAAGGTGGTGGCAACCTCCTTGGGCAGGCCGGCGGCGGCCGGGCCGCTGTCCTTCATCCACAGGTGCGGCGTCTTCAGGCCATCGAGCGTCTTGCCCAGCTTGCCCTTGACGGCATCCTGCATGTGGCTGCGGGCGGCGTCGAAGACGATAAAATCGCGGTTTTCCAGCAGTTTGGCGATCTGATCGGCCGGAATGCGCTCGGCGAATTTGGCTTCCACGGTCCCCCCGAATTTTTGGCCAATTTCGGAAACAGCCTTGAACTTGCCCGGCGGCACCGGCGAGGTAGCGATGATCAGGATATTTTCGGCGATGGCGCCCTGTCCGAGGCAGAGGGCGGCGAGCAGGCAGGCGAAGCGAAGGATGTTCATGCGGGCAAGTGTCCGTTCTGCGGAAGTGAGGCGAAGTTCATGGCTGGCGGCAATCCGGCTGGCTGGCGCAGGCGGTCAATGCAGGGCACGCGTCTCGGCGGCCGGGTAGGGATCGTCGGAGATAGCCATGTGCAGTTGCGACCATTGGTCTTCCAGTTGCCGGCCGATCTGCTTGATCAAGGGGGCCAGTTGGTCGTCCGGGTAGGCTTGCAGCAGCGCCAGTTCCTTGCGAATCAATGCTGCCTGCTGTGGACAGCCGAGGCAGGAGAAGCGGGTCATCAGATTGAGCAGCGAAGCAATCAGGGCACTGGCGTCGGGAAGTTGGGCAGGCATGTTGATTTCCGAAAAAAGGGCGTCGGCTGCTTTGTCAGCAAGCAGCCGACGCCAACGCGGGATTAGAAATCGGCCTGGAACGAGAGACGCAGATTGCGGCCGGGCTGGCTGTAGAAATCGACCGCCGTCGGATTGGTTCCTTCTGCCGTGCGGATGTCGGACCACAGCCAGTATTTCTGGTCGAAGACGTTGTTGATCGCCATGACGACACGGGTGTTGGCCGTCGGCTTGATCCAGCCGGCCAGGTCGGAGACCCCGTAGCCCGGCGTGCGGAAATAGGTTCCGCCGCTGTCATCTACCCGATCCTTGCCGGCAGCCAGGCGCAGGCGCCATTCGCCGCCCCACTGGCCGACGTCGTAGGCCAGTCCGAAGGAGGCGCGCAAGGGCTCGATGCTGTTGATGGCGAGGCCGGTGTCGCTGTTCTCGCCATGGGCGTAGGCAATGGCGCCATCGACACGCCAGTTGCTGGCGAAATCCCAGTTGGCGCGAAGCTCTGCGCCATAAATCCGGACATTGGCCAGGTTCTTGTACATATAGGTCGTGTACGGGGTGCCGCCGACCGAGACGCAGTTGGGATCGCTCGGGCACGACAAACGAACGTTCTCGATGAAGTTCTTGTAGTGGTTGTCAAATACGGTCACCTGGCCGCGGGCGCTACCCATCCGGGCGCGCAAGCCGACCTCGAAGCCCAGGCTGGTTTCTGCCTTGAGGTCCGGGTTCGGCGTGCTGGCATAAATCTGTGCGGCATTGCGGAAAGCGCCGTTGACCTCGTTGTAGTTCGGCGCCCGGAAGCCGGAAGCCACTTGTCCGAACAGCGACAGCGCCTCGTTGAATTTCCACTGTCCGCCGATCTTGGGCGACAGGTGGCCGAATTCCTTTTCGGCGGCCTGGCGATTGATGATGGTCAACACCTGCTGGGCAAGGGCATCGACCTCCGGTGTCAGGCGGGTGTAGTCGTAGCGCATGCTGGGCGTCAGCGACAGGCGATCGTTCAGCATGGAAATCTCATCCTGAACGTAGAGCCCCAGGGTATCCGTCACGCCGTTGGCAAAATCGCGCAGCGGCCATGTCTCGCCAGCCAGACCGTAAGTCACGGCGCCGGTGTTGATGTTGAGCACGCGGCCATCCCGTTTGGTTTCGACGCGCTGGCGCATGACGTCCACGCCATAGGTCAGCAGATTGGCTGCACCGCCAAGCTGGAAGAGCGATTCAAACTGCAGGCCAAGCCCGCTCGTCTGCTGCTCGAAGAAGAAATGCTGGTCAATTTCGCAGGTTGCGGTCGGTGCCGTGGTGCTGGAGGCGGAACATCCTGAGGTGGCCGAATAGCGGGCATTGCTGCGCGTCTGATGGTTGGCGTTGTGAGTTTCAGATTCCTGGTGATAGACACGGCTCACCAGTCGGTCGTAGAACCATCCGTTCTTGTGTTCGTACTCCAGTCCATAGCGGTAGCGCCGCGTTTCATCATCGCCATTCATCGCTGTTACGCGCGACAGCGAAGCTGGCACACGCATGATGGTGGTTTCGGCCTCCTGCTCGCGCCCCTCGAAGCTGGCCGTCAGCTTGTGCCCGGTGGCTGGCCGGAAGATGAACTTGGCCAGCGCGCCACGATCCTCGGTTGTCGCTGGATTGGCCTTGCTGCGCAGCGGGCCATAGGTGCTGTCGCTGCCCTGGTTTTTCGTTTCCTCGCCATTGATTTGGGCGTAGCCGAGGAGTACGTCCAGTTTCTCGCTGCGCAAGGCGCCGATGACACTCCCGGAAAATGCCTGGCTAGCCCCGAAGTAGCTGCCGCGCAGACGTACGCCCTGTTTTGCGTCGCCTCGGGCGATATCTTCGGGATTGAGCGTCAGGTAGCCGACGACACCGCCGATGGCATCGGAACCGTAAAGACTGGAGGCCGGGCCGCGCACGATTTCCACCTGACGCAGGAAGTCGGTCATCGGGCCCGAGGGGGCATTCATCGTGTAGTTGGTCGGGCCGCCGCCATTGAAATAATCCGGCAGACGAACCCCGTCGATCATCTGTACAACACGGTTGTCCTCGATGCCGCGGATATTCACCCGCGTCGCCCCATGGCGGCGCATGTCGCGCGCCATCGCAATGTCCGGCTCGTCACGGAAAAGATCGGCGTCGTCCACTGGCAAGCGACGATCGATATCGCGCCGGTTAATGCTGGTTACCGTCGCACTGATCTGGTCGATAGCCGTTTCGTGGCGGTTGGCGGTGACGACGGTGTCGCCAAGCTCAATATCCGCGATAGCCGTGGGGGCGGCGAAAGCCGTCAATAAAACAAATGGAATGACCCGCATTTTCGTGCGGGTAAAAGGGCTGCGCATGCAAGACCTCCAGCAAGTGAATTAATCAAATGGCTGGCTGCCTTGCGAAGCTAGGTGGCTGGCGTTAATTGTTTACAAGTTGCAATCAAAGTGTAACTCGAAAGTGGAATGATAACGATTCGCATCTCTCTTGGCAAGAATGGTGATGCACACTGAGCTCAGGATGATTGGCCGGATGGCCAAAATATGAAGGATTGAAGCTTTGCGCCACACGGATACACACCAACAAATAAAAACCATTCTCATTACGTTGACAATGCCAATGTTTTGGATGAGAATCATTCGCAATACTCTCCGCCAGCCAATCCGTCCCGGTAGCCAGCCATCCCGACCATCCTTGTTCTGGAGGCATCATGCAGATTCCAATCCGGCAGACGAACAGATCGACTTTTCCGTGGCTGGCCAACTTTATTTCGCCTGTATCCCGGCATTTGCCGGACAGTCTCTACACCAGCCTTGCCATTGCCGCCGGATTGCTCTGGTTGGCGTTGACCCGTTCTTGAGGGGTTCGGCATGCCAAACAACAACCTGTGGGCCGGCGTTCTGAGCCAATTGCTCATTCATCAGGAAACCGGATGCGCGCATTCAGCCCGGCACGCCATCCGGCTATTGGATCAGCTGGCTGAATTCGATGACTTGGACGAGGATGTGCGCTCCTTGTGCGAGCGCGCCAGCCGTCGTCTCGAAACCGGACTGGAGAGCCGTGATGCTTGCGCCGCTTAAGGAACGTTCAGTCCAGGAATGTGATGCCGGCGGGGCAGCCATCCATCCGAAAGCGGCTGATGTGGTGCCGTATCGGAGCCCGGACGAGGAAATCCAGGACTTGCGCCAGGCCTTGCGGGACAGCCGAGCCCGGCTACGGTGCAGCGCCCTGGACAGTACCAGGCGGATTGCCGCGCTGAACAGCGAGGTGAGGCGTTTGTCGGAGAGGTGCGCCGATTATCGTCAGCAGCTTGCTCGTTATGAGTCCGGGGCAGCCATCGTTGAACTGGGGTGCAAGTTGATGCAACTCAGCGAAACGAACGAGCAACTCAACAGCGATGCACATCGGGTGTGGACGCTGGAGCGGACGATTGAGGCGGCACATGCGGAGTATTCCCGACTTTCGCAGGAACGGGACTCGCTGGCAGCCGAGCTCAGCCTGAGCAAACTTGAACAACTCGCAATCATCCGTTCCTGATATTCGGTATTTGGAGAATCCCCATGTCTGGCTTTCCCTTTCATGTTGCCGGCGGTGTTTTCGGTGGCGGGCGCTCGATATTTCCGGACGCGGTTACCTTACCCGTCGAGCCATCGATATCTACGGCAAGCGGTTCCCGGCGCCGCAAGCTCTGGGAAATTCCGCACAAGTTTCATTGCCCGGTAATTGGCGTCTGTTTCGAGTGCGACGATTTACGACGCCTGATGCACAAGGTCATGCACCTGCCCAAGGATGCGTCTGACTTTCTGCTGCATACGACGGCGGTGGGGTGTTGCGAAGAGCGAAGCCGTCTGGCCGACGTGTTGCAGAAGACGCTGGAAAAGCGTTGTCAGTTAACTGTTCGTCAGTTTGCTGCGATCAAGACCGACGCCGATCTCCGTCTCGCCTGGAAGGCAGCGTGCAAGGAAAGCCGGAATATTCCCGCTGCGCTGTGGGCCTGCTGGACGCATCCTGATTGTACTGACCAACTGGAGCAGGAGATCTATGCGGATATCCATATGATCCAGCACCAGTTGGGTTCGCATAACCGGGCTGACCAGAACGCCTTGAAGGCTTTGCGAACGGAAAATGCGGATTTGAATCGACGCCTGGAAGCGAGTCAGGCCGAACTCGAGGAGCAGCGGCGCAAAATGGCCGCGCAAGCCAGTGAAGGTGCCCTGACCATAGCCCAGCTCAGGGCGGAATTGGTGGCCGCTGAGGCGCGGACGGCCAGTCGTGCCAGGGAGGTGGTTTTGCGTGATGCCATGCCGGATCTTGAAACCCGCCAGGTGCTCACGCAACGCCTGAGCGATACCGAGGCCAGGGCCAGGGAGGCTCGCCTGCAAGCCGACGAACTGGCTCGGGAAGTGAGTCGCTTGCGCGATTTTGCCAAACACGCCGAGGAGACGATCGAATCACTGATCAGGGAAGATGACGGCCTGGCAGCGCTACCGGAGAACCAGCTGTCCGGGAAATGCGTGCTGTGCGTCGGCGGTCGCTCAGGGGCAGTCAATTCGTATCGGGATGTGGTGGAGCAGTCCGGTGGACATTTCATGCATCACGATGGCGGTCTGGAGGAGAGCCTGCATCGAATCGATGGCGCTCTGGCGGCAGCCGATATCGTGATCTGTCAGGTGGGTTGTATCAGTCACAACGCCTACTGGCGGGTGAAGGAGTCGTGCAAACGGACAGGCAAGCCTTGCATGTTTGTGAAAAGCGCAGGCGTTACCAGCTTTGGACGCGCCGTGAATGAAGTTGGCAAAAATCCGTAATCGTTGATTGGAAAAGAAAGGCTGTGAGTGATGCAGGAGACAATGAATTCAAAGAGCGAATTACGCCGACTGGGACTCAAGGTGACTCATCCCCGAATGAAAATTCTTGAAGTATTCCGGAGTAGTTCCGGAAGCCATTTATGTGCCGAGGAAGTGTACCGGCGCCTGGTCGCGCAAGGCCATGAAATTGGCCTGGCGACTGTTTATCGGGTGCTGGCTCAGCTGGACGAAGCCGGTGCAATCTCCAGGCAAGTGTTTGACGGAAACAAGTCAGTTTACGAAATTAACAACGGCGCCCATCACGACCATATTGTCTGCCTGAAATGCGGGCGGGTAAGAGAGTTCGATGATGACCTGATCGGAGGTAGGCAACAGGAAATCGCCGCCAAGAATGGATACCGCCTGGCCCAGCATAACCTGACGCTATATGGCTATTGTCAGGAGTGCGAGAAGGCGATGCAGAATTAGACCGGTGACCTTGAATCCAGGCTATCCAAACAAACGGAAAAGGAAGTAAAAAATTGTCGAAAGCCATGGTTTCCGACGGGCTGCCGTCAGACCACGCGAATCGCAGGAATGATCGATTCATCGTGGAGGCGGACGGGGAGCGTCAAGTGAGTCAGGATGGCGTGCTTGGCGATCCGGTGAACGCCATCAAGGATCCATGGTTTGTCGTGCATCACCAACACGTCGATCGGAAAGTCCAGGCTGCATTGGTCCAGACGCTGGACCTGATACCGAGATAACCCGGGATGGCGAATGACATCCATTTGGCTGATGTCGAACAACAGCCCACGGTTGCCTACTGACGACCACAACGGCAGCTCCAGAAAATAGGCAAACTTCGCGCACGGAAGCTGTTGAACCTCGGCTTTCAATGCCCAAACCTTGCGCACATCCCAATTGAACGGAAGGATGTGATCCTTGAGCGATTCCGGAATGGGCTTGCGCATCGCAACCGGTGATTCAATCTCGGTGCGCTACACCGGCGGTTGACGCCACCGACCAGATGCTGTCGTGCGCTCCGTTGCGGCTACGGTGTGCTGTTTTTGCCGCCATCCACAGCATTGAGGCGCCGGCGATGGCGGCAACGATGTCGACACCGATGCTGGCGTTATGGACCCAGAGGCCGAGGGTGGGGAACGCGATTGCGATCAGGCTGACCAGCGGAATGGCCAGCGTAGCGAGGCCAGAAAAACGGAGCAGTTGCACTGCTGCCTTGGCAGCGCCAATGGCGAAGGCCCAGACTATGCTGCCGGTGAAGATGGCGTAGTAGATGCCCTGATACCAGGCCTCCGGATCGTTCACCTGGTCGGGCAGCCATTTGGCGCTGGCGAGGGCGGCCGAAATGCCGGCAATGCAGCCGAAGGCGACGCCGACCGTTGCCGCAGCCATGGCGCGGACCGAGCGCGACTGGCCCTTGCCTTCCGGGTCGCCCTTGGCCTTGCGGCGACGGGTTTCGATCCAGAGCAGGTTGCCAGAATAGAACAGGAAGGCACCGGCCAGGCCGAGGCCGAAATAGACCCAGAGCATGGTCGCCCCGCCGTAGGTGCCTATGTGCAGGGCGAAGAAGGCGGAGACGACGGCGCTCAAGGCGCTTTGCTGGCCGGGGAGGTAATCGGTGCCAAGGACGGTCCCGTTTGGTGCGGCCAGCACGACAAATCCCGCCTTGCGCACCAAGTAGCCGGGATCGTCGCCCCGGATCTGGGCAGTGGCGCGGGCGGTATTGGCTTCGCGATACTGGATCGCGGTCGGCTGCAGGCTTGGCGACAGGCGGCGGGTAGCATCGAGCAGTTGGCCGACGCCCAGCATAGTGCTTGGGCTCTTGTCCTTGGGTAGTGCCGTCAGCGGGTTGCTGGCGGCGGCCACGGCGCGGAACTTGCCGTCGTAGATCAGGTGGTCTTGCAGCGGATAAATATAATCGTGCAAGCAGAAGATGACAGAGGTCATCGCTATGATCAGGTGAAAAGGCAGGCCGGTGATGCCGGCAACGTTGTGGGCGTCCAGCCACATGCGCTTCAGGTTACGTCCGACGCGCAGCGCGAAGAAATACTTGACCAGCGAGGGCAGCAGGACGAGCAGCCCGGAGATCAGCGCCACGGAGTAAATGGCGCTGACGATCCCCATCACCGTCTCACCGATGTCGTGGTCGCCAGGAATGCCGGCGGTGCGATGCAGGATGTCGATGAATTGCGGCAGGCCGGACGGCTGGCGGCGGGCGATGTCGAGTTCGCCGTCGGCGCGGCGCTCGGCGATCCACGGCCGGCGGTCCTGGCGGTCCTTCTGCCAACTGAGATGGCTGACCGCGTTGCCGTCGGCGCTCAGATGCAGGGTGAATTCCTTGCCGGCTTCGGGGTGGGCGGCCAGGGTGTCGGCGATCAGCCGGTCGGCCTCGGCCAGCGGTATGGTGTGCCGGATCTGTGGCGGTTCGATCCAGCTCTCCAGCGCTTCCTCGAACATGGTCAGGGCGCCGGCATAGAAGGCGATGAAGAGGGCTAGGCCGGTGACGACGCCGGCCCAGGTGTGGATGGTCTTGTAGTCGCGGATCAGTTCGCTGCGCATGGTCGTTTCAGGTGAAAAGGTGCCGGCCGGCGAAATAGGCGGCGAAGGCGAGCAGGTTGGTGCCGCCCAACCACAGCCAGGCCTGGCGGGCATTGCGGAAGAAGTAGACGCCGCCGAGGATGGGCAACCAGACAAGCGCGACCAGCCACATGACAAACTGGAACTTGTTGAGGCCGGCTGGTCCGCCGGGTGTGAACCAGGCAAACAGCGCACTGATCGCCAGCGCCAGGCTGAAGCCGAGCAGCGTGCCGGCCACTGTCTTGCTCCACAGATCGCGGGTCGTCGATTTCATGTTTTGCTCCGTGAGGAGGACGGTTTGAGCAGCGAGAGTGCGGGAAATATGGCGAAGAGCAGCATGATGATGGAGAGCAGGACAAAGAAGGCGGCGGCGCCGTGCATAACCCGCAGCCAGAGCAGGTAGGCGACGATCAGCAGGAGTGCCCTGGCCAGGCGGCCGGGCAAGGGCTTGTCCAGCCACTGCTGGCGAGGTGAAGAAAGGTAAAGGCGCAATGCGGCGGCAAAGCTGATAAGGAGGGGCAGGGCGATATCGGACATCGGGCGGTCATTCAAGGAAAAGGTCGAAACCCCGGGACAAGGCTGGCGGCCAGGCCGAACCGTGATTCTCGCCAGCCAGTTCGTGATAGCTGACGCGGCCGGCCGAGGCCGGATGCGACTGCAGTGTGGCGGTCAGTTGCCGGGCTTCGGCCACCATCGGCCGTTTGGCGCGCATGGCCAGCAGCTCCGGCGACAGGCGCCCCTTGGGCGGCTCGTCCTCGGTGGCGCCGACGCTGATCTGCACCGTCGGCCATGGCTGTTGCTCGCCTCGGCTGGCCAGGAAAGCGCGCATTTCGTCGAGCACATGCTTGTCCTGCCACCAGATCGACGGGCTGGCAGCAATGTAGGTGGAAAACGCCTCGGGTCGGGTGAACAGTGTGTGCAGTACGAAAAGGCCGCCGTACGAATGTCCGAAAATTGCCTGTTTTTTCCGGTTGACCGTGAAAGTGGCGGCGATGCGCGGTTTCAGATCCTGTTCGATGAAATCGAGGAAGCCCTCGGCCCCACCCCCGCTGGCCGGGTCGTACCGGCCAGCGGCCAGGGTGTAGTCATGGCTGCGGGCAGCCATGTGGTAGTCGTCGTTGCCGGCATAACCGATGCCGACGACTAGGGCCGGCGCGATGCCGGTGACCGGCTGGCGCCGCTCGATATTGCGGCTGATGTGCGCTGCCAGTGGAAAGGCGGCATTGCCGTCGAGCACGTAGATGACCGGGTAACCGGCGGGCGGCGGCGGGGTGCTCGGGGCGGAAACAAAGATGCGGTAGCGCTGGCCGGTCTGCGGCGAAGCGAGATCGTATTGCCGGGCGTGCGGGATCGTCACCGGCTGTCCGGCGCCGAGGCCGGCGGCCAGCGTTGGCGTCGTCGGCAGGAGCAGCGCCAGGCCGAGCAGCAGACCGGTCCGGCGCAGAAAGCGGCAGGCAAGCAGCCTGGCGGGGCTTGCCTTCCTTATCCCGATCCGACGAAGCAGGGGTCGGGGAGCGTTCAACTCAGAAATCCACCGTCGCTGACAGGTTGAAGATACGTGGTGCGCTCAGCGTGGTGTAGCCCTCGCCATGGTAAGGACCGGCCCAGTAATCCTTGTCGAACAGGTTGACGACATTGGCGCGGAAGGTTGTCTTCCGGCCGGCGATCTGCGTGGCGTAGCGGGCGCCGGCATCGTAACGCGTCCAGCTCGGGATTTCCCGCGTATTGGCCGAATTCAGGTACTGCTTGTCGGTATGCACGACGCGGCCGCTCAGCGTCAGGCCGGGCAGCCAGGGCATATCCCATTCAAGGCCGAGGTTGCCTTGCCAGGACGGCATGCCGTAGGCCTCCTTGCCGTCGTTGGTGCCGTTCGAGGTCTTGACCTGTTTGCCTTCGGCCAGGGTCACGCCACCAAGTAGGCGAACATCGGCCAGTATTTGGCCCATCACCGACCATTCAATGCCGCGCACGCGCTTTTCGCCGTCGATGCTGTAGATGTTGGTCGCGGCATCGCGCACCATGCTCGGCTGGGAGATTTCGTACAGGGCCAGCGTATGGGCGTAGCGGCCGGCATCCCACTTGGCACCAATTTCCTTCTGCTCCGAGACGTATGGTGCAAAGGCCTGGTTGGGGTTGGCGGCGCTTGAGGGGGCCGTGTCGCCCCGACTCAGGCCCTCGATGTAGTTGGCGTACAGCGAGAAATTGTTGCTCCACGGCTTGAGGACCAGGCCGACCGCCGGGGTGGTGACGCTCTTGTCGTAGTCGGCGGTGATGGCGCCAGTGGCGTTGTATGAGGTGTCTTCGACCCGCTGGCTGCGCAGGCCGAGCGTCAGAGCGACCTTGTCGTCGAGGAAACTCAGCGTGTCGACCAGAGCGATACCGCTCAGAGTGGTTTCGCCGGTCTTCGGCGCATCGCCGGGATGGGTGGCCAGTAGCGGATTGATCGGGGCGTAGATGTTGGCGGCAAAACTGGCACTGGAGCGACTGATGTTGCCCGATTCCAGCGCCAGACCGGTCGCAGCCAGCACGACTTCATGCTTGACCGGGCCGGTGGCGAACTTGCCGCGCAAGCCGACCTCGTAGGTCGCGCTGTTGGTGTAGCCGTTCTGGTGGGAGGTGCTTCCGGTATGGCCGCCGTCGAGGCGGACATTGTTGGCGCGCGTACCATTGATGTAGCCATCGTATTCGTTGCGGCGTGTGCCAAAGCCGGCCCAGGCGGTCAGGTGCTCGTTGAAATCGAATTCACCGCGCAGCAGCGCGCCCTGGTTGCGCATCGTCGAGTAGGTTCCCTTGAACAGGTTGGTGCTGGAATCCGGCGGCGTAATGACATTGGTCAGGAAAGAGATCATCAGCGGACTGCCGTTGTCGGTTTTTTCCGTGCTGCTGTAGGCGTCGAGGTTCAGGCGCAGCCGTTCGCCGCGGTAATCCAGCGCCACAGCGGCCAGCTCGCGTGTTTTCGATTGGCCGTCGACGGCCGTTTCGCCATCGCGATAGGCGCCGTTGAAGCGGACCCCGAATTCGTGGTCGCCACCAAAGCGACGACCGACGTCGAGATGGGTACCGGCTTGCGAGCCGGATTCGAAGTCGACGCCGACGCGCGTGATCGGCGTATCTTCGGCGCGTTTCGGCACGAGGTTGACCGTGCCACCAATGGCCCCGCCGGGAGCCATGCCGTTGACCAGGGCGCTCGGTCCCTTGAGGATCTCGACGCGCTCGATGAATTCGGTCGGGACGTGGCCGTAAGGGGCGACACCGTACAGGCCGTTCATCGCCATGTTATCGGCGGTAACCAGGAAGCCGCGGATATATAAATTCTCGACCATGTGGCCGACCGGCGTGGTGTAGCGGACGGACGGGTCATTCTGCAGGACGTCGGCGACCGTCTTGGCATTCTGGTCGGCAATCAGTTCGCTGGTGTAGTTGGTGGTGCTGAATGGCGTGTCGAGAAAGTCCTTGTTGCCGAGAATGCCGACCTTGCCGCCGCGCGCGGTCTGCTTGCCGGCATAGGCCTTGGGCAATTCGCCAGCCCGTTCGGCACCGGCTGTAACGGTGAGCGGGGGTAGTGTCGCCTCGCCACTCTTGCCGGTCGGGACGGCCTTCAGGGTATAGATGCCGGATTGGGGGCTGGCGGCGACCGTGCCGGAACCGGCCAGTAGGCGGTCGAGTGCCTGTTCGGTAGTCATCGTGCCCTTTAGCGCCGAAACGCTCTTGCCGGCAGTCAATTCGGCGTTGGCGGTAAGTTGCACGCCGGCCTGCGCAGCGAGCCGGGTCAGCGCGGTGGACAAGGCGCCGGCCGGAATGTCGAAGTGGTGCGTGGCCGGCGCGGTCTGGGCGAAAGCGACAGCCGGCAGGAGAGCGGCAGCCGGTATGGCCAACACGGCGGCGCGGACGGCAAGGGCGAGCAGGCTCGGTTTCAGGCAGATGTTTCTGTTCACGATGAAAAAGCTCCGAATGAGTGGATAGTGTTGTTCATTCGGTCTGCCGAATCAGATCGGAAAAGGGGAACTGTGCAGAATGGTTTTCCCTGCACGCAAGGACGGTGCTTACCGACGGGTGATGCGAATGGTGTTGTCGTTGGTCGTGTGCACGCGGACGGGCAGGGCGCTTTCGATGGCGGCGAGAATGAGCGGCACGTCGCGGGCTGGTTCGGCAATCCGGTAAACACCAAGCAGGCGATGGCGCCCGGCATCCGTATCAATTCCCAGATGCACGGGGGTGTACCGCTGCAGTTCGTCGATGAATCGCGCCAGTGGCACGTTGTCGGCGATCAACTGGCCGCGCGCCCATTGCTCCCGGGCCGTGTCGGCGGGGCCGCCGGCTTCAATCTGGTCGACATTGATACTGGCTTGTTGTCCGGCAGCGACATCGACAGATGGCTGGCCGGAGGTTGGCGCGATGCGGACGACCCCCTCAAAGACGGCGAGCCGGATGCCTTGCGCGTCGCTCAGGACATTGAAGCGGGTGCCCAGGGCGGTCAGGCGGCCGAGCCGGGTGTCGACGACGAGCGGCCGGTGTGGCGACTGCGGGTCGGGGGCAGTCTCGATGAGGATTTCGCCTTCGTGCAGGATAATGCGGCGCAAATTGGGCTGAAAATCCAGGTCGACCGCGGAAGCCGTGTTGATACTCAGGCGGCTGCCGTCGTCCAGCACCAGTTGCTTCTGGTCGCCGATAGCGATGCGGTATTCAGCGCGAGCAATGGCGTAGGCTTGGCTCCAGGATTGCCACGGCAGGGTATGGCGAAGGAGCAGCCCGCTGCCGAGGAGCATGCCGCCGAGTCCAAGCAGGCGCAGGGTCTGCCGGCGGGACGCGGGGCTCCGCGCCAGCGCCTGGTATGCCGCGCCGTGCGGAGCATGGCGGTTGATCCGAGTGAATGGCTGGCTGATGGCCTCGACCCGTTTCCAGGCAGCGGCATGGGCCGGGCTGGCGGCCAGCCACTGCTGCCAGCCTTGGCGGTCGGCCTCGCTGACCTGCTCGTCGCGCAGGATGGCGAACCATTCGGCTGCTTCGTGCAGCAAGGCGTGCTCGGTGGATGCGCTCATGCCGGTTGGTCGCCTTCGAGCAGGCAATGCATCATCGCCTGCGCCATGTATTTCTTGACCATGCGCTCGCCGACGCCCAGGCGTTCGCCGATCTCGCGGTAAGTCAGGCCATCGAGCTGACTGAGCAAAAAGGCCTCGCGAACCTTGGGCTTGAGCCGGTCGAGCAAGGCGTCGATCCGGTACAGCGCTTCAAGTACCAGCGCCTGCTCCTCGGCGGAGGGGGCATGTCGTTCGGGGAGTGTGGCCAGCGTCTCCAGCCAGGCTCGTTCGATGTCCTGGTGCCGCCAGTGATCGATGAGCAGGCCGCGGGCGATGGTCGTCAGATAAGCCCGCGGCTCGCGATATTCGGGTGGCTCGCCACGGCCCATGATGCGGACGAAAGTGTCATGCGCCAGATCGGCCGCCTGATGGGTGCAGCCTATCTTGCTGCGCAGCCAGCCTTCCAGCCAGCTGTGGTGTTGCCGGTAGAGCGTGTTCAACGAATCGGCAGCGATATCCATAGAGAACTCCGGAACGAGATTCATAGTTCTCGCTGGCTGAACCCGATGGCGGTCTGGCTGGCTAACTAATCAAGAATGATTCTCATTGTCGTATTTTATTCAAAGAAGGTCAATGAACCTGATCGTCAGGGTAAAAGTCGGTGAATCGGCAAGGCATCAAGAAGGTTTGACCGGCTCGTCGCAGCCTTGCCCGCCATCCGGCCGCGGCCCGGCGAGAGCTGGCCAGGAGAAGAGCAGGTAGACGCCCCATGCCAGCACCCAGAGCAGAGCGGCTGTATGTAGGAGTGGGGTATATAAATCGGCGGCGACTGGCCAGCCAGCGGCGGCACGGAGCAGGGCTGCCGCCACCAGCAGCCCGGCCGTGAACGGCAGCCAGCGCCGGTGATCCAGCCCGTAACCACTGTGCATTCGGCCGGCTACGGCCATCACGATGAGCACCGACAGGCCGAGGGCGCCGACCAGCAGCAGGTGTTCGCCGGCGCTGGTCAGGGGGCTGTCGGCGAGCAGGCCCCAGCCGATCACGGCGTAGCCGAGTGCCATGCACCAATAGACGAGGTAGGGAATGAGTACCCAGCGCTGGCCCAGCGCCCGGCCGACGTGCCAGTCGTTGAGCAGGTTGAAAATGGCGGCGGCTGCGGCCAGGGCGAGCCAGCCGGTGACGGCGTTGCCGGGGAGCAGGAATGCGCCGAGGCTGTAGGCGGCAATGGCGACGATGGCCAGATTGCGCCTCGGCGGCCGGGCCATGTAGGGCGCGGCGAAGCCGCCCTGGGTTTCGAGCACGTCATTGACCAGGCGCATCGAGATACGCGACAGGGCGACGACGATGAGGATCATCAGCAGGCCGATACTCAGCCGCAGCCAGGGCATAGCGTCGCCGCCGCGATGCAGGGCAAGGTAGAAACCGGCATGGACGCAGCCGAGGGCGAGCAGGGTGTGGAAAAAGGCGAGGTGGCGCCGGCTTGGTTGTTGCCAGAGCGGTTTGACAACGGCGGCCAGCAGTAGCGCCAGCAGGCCGAGATCGAAGGTGGCAGCGGGGAGCACGCCGAGCGTGCCGGACAGCGCGAAGGCGATGCGCCCGGCCAGCCAGATGGCAACCAGCAGTTTCAGGCGACGGCGCGGAATCGGCGCGGTGCCGGTGAATTCCGGCACGGCGGTGAGCAGGAAGCCGGCGATGGAGGCGGTTGCGAAACCGAAGAGCAGTTCATGGGCGTGCCAGACGACCGGGCCGCCGGCGACCTCGGGTAGCGGCAGCACGCCGGCCAGCAGGCCGACCCACCATGCGATGGCGAGCGCGCCATGGGCGGCGGTGAGCAGGAAGAAGGGCCGAAAGGGGCAAATCCAGATTCCTACGGTCAACCGGAAAAAACGGCCAAAAATGAAATTCATGCGCGCTCCGGCAAGGCAAAGGCGGCGCGGATGTCCGGCCAGCGGATGAACTCGGCGGTGCGGGCGAAGACCCAGTCTTCGTCACGCTCGGCAACCGGCGTCGCGATGGCGTGCTCGGCGTCGATGCGCCCGGGGCTGCCGGCCATGACCAGGATGCGGTCGGCCAGGCGGATCGCTTCCATCAGGTCGTGGGTGATCATCAACACGGCACAGCCGCTGACCACGCGCTCGCAGGCGAGCAACTGGTACAGCTCGCTTTTCAGGCCGATGTCGAGGGCCGAGAAGGCTTCGTCGAGCAGCAGCAGATCGGGCTGCACGGCGAAGGCGCGGGCCAGCGCCGCGCGGCTCTGCATGCCGCCGGACAAGGCGCTCGGGTATTTGTCGAGATCGTCGGCGGTCAGGCCCATCTTCAGCGCCAGCGCGCTGGCCGTAGCGTGGCGGGCGGCGCGCGACTGGCTGGCGGCCTTGAGGCCAAGGGCGATGTTGTCGCGGGTGCGTTTCCAGGGTAGCAGGCGCGGTTGCTGGAACATCATGGCCGGTCGCTCAAAGTGGCAGTCGATGCGACCCTCCCACGGATCGAGCAGGCCGGCCGCCAGGTTGAGCAGCGTCGTCTTGCCGCAGCCGGAGGGGCCGACCAGCGCCACCGCTTCGCCGGCCGCGACGCTCAGGTCGATGTCTTCAAGGACGCGCTGGTAGCCGAAGCGATGGGACAGCCGTGAAATACTCAGGGATTTGATGATGCAAACTCCCGCCAGGATTCGACCCGGCGCTTGATCGGTTCGAGCAAGAGGTATTCGACGGCCAGCAGGCTGCCGACCAACGCAACGATCCAGGCCATCGAGGCGGCCGTGTCGAGATGGCTGCGCGTTACGGCCAGAGCGGCGCCGATGCCGTCGGTGGTGGACAGCAGTTCTGCCATCACGACGACCTTCCACGAGGTGCCGAGCGCCGTGATCCAGGCCGGGAACAGGTAGGAGACGATGTGCGGCAGATAGACGTCGGTGAATTTCATCCACAGCGGCAGCTGGAACATACGGGCAACTTCCTTCAACTGGCCGTCCAGCGTCCGGGTGCCCTGCATGGCGCCGACGAAGATGATCGGGAAGCAGGCGATGAAGACGGTAAACACTGGCGTCCCGTCGCCGGCGCCGAACCAGAGCAGGGCGAGGATCAGCCAGGCGATCGGTGGCATGCCGACAAGCAGGGTGACGAGCGGGCGCGCCATCATCGAGGCGGTCATCGAGATGCCGGCGAGCAGCCCGAGCAGGCTGCCCAGCGTCAGTGCCAGGCCGAAGCCGAGCAGGGCGCGGCGGGCAGTGATCAGGATGTCGTCCCGCGCCGAGCCATCCTGCAACAACTGGCCGAGGGTGGCGAAGGCTTCGCGCGGCGTCGGCAGGATCAGCGAACCGAGGCTTTGTGCGGTCAACTCCCAAACGGCCAGAAAAATGAAAAGGCTGGCCAGCGAGCCCCAGCCGCTCCACAGGTAGTTGCCGGTGGCGGCCAGCCAGTCCAGGGCGCGATTGCGGTGCGCCGGTTGTTGGGGAACGACAGGGGGGTTCAAGGCCGGACCGGATTGCCGTAAAAGCGCTCGTCGGGCAGCTTGCCGCCGACCAGCGCCGGGCTCTTGGCAAGCAACTGGCTGAAGAAGAATTCCAGATCGCCGCGTGCCGCCTGGCCGCTAACCGCCCGCATTTGGCTGACGGCCAGCGAATCGGCCACCGCTTGCGGGGTCAGCAGGTCGATGCGCTTGGCCACCATCTCGCCGCACTGCAAGGCGTTTTTCTGGCACCAATGCAGCGAGGCATCGTGCGCGGCCATCACCTTGGCCTGCAGGGCTTCATCCGCCACGGCCTTGCCGATGACCGTAATACCGGCCTGGGGAATGCGGGCCTCGCGCCCGTAAAGACGGCCCCATTCCTGTTGCAGGTCGACACTGCGATGGAGTTCCGGCGCGATGAGGCTGATCGGGAAGGACTTGGTCTTGCGCAAGGCCATCGACACGGCAGGTTCGGCGAGCAAGGCGTGATCGACGCGCCGGGTAATCAGCAGCTGCATGGCATCGAGCGGCGAAGCGACGTAGCGCAGGGCGAAGTCCTTTTTCGGGTCCAGCCCCTGCTTTTCGGCGACGAGCCCGAAGACGATGTCCGGCATGTCGGCCCGGAAGGGCATGGCGATTTCCTTGCCGCGAAAATCAGCCAGCGTTTTCGCCTTGGCGTCACGCGACACCAGCCACAGCACGCCCCAGGTCGACACGTTGAGCAGTTTTAGCCCAACGCCCCGGTTGTACAGGTTGGCGGCAACGTTGCTCGGCATAGCGACGAAATCCGCCTTGCCGCCCAAAGCCAGCACCCGCAACTGATCCGGATCCTTCCAGACGACGAACTCGACGCTGTCGGCAACATCCTTGAGCGCGCCGGTTTCCATCATGTGGATCAGCGGCGTCGATACGGCAGCGGGCGGGCCGGCCAGGATCAGCTTGGGAAGTTTGTCGGCATGAGCCGGCGTCAGCAGAGCCAGCCAGCCCAGTGCGAGCAGGGAAAGGAAGCGGAAACGGAACAGGAACAGGGGCGGGATCACAGGCTCAGGCTCTCCAGGTTAGAAACTGCCACGCCAGGCCAGCTGGAACGAACGGCCGGGCGACTTGATTTCCCAACCGGAAACGCCTTCGGTCAGGTGCTCGTGGTAGGTCTTGTCGGCCAGGTTCTTGACGGCAAAGCGCAGGCTCTGGTTTTTTGCGAACTGCCAGGTCGCGCCGAGGTCGGCGGTGACGAAGCCGGCAGTCGCGTTTTCTGCGCCGCGGGTAAATTGCGTCGCGACGCGATCCTGACGGTCGACCAGGCGCAGCGTGAAGTCGCCCTTGACGCCAGGTAGCACGTTGCCCAGCCAGCCCAGAGAAATCTCGTCGGCCGGCATCTGGAACAGTGGTTCGTCGAGGTCGTCGTTGGTACCGCGCAGCATCGAGTAACCGGCCGTCAGCCACTGGCCATTGATGAACTGCCAGCGGGCCTTGGCCTCGATGCCCTTGATCGTTGCGCTGCCAAGGTTGACGGTTTTTTTGCAGTTGGCGGCATTGGGTGCGCCGCAAGCTGCGGTGGCGCTGACCCCAGTCAGGATCTGGCCGGTGATGAAATTGTCGATCTGGTTGTAGTAGGCCGAAACGCCGTAGTCAAAGACGGCATTCGCCCCCTTGATGCCGATTTCGAACTGGTCGGCTTTTTCTGCTTCGACTTCCGGGCTGCCGGCATAGTAATAGCCGTCGCCGCGCAGGCCGGATTCGTAGCGCTCGCGCATGCCCGGGGCACGGAAGGCGCGGGCGTAGTTGGCATAGGGGCGCAGCAGCGGAGCCACTTCATAGATCGCACCGAGGCTGCCGGACACGGCGCTGTCACTGCCGTCGAGGCCGCTAGTCCGCGCGCCGTTGTTCATGCTGTCGGCGTCGCTCTTCACCGTGTCGTAGCGCAGGCCAGCCAGCAGGTTGAGCTTGCCAAAGCGCATGTCGTCCTGAACGTAGACTCCCAGGGCCTTGATGCGGGCATTCTGGAACGGGTTGTTGGCGGAGAAGGTGGTGAAAGTCGGTGCCGCAGCCATCATACGGTCCGGGTTACCGGTCATTTCCCAGGCATTGACGCCGAACGAGAGCAGATGCTGCGGGTGCACCAGCCAGTCGGCCTTGGCGTCGAACCCGTCGGTCTGGAAGGTGACGCTGTTGGTAATGATGTCGCGGTTCAGCCAGTTGGCATAAGCGTAGATTTGCCGCTCCATTTCCTGGCGATAGACGCGGACGTCGAGATTGAGCGGTGTTTCGCCACTGCCCTTGCGGCTGTAACCCAATTCGTAGAGGCGGCGTTCCTGTTCAGGGGAGCGCACGGTCGTGCTGCGCGTGGCCGGGTTGGTCGGGTGCGGGCGGGTCGAGCCGGGATACCAGACATCCTCATCCTTGTGCAGTTGGGCCGAAACACGCAATTGCTGCTGGGCATCGATGCGGAAGCGGTATTGGCTGATGAAGCTGTCGGAGTCGTAGCCGGTACGGGCAACCGCGCCATCCGGCGACTTGTAATCGTCGATGCGGGCCAGTGAGGCACCGAGCATCAGTGCATGGTCGCCGGTGTTGGCGTTCATTACCGCCGTGCCGCGCATGCCCTGGCTGGCCGAATCGTAGGAAGCACCAGCCTCGACGCCGATACCTGAAACGAAACGGGCCTGCGGCAACAGCACATTGATCGCCCCGCCCAGTGCCCCCGTCCCGTAAAGCACCGACGAGGCGCCCTTGACCACCTCGACCCGCTCGGCCATGCCCAGCGACATGAACGATGCAATGGCACCGGCCGGCTGCGCCGAGTTGAAGCGCACACCATCGACCAGCAGCACCATGCTTTCCTTGCTCAGACCGCGGATGACCGGATTCTGGCCCTGCGCGCTATCGTTGGCGACAGCAATGCCCGGTTCGCCACGCAGGGCATCACCCAGATTTTGCCCGCCGCGCCGGGTGATTTCTTCACGGTCAAGCGTGCTGGTCGAGATTGGTGTTTCCAGATCAGTTGCGGCATAGCCCTTCGCCGTGACATTGACCGGAGAAAGGGAGGTTTCCTGAGCGTTTGCCGGGGAAAATGCGACCAACAGGGCAAACGCCAAAGGATTTAGGCGAGGCAAGTCCATTTCAAACTCCTGAGAGTAAGGCTGGCTTGCGACGGCTGGCTTGCCTGTTTATGTATAAGTAACAGCTAATATTATATCAAATACGAATAATTATTAATTTGATTCATGTCGCTTTTTTGTGTGGAACTTGAGCCGGGGTAGGCATCCGTGTTCCGGCATGAGCACCGAGAATTCCGATTTTCGGTGGAGGGCAGCAATGCCAGGTGTCGGCACCACCGACTGTCGCTGAGCGCTTGGCGCCACAAATCAAGCAGATCGCAGCGCCACATGCTGGAAAACCGCTTGCAATTTAAATAAGAATCATTACCATTAAGTGGCCTTACAAAACATAAGGTTATTAACTTACCCCCAATCGATTACGTGGCTCAGCCACGGCAACCAACGGAGATTCAAACAATGGTAAAGATCGGTCTGTTTTTCGGTTCGACCACCGGCAAGACGCGCAAAGTCGCCAAAATGATCAAGAAGCGGTTTGATGACGAAACATTGGCTGAGCCAGTGAATATCAATAAGGCGATGCCGGAAGATCTCGCGTCATATCAGTTCCTGATCTTCGGTACGCCAACCATGGGTGAAGGGCAACTGCCCGGGTTGAGTGCGGAATGCGATGGGGAAAGTTGGGAAGAAGCCTTGGTGCGTCTGGCTGATGTTGATTTCAGCGGCAAAGTGGTAGCGGTCTTCGGTCTCGGTGATCAGGAGGGATATCCCAACCAGTTTGTCGACGCGATGATTGAGATTCACGATTACGTGGTTGATCGCGGTGGTCGTGTTGTAGGTGCTTGGCCGACGGCAGGTTACGACTTTTCCGTTTCCCAGTCGGTGCTGGATGACAAATTCGTCGGGCTGGCGCTGGATCTCGACAATCAGTCGGACATGACAGAGGATAGGCTGGACGCTTGGTTAAAACTGTTGGCGCCCGAGTTTGGGTTATCTCTCTGAGGCTCGCTATGACAAAAAATGTCATGGATCTACAAGTACTGACTGCTGAGCAACTGGTAGCTCGCACCATGCATCTCCTTTCACGGGCAGCAACGATCGGTGTTTGCCAGGGGCGCGTGCGGGCCTTGATTCAGCATCTGGAGTGTGTGGCCAGCGAAAATACACTTGATCCGGCTATTCGCAGCACGTCGGAACAGTTGCTGGCTGACTGGCGCGCGGCGCAGTTGGAGGAATTTGGTCAGCCAGAGAAACCGGTAAGTCATTGACCCATCGTCATCGCACGCCATTAGCCGGTAATTTCTTTGCTGAAGACGATGGTATTTATTTGGAATTCCATTGAGCGAGTAATGGCGGGGGCATGGCCCAATTCACGCCACCGGCCGGAACGGGCGTCAGTACGTCTGTAATCAAGCATCAGGTGTTGGCCAAGGGCCAAGGATAGACATCCAACTCAACGGTAACGCTTGGCAACTCCTTAACCATTGGGGTCAGTCAGTTTTCCCAGTAGCCGACGTTCGGCCAATTCCAATTTCAGCAACACGGAATTCTACGAAGCAGCCGTTGGCGACCTCAACCCTTGGCCAATAGCGGATGATCGCCTATCGCACATTTTTGTTTTAAGCCTTTGATAATATTGGTTGGACATTTCGTCCGTGGCATAGGAGACCCGATGAAAACCATGTTCGCTGTATTTCTGACAGTCATTGTGCTTGGAGCCTCGCCCAATATCCTCGTAGTAGAAAGTGGCGCGCACAAACACAGCCACGGGAGTGCCGAACCGATAAAGCTCCAGCTTAACGCTGGTAAAAAATGGACAACTGATGAACCGCTGCGTCAGGCCATGAGCGACATCAATCAAGCGATGGCAAAGGCGATACCTGCGATTCACAAGAATCAATATAGCAACGACGACTATCAAGCATTAGCAACGACAATCAGCGAAAAAGTGGCTTACGCAATAGAGAGTTGCACCTAGTACTGACACAGTAAACGAACAAGCCCGCTTGTCGGAGGTTTTCAATGAACTACTTGACCGGCTAATTGCAGGCGCGCTCAAACCCAAGCAAACTTTGGGTTCTGCGCCAGTTTCAGCCATCGCTTGCCGCAGTGCGTATGGAGGACACAGAAGGCAGAGATCATTTTGGCAATTCAAATTGAACGAGTCATGGACATTCTGCGCATTGAGAGTTCTGACGGATTGTTGGGTTCTTATTTATGAGTGTGTTGCCGCACAACAAGGCGCGCCAGCCGACCGGGCCAAAAATAGCGCTTTTGTCCGTCGACAGAGCTTGAGGTTAGCCTGTTGCCCTCGTGATAAGGGCAACACTGCCAGATCAAAGGTGCGGCTCCACAACTTTCCACTTGTCATTGCAACTTACGATTTGGAATACACTCTTAGTCAGACCTACTGTAACGGCAATGGCATGTACTTCCCCGTTTCTTCCTCGAAACCAGGCAGAGGTGGCCCCGCGCAGTTGGACAGAAATTCGGTTTTCTTAAGTGAACTCTCTGCGGGTTAAGCCGCTGCGGCGAG
>NZ_JBWKSX010000005.1:0-293806 GCF_059420025.1 Azonexus sp. GW821-FHT04F04 | reverse complement strand
CAGGACCGTGAAACAGATGAGCGCCAATGATAGTGAGCTTCCGCTCGCGAAAGTAGGTCAACGCCAGACTCCCCATGAAAAAAGCCCCTCCCGGATTACCGGCGAGGGGCTTTAGCATTTGATCCCTCCGCAATGAATTCCATCCACATCATCAAATTATGGAATTGCACTGTGTTAGAATCCGCAGCGGCGGGTCTCCCCGCATTGCAGGGGGGTGAATCTGGTCAGGTCCGGAAGGAAGCAGCCACAGCTACTTACTGCAAGTGCCGGGGGTTAGGCTCGCCACTTTCATTTTCTGCATTGGTGTGGAGCGCATGAGTTATCAAGTTCTTGCGCGCAAGTGGCGGCCGCGCAATTTTTCTACGCTAGTTGGGCAGGAACATGTTGTTCGTGCGCTAACGCATGCGCTCTCTGAGCAGCGCTTGCACCACGCCTATCTTTTTACGGGTACTCGAGGGGTTGGGAAGACAACCATCGCGCGGATTCTGGCGAAATCGCTAAATTGCGAAGCCGGGATCACCGCTACACCTTGTGGTGTCTGTTCTGCTTGCCAAGAAATCGACAGTGGTAGATTTGTCGATTTGCTTGAGGTTGATGCGGCCACCAATACCCGGGTTGACGAGATGCGTCAGCTCCTTGAGAACGCGGTCTACGCGCCCACCCGGGGCCGCTTCAAAGTATATGTAATTGACGAGGTTCACATGCTTTCCAATTCAGCATTCAATGCGATGCTGAAGACTCTCGAAGAGCCTCCGGAGCATGTCAAATTTATTTTGGCGACAACCGACCCACAAAAAATTCCGGTGACGGTTCTTTCCCGTTGTCTGCAATTCAATTTGAAGCAGATGCCAGCGCTGGCTATAACCAAGCATCTAGGCCAAATTTTGCAGGCGGAGGAAATTCCTTTCGAGGCTCCGGCATTGACGTTAGTTGCACGTTCAGCGTCCGGGAGCATGCGTGATGCTCTTTCCTTGCTGGATCAGGCTATTGCGCACGGTGCGGGGAGGGTCGAAGAGGTTCTGGTGCGAAGCATGCTGGGTGCTGTCGATCAGGATTATCTGTTCAGTATTCTTGACGCGCTGCGGGGCGGTGATGCGTCGACTTTGCTACAGGTGGCGGCAGACCTTGAGGTGCGTAGTCTTTCATTTTCTTCAGCTTTGCAGGAACTGGGGGCATTGCTGACGCGTTTGCAGGTAGCTCAATGTGTTCCCGTCGCAATAGATGATGACGATCCTGATAGAGGAAGGTTGCTCCAGCTGGCGGCAGTGTTTTCGCCAGAGTTTGTTCAGTTGGCCTATCAAATTGTAAATGTCGGCAGAAATGAGCTGTCGACCGCGCCGGATGAATATGCGGGTTTTGTAATGACCTTGCTCAGGTTGCATGCGTTTCGCCCAAGCACCGTTGCTGACGTGCTTGTCGCGGTGACGCAGAAGAGCAGGCCGGTGGTCAGCGCCCATCCGTTACTCGTTGGTGCACCAGACGTTGCCCTTCGGGGCGAGCCAGTAGCGGCGGCACAATTGGCAGCGAAGCCGTTAGCATCCGGAGAGTCTGATTGGCATCAGATTGTGGCGTCGCTCCCATTGTCCGGGCTGGCCAGGGAGCTGGCGCAAAATTGTGAGCTAAGGAAACTTGGTGAAACTGAGTGCTTGTTGAGATTGTCGCCATCTCAGGGGCATCTGCAGATGAAACCGGGGCCTGACAAACTACAGCAGGCTTTGAGTGAATATTTTGGCCGCGCCATGAAGGTGCGGTTTGAGTTGGCTCAGAACGAATTGGATACCCCGGCCGAAACAGTGGGGCGTCAACGCCAAGAGCGACAGGATCATGCTGTAGCGTCAATTGCTCAGGATACTTTTATACGTGATGCGATCGAGTCCCTCGATGCATCGATTGTTGAATCATCCATTAAACCTATTGCGTAAGGGAGAGCGACGATGATGAAGGGTGGCTTGGCTGGCCTGATGAAACAGGCGCAGGCGATGCAGGAAAACATGAAAAAAGCCCAGGAACAACTTGCCCAGACTGAGATCGAGGGGGTTTCCGGGGCTGGCATGGTCAAGGTTGTAATGACAGGGGCGCATGAAGTGCGCAGAGTCAGTATTGATCCATCGGTGATGGATGACCGGGAAATGCTTGAGGATCTGATCGCCGCGGCGATGAACGATGCTGTTCGCCGTGGAGAGGCATTAAGTCAGGACAAGATGTCTGGCTTTACTTCGGGGCTAAATCTGCCGCCTGGCTTCAAGCTTCCCTTTTGATTAGTGAATCCCTCGGGGCTTGATTCGCTGATTGAAGCGCTGCGCTGCCTGCCAGGTGTCGGGCCAAAATCAGCTCAACGCATGGCATATCATCTGTTGCAGCATGACAGGAAGGGCGCTCAGCATTTGGGGGATGCCCTCCTGCATGCTTTGCAGTCAATTCGACATTGCCAACGCTGTAATACATTCACCGAGGCGGAGATATGCGAACGCTGCGCATCACCACGGCGCGATTCAAGTTTACTGTGCGTGGTCGAAACACCGGTTGACATGAACATGATGGAGCAGACCCAGAGTTATCAGGGGCTCTATTACGTGCTGATGGGCAAAATATCTCCCCTTGATGGCATAGGGCCAAAAGATATCGGACTTGATCGTCTCGTGGCCAGAGCTCTCGACGGTGTAGTGCGGGAGGTGATTTTGGCGACGAACTATACCAACGAGGGAGAAGCGACCGCCCATTACATCACAGCCATGCTTGGCTCCAAAGGGATTCGGGTGACCAGGATTGCCCGTGGCGTACCAGTGGGTGGTGAGCTGGAGTATGTCGATAGTGGCACCCTAGCGCAGGCATTTCGGGAGCGCAAGGCTTGTGGTGGGTGATATCCGGCTTTTATCGAGCCGTCCGATATCGTATAATTTAGCGTTTAATTTTTATCCCATCTAATTCCGTTAGGGGTCAGCGTAATGAGCAATCAAGGAAAAATGGACTGCGGACGGCGACGTCTGGTCGTTGCGACCGCAGCCGTGGGCGGGGCGGGCGCGGTTGCCGCACTCGTACCGTTCGTATCCAGCTTGCTTCCGTCCGAACGTGCCAAGGCTGCAGGCGCACCGGTCGAAGTGGATATCAGCAAGCTCGAACCGGGTCAGATGATGACCGTCGAGTGGCGTGGCAAGCCGGTGTGGATTATCAACCGCACCAAGGAGATGATGGATACGCTGCCCAAGCTGGCTGATGCGGTCGCTGATCCAAAGTCCGAGAAAAATCAGCAACCGGCTTATGCACAGAACGATACGCGCTCCATCAAGCCCGAAATCATGGTTGTTGTCGGTATCTGTACCCACTTAGGTTGCTCTCCGTCCCAGAAGTTCAAGGCCGGTACCGAAGAGGGAATGCCTGATGGCTGGCTGGGAGGCTTCCTGTGTCCTTGCCATGGTTCGACCTTCGACTTTGCTGGTCGTGTATACAAGTCGAAGCCTGCCCCGACCAACCTCGAAGTGCCGCCGCACGTGTATCTCGCCGATACCCGTATCATGATCGGCGAAGACAAGAAGGGAGCATAAGAAATGGCTGCTGGCAATTTCGAGAAATACAAATCAGACGGCTCACTGGCCGGTAACGCTCTGGAATGGGTTGATGCCCGTTTCCCGGCGACTTCCATGTGGAAGGGCCACCTGTCTGAGTACTACGCCCCGAAGAACTTCAACTTCTGGTATTTCTTCGGCTCTCTGGCGCTGCTGGTTCTGGTTATCCAGATCGTTACCGGCATCTTCCTGGTTATGCACTACAAGCCGGATGCCGCGCTGAACGCCAATGGTGTGCCAATTGCGTTTGCCTCGGTTGAATACATCATGCGTGATGTGTCGGGTGGGTGGCTGATTCGCTACATGCACTCCACCGGTGCTTCTGCCTTCTTCATCGTGGTCTATATGCACATGTTCCGTGGTCTTCTCTACGGTTCGTATCGCAAACCACGTGAGTTGACCTGGCTGTTCGGCGTGGGCATTTTCCTTTGCCTGATGGGTGAAGCCTTCTTTGGCTACCTGCTGCCATGGGGTCAGATGTCCTACTGGGGCGCTCAGGTTATTGTTAACCTGTTCTCGGCGATCCCTGTTATCGGTGGTGATCTGTCGCTGATCATTCGCGGCGACTTCGTTGTTGGCGATGCTACGCTGAATCGCTTCTTCTCCTTCCACGTGATTGCCTTCCCGCTCGTTCTGATCGGTTTGGTTGCTGCTCACGTCCTGGCCCTGCACGAAACCGGTTCGAACAACCCTGACGGCGTTGAAATCAAGGCCAACAAGGACGAAAACGGTATTCCGCGTGACGGCATCCCGTTCCATCCGTACTACACGGTCAAGGACATCGTTGGTGTTGTTGTCTTCCTGATGGTTTTCTCTGCCGTAATGTTCTGGGCACCGGAAGGTGGTGGTTACTTCCTGGAAACGCCGAACTTCTACCCGGCTGACCCCTTGAAGACACCGCCGCACATCGCTCCGGTCTGGTACTTCACGCCGTTCTACTCGATCCTGCGTGCGGTTACCTATCCGCTGTTCGGTCTCGATGCCAAGTTCTGGGGTGTGGTTGCCATGGGCGCTTCGGTGGTGATCTTCGCTTTCCTGCCTTGGCTCGATCGTAGCCCGGTCAAGTCGATCCGTTACCGTGGTCCGATCTACAAGACCTTGCTGACCATCTTTGTCATCTGCTTCTTCGTTCTTGGCTATCTGGGTACTCTGTCCCCGTCGCCGATGGGCGAACTGGTATCGCAGGTCTGTTCGGTGTTCTACTTCGGTTTCTTCCTCGCTATGCCGTGGTGGTCGCGGATGGACAAGTTCAAGCCGGTCCCCGACCGTGTGACGTTCAAGTGAGAGGATGACAAAAATGAAAAAATTCCTTATCGCCTTGCTCTTCGCGCCGATCATGGCGTTTGCCAGCGGTAACACCGCCCATATCGACAAGTGGCCTGGTTCGGTCAGCGACAAAGCAGCGTTGCAGAATGGTGCCAAGCTGTTCGTCAATTACTGCATGAACTGTCACGGTGCTTCCTACATGCGCTACAAGAACTTGCTGGATCTCGGTCTGACCGAGCAGCAGGTCAAGGAAAACCTGATGTTCACGTCCGACAAGATCGGTGAACTGATGCGTGTTGCCGCCCGTTCCGACGAGCAGAAACAGTGGTTCGGTGCTACACCCCCGGATCTGACCATCATTGCCCGGGCCCGTGGCGAAGCCGGCAATGCCGGTGCCGGTGCGGACTGGCTCTACACCTATCTGCGTTCCTTCTATCGTGATGCCAACCGTCCGACAGGCTGGAACAACACGGTGTTCGAGAATGTCGGCATGCCGCATGTTCTGTACGGCCTGCAAGGCCAGCAAGTGATGAATCACGAAACGCACAAGCTGGAATTGGCAGTACCGGGCTCGATGGCACCGGCTGAATTCGACAAGTCGGTTTCCGATCTGGTCGGTTTCATGGTCTGGATGGGCGAACCGCAGCAAGAATATCGCCGCACTCTGGGCTGGTTCGTTCTGGCCTTCCTGGCAGTTCTCTTTGTTGTCGCCTACGCGCTCAAGAAGGAATACTGGAAAGACATTCACTGATCCTTCCTGGATCAGCTAACGGCATCGCGGGTTTGGCTCTGGCCGGCCCCCGATGCCGAATCTCATTTTGAGGGTTACCACAAATGATGAACCTCTACTCGGGCACCACCTGCCCCTTTAGTCACCGTTGCCGGATTGTCCTGTTCGAAAAGGGCATGGATTTTCAGGTTATCGACGTCGACATGTTCAACAAGCCGGAAGAAATGGCGGCGATCAACCCGCACAATCGTGTGCCGGTTCTGGTCGAACGTGATCTGGTCCTGTTTGAGCCGAATATCATCAACGAATACATCGACGAGCGTTTTCCGCATCCGCAACTGATGCCGGCCGACCCGATCATGCGTGCCCGTGCCCGCCAGCTGCTGGTCGGCATGGAGCGGGAAATCTTTTCGTTCATGGAAGTGATTGAGAAGAACGGCAAGACGGCCGACAAGGCTCGTCAGGAAATCAAGGCTCGTCTGACTGAAATCGTGCCGATCTTCAACAAGCAGAAATTCATGCTGGGCGATGAGTTCTCCATGCTTGACGTGGCCATTGCCCCGCTGCTCTGGCGTCTCGACCATTACGGCATCGACCTTGGCAAGGCGGCTGCACCGCTCATGAAGTACGCCGAGCGCATTTTCAGTCGTCAGGGTTTCATCGATGCGCTGACTCCGTCCGAAAAGGCAATGCGCAAGTAAGGCATGGAACTTCCGTCCACCAAGCCTTACCTCCTGCGCGCCATCTGGGAATGGTGCTGTGACAATGGTTTCACACCGTATATCGCGGTTGAGGTCGATGAGCGCACCCGCGTCCCGCGCGAGTTTGTTCGCGACGGCCAGATTGTGCTGAATCTGGGGCCGGATGCGACCAAAAAATTGCTGATCGGAAACGATTTCATCGATTTTCAGGCCCGTTTTGGTGGTGTTGCCCGTGACCTGTCTGTGCCGGTCGAGCGTGTTTCGGCAATCTATGCACGCGAAAACGGTGCAGGAATGGCATTTGAGGTGGATGGCGCCGAGGATGAAGGGACAGCCGAATTCATCGATGCCGGCGAGTCTGCGGTGGAGCCCGAAGAGCCGCCGCCCGAGCCGCCACGCCCAGAAGCAGGGCGTCCATGGCTGCAACGCATCAAATAGGGACGCAAGCTGCGGTTGACGCACTAAAAAGGGGAAATTCCACAAAGGGATTTCCCCTTTTGTCATGCAAGTCCATGATTTTTCAACTTGGCATAGCTGTTGCTCAAGCCAAGCCGGAAGGAAAATCATGCGAACTGAAGTCAAGTCTACCTGTTGCTACTGCGGAGTTGGTTGTGGCGTACTCATTGAAACCGAGAATGGTGCTATCACCGGACTGAGGGGCGATCCCGCGCACCCGGCCAATCGCGGCCGTTTGTGTACGAAAGGTGCGACGCTGAATCAGACAGTCAATCCGACCTATCGCCTGCAGTTCCCCGAAAAGCGTGCAAACCGCGGCGGGGCGGGCCAACGCCTTGGCTGGGAGGGCGCGCTGGACGAAGCCGCCGAGCGTTTCGCTGCCACCATTAAGCAATATGGCCCGGATTCGGTTGCCTTCTACATATCCGGCCAGTTGCTGACCGAGGATTATTACGTTTTCAACAAGCTGGCCAAGGGGCTGATCGGCACCAACAATGTCGATACCAATTCACGCCTCTGCATGTCCTCGGCCGTTGCCGGCTACAAGCAGACGCTGGGCGCCGATGCGCCGCCGTGCAGCTATGCCGACATCCTGCAGGCCAAGGTGATTTTCATCAGCGGTGCCAATCCGGCCATCGCGCACCCGATTGTGTTTCGCTACATCGAAGATGCGAAGGCGGCCAATCCTGACCTCAAGGTTATCGTCGCCGATCCCCGCCGCACGGAAAGCGCGGAGATTGCCGACCTGCATTTGTCGATCAAACCGGGCAGCGACATCGCGCTGTTCAACGGCATGCTGCATGTGCTCATCGCTGAGGGCATGGTTGATCACGGCTATGTCGAAGCCCACACCAACGGTTTCGAGGCGCTCGCCGACATCGTCAAAAATTACTCGCCAGACAAGGTTGCCGATCTCTGTGGCGTACCAGCCGAGGCCATCGTTCAGGCGGCGCGCTGGTTCGGCGCCAGCGACGCCTCGCTGTCGCTCTATTGTCAGGGACTCAACCAGTCGTCCCACGGCACCCACAACAACGCTGGCATCATTCACCTGCACCTTGCGACGGGCCAGATCGGCAAGCCGGGGGCCGGTCCGTTCTCGCTGACCGGCCAGCCGAATGCCATGGGCGGACGCGAAGTTGGCGGCTTGGCCAATTTGCTGTCGGCCCACCGTGACCTGGCCAACCCCGAGCATCGGGCTGAGGTTGCTCGCTTGTGGGGCGTTCCTGAGGTGCCGGCAAAACCTGGAAAGTCTGCGGTCGACCTGTTCAAAGCACTCAAAACCGGCGAAATCAAGGCCGTCTGGATCGCCTGCACCAATCCGGCCCAGTCGTTGCCGAATCAGGCGGCCGTCCGTGAAGCCTTGCTCGCCGCCGAATACGTCGTGTTGCAGGAAACCTATGGCAATACCGACACCGCCGATTACGCCGATTTGCTGCTACCGGCCAGTGGCTGGGGCGAAAAGCATGGCACGGTAACTAATTCCGAACGCTGCATCACGCGCCTCCAGCCAGCCATTCAGGCACCTGGCGAGGCACGTCACGACTGGGAAATCGTCGTCGATTTCGCCCGCCGACTGGGTGAAAAGCTGGGGCGTACCGACGCCGGGCGCTTGTTCCCCTACGCCAACCCCGAAGATATCTTCAACGAGCACCGGGAAAGTACGCGCGGGCGCGATCTCGACATCACTGGCTTGTCCTATGCCGTGCTCGAAGCGCAGGGGCCGCAGCAATGGCCGTATCCGGAAGGTGCCAGTATTGGCAAGGTCCGCCTCTACGAGGATGGACGTTTTCCGACAGCCGATGGCAAGGCGCGCTTTGTCGCCATCGAACATCAGCCAACGGCCGAACTGACGACGCCCGAGCGGCCGATCAGCCTGCTTTCCGGTCGCATGCGCGATCAATGGCACGGTATGAGCCGCACCGGCACCGTGCCGCGCCTGTTCAATCTTGAAGACGAACCGCTGCTCGCCATGCATCCTTGCGACATGCGGCATCGTGGGCTGGAGTCGGGCGATTTGGCCAAAGTGAACAATGGCCGCGGCGAGATGGTCGTCCGTATAGCCGAGCGTCCCGGGCTGGCCAAAGGCCGGGCGTGGATGCCGATGCATTGGGGCAGCCAGTTCATGAATACGCCGGGTACCAATGCGCTGAGCTCGGATGCCATCGACCCCTATTCGTTACAGCCCGAGCTGAAGCATGCCGCTGTCCAGATCATCAAGGCCGAGTTGTCCTACCCGCTGGCTGTAGTTCGTCGCTGCACCAGCCAATCGGAGGCGCTGGAACTACTTCAGCGGGCCCGCGCTGTTCTGGCGGATTATCCGTATGCCAACGTCGGCCTGTATGGCCGGACCACGCCGCTGGTCGTCTTCCGCGCCGCCTGTGCCGGGCCGGCGGCGGATGCCGAGATCTTTGCGCTGGATCGCCTCTTCGGGCTGGATGGCGAGGAGGGGGCCATTCTCTATGCTGACCCGACGCGCCGGATCAGCAAGAAGGCCATTGCCCAGCAAGGCCGCCTGCTTGGCGTCCGGCTGGCCGGCGAGACGCTGGCCCTGGCGTGGTTGCGGCAGGCGATGGCCGAGGATGAACTCGATGTCAGCCTGATCCGCTTCGCTCTGGCGCCGTCGGCCAAGCCGCCGGTGAGCATGGTGGCACGCAACATCGTCTGCAAATGCGCTGATGTCAGCGATGTGCAGATTCACCAGGAACTGGAGAAAGGGGCTGATCTGCCGCAACTCCAGAAGAGCTTGAAATGCGGAACGTTCTGCGGTTCATGTGTGCCGGATATCAAGCGCATGGTGGCAGAGCATCCCCCCAGAATCGCAGCTGCGGCTTGACCGCAACCGGAGGAGACAGTGAGCTACGGACAATTCATCAAGGAGATCGGACGCGGCGCCCAGGGCGCGCGTGATCTGCCGCGCGACGATGCGCAGCAGATTTACGCGGCAATGCTCGACGGCGGCGTGCCGGATCTCGAAATGGGTGCAATCATCCTTGGCCTGCGCGTCAAGGGCGAATCGCTCGACGAAATGCTCGGCTTCATGGACGCCACAGCCGAGCGCACGCACCGTCTCGACATGCCGCACGGCCGCGTTCGGCCGGTTGCCCTGCCGACCTACAACGGGGGCCGCAAGGAAGCCAACCTGACGCCACTGCTCGCCTTGCTGCTCCAGCGCTTTGGCGTGCCGGTCGTGGTCCATGGCCTGTTGGAGGGTTTTGGCCGGGTAACCACGGCGCACATTTTTCGCGAGCTGGGCATCATGCCCGTCGCCTCGACGACGCAGGCGCAGATCGCCCTCGAAGAGAAAGGGCTGGCCTTCCTGCCGCTCAACGCGCTGTGCCCGGGCATCCACAACCTGCTCGGCCTGCGCAGCCGCCTTGGCGTGCGCAACAGCGCGCACAGTCTGGTCAAACTGATCAACCCCTTCCACGGCGATGCTGTCCTCGTCGCGCCAGCGACCCATCCAGAATTTATCGATCTGATGCGCGACATCCTGCTCGCCCGTGGCGACCGTGCGTTGCTCCTGCGCGGCACCGAGGGTGAGCCCTTTGCCAATCCGAAGCGCCGGCCGCGCCTTGAGTTCATCCACGACGGCGGCGTTGACACCCTGTTCGAGGCCGAGCACGAGAGCCTGCGCGCCTTGCCAAATCTGCCGGAGGCCAACGATGCGGTGAGCACGGCAAAATGGATTCGACGCATTCTCGACAAGCAGGCCCCGCTGCCCAAACCGCTCGCCAACCAACTGGCCTGCCTGCTCTACGCCAGCGGTTATGCCGAGGATTTCAACCAGGCCAAGGCTATCGTCGCCGTTGAAGCAACCGGCCTGATCATCGGCGGCAACTGAGCGGCGCCAACAAAATGCTTCTGGCGTCGTTGAACCGCCTCGCCAGAACCGCTTCGCTGCATTTTGTGAGCGCCTCCAATTTGATTCTGCACCGCTCTGGAGCCGCTTGCCCCGCCTTGGTGCGCGATTGCCACGGTCAACCCGAAAAAACGCCTAAAAATCAAACATCTGATCAGCTGGCACGCTGATTGCAATAACCCTGCAGGTACAGCGAATCAACCGCCAACGTCGGCGGTTCGATGGCAACGACGTCATGCGCTGAAGTAAATTTTGCACCCTCGGGTGCGCGCAACGTTGGAGTCAACCATGAGCACAACCGCTGTCAAACCTCGTCTCGTCCTGATCGGCAACGGCATGGCCGGTGTCCGCACCATCGAAGAACTGCTGAAGATCGCCCCGGATCATTACGACATCACCATCTTCGGCGCCGAGCCGCACCCGAACTACAACCGCATCCTGCTTTCTCCGGTCCTCGCCGGTGAAATGACCATTTCCGAGATCGTTCTCAACGAACTCGACTGGTACAAGGAAAAGGGCATCACGCTGCACACCGGCAAGCAGATCAAGACCATCGACCGCGTCAAGCGCAAGGTCATCGCCGA
This sequence comes from Azonexus sp. GW821-FHT04F04, assembly GCF_059420025.1. Classification (NCBI taxonomy): domain Bacteria; kingdom Pseudomonadati; phylum Pseudomonadota; class Betaproteobacteria; order Rhodocyclales; family Azonexaceae; genus Azonexus; species Azonexus sp. GW821-FHT04F04. The sequence goes on along the minus strand of NZ_JBWKSX010000005.1, from coordinate 282,647 downwards.
AGATGGCACCGAAGAAAGCTACGACCGCCTGCTCATCGCCACCGGCTCGACGCCCTTCATGCTGCCCATTCCCGGCAATGACCTGCCCGGCGTCATCGGTTATCGCGACATCAAGGATACCGATGAGATGATCGAAACCGCCCGCCTGCACAAGCATGCGGTGGTCATCGGCGGCGGCCTGCTCGGCCTGGAAGCCGCCAATGGCCTCAAGCTGCGCGGCATGGATGTGACGGTCGTGCATCTCGGGCCGTGGCTGCTCGAGCGTCAGCTCGACGAAGTCGCCGCCAAAATGCTGCAGAAGTCGCTTGAAGACAAGGGGCTCAAGTTCCTGCTCCAGAAGCAGACGGAAATGCTCGTCCAGGGCGAGTCCGGTCGCGTCGCCGCCGTGCGTTTCAAGGACGGCATGACCATCCCGGCTGACCTCGTTGTCATGGCCGCCGGCATCCGCCCGAACTACGCGCTGGCTGAGAAATCCGGCATCTACTGCAACCGCGGCATCGTGGTGAACGACACGATGCAGACCTACGACCCGAAGGTGTACGCCGTCGGCGAGTGCGTCAGCCACCGCGGCATTGCCTACGGCCTGGTTGCCCCGCTCTTCGAGCAGGCCAAGGTCGCGGCCAATCATCTCGCCGGCTACGGCATCGGCCGCTACACCGGTTCGGTGACCTCGACCAAGCTCAAGGTCACCGGTATCGACCTGTTCTCGGCCGGCGACTACATGGGGGGCGAGGGCACCGAAGAAATCCTGCTCAACGACCCGCACGGCGGCGTCTACAAAAAACTGGTGATCAAGGACAACAAGCTGGTCGGCGGCGTCATGTACGGCGATACGGCCGACGGCCCGTGGTATTTCCAGCTGCTCAAGGATGGCCGCGACATCCACGATATCCGCGACTCGCTGATCTTCGGCCAGTCGCTGGTCGGCGACGTCGGCCACGCCGGCAACAGCAAGGCGGCTTCGATGCCCGACAGCGCCGAAGTCTGCGGCTGCAACGGCATCACCAAGGGCGTCATCGTGCAGGCCATCAAGGCCAAGGGATTGTTCACGCTCGACGAGGTCAAGAAGCACACCAAGGCGGCGTCTTCCTGCGGTTCCTGCGCCGGTCTGGTCGAGCAGATTCTCGCTTCGACCATCGGTGGCGCCTACACGCCGGCCGCTTCCGACAAGAAGCCGATGTGCGGCTGCACCGAGCACTCGCACGACAAGGTCCGCAAGCTGATCCGCGACGAGCACCTGACGAGCAAGGAAACGGTTTTCGCCGAACTCGGCTGGACGACGCCGAACGGCTGCGACAAGTGCCGCCCGGCCATCAACTACTACCTGATCTCGACCTGGCCGCACGAGGCGAAGGACGATCCGCAGTCGCGCTTCATCAACGAACGCGCCCACGCCAACATTCAGAAGGACGGCACCTACTCGGTCGTCCCGCGCATGTGGGGCGGCCTGACCAATCCGAAAGAGCTGCGCGCCATCGCCGATGCCGCCGAGAAGTACAACGTGCCGACCGTGAAAGTCACCGGCGGCCAGCGTATCGACCTGCTCGGCATCAAGAAGGAAGACCTGCCCGGCATCTGGGCCGACCTCAACGCCGCCGGCATGGTCTCCGGCCACGCCTACGGCAAGTCGATCCGCACCGTGAAGACCTGCGTCGGCATGGAACACTGCCGTTTCGGCACGCAACTGGCCATGTCGATGGGCGTCAAGCTCGAAAAAATGCTGTTCGACATGTACGCCCCGCACAAGGTCAAGCTCGCCGTCTCCGGCTGCCCGCGCAACTGCGCCGAAGCCGGCATCAAGGACGTCGGCGTGATCGGTGTCGATTCCGGCTACGAGCTGTACGTCGGTGGCAACGGCGGCATCAAGACCGAGGTTGCCCAGTTCCTGTGCAAGGTGAAATCCGACGAAGAGGTCATGGAATATTCCGGCGCCTTCCTCCAGCTCTACCGCCTCGAAGGCTGGTACCTCGAGCGCACCTGCCACTGGCTGGAACGCGTCGGGCTGGATTACGTGAAAGGCAAGATCGTCGAGGACGAAGAAGGCCGCAAGGCGCTCTACGCCGAGCTGCTCGACTCGCTGAAGGATGCCAAGGACCCGTGGGCGACTTCGCGCGAAGAGGGCCCCGTCAAGCAATTCATCCCCATCATGGTCGAAGCCTGAAAACCGAGGACAGAAAAATGAGCAACTGGAAACTGATCTGCAAACTGGAAGACATCCCGCAACTCGGCTCGCGCCTCGTCCATTGGGAAGAGCGCGGCAAGATCGCCGTCTTCCGTACCTCCGACGACGAAGTTTTCGCCCTGCACGACAAATGCCCGCATAAGGGCGGCCCGCTGTCGCAAGGCATCGTGCACGGCAAACGCGTCACCTGTCCGCTGCATGGCTGGAATATCGGTCTCGAAGACGGCCAGGCCGTGGCGCCGGACGTTGGCGGCTGCAAGAAGTTCGAAGTCAAGGTCGAGAACGGCCAGGTCTTCATGGCCGCCTGAGCGGCCAACGCATGAACAGGGCCGGCAGCGTAGCCGGCCCGGCCAATCCCAATGGTGGGATTCAGGCCCCTTGGTCTCAAGCAGACCCGGGCGCTTTCAAAACAAACCAAATCCGAAAAGGAAACCACCATGGCCTATCTGGCACCCACCGAATTCGTCACGAAAATGATTGACGCTGGCGAATCGAAAATTTTCATGTCCACCCGCGATACCCTGATTCGCGCCTACATGGCCGGCGCCATCCTGGCGCTTGCCGCCGCCTTCGCCGTCACTGTCACCGTGCAGACCGGCCAGCCGCTGGTTGGCGCCATGCTGTTCCCGGTCGGCTTCATCCTGCTTTACCTGCTCGGTTTCGACCTGCTCACCGGCGTCTTTACGCTGTGCCCGCTGGCGCTGATCGACAAGCGTCCGGGCGTCACCGTCGGCGGCATCCTGCGTAACTGGGGGCTGGTCTTCGTCGGCAACTTCGGCGGCGCGCTGAGCGTGGCGATCATGATGGCGGTCATCTGGACTTTCGGCTTCACCGAGGCCCCCAATGCCGTTGCCCAGAAGATCGGCACCATCGGCGAAGGCCGTACCGTCGGTTATGCCGCGCACGGTGCCGCCGGCATGCTGACCCTGTTCATTCGCGGCGTGCTGTGCAACTGGATGGTGTCCACCGGCGTCGTCTGCGCCATGATCTGCACCAACGTGACCGGCAAGGTCGTCGCCATGTGGATGCCGATCATGGTCTTCTTCTACATGGGTTTCGAGCACTCGATCGTCAACATGTTCCTCTTTCCGTCCGGTCTCATGCTCGGCGGCAACTTCTCGATCTACGACTACATGGTGTGGAACGAAATTCCGACCGTGCTCGGCAATCTGGTCGGCGGCATCGCCTTCGTCGGTCTGACCCTGTACTCAACCCACGTGCGCACCGCCCCGAAGCGTAACGCCTACTGATCGGCGCGGAATTGCAGCACAGTCCCCGGCGACGGTCGGGGGCTGATTTCAATTTTGGCCGGAATTTCCGGTTGACCGTAGCAGAGGCAAGGGGCGCCATGAGCCGTCATCTGAAAGTCGCCATCGGGCAGTATTCCGACCGGGGGCGCAAGGAACTCAACCAGGATTTCCATGGTGTCGCCATTCCCGGAGAACCGCAACGCTCGGCCAAGGGCATCGCGATCGCGCTGGCCGACGGCATCTCGAGCAGCGCGGTCAGCCAGGAGGCCGCGCAGTCGGCGGTGACGGGTTTTCTCGAAGACTATTACTGCACTTCGGACGCCTGGTCGGTCAGGAAGTCCGGCCAGCACGTGCTCAGTGCCACCAACTCCTGGCTCCATTCGCAGACCCAGCAAAGCCATCACCGCTATGACCGCGAGCGCGGCTACGTGTGCACCTTCAGCGCGGTCGTCATCAAGTCCACGACGGCGCATCTCTTTCACGTCGGCGACGCCCGCATCTACCGCCTGCGCGGCAGCGAGCTGACGCAACTGACCGAAGACCACCGCGTCCGGGTCTCATCGGTCCAGAGCTACCTGGCTCGCGCCCTGGGCATGGACCGCAATGTCGATATCGACTACGACGCGCAGCAACTCGCCGTCGGCGACCTGCTGTTGCTCGCTACCGACGGCGTCTATGAATACGTCGACGCCGCCTGCATTCTTGGCGCCATCGCCGGTAGCGCCGATCTCGATGCTGCGGCCCGGGGCATCGCCGAGGCGGCCCTGCAGCGCGGCAGCCCCGACAACTTGACCATCCAGCTCGTGCGCATTGAGGTCCTCCCCGATCCCGAAGCCAACGAAGTCTACCGCCAGCTTGCCGACCTGCCGTGCCCGCCCTTGCTCGACGCCCGGGCCGAGTTCGAGGGCTACCAGATCGTCCGCGTCATCAAGCACAGCGCCCGCAGCCACATCTACCTCGCGGTCGACCGCGAAACCGGCGAGCGGGTCGTGATCAAGACCCCGTCTACCGACATGCAGGCCAACCCAGCCGCGCTCGAACGTTTCCTGCTCGAAGAGTGGATCGCCCGCCGCATCAACAGCGCGCACGTCCTCAAACCCTGTGCCCACACCCGCCAGCGCCAGTCGATCTACGTCGTCAGCGAATACATCGAAGGGCAGACGCTGACGCAATGGATGATCGACAACCCGCGGCCCGAACTGGCCGTCGTGCGCGGCCTCCTCGAACAGATCGCCAAGGGCCTGCAGGCCTTCCACCGGCTGGAAATGGTCTATCAGGACCTCAAGCCCGACAACATCATGATCGACACCACGGGCACCGTGAAAATCATCGATTTCGGCGCCACCCGTGTCGCCGGCATCGAGGAAATCACCACCGCCGTCGACCAGATCAACCTGCTCGGCGCCGCCCTCTACGCCGCGCCGGAATACTTCCTCGGCGAGCCGGGCAGCGCCCGCTCAGACTTCTACTCGCTCGGCGTCATCGCCTACCAGATGCTGTCCGGCGGCTTCCCCTACGGCACGGAAGTCCCCAAGTCGCGCACCAAATCGGCGCAGAAAAAACTGGCCTACAAAAGCGTGCTCAGCGAAGAACGCGAAATCCCCGCCTGGATCGACGACGCCCTCCGCAAAGCCGTCGACCCCGACCCCTTCGCCCGCTACGAAGAGCTTTCCGAGTTCATCTACGACCTCCACCACCCGAACCGGATTTTCCTCAACAAAACCAAACCGCCGCTCATTGAGCGCAACCCGGTGATCTTCTGGAAAAGCGTGTCGTTTGTGCTGATGCTGGGGCTCATCGTTGTCAGTACCGTTCGCTTTCACTAACCCGGGCAGCCGCCCCGCAGCCATCTCAAGGACACCCCGAAACCAATGTCTTTTTCAGGTCATCGCAAAATAAATCGTCTGCTCGGCGCCGAACTTGGCATCAGCGAGCCGGAAGAAGTGCACATCATGCTGATTCCGCATCTTCATCTCTCGCTCCTGCTGGCCAGCGGCGAATGGAATAACCTCCATGTCGCCTCGGTCGCCGGCGTCTTCAACGTTGCCCTGGCTCTGGCCTACATCAACAAGGACAGGCGCTCGATCAATTTCTACAGCGGCATCCAGGACATGCTGCTGGCCATCGCCAACGGCCAGCAGTTCGGTGATGCCGAGAAGCGGCGTTTGCGGACGGTGTTTTCCGAAGCCGACAAATACGTCTGCGCCCAGCGCAAGACCGATATCCTGACGGCAATCCGGATGGTCGAGTACCAGATCCAGCACGCTCCGCCGGAGACCGTCATTCGTCCAGATGCAGCTTGAGGGGCCCTGGCTCACGGCTTAGTCAGCGCGTAATCAGGGACAACCCCGATATTTTGGGTGTCAAAGCAGTCTTGCTGCGCCTCTTCTGCGGTCGACCCGAAAAAAGCCCTGAAAATGAAATGCCCTCTTCCTGCGTTCGCTATCGAACAGAGCCGATAATTGGTAGAGAATATGTTGGTGGTATTCGCGGTTTATTCATACTGAGCGGGGCATGCCATGTTGAGACGCAGACAGTTTGTCGTGGGCGCGGGTGCGTTGGCGGTTGCGGGGCCATTGCTGGTGGGCTGTTCGACGGACTCGCCGGTTGAGGCTGCGGCTCGCCGCCTTCGTCGCCCGGTGGCGGTGGGCGCCAGCGACCACGCGCTGCTGCTTGGTGAACTGGTGCGCCAAGCCACGCTGGCACCATCGAGCCATAACACGCAGTGCTGGAAGTTTCGGGTTCAGGATGGCTTGATCACCATCGCGCCGGATTTTTCGCGGCGCTGCCCGGCGGTCGATCCGGATGACCATCACCTGTTTGTCTCGCTGGGCTGCGCTACCGAAAATCTGGCGCACGCTGCCCTGGCCAACGGGCTGCAGGCCGGCACCAGCTTCGATCCGGCCGGGGATGGTGAGGTTGTTGTGCGACTGGAGGCGACCAAGGCCCATGCCTCGCCGCTGTTTCAGGCGATTGCCGAGCGGCAGTGCACGCGTGGTGACTACGATGGCCGGCCGCTGTCCAGCGCGGAGCTTCGCTTGCTTGAACAAGCCGGCAGCGGCAATGGGATGCGCCTACTGTTGCTGACTGAGCGGTCGGCGATGGAGACGGTTCTCGACTACGTGGTAGCCGCCAACACGGCGCAAATAGATGATCCGGCCTTCGTCGAGGAATTGAAAATGTGGATTCGCTTCAGCCATGACGAAGCGATTCGGACTGGCGATGGCCTGTTCGCCGGCGCCACGGGCAACCCGGCCGTGCCGCGCTGGTTGGGCAGCCCGATGATGGAGCTGTTCTTCACGGCAAAATCCGAAAACGAGCGCTATGCCCGGCAAATTCGCAATTCGGCCGGCATCGCCGTGTTCGTTTCGGAGGCCAGCGACAAGGCGCATTGGGTGGAAACCGGCCGCTGCTATGAGCGCTTCGCCTTGCAGGCGACGGCGCTGGGCATTCGCAATGCGCTCCTCAACCAACCGGTCGAGGTCACCGCGCTGCGGCCGCAGTTCGCCGCGGCCATCGGTCTGGGCGACCGGCGACCTGATCTGGTCGTGCGCTTCGGCCGCGGTCCGGGCATGCCCTTGTCCATGCGGCGGCCGGTTCACTCCGTTCTGGTCTGAGCCGGAGAAATTTGAGTACAGCCGGGTTGTTTCGACGCGGCAGGAGCATCGAACTGCGAGACCGCCAGAGGCGGATGGTTACGTAACCGGGGATGCGACGCCCATGGTCAACGGGGTAAAACGCAAACAACGGCCAAAAATAAAATGGCACAGGTAGGAAATGCTGCACCGCAATGGAAATGCGCGCGCTATTTTGGTGCGGGTGTCCTGCACTGTTTTGTCCATGCCCTCAATAAATCAGTGGTTTATTGCCTTGGCACGCAGCTTGCGAAGCAAGTCCATCACAGCGATTTTCCGCCAACGAGGGTGGGCTGATGGCGATGACGCCATGCGCTGAAGCAAGCCATCCTCCCTCAACGACCGTTCCCACGGTCAACCCGGAAAATTATCCAAAATGGACAAGAAATCATTCCTGCAGGCCGGCCACACGCCGACGCTGCTCGCTGCGTTCCTCTACTTCGACCTTGCCTTCATGGTCTGGGTCATCCTCGGCCCGCTCGGCGTCGGCATTGCCAAGGATCTCGGTCTGTCGCATGCGGAAAAGGGCATGATGGTCGCCACCCCAGTGCTGGCCGGCGCGCTGTTGCGCATCATCATGGGCATTCTGGTTGATCGCCTGTCGCCCAAGAAGGCAGCGATCATCGGGCAGGTCATCGTGATCGCCGCCATGACCTACGCCTGGCAGGTCGGCGTGCATTCCTACGCCGAAGTGCTGATCCTCGGCCTCTTTCTTGGCGTCGCCGGCGCTTCCTTCGCCGCCGCCTTGCCGCTTGCCTCGCGCTGGTATCCGGCCGAGCATCAAGGCACGGCGATGGGCATTGCCGGGGCCGGCAACTCGGGCACGGCGCTGGCGGCGCTGTTCGCCCCCGGACTGGCGGCTGCTTTCGGGTGGACCAACGTTTTCGGCATCGTGCTCATTCCGCTCGTGCTTGTCCTGATCGTCTTCGTCTTCATGGCCAAGGATGCACCGGATGCGCCGCCGCCCAAGACTTTCGCCGAATACCTCAAGGTCCTCAAGGACAAGGATGCCTGGTGGTTCATGTTCTTCTATTCAGTCACCTTCGGCGGCTTCGTCGGCCTGGCCTCGTCGCTGGTCATCTACTTCAACACCCAGTACGGTCTTGATCCGAAGATGGCCGGCTTCTTCACCGCCGGTTGCGTTTTTGCCGGTTCGCTGGTGCGGCCGATTGGCGGCAACGTGGCTGACCGCATCGGCGGCGTCAAATCGCTGTCGGTGATGTATGTCTTCGCCGCCATCTTCCTGGCCATCGTCAGCTTCGGCCTGCCCGAAGCGTGGATGGCGCTGGCCGCCTTCGTCGGCGCCATGCTCGCCCTCGGCATGGGCAATGGCGCCGTGTTCCAGCTCGTGCCACAGCGCTTCCGCAAGGAAATCGGCGTGATGACCGGGCTGGTCGGCATGGCCGGTGGTGTCGGCGGCTTCTACCTGGCCTCCAGCCTGGGCTACTCGAAGCAACTGACCGGGACTTACCAGGCCGGCTTCCTCATTTTTGCCGCCCTGGCCGTCTTCGCGCTGGTCGGCCTGACCAGCGTCAAGACCCGCTGGCGGACGACCTGGGGCGCCAGCCACCTGACCGCAGCCAAGATCTGATTGCTGCCGACCTCAGCCATGAAGAGAAGAACGTTTCTGATCTGCGCCGCCGGCGGGCTGCTGGCTTCCCCGGTATTTGCCCTGAACGAGGCCAGGCCGACCGGCGGATTGGGCGTTGGCGCCGCGATCAACAAGGCCGGTCGCCAGCGCATGTTGTCGCAGCGCATGGCCAAGGCCTACGCGATGCAAGCGGCCGGGGTGATGCCGGAACGTGCGGGGCCCCTGCTCGATAGCTCGCGTCGCCTGTTCGACGCGCAGCTGACCGAGCTCAAGACGCTGGCGCCGACGGAGGGAATCCAGGCCGCGCTGGTCGGGCTGGATACCGCCTGGCGGCTCTATCGCGAAGTGTTGTCCCGGCCGCGTTCGCCGGAAAATGCCCGGCTGGTGCTGGCCGAGTCGGAAAATACCTTGCGCGCCGCCCATGCCTTGACCGTCCTCTACGAAAAATACGCGGCCAACAGCGCCGGTCACCTGGTCAATATTTCCGGGCGCCAACGCATGCTGTCGCAGCGCATGGCCAAGTGTTTCCTGTTCGAACAGTCCGGCCTTGATTCGAACGGCCTGCGCGCCGAGCGCGACACGGCGCGGCGCGAATTCGTCGTGGCGCTGGCCGAGCTGAATGCGGCGCCGCAGAACAATGCGGCCATTCGCACCGAACTGGAACTGGCCAACACCCAGTGGCTCTTTTTCGAACAGGCGCTGAATGGTCGGGAAGCGGTCCGGGAAATCGCTGCCCGCAATGTGGCGACGACCAGCGAGCGGATTCTCGAAATCATGGATAGTCTGACCGGCCGCTACGAGAGCCTGGTGCGTGGCTGATGCCCGCTGGGGGCTGGCTACAGGTGGCGTAACATGACGGGCATGAATAATCCTGCGAAAAGCGGTTTGCAACTGGCCATCGGTCACGCCTCGCTGACCGGGCCGCGCGAGCGGAACGAGGACTTTTGCGGCGTCGCCACGCCGGAAGGGCTGGAGCTCGAAAACAAGGGCGTCATCGCCGCCGTCGCCGACGGCATCGGCGGTCACCTGGGCGGTCGCGAAGCCTCCGAATACACGGTGCGCGGCCTGCTCTCCGATTATTTCGCGACGCCCGACACCTGGGGTGTGCCCCGTGCCATCGAAACGGTGACGACGGCGCTCAACCGCTGGGTCATCGCCGAAGGCAGCCGCAACGCCGAACTGTCCGGTATGGCAACAACGCTGTCGGTGCTCGTCCTGCGCGGCCGTCGCTTCTACACGGCGCATATCGGCGACAGCCGCATCTACCGCCAGCAGGAAGGCCGTCTGCAGCAAATGACGGTCGATCACACCTGGGAACATCCTGAACTCAACAACGTGCTGTCGCGCGCCATCGGCCTCGACCCGCGCGTCCTGCTTGATTTTGCCGATGGCGAACTGGCGGTCAATGACCGTTTTCTGCTCGTCTCCGACGGCGTCTGGGGCATCCTGCCCGATGCGCTGATGGCCGAGGTGCTGCTCGATCATCCCGATCCGCAGGCCGCCGCCGCCGCGCTGACCAGCCTGGCGCTGGCTCAGGGCGGCCACGACAATGCGACGGCGGTGGTCGTCGACGTGCTCGGCCTGCCGCCGGCCAGCCTGCGCGACAGTCTGGAAAGCGCGGCCAGCCTGCCTCTGCCGCACCGCCTCAAAGTAGGGCATGAACTCGACGGCCTGATTGTCGAAGAGGTGCTGCACGATTCGCGCGAAACGCTGCTCTATCGCGTGCGCAACCCGCGCAATAGCCAGCAGCTGGTGCTCAAAACCCTGCAACCGGCGATGGAGGGCGACCAGGGCGCCATCGCCGCCCTGCTCATGGAGGAATGGCGGGCCAAACGCGTCGTCTCGCCCTTCTTCCCGCAAGTCGTGCCGGCCGAACAGCGCAGTTGCCTCTACTACCTGATGACCTGGCACGCCGGAGCGACGCTGCAGGCGCGGCTCGATGCCGGCCAGCATTTTCCGGCCGGCGAGGTCGTCCGGCTCGGCATTGCCCTGCTCAGGGCGATTGGTGCCTTGCACCGGCTCGACATCGTGCATCGCGACATCAAGACCGACAACATTCACCTCGGCCAGGATGGCGTGCTGCGCGTCCTTGATCTGGGCGTCGCCATCAGCCTGGCCGAACGCAAGGCCGACGACCCGATCGGTCAGGCCGGCACGCCGTCCTATATGGCGCCGGAGCTGTTCGACAGTTCCGAACCGCAGCCCGGTTACGACCTCTACGCCGCCGGCGTGACGCTCTACCACTTGCTGACGCGCAAATATCCCTACGGCGAAATCGAACCCTTCCAGACGCCAAAATTTGGCGAGCCGGCCCGACCGACCCGCTGGCGCCCGGAAATTCCCGGCTGGCTCGAAAACATCCTGCTCAAGGCCGTGGCGCGCGAAGCAAAAGATCGCTTCGAAACCGCCGAGGAATTCGTCCTGGCGCTCGAACGCGGTGCCACCCGGCCGATCGCGGCACCGAGCCGGCAGCCCCTGATCGTGCGCAATCCGCTGCAATTCTGGAAAGTTTTGGCAGCGCTATCGCTCGCGGTCAACCTCATTTTATTGCTCATATTGATGCGCTAGTCGGCGGGCAGGGGCTCACCGGTTCTCATAGAGCGGGTATGTCGGGCATATGGCAAAAAATACTGAAAACTGCGCCCTGTTCCTGTGTGACCCGGAATTACACCTTATCTAGCAGGGGCTTTCGTCCGCATTATCACCGAGCTGCTGGCGTCTTCCTTATAGGCGTAGACGACCTGCCCATTGCGAATTTCACCCATGATGACCATGTTCCCGGCGACCGCCTCGTGGTCGGTTTTGGTGAAAGGCCTGGCGTAGCGCGAGACGACTGTCGAGGAGGTCTGGTACTGCAAATTTTCGAGAGCTGCCTGAATCTGCGGCCCTTCCGTCGAGTTGGCCTGGAAGATGGCCAGCGAGATCAGGCGCAGCGCATCGTAGGTCTGGGCCGCGGCCACCGCCGACGGAATTCGGCTGACTTTGTTGATCTTGCGGTAATTGAGAGAGAACTGGCTCTTGATCGAACTCAGTTCGCTCTCGATGAAAGTCACCGATGTCCGCGCCCCTTCGGCGCTCTTTCCTGCTTGGTCGATAAACGTTTTTTGGGACAAGGTCCAGGGGCCGACCATCGGCAATTTCAGGTTCACTTTCTCGGCACTCTTGATCAGCATCGCAGCATCGGCCCCCAGGCAATACATGACGATGACGTCGGCGCCACTCTCCTTGACCTGCTGCAGTTGCGCTCTCATATCCGTCTCGCCGACCTTGAAGCTCGCGACGGTAACCGGCTTGAGCTTGCGCCGTTCAAGTTCGGCCAGCACGCTTTGCCGACCGAACTGGCCATAGGGTGATTCGTCGTGCAGTAGCGCGATCCGGCCCAGTTTTCGCCGGTCGATCACATCGTCGAGGATGACGACCGGCTGCAGTTCGTCGCTGGCCGAGGTACGGAACACGTAGCTGACCGGATAGGCTGGCGGCATGAACGACCGGGTGATTGTGGCGCCGGTCGCGCCGCTCACGATCAGCGGAATTCTCGCCTCCTGCAGCACCTTGGACGACGGCAAGGCGACCCCGGTATTGGCGAAGCCGACGACGGCGACCACCTTTTCCTTTTCCACCAGTTCCCGGGCAATGGCTACACCGACCTCCGGCTTGGCCTGGTCGTCACGGATGACCAGTTCGATCGGCCGCCCCATGATCCCGCCCGTCGTGTTGATGTCCGAAAGAAACACTTTGGCCCCACCGACTATGCTCAGCCCCATGTCCTCCGACGACTTTGCGCTGAGTGGGCCGACCACGCCAATCTTGATACTTTGCGGCTCGGCCCATAGCGGACCACCCACTGACCACAAGGCGATCGCCAAAATTGCATACAAGTTTATGAATTTTTGCATTATTTCTCCATCGGTTGGCTGCTGCACCCGAACCCCTCCAAGCCATGCGCCATTGCGCAGGCAGGCTCCGATTTTGTCCATGTAGACCAGACAGTCAATCCGGGTTTCCCTCATTGGTATTTTCCCTGGCCTCCATACGTAAACGGGATGTGAATAGAAAACAGGAACCAGGAAAACACAGGGTTGAGCACGGTTTGTTTGAAAATAATCAATAGAAACCACGGCCTTTCATCTTTTAAATGCCCCGAAGTCGAGTGCTACGGTCAACCGGAAATTTTGCCCAAAATTGAAAGGGTGGTCGCCAGGCAGGGCTTCGCTTAAGCTGGCATTTCCATCTCCCGTCGACGCCACCGCAGCCATGAGCGATCTCAAGTGCAGTCTGCCAATCCCGACCCAGATGCCGCGCGGCATCTGGATGCTGGGTTTCGTCAGCCTGCTCATGGATATTTCGTCCGAGATGATCCACAGCCTGCTGCCGCTGTTCATGGTCGGCACACTGGGCGCGAGCGCGCTGGTGGTCGGCGTCATCGAAGGGTTGGCCGAGGCGACGGCGCTGATCGTCAAGGTTTTTTCCGGGGCGCTCAGCGATTACCTGGGCAGGCGCAAGGGGCTGGCGGTGTTCGGCTATGCGCTGGGGGCGCTGAGCAAGCCGGTGTTTGCGCTGGCTTCGAGCACCGGCCTGGTCTTCGCTGCCCGCCTGGCCGATCGGATTGGCAAGGGGATTCGTGGGGCGCCGCGCGATGCGCTGGTCGCCGACATCGCGCCGCCGGAATTGCGCGGGGCGGCATTCGGTTTGCGTCAGTCACTCGATACGGTCGGCGCCTTTGTCGGGCCGTTGCTCGCCGTCGGGTTGATGTTGCTGTGGCACGATGATTTTCGCGCCGTTTTCTGGGTGGCGGTCATTCCCGGCTTGCTTGCCGTCGCCGTGCTGGTCTTCGGCGTACATGAGCCGGATCGGCCGGCGCAAACGGTGCGGCGCAATCCGGTCACGCGGGCCAATCTGCGCCGGCTCGGTTCGCCGTACTGGTGGGTGGTGGCGGTCGGCGGGCTGTTTACCCTGGCCCGCTTCAGCGAGGCGTTTCTGGTGCTGCGGGCGGAGCAGGGCGGCATGGCGCTGGCACTGATTCCGCTGGTCATGGTTGCCATGAATGTCGTTTATTCGCTGTCGGCCTATCCGTTCGGCAAGCTGTCGGATCGGGTCAGCCACACCCGGTTGCTGGCGATTGGGCTGCTTGTGCTGATCGCCGCCGATCTGGTGCTGGCGAGCAGCGCGCACTGGGCGGCCGTGCTCGGCGGCGTGGTGTTGTGGGGCGTGCATCTGGGCATGACGCAGGGGCTGCTGGCGACGATGGTGGCCGATACGGCGCCGGCTGATTTGCGCGGCACGGCTTTCGGATTTTTCAACCTGCTCAGCGGCATCGCCATGTTGCTGGCCAGCGTCTGTGCCGGCTTGCTGTGGGATGTCTTTGGCGCTGCTTTCACCTTCTATGCAGGGGCGGTTTTCTGTCTGCTCACCTTGCTGCTGCTGGCCTGGCGCCGAAAACCGGGGTGAGTCGTTTCTCGCGCCTTGCCGCCAAATACCGCGTTCCACGGTCAACCGGAATAAACGCCCAAAAACGAAATGCGTCGGCCAGGGCTGTCCGCGTGTTCCAGCAATCAGTTCCTCGGGGTGGCCAGCCATTTGGCCAGCGTCTGGTAGAGAACTTCCGGGACGACGGGCTTGGCGATGAAATCGCTCATGCCGGCGCTGATGCAGCGTTCCCGATCTTCATCGAAGGCGTTGGCGGTCATGGCGATAATCGGTGTCCACGCCCTGTCCGGCATCTTGCGGATGATGGCGGTGGCCTCCAGGCCGCCCATGACCGGCATCTGCATGTCCATCAGGATCAGCGCGTAATTCACGCTGGCCGCCTTGGCCACCCCTTGCCGGCCATTTTCGGCGATTTCGACATACAGGCCGGTCTCTTTCAGTAGTTCGCAGGCCAATTCCTGGTTGATCGGATCGTCCTCGACGAGCAGGATTCGTGCGCCGGCGTGGTGGCGCTCGATGGCTTTTTCGGGGGGCGAGGGCGTGGCGGGCATTTCCCCGGCCATCTCGTCACCTGGTTCAAGGCGCGCCGTAAACCAGAAGGTGCTGCCGACGCCAACCTCGCTCTCGAAGCCAGTCTCGCCACCCATCAGTTGGGCCAGTCGCTGGGTAATCGCCAGACCAAGTCCGGTGCCGCCATATTTGCGCGTGGTTGAGGAGTCGACCTGTTTGAAGGCCTGGAACAGTTCCTTCCGGCTTTCGCGGGGGATTCCGATGCCGCTGTCCTCGACTTCGAAGCGGATCAGCAGTTGTGCCCCCTGCCGCTCGAGGAGTCGGGCGCGCAGCGTGATGCCGCCCTGATCGGTAAATTTGACGGCATTGCTGGCGAAGTTGAGCAAGGCCTGGCGCAGCCGCGTCGAGTCTCCGCGCAGCATGGCGGGCACTGTGCCGTAGTCGACCGTGACGCTCAGCCCCTTGGCGCTGGCCGATTCGGCAATGATTGAATGGACGTGATCGATGACGCTGCTGAGCGGGAAACTGGCTTGTTCGAGGATCAGTTGTCCGGCTTCGATTTTCGAAACGTCGAGAATGTCATTGATGATCGAGAGCAGGTGTTTGCCAGCACCTTCTATCTTTTCCAGGCGGTCCGTTTGTTCCGGCAGCAAGGGCGTCTTGCCCAGCAAATAGGTGTAGCCGAGGATGGCATTCATCGGCGTCCGGATTTCATGGCTCATATTGGCCAAAAAAGAGCTCTTTGCCACGTTGGCCGCATCGGCCAGTTCCTTGGCTTCCTTCAGGGCCGCTTCAGCCGCCTTTTGTGCAGAGATGTCGGTAAAGGTGGCGATCATGCCCTCGTCGATCAACTGGCCGCCGATAAGCAAGGTCAATTCCCGGCCATCCTTGCTGTGCACTCGATACTCCAGGCTGTCCAGCGTGCCGGCGGTAGCGCTGGCCCGTTCAATGGCGGACTGCCAGGTTTCCTTTACCCAGTCGCGATAGACCGGATCGGGATAGGCGCGCAGCCACCAGGTTTCGAGGTCGGGAATCTCTCCGCTTCGATAGCCGAACAGTTCAACGAAACGCTGATTGACCAGGGTGATTTCCTCGCCCCTGACATAGGAAAGCGCCACCGGTGCAGCCTCGAAGAGGGTACGGAAATGCTTGTCACGTTCGGCCAGGAGCGAAGCTTCCCTGGCTTCCAGCAGAGCCTGTTCGGCTTCCCAGCGCTGGGTGATGTCGCGGGACAGCACCATGGCATGGAAGGAGCCATCGGCTTCCGGCGCCTTGCGTGTTGCCGAGAGTTCGAACCAGTGCTTCTTGTCGCCCAGCTTCAGGCAAATTGTCCTGCCGTAATCGCTGCCGTGCTCGATGGCCCCGGCAATCGCCGCCTTGGCCATGTGCGCAGCATCGGGCGGCAGAATCTCGTCGACCCGTTTGCCGATCAGGTTTTCCTTCGGGCTGGCGAGCAGAGCCTCCTGGCTGGCAAAGACGTCAATATAGCGTCCGTCGGCATCCAGTTCGAAGAGCAGGTCGGGCATTGCTTGTAGTGTCGTGGCAAGGTTTTCCTGGGCTTTCTGGGTTACCTGATGCGCCTCGTGCAATTCCTTCAGTGCTTGCTTGAGCGTCGATGTCTTGGCCGCAACCTGGCGGCGCAATGTCAGGTTCCAGGCCAGCAGTACGGTGCCAAGCAGCACCATGGAAAGAACGCCCCAGCCCAGATAGCGACCGTAGGCCCCGAGATCGAGCGGTGTGCCAAACCATTTTTTTCGAAGCGCGGCCTCTTCATCGGCGCTGATCGCCTGCATGCCTTGCTCGATCACCTTGAGCGTTTCAAGATTGCCCTTGCGGACGGCACGATGGAACTGGCCCTGGTAGAGCACGAATGCCTTGAGAAAGGTGTTCTCGGCTTTGGCCTTGTAAAGATAGAAGTTTCCCGGATGCTCGTCGAGACAGAAAACCTTGACCTCCTGACGCTGGGCGGCATCGATCAACTCGGCATAATTCCGGTAAACGAGCAGATTGGTAATCCCGTTCTCGGCCAGCTTGTCGATGCACGCATCGCCCGCCTGGACCCCGACCTGAAAGCCGTGAAGTGTCGATACGCCGCTGATGCCAGTGATTGAGGCGTGGTTGAAGATGGCAACCGGGAGGTCGGCGTAGGGGGCCGAGAAGTCATAAAAAGGTTCGCGTGACGGCGTGCGAAAAATCATGTCGATGACGTCCGCCCGGCCATCCTTGAGCATTTCCTGCGCTTCCGCCCAGTTTGTCGCGGTCAACTGGATTTTTACGCCATTTTTCTTTTCCCAGAGGTTCCAGTAGTCGACCAGATAGCCCTCGGGTTCGCCAGCCGAGTTGCGGAAAAGATAGGGCGGGTAGTTGTCATCGGTGACGACATGAAGAATGCGGGGAGCACTTTCGGTGCCGTTGCTTGCCGCCAATGCCGCAACTGACCAGAGGGCGCTGGCCAAACAGCACAGAAAAACTGTCAGGTGCCAAAAGATGATTTGACGATTCAGTAATCCTCGCATTCTTCCCCCGTCCGGGCCCCGTCCATCGGGTATCTTTCGAATTTCGTCCATCCTATCGCAAGCGTTGGCAAAGTGCACGATGCGGTTTTCCTGGCTTGTCTTTTCGTCACATTTCGAGGCCGTTCATGGTTTTTGCGATATCCCGGGGAATCCTCCAGTTAAGATATCGCACTACCTGCGGCCACCAGTTCCGGCGGCCAGACTGAACAAACGAACGGAAGATTTGCCATGACTACCGCCCTCATCCTCTTCGCCCACGGCGCTCGCGACCCGGAATGGGCCAATCCGATGCGCCGCGTGCAGGCGGCCATTCGCCAACGCATGACGAGCGTGCCGGTCGAACTGGCCTTTCTCGAGTTCATGAGTCCGACCTTGCCGGAGCGGGCCGCCGAGTTGATCGCCCAGGGCGCCGACAAGATCGTCGTAATGCCGATGTTCGTCGCCCGTGGCGGCCATTTGAAGAAGGAGACGCCGGAGATGATCGAAGCGCTACGGTCGACCTATCCGAATGTCGAATTTTCGCTGGGCAATGCCATCGGCGAGCATGAACTGGTGGTTCAGGCCATGGCGACGGCGGCGCTCGAGGTTGCTGGCCTGTAGCTTGCTAGTCAAGCCTCATGATTACCGTACTCGTTATTGATGAATCCCGTTCCCGCGCCGGCGAAATCTGTGCCGGTCTCGCGCTGGCCGGCTATCAGGTCGCAGCCATTCTGGCCGGCTCGGAAAACCTGACAGCCGAAGTCGAGCGTCTGCAACCCGATGTCATCCTGATCGACACCGACAGCCCGAGTCGCGACACCCTCGAACATCTGGCGGCAATGAACAAGGATATGCCGCGCCCGGTTGTCATCTTTACCCAGGAGGATGGCCAATCAACCATCCGCGACGCTGTCAAGGCAGGCGTTTCGGCCTATGTCGTCGACGGTCTCGACCCGAAACGGATCAAGCCGATTGTCGAAGTGGCGCGGGCTCGTTTCGAGGATACCCAGGCCCTGCGCCGGGAACTCGACGAGGTCTCGCAGAAATTGACCGACCGCAAGCTCGTCGACAAGGCCAAGGGCGTCCTGATGAAGGCACGTGGCCTGGACGAGGATGCGGCTTATCACGCCATGCGCAAGTTGGCCATGGAGCGCGGTCAGTCGATGGCCAAAGTGGCGCGCGACGTCATCGATATGGCGCGCGTGCTGCTCTAAAGCTGTGCGGTAAAACCACTTGCTGCACTGCAATAGTGCATCGGTGCCGGCCCGGGGGGGCAAGAAATGCAGATACCAAGTAATTGAAAATAAAGTAGTTATTTGTAACTAGTTCTAAATAACTAGGCCTGGCACGGCCATTGCGATAGTCCTGTCAAAGCGCACGGTCAATGGCGGCCGGGCGAGAGTCGAGTAAAGCCGATTCAAGGACAAGGGCGTCCATCCGAGCTGCCAACCGGCAGCCAGGATGAGACGCCCATTTTGTTTTTTAGATTCTCGTAATCAAGGAGCAAGCAATGGAAGACAATAAACTGGTCGTGCCGGAAGTCGTCGCTGACAAGCCGAGCTTTTCACGTCGTGATTTCGTTTCAACTGCCTTGGGAGCCTCTCTGATGGCCATGGTCCCTCCCGGCGTTCGCAGCGGTGCCTGGGCCGCTGGTTCCGACGCCCCCGAAAAGAAGGAAGTCCGTATCGGCTTCATCCCGCTTACCGACTGCGCCTCCGTCGTCATGGCCTCGGTCATGAAATTTGACGAGAAGTACGGCATCAAGATCATCCCGACCAAGGAAGCCTCGTGGGCTTCGGTGCGCGACAAGCTGGTCAATGGCGAACTCGATGGTGCCCACGTGCTGTACGGCCTGATCTACGGCGTCCAGCTCGGTGTCGGCGGTCCGAAGAAGGACATGGCTGCGTTGATGAGCCTGAACAACAACGGCCAGGCGATCACGCTGTCCAACCAGTTGAAGGACAAGGGGGCCACCGATGGCAGCAGTCTGGCCAAGCTGGTCGCCAAGAAGGAGCGCGAATACACCTTCGCCCAGACCTTCCCGACCGGCACCCACGCCATGTGGCTGTACTACTGGCTGGCCGCCCAGGGCATCAACCCCCTGAAGGATGTCAAGACGATTACCGTGCCACCGCCGCAGATGGTCGCCAACATGCGGGTCGGCAACATGGATGGTTTCTGCGTCGGCGAACCGTGGAACAACCGCGCCATCATGGACAACATTGGTTTCACGGCAACGACGACCCAGGATATCTGGACTGATCACCCGGAAAAGGTGCTCGGCACGACGGCAGACTGGGTCAAGCAGAACCCGAATACGGCGCGCGCTGTGGTCGCCGCCATTCTCGATGCCAGCAAGTGGATCGACGCCTCCATCGCCAACAAGCAGAAGACGGCTGAAACCATCGCCAGCAAGGCTTACGTCAATACCGACACCGAAGTCATCGTCGCCCGCATGCTCGGTCGCTACCAGAACGGCCTCGGCAAGAGCTGGGATGACAAGAACTGCATGAAGTTCTTCAACGATGGTGCGGTCAACTTCCCTTACCTCAGCGATGGCATGTGGTTCATGACCCAGCACAAGCGCTGGGGCTTGCTCAAGAACCATCCGGATTATCTGGCGGTCGCCAAGCAGGTCAATCGCATTGACGTCTACAAGCAGGGCGCCGCTGCCGCGGGTGTGGCCCTGCCGAAGAGCGAGATGCGGACCTCGAAGATGATCGACGGCGTGGTCTGGGACGGCAAGGATCCGGCCAAGTACGCCGATGGCTTCAAGGTCAAGGCTTAAATCAAGCCCGGACTCGTCATTTCCGGCATGACTGGGAATCCAGACGCCTCATCCTGGATTCCCGCGTTCGCACCCCAAGGGTACTCCCTGCGCGGCGCGGGAATGACGGCTCACCAAACGCTTAGGAGAGAACCATGAGCGCACTGACGATGAATGTTGAATTTGGGGCAAAAATTCCGGTTGACCGTGGAATTCAGGAAGTCGCCGTCGTAGAAGCGGCAGCTGCTCCCGCCAAGGAAAAGATAATGGAAAAAACAGTAACCGTCCCGGCCGAGCCGGGCACTCCCTTCAGCGAAAGGCTGGCCGGTGTTGGCCGCGCCGTCCTGCCGCCGCTGCTCGGCATGGTGGTGCTGATCGGCATCTGGTACATCGCCACGATGAAAGGCGGCAGCATTCCCGGCCCGCTGCAAACCTGGGATGCGGCCACCCTGCTGTTCGCCGACCCGTTCTACCAGAACGGCCCGAACGACCAGGGCATCGGCTGGAACATCCTGTCCTCGCTGCAACGCGTCGGCATCGGCTTCGGCTTTGCCGCGGTGGTCGGCATCCCGCTTGGCTTCATTCTTGGCCGCTCGGCCTTCCTGTCGGCCATGATCAATCCGATCATCAGCCTGCTCCGTCCGGTTTCGCCGCTCGCCTGGCTGCCGATCGGCCTGCTCGTCTTCAAGCGGGCTGACCCGGCGGCGACCTACACAATCTTCATCTGCTCGATCTGGCCGATGATCATGAATACCGCCCAGGGCGTCCAGCGCGTGCCGCAGGATTACCTCAACGTCGCCCGCGTCCTGGCGCTGTCGGAGTGGAAGGTCGTCACCAAGATCCTGCTGCCGGCCGTGCTGCCCTACATCCTGACCGGCATCCGCCTGTCCATCGGCACCGCCTGGCTGGTCATCGTGGCCGCAGAAATGCTCACCGGCGGTGTCGGCATCGGCTTCTGGGTGTGGGACGAGTGGAACAACCTGAAGGTGGAGCACATCATCATCGCCATCTTCGTCATCGGTATCGTCGGCCTCATCCTCGAACAAAGCCTGATCCTGCTTGCCAGGAAGTTGACCAAGGAATCGTCATGAGCGGAGCGCACAACATGGAAAAGTTCGTACAGGTTCAATCCGTTGGTCAGACCTTCGATACCAAGAAGGGCAAATTTGTCGCCCTGCGCGACATCAACCTGACCATCAAGCAAGGCGAGTTCGTCGCGCTGATTGGTCACTCGGGCTGCGGCAAGTCGACGCTGCTCAACCTGATTGCCGGCCTGACCAAGCCAACCGACGGTGTGCTGCTGCTCGAAGACCGCGAAATTGCCGGTCCCGGCCCGGAACGCGCGGTGGTTTTCCAGAACCACAGCCTGCTGCCCTGGCTGACCTGCTTCGAAAACGTCTATCTGGCCGTCGAACGGGTGTTCGGCGCCAAGGAAGGCAAAGCGAAGCTGCGTGAGCGGACGGCCGCCGCGATCAGTCTGGTTGGCCTCGATCACGCCAGCGGCAAATATCCGAACGAAATTTCGGGCGGCATGAAGCAGCGCGTCGGCATCGCCCGGGCGCTCTCCATGGAACCGAAAGTGCTGCTCATGGACGAGCCGTTCGGCGCCCTCGACGCGCTGACCCGCGCCAAGCTGCAGGACGAGCTGATGCGCATCTGCGAGGCGACCAAGGCGACCACGGTCATGGTTACCCACGACGTTGACGAAGCCGTGCTGCTCTCCGACAAGATTGTCATGATGACCAACGGCCCGGCGGCCACCATCGGCGAAATCCTGGATGTTAACCTGCCGCGTCCGCGCCATCGCCTGACCTTGGCCCACGATCCGGACTACATCGGCTACCGCGCCGCCGTGCTCGAGTTCCTTTACGAAAAGCAGGCCCACGTCGAGAAACAGGCCGCCTGAGGTTTTCAGTCGATTTATCGTCGCCGCGCTCTCTCCAAAGCGACTTTTGCCCGCCGGGTCAAACCGGCGGGCTTTTTCTTGATCTATCCCCTTTGCTTTCCCGCTGGCGGGGCGCTAAGGTTAGACAATTCGTATTCGGGCAATGATTGATGCTAGCCAACCCCGGCAAGCTCTCGCGCAAGATCATCGGCATGCTGGTGGTCTTTTTTCTGGTGGCCGCCACGGCCATCGGCCTGACGCTGCTTATTTCCTGGCAACTGGAAGGTGTCGCTGCGGCAATCAATGATGCCGGTAGCCAGCGCATGCGGACCTACCGCATGGGCCACCTGATGGCGCGCGACCTCGAGGCGAAGGCGCCTGAGGTCGGCGCTTCGCAGGCCTTGAGTGAAGAAATGCAGCGTTTCGACAAGGTTCTGCGTGACCTGCAACAAGGTGATCCGGAGCGGCCGTTGTCGCCGCCACGCAATGCCGAGGTGCAGGAACACCTGCAAAAGGTTGAGCAGGTCTGGCGTGATACGGTGCGGCCGCTGGTCGCCGGCTATCTGGCTGGCGTGCGGGGCGAGCGGGAAGGCGCCGTCGACCGTTTTGACGCCGAACTCGAGCCCTTTGTCAGCAAGATCAACGAACTGGCGCTGGCGATGGAGCGTACCTACGCCTTCGATACCAATTTGCTGCGTACCGTGCAGGCAGCGCTGGTCGTTCTGGCGATCATTGGTACGATCGTTCTGATCCGCTATTTTTCGCGGCTGGTCATCAGGCCGGTCGGCGTCCTCCACTCCGGCATGCAGCGCATGACCATTGACGACCTGACGGTGCGCGTTCCGGTCTCCAGCGATGACGAACTGGGCGGGCTGGCCTTCGGCTTCAACCAGATGGCGGAGCATCTGCAGAATGTTTACAACACGCTGGAACAGCGGGTCGAGGCCGAAACCCGCCGTCTCGCCCAGCGCAATCACGAATTGAGCATCCTCTATTCGGTGACCACCTTTCTCAGCGAACCGGCCCCGGTGACAGTGCTCAGCGAGGGTTTTCTTGATCAGATCATGAGCGCCCTGGGGGCGGATGCCGGTGCGGTGCGCATGTACGAACAGCAGTCGGACAGGTTGTTTTTGATCACCCATCAAGGACTGTCCGATGGTTTCCTCGACCACGAGGCGGAAATGAATTGTGGTGATTGCTTGTGCGGCGAGGTCTTCCAGACCGGCATTTCGGCCGCCTTTGCCACGGTCAACCCGCCGGAAGGCATGAAATTGCGCACCTGCATCCGCGAAGGTTTTGCCACAGCGACCGCCTTCAGCATTCTTTACGACAAGCAGAAACTTGGCGTCTACAACCTTTATTTCAAACGGCCGCAGGCGCTCTCCGAGCAGCAAATCCATCTGCTCGAAACGCTCGGGCATCACCTCGGCGTCGCCATCGAAAACCAGCGCCTCAAGTCGCGCGAGAAGGAGCTGGCTGTTTCCGAGGAGCGCAACCTGCTTGCCCAGGAGTTGCACGACTCGATTGCTCAGGGCCTGGCTTTTCTCAACATCCAGGTCCAGTTGCTGCAGGACTCGCTGCGCAAGGGCAAGGTCGAAGAAGCCATGCAGACGGCAGGCCAGCTACGCGAAGGGGTGCAGGAAAGCTACGACGACGTGCGCGAATTGCTCGTCCATTTCCGGACGCGCGTCCATCAGTCCGACCTCGATACGGCCATCCAGTCCACGCTGGAAAAATTCGAGGGGCAGACCGGTATCGCCACGGCTTTCGAGCGCATCGGCAGCGGCGCCGCGCAGGTGCCGACCGACGAAATCCAGATCATGCACATCGTTCAGGAGTCGCTGTCCAATATCCGCAAGCACGCCAAGGCCAGCCAGGTTCGGGTCGTTGTCAAACGCGAAATTGGCCGGATTGGCGTCAATATCGAGGATGATGGCGTCGGCTTCGATCCGGAAAACGATCCGAACTGCTTGTCCGACCGCCATGTCGGCCTGAAAATCATGCGCGAACGCGCCCACCGCATTGGCGGCGAGTGTCGCGTCGCATCGAAACCCGGCGAAGGTTCCCGGGTTACCTTGACCCTGCCCCGCGAAAACAAAGAGGTTGTCTGAATATGAGCGAAAAAATCCGTGTCCTGCTGGTTGACGACCACACGCTGTTTCGCAGCGGAATCAAGTCGCTGCTCCAGCGCAATGATGATTTCGAGGTCGTCGGCGAAGCGGGTGACGGGCTGGAAGGCATCAAGCGCGCTCGTTCGCTGAAACCGGATGTGACCTTGCTTGACCTCCACATGCCCGGGGTTTCCGGCCTCGAAGCGGTCAAGGTCATCGCCGAGGAAATGCCGGAGGTCAGCGTCTTGATGCTGACCGTGTCGGAGGATGCGCAGGATCTGGTCGATGCCTTGCGGGCCGGGGCCAGCGGTTATCTGCTCAAGAATATCGAAACTGACGCGCTGATCGACGCCATCCGGCGGGCCGCACAGGGCGAGTCAGTCGTTTCTCAACAAATGACGGCGAAACTGATCCAGGGCGTGCGTAATCCGCCCAAGGCTGAAGCAACAAGCGGCGAGCGCGATCGTTTTTCGCCGCGCGAACGCGATATCCTGCTTTCTCTGGCCCATGGCGAGAGCAACAAGGAAATCGCCCGCAAGCTCGATCTGGCCGAGAGCACGGTCAAGATTCACGTGCAGAACATTTTCAAGAAACTGAACATGAGCAGCCGCGTGCAGGTCGCCCTCTATGCTGTCGAGCACGGCTACGCCCAAGCCCGCCACGCCTGACCCACAGGCTTCGGGGCGTGGCACGTTTGCTACGGTCAACCCGAAATTTTGGCCTAAATTGAAATGAAAAAACCCCGACCTTGATGGTGGGGGCTCGGGTCGTACAGCCTGACTGGCGAAGATACGGTCGCTAATTCGACGGGATCGGGTGAGTCCGCTGCAGGTGTTCGTAGGTTTGCGCCAAATCCTTCACGTGCTGGTAATGGCCTGATTCAAGCGCCTGCTGCATGTTCTCGATGATCATCGAATGCAGACGGCAAACGCCATCGGGTGAGCACAACAATACTTCGCTCATTTCGGCAGCAACCGTGATTGGAATGTGTTCGTGTTCTGCGATGGCCTCGATCTCTCCTTGGTCAAGGTCGCAATAGTCAATAACATCCTGAATAGACAGCATAAGCTCCTCCTGGATAGGAAAAATAAAAAGTCAGGTTAAAACCCCTGCTTGTTATTTTTGTTCTGTCCGCCTTGTCGTTATTGTCGGTGGAGGATCATTCCATTCTGGCTGAAAAATCCGGAAAAGCAAGCCTTGCCGGGGTCAGATGCGCAGGCGGCCGTCCGGTAGCGGGTGGGCCAGCTGCAGGCGGCTGATCGTTGGCAGCAGGTCAAGGCGGGTGTCTTTTTTTAGTTGTACGGCGCGGGCGCGCAAGTCGTCGAGCGAGACATCGACCGGCTCACCACCGGTCGCGAAAGCGATGGTGTTGCCGCTGTCGCACGATGGAAAAATGGCGACACGGCCATCAAACGCCGAGCGGATGCGCTCGACGCTGCCGGCAAAACCGCGGTTGCGGCCAAGCAGGTTGATGCTGCACAGCCCCTTGTCGCTCAGGCGGGCCCGGCAGGCCTGGTAGAAAGGATCGGTGTCGAGCACGCCGGCTTTCGCGTCGGGGTCGTAACCATCGATCAGCATCATGTCGAAACGCCGGTCGCCGCCCAGCATGTAGTCGGCGCCGCAACCAAGCACCACATCAAGGCGGCGCGGGTCGTCCGGCAACTTGAAATACTGACGCGCGATGAACTCGACCTGCGGATTGATCTCGACCACCGTGATCCGGCAGTCGGGCAAGTAGCGGTAAATGAATTTGGCCAGCGACCCGGCGCCGAGGCCGATCAGCAGGGCGCTGCGCGGCCAGTGGCTGGTTGGCCGCATGAGCAGCCCGGCCATCATTTCTCGGGTGTAGGCCAGTTCCAGCGACCACGGACGAGCAATGCGCATGGCACCCTGTATCCAGTCGGAGCCGAAATGCAGGTTGCGGACACCGCTCTCTTCGCTGATATCGACGGCGTGTTGGGGAGTTTTTTTTGCGGGTCTCATGGCCTTGCGCCGAGGAATGGGGCTGGTACCCCCAGGTGGAATCGAACCACCAATTCGCCCTTAGGAGGGGCGTGTTATATCCATTTAACTATGGAGGCATTCAGCGGAGCGCATTGTACCGACGAGGAAAGCATTATGATAGATTTGAAAATCACAATATAACGATACGGGGAGATTTGTCATGTTTGCTGGATTTGCGCGACGCCCTATTGCTCAGCAATTGATATTTGCAACGATTGCTGCCCTGATCGCCGTTTTTTCAATTCTCACTTTGCTGGTTCAAAACAAGGCCGATAGCGCTGCCGTTGCCGTTGCCGAAAAGAATCTGGAGCATGAAGCAAAGCTGATGGCCAGCATGCTGGATTCAATATTTAGCGGCGTGCAGGTCAGAGGCGACGCGGAGTCCCAGTTCTTCGTCAAATTCATTGGCGGCCAGCCGGAACTCGGTGTTGGCATGATCAAGACCGGTGCGGTTGACTTGCCGGTGGTCAGGCTGGGCGGCGAAGTCCTCAACGGCAATGATCGGCTGCTCAAGGCATTTCGCGATTTGACCGGTGACGATACAGCCTTCCTGGTTATTCACGACAAGAAGCTCTATCGTCTGGCCACCTTGTTGAAGGACAAGGACGGCAAATACATGAACGGTGTGGCGATTCCCGATGGCGACCCGGTGGCCAAGGCCATTCTTGCCGGGCAGGACTATCAGGGCCTGGCTATTCGTGGTGGAAAATACAATTTCAGCACGGTCAAGTTGCTCAAGGGACCGGATGGAAAAGCTTGGGGCGCCTATTCGGTACGCATTTCGCTCGACAACGACTTGAAGCGCATCCGCGACCAGTTTGGCAGCCAGGTTGCCGGCAAGACGGGTTACGTTTTCATCGTGCGGCCGACTGACGAGAAAGCTATCGGCGAGTTCGTGCTGCATCCCAAGTTGCAGGGCGTGATGGTTGGCGAGACCGATGTGCCGGCCGTTGCCAAGGCGGCGATTGCCGAGTTGCTGGCCAAAAAGGCGGGGCTGGTTCGTTATGCCATGAACGATGCTTCCGGCGCCGAGCGCGAAAAAATTGTCTATGGCGCCACTTCCGCGGCCTGGGGATGGACAGTGGCAACCGGTAGCTGGCTGGACGAGTACCTGGAAGAGAGCCACGCCTTGCGCAATATGGTTATCCTGATCAGCATCGCGGCCGCCGCTCTGCTGGCGACCATCGTCTATCTGTTGGTCAGTTTCCGTCTGCGCGGTTTGGCGCAGATGGTTGAGGAGGCGACGCGAATCAGCAATGGCGACCTGCGAGCTTCAGGGCTTCTGGTGGGTGATTCGAATAGCCGCAACGAGGTACACGTTATCGGCAATGCCTTCAGGCTGATGTCGGAAAGTGTGCGAAATCTGGTACGTGGCGTGTCTGCTTCGTCGTCGCAAGTTGGTGTTGCGGCCAATGATCTGCAAGATGCCGCCCGCTCGGCTTTGGCGGCGTCCGAACAGGCTTCGTCATCGGCCTCGGGGATCGCGGCCTCGGTCGAACAGTTGTCGGTGAGCATCACCCATGTTGCGGATAACGCAAATCATGCGGCACAGATTTCGGAGAGCGCCAAAGAAGTCACGGGTTCCGGACGCCAGGTGGTGTCCAGTGCGATGCTCGAGTTGGAGCGCGTTGCCGGTGAAATCAATGAGTCGGCCGTATTGATCGAGTCGCTCGGCGAGCGTTCGAAACAGATCTCCAGTGTGGTCGGCGTGATTCGCGAAATTGCCGATCAGACCAATCTCTTGGCGCTTAATGCCGCCATTGAGGCGGCACGGGCTGGCGAGCAGGGGCGGGGTTTTGCCGTGGTTGCCGACGAGGTCCGCAAGCTGGCCGAGCGGACTTCCGTGTCCACCCAGGAAATTGCCACCACGGTGTCGGCCATTCTCGATGAAACGGGGCGGGCCGTGCAGCGCATGCAGAGTGTTAGCGCCAACATGAGTGGCAGCGTTGACATGGCACGGCAGGCCGGCGAGTCGTTGCAGATCATTGACCAGCGGGCGCAGGAAACGGTGGAGGTCGTGCATAGCATTGCCGATAGCACGCGTGAGCAGAGCACGGCGAGCCAGGAGATTGCCCGTCTGGTCGAAAATATCGCCCAGGCTGCCGAGGGCAGTAACAGTCGTGCCCTGCAAAACAGTGATCGGGCGCAGAACCTGCAGCGCATGGCGGATGACTTGCAAGCCCAGTTGGCACGCTTTACCACCTGATTGCTCCGCTAGCGGATAAAATCCGTTTCTTCCCAACGCGGCGCCCTGTGGGGCGCCGTTTTTATTGCGACCAATGCCCTACCTAAAACTCTCCTCCGCCTGCCTTGCCTACGGCCACGTGCCGCTTCTCGATCACGCCGATTTCCTGCTCGATCCGGGCGAAAGGGTCGCCCTGATCGGCCGCAACGGCACCGGCAAGTCATCCATGCTCGCTGCCATGGCCGCCGGCTCCGGGCGTGGTCGGCTCGATGATGGCGAGGTCTGGGTTCAGCCGGGCATCCGCGTCGGCTACGTGCCACAGGAACCGCCTTTCGACATGGAGGCGACGGTTTTCGAGGCGGTCATATCCGGCATGGGCGAAAACGCGGCGATTCTGGCCGAATACCACGAGGTATCGCACAAGCTGGGTGAAATCGATGCCGATCACGACGTCTTGCTCGAACGCATGTCCGAGCTTCAACACGAGCTTGAGGCGCGTGGCGCCTGGGCCTTCGAGGCGCAGGCCGAGCGGGTCATCGAGCGTTTTAGTCTGGATCCCGATGCCAAGGTCGGCAGCCTGTCCGGCGGCCAGAAGAAGCGCCTGGCGCTGGCTCAGGCCCTGGCCGTCGCGCCGGAGGTTTTGCTCCTTGACGAGCCGACCAACCACCTCGACATTGCGGCCATCGAATGGCTCGAAAATCTGCTTATCGAGTCGGGCGTCACGCTGTTTTTCATCACCCACGATCGTTCGTTCCTCGACCGCGTGTGCACCCGCATCGTCGAGCTGGATCGTGGCAAGCTGGTCAGCTTTCCCGGAAGTTTCAAGGATTACCAGTTGCGCAAGGAAGCCATGCTGCACGAAGAAGGCCTGGCCAATGCGCGGGCCGACAAGCTGCTCAAGGAAGAGGAAATCTGGATTCGCAAGGGTGTCGAAGCGCGGCGGACGCGCGCCGTGTTCCGTGTTCAGCGGCTCGATCAATTGCGGGCCGAACGGCAGGCCCGGCGCGAGCGGATGGGCAAGGTCAATCTGCAACTCGATTCCGGCGACAAGAGCGGCAAGTTGGTGGCCGAACTCGAGCACGTCTATAAATCCTACGGTCAACGGCAAATTGTGCGCGATTTCTCAACCCGCATTCAGCGCGGTGACAAGATCGGCCTGATCGGCCCGAACGGCGCCGGCAAGACGACGCTACTCCGCCTGATCCTCGACGAAATCAAGCCGGATTCCGGCATCGTGCGCCAGGGCACGAAAATGGATATCGCCTATTTCGACCAGTTCCGCACCCAACTCGATCCCAATTCGACCCTGTCCGACGTGATTTCCCCTGGCTCGGACTGGGTCGATATCGGCGGTGCCCGCAAGCACGTCATCGGCTACCTTGAAGATTTCCTGTTTGCCCCGGAGCGCGCCCGTTCGCCGGTCAGCTCGCTGTCCGGTGGCGAGCGCAACCGTCTGCTGCTGGCCCGCTTGTTCGCCAAGCCGGCCAACGTGCTGGTCCTCGACGAACCGACCAACGACCTCGACATCGAAACCCTGGAATTGCTCGAAGAGCTGCTTCAGACCTACGAAGGCACGCTGTTTCTGGTCAGCCACGACCGGACATTCATCGACAATGTCGTGACCCAGACCATCGCTGCCGAAGGTGATGGCGTCTGGAAGGAATACGCCGGCGGTTACACCGACTGGGCGACCTACAAGGCTAGCGTGGCGAAGGAAACGCCCAAGGCGAAAGCAGAGGCCAAGCCGCTCGCCAAGGCTGCCGAGCCAGCCAGAGTCGTGGAGCCGGCCAAGCCGAAGGGCGAAAAACTGTCGTGGAAAGAGCAGCGCGAGCTGGAGGAGTTGCCGGGAAAAATTGCTGGGCTGGAAGCCGAGCAGGCCGAACTGGGCAAGCGCCTCGCCGATACATCCCTCTACCAGACCGATCCGGCTGCGGCGCAAAAGGCATCTGACCGTCTGGCTGCCATCGATGATGAACTGATGGTCATGCTCGAGCGCTGGGAGGGGCTCGAAGCACGTGCCGGGAACCAGGCGTAAGCCAGAGGCTCCAACGGACCTTGCTCGGGATCTTTCATGACGACAACAAATACGAACTGGCGCACGCCGACGCTCATCCTGATTGCCGGCTGCGTCATCCTGACGCTGTCGATGGGCGTCCGCCACACGGCGGGCCTCTTCCTGCAGCCGATGTCGGCCGACAATGGCTGGTCCCGCGAGACCTTCTCGTTTGCCTTTGCCCTGCAGAATCTGGTCTGGGGCCTCGGCTCGCCGTTTGCCGGCGCCATCGCCGATCGCTATGGTGCCGGGCGCACGCTGCTCGTCGCGGCGGCGCTTTATGTGCTCGGGCTGGTCCTCATGTCGGTGTCGCCGACGCCGCTGACGCTCGACCTGTCGGCCGGCCTGCTCATCGGTCTCGGTCTGTCCGGAACGACCTTCCCGGTCATCATGGGCGTCATTGGCCGCCATACGACGCCGGAAAAGCGCAGCCTCGCCCTCGGTATCGCCAGTGCCGGCGGTTCGTTCGGCCAGTTCGCCGTGCTCCCCATCGGCCAGATGATGATCTCCACCTACGGCTGGCAGAGCGCGCTCGTCCTGCTCGCCTGCGGTGTCGGTCTGATCGCCCCGCTGGCGTATGCCATGGCCGATGGTCACAAGCCTTCAGCCGGGGCTGGGCAATCGGTCGTCGAGGCGCTGCACGAGGCAAGCCGCGAGCGCAGTTTCCACTACCTGTTCTGGGGCTATTTCGTGTGTGGTTTCCAGACGGCTTTCATCATGCTGCACCTGCCGTCGTATCTGGTAGACGCCGGCATGTCGGCCAATGTCGGCATGACAGCGGTGGCCCTGATCGGCCTGTTCAACATTTTTGGATCCTTCTATTTTGGCTGGGCTGGCGGGCGCTCGAGCAAGAAAAATCTGCTCGTCTGGATCTACGGATTGCGTGCCGTGGCCATTTTGATTTTCATGCTGGTTCCGCTGTCCACCGCAGCAGCCTGGATCTTCGCTGCCGTCATCGGCATCCTGTGGCTTGGCACCGTGCCGCTGACCAACGGCCTGATCGCCCAGATTTTCGGGCTGCGCTACATGTCGATGCTGACCGGCGTGGTCTTTCTCGGCCACCAGCTCGGCAGCTTCCTTGGCGCCTGGCTCGGCGGGCGTATTTTCGACGAAACCGGCTCGTACTCGCTGGCCTGGTCAATCTCGATCGGCTTGTCGATTCTGGCTGCCATCTGTTCGTGGCCGGTCAGCGAGAAACCGCTTGCCCGGCTCAGCGTGGCAACGTGAAGCCGAACTGGCGCTGGTTCCTCGGTGGGGTTGGTGTAGCACTGCTGGCGTTGGTGCTGGCACTGATCTTCGCTGCCTATCAGATGCCGGAACTCCTGCTCGATTGGGCCAACCTGCGATTCTGCGGATAGTGCGCTAGGCCAGGGCGGCTTCGCCATCAGCCTCGCGGGCTGGTACCGGCAACAGGCCGAGGCGTTGGCGAACGGTGTCCGGCGTGACATTGAGCAGCTCGCCGATATCCTTGTAGTCGTCGGGCAACGCCGGGTCTTCCCAGTTGTAGGATGAGTGGCGGGCGAGGCGGACGGCCAGCGTGACGTTTCGCACGCGCGGGTTCTCGGCGTTGTCTTCGTCGATCAGCGTGCGCAGCAATTCGGGCAGGTTCCAGACGCGGCAGAGTTCGAGCTGGATTTCCTGGAAGGAGAAGCCAAGGGTCTGCTTCTGCGCATCGGCGCTGCGCATCGTCGGGTTGGCTTTCTGCTGGTCGTGAATGGCCAGCCCGAGGCTCGGCGCGGAACACCACACCAGAATTTCGGCAAGGTCGTGCAGCAGGGCGGCAATACGCACCTCTTCCATATTCACGTCATGCCGCCAGACCGCCCAGTCCTGTGCGTAGTCGGCGGCCCGCTGGGCTCGGCGGACGATCTGCAGGACACCGAGCAGAGCATGTGGCCCCGCCTCCTTGAGTTGGTCTTCGATTGTGAACAGTTCGCTGAAGTGATTGAAAAATGGCTCGATGCCAGCCATGACGACCGAGCTGGCAATGGTTGTGATGTCGTGCTGCAGGGAACGTCCGCGCATCGGCTGGGTGAAGGCCAGGACGCGGACCGTCATGATCGGGTCCTGCAGGATCAGCCGGGCAAGTTCACGGGCGTCGACGCGGTCAAGATTGGCCCGCATTTCTTCGATTCGCCGCTTGGTAATGCGGAGGATGGGCAGCGTATTGCTGCTGAAGAGAAGAGCC
Source organism: Azonexus sp. GW821-FHT04F04 (assembly GCF_059420025.1). NCBI lineage: Bacteria > Pseudomonadati > Pseudomonadota > Betaproteobacteria > Rhodocyclales > Azonexaceae > Azonexus > Azonexus sp. GW821-FHT04F04. The sequence goes on along the minus strand of NZ_JBWKSX010000005.1, from coordinate 250,364 downwards.
CAGGCATCAAGATCCGGTAGCGGGTGGTCGAGCATGAGTGGCTGGCTTTCGAGAAGGGAAATGGGCTGTCGGCAGGGAGTTTAAGGGGGCGGGCGGTGCCGGGCAAGCGCGTTGGCATGCGATAATCCGGGCCGGTCAAATTATCCATTTTCAGCCATGCGCTACGCCATCGTTCCGGTTACTCCCTTCGAGCAAAACTGCACTATTTTCTGGTGCGAGAAGACCCGTCAGGCTGTTGTCATCGATCCGGGTGGCGATGTCGAGCGCATCCAGCGCTTTTTGGCAGATGAAAAGCTGAGCCTGGCCAAAATACTCGTTACGCATGGCCATATCGACCATGCCGGGGGCGTTGCGCTGCTGGCCGAACAGTGTGGTGTCAGCATCATTGAAGGCCCGCACGAGGAAGACCGTTTCTGGATTGAAGGCATGCCGCAGCAGAGCAAGATGTTCGGCTTCCCCAATGTGCTCAGCTTTGAGCCGACGCGCTGGCTCAAGGATGGCGACAAGGTCAGCTTCGGTGAGGTTGAACTGGATGTGCTGCATTGCCCCGGCCATACGCCTGGACATGTCGTCTTCTACCACGCGCCGAGCCATCTTGCCCAGGTCGGCGATGTGTTGTTCCAGGGTTCAATCGGGCGGACTGACTTCCCGCGCGGCGATCACGACACGCTGATTCGCTCGATCAAGGAAAAACTCTTTCCGCTCGGTGACGACGTTGATTTTGTGCCCGGCCACGGGCCGATGTCGACCTTTGGCGAGGAGCGCAAATACAACCCTTTCCTGAGCGGTCGCTTTGGCTGATCAGGCGCCAACGTGGATCTTCGAAGCCCAGCCATAGGCTTCGAGTTGGGCCGCAAAGTAATCATTGCTGTCGATGCCCAGTTCTCCAAGCATGACCGATGCCGCTTTCAGATCGTGCTTGTCGGCGGCGGTGACGGCGGCCAGAAGTTGACCCAGTCCGCCCGCATGTTCGACCAGCGCTTTCTGAGCGACGTCGAGGAGCGGGAGCTGGCGCATGATTTCCGGCATGGACATGCCAAGCAGTACGTCGAGCAGGGAGAAGGTGCCGATCATGAAGGCTGTATCGGCTAGCTGCTCGGGGGGAAGTGGCGGTGTTATGTGCCTGGCCAGCAGTTCAAAGAGGCGACCACGCGCCGCTGCTTTTTGCAGCAGTGGGTTGGGGTGCTGGCCGTTGTTCGGGTCGGAATAAACCAGCAATTGCAACCAGCGCTGCAACTGCCGACGGCCAAGCAGAGTGATGGCCTGGGTAAAGCTGGTGATCGGGCTGCCTGGCGAAAGGGCTGCTGAATTGACGAGTCGAAGCAGGCTGTAAGAGAGTTTTGGCTCTTCGCGGAAAATGGTATCGAGGGCGCCGGCATCGGCATCATCGGCGATCAGGGTGAGCAATTTCAGCAACTTCAGGCGGGTAATGTCGGCCTTCGCATTCGGCGTTGAGCGAGTTTGCAAAAATTCGCAAGTCGACAGGACGCAGGCATTGTTCAAAATCCACTCGCGGTCGTTGTGCGTGTGCACATCGGTGGCAACCAGCGCGGTGCGACTGGCCAGGCCGATCAGAGTAAAGGGCGGCAGGCTGCGGGCGTGGCTGCTGCTGATCAGCAGGTAGTCCCAGCATCCTGCGCCGGGCAACTTGGATTCGGGTGACGCGGCCAGTCCTACCTTGCGTCGAGTCAGGCGGAGATTCGCCTCGAGTTCGCTCAGTGCATCGCTATCCTGTGGGTTGGGGTGGCTTGGGAAGATGGTGACCGAACGTTCGGTCAGCAAGCCTGCGTCATATCCGCCAGCGAGTGCCGGCATTAACCATGGGAGTCGATGCTCAAACATGTCGAGCAGCGGCGAGGAAAATAGCCGTGTCAGTGTCTCGCGATCGGTTTTTCCGGGGGCGAGTTCTATGCTGAAGCCAGACCACGAATCATCCGCGCCGAGAAGCGGATAAACAAAAACTAGGCCAGTGCCGGGCATTGGTTTTTCTCCGGATTATTTTTGGCAATGTTAGCAAATTTGACCATGGCCGTGTCCTATGTAATTCGCAAATGGGCTTGTTTTTCCGGTTGACTGTGGCATCCCCTTATAATTTGCCGATGTTTCCCGAGTATTGGTCCCAAGCTGCCACCGAACTTTCACGCCAGGATCCGACGATGGCGGAACTGGTCGAGCGTTATGTCGGCGTGTCGCTTGTCTCGCGTGGTGATGCGTTCGGTACTTTGGCGCGTTCGATTGTCGGTCAGCAGATTTCCGTCAAGGCCGCCGATGCAGTCTGGGGCCGATTCGTCGCGCAGATCGGTGAAGTGGTGCCGGCCCGTGTCGTTGAATTGGGCGAGTGTGGCTTGGCGGGCTGCGGCCTATCCAGGCGAAAAATTGAATATCTGTGCGATCTGGCCGGGCATTTTGTCAGTGGGCAACTGGATCCATCAGCCTGGTTGCGATTGAGCGACGAGGAGATCATTGCCGAACTGACCGCTGTTCGCGGTATTGGACGGTGGACTGCGGAGATGTTCCTGATTTTTCATCAGTTGCGGCCGGATATTTTTCCGCTTGACGACATCGGCTTGCAGCGCGCTGTCTATGAACGGTATTTTGCTGGTGAGAAGCAGTCTCGCCGCGCCCTCGCCGAGTTCGGCGAGCGCTGGCGCCCCTGGCGTTCGGTCGCCACCTGGTATCTGTGGCGTAGTCTCGATCCTGTCCCCGTCGAGTACTGAAACGGTAGCCTTCTTACCTTTGGGGTAAAATGCGCGCCAACTTAGCAAACGAGCAGTCCATGAAAACTAGTTTCCTCGACTTCGAACAATCCATCGCCGACCTTGAAGCCAAGATCGAAGAACTGCGTTTCGTGCAGGATGATTCCGCCGTCGATATCTCGGAAGAGATCGAGCGACTGGAGAAGAAGAGCGGTCAACTGACCAAGGATATCTACGCCAAACTGAGTCCGTGGCAGATTTCTCAAGTGGCGCGCCACCCGCAGCGCCCTTACACGCTGGATTACCTGTCGCTGATCTTCACCGACTTTGAAGAGTTGCATGGTGACCGCGCTTTCGCTGACGACCACGCCATCGTTGGTGGCCTGGCCCGCTTCAATGGTCAGGCGGTCATGGTCATTGGCCACCAGAAGGGGCGCGATACCAAGGACAAAATTTATCGCAACTTCGGCATGCCGCGTCCAGAGGGCTATCGCAAGGCCCTGCGCCTGATGAAGCTGGCCGAAAAATTTGGCATTCCGGTCATGACCTTCGTGGATACGCCAGGTGCCTATCCGGGTATCGATGCCGAGGAGCGTGGCCAGTCCGAGGCAATTGGTCGCAACCTGTACGTGATGGCTGAACTGAAAGTGCCGGTCATCGTCACCATCATCGGCGAGGGCGGTTCTGGTGGTGCGCTGGCCATTGCCGTCGGCGACACGGTGCAGATGCTGCAATATTCGACCTACTCGGTGATTTCGCCGGAAGGCTGTGCTTCGATTCTCTGGAAGAGCGCCGAAAAGGCGCCGGAAGCTGCCGAAACAATGGGCATCACGGCGCAACGCTTGAAAACCCTTGGTTTGATCGACAAGATCGTCAATGAACCGTTGGGTGGTGCTCACCGCGATCACGCCGCGATGGCGCAAAATCTCAAGAAGGCGCTGCAGGACGCGCTGAAACAGCTATCCGGCCAGTCGACGGCCGAACTTCTGGCCACCCGCTACGAGCGGCTGATGAGTTATGGCCGCTACAAGGAACAACCTGTTACCTAACCTCAGGGAGCGGGTTGGTGCCTTTCTTTCCACCCGTCTCCAGTCGGACAAGCAGCTTTGGGTTGGGCTGTCCGGTGGTTGCGATTCGGTAGTCCTGCTTCACGTCTTGAGCCGTCTCGGCTTTGCCGATATTGCGGCCGTTCATGTCCATCACGGGCTGTCGCCCAATGCCGATGCCTGGGCGGAATTCTGTGCAGGGTATTGCCAACGGCTTGGCGTCCGGCTGGTGACTCGCCATGTCGCGGTCGATATGTCTTCCGGGCTTGGCTTGGAAGCAGCTGCCCGTGCCGCCCGATATGCGGCTTTTGCCGAATGTCTCGGCGACAGTCTTCTGCTGGCCCAGCATCGCGGCGATCAGGCCGAAACCGTATTGTTCAACCTGCTGCGCGGGACCGGCGTCACCGGGGCGGCGGGAATGCCGGTCGAACGCCGTTTTGGCAAGCTGCGTCTGTTACGTCCGCTGCTCGATGTTTCTCGCGCCGAAATCGAAAAGTATGCGACCGCAGAAGGTCTGGCCTGGATCGACGACGAAAGTAATGCCGACACCTCGTTGACGCGCAATTTTCTTCGTCACGAGACGTTGACCGCAATAAGCCAGCGCTTTCCGTCGGCAGAAGCGTCACTGGTTCAGGCTGCGGGCCATTTCGCCGAAGCGGCCGGCCTGCTTGATGAGCTCGCGGCGCAAGATTGGCAACTGGTTTGCGAAAAGGATGCTGCGCGTATGCCGGCCTTGCGTCTGCTTTCACTTCCCCGCCTCAAGAACCTGCTGCGCTATCGTTTGCGTTGCCTCGGATGGCAAGTTCCGGTGGCGGCACGCCTTGAGGAGTTTGCCCGACAACTGCAATCTGCTGCTCCGGATCGTCACCCGGAACTGGTGTTGCCTGGCGGGAAAATGCGAGTGGCGCGTGGCCTGCTCTGTTGGCTGCCGGAAAAATAACAAAGTGTTACCAAGCGCCTTTCCGCGGGGAATGGCCTTCAGTTACAATCAACAGATTACTTATTCCATAAACAGGCCATGATTACTGGATCCATTGTCGCCATCGTTACGCCCATGCATGAGGATGGCAGCCTCGATTTAAACGCATTCCGCAACCTGCTCGACTTTCATGTCAGCGAAGGGACCGATGGCGTCGTGGTTGTCGGTACGACTGGCGAGTCGCCAACGGTCAATGTCGAGGAACATTGTGAACTGATCAAGGTAGCCGTCGACCATGTCGCTGGTCGTATTCCGGTCATTGCCGGTACCGGCGCGAACTCGACGGCGGAAGCCATCGAATTGACCGAGTTCGCCAAGAAGGCTGGCGCCAATATGGCGCTGTCGGTGGTTCCGTATTACAACAAGCCAACTCAGGAAGGCCTCTATCGCCATTTCAAGGCGATAGCCGAAGCGGTTGAGCTTCCGATCCTGCTCTATAACGTACCGGGCCGTACCGTTGCCGATATGTCGAACGACACCATTCTGCGTCTGGCCGAAGTGCCGGGCATTGTTGGCGTCAAGGATGCGACCGGCAATATCGATCGCGCCTGTGATCTGATTGCCCGAGCCCCGAAGGATTTCGCCCTGTACACCGGCGATGACATGACCGCTGTGGCAACCATCAGCCTCGGTTTTCATGGTGACATCTCGGTAACGGCCAACGTTGCCCCGCGACTGATGCATGAAATGTGTGTTGCCGCTGCCAGCGGCAACATCGTCAAGGCACGCGAAATTCACTTCAAGTTGCTTGGATTGCATCGCGACCTGTTCTGCGAAGCCAATCCGATTCCGGTCAAGTGGGCGGTGCACAAGATGGGCCTGTCGCCCAACGGCATCCGTCTTCCCCTGACCACCCTGTCCGAAGCCAACCATGCCCGTGTTCTGGCCGCCATGCGCCAGGCTGGCGTACTCGCCTGAGCGGAGTAAAGAAAAAATGAATCGTCGGCTTTCTGGCCTCTCCCTTTCCCTGCTGGCGATTGCGCTGGCAGGATGCGGTGTTCTTCCTGATTCTCGCAAGATCGAATACAAGTCGGCCGGCAAGGTGCCGAGCCTCGAAGTGCCGCCAGATCTTTCCCAGATCACCCGCGATGACCGCTATCTCGTGCCAGATGTGGCGGGCAAGGGCAGTGCAACGTTCTCGGCCTACAGCGCCGACCGGACGCCGTCGGCCCAGGCTCAGAACTCCGTCGTCCTGCCTCAGGTCGACAAGGTGCGTGTCGAGCGATCCGGGAATCAGCGCTGGCTCGTGGTTGCTGCTCCGGCTGACAAACTGTGGGATACGGTCAAGGACTTCTGGCAGGAAACCGGTTTCATCATTTCCGTCGAGCGTCCTGAAGCCGGTGTGATGGAAACCGATTGGGCCGAAAATCGCGCCAAGATTGGTGATGATATTCTTCGCAACACCCTCGGCCGTCTGCTCGATTCCCTGTATTCGACCGGCGAGCGCGACAAGTTCCGTACCCGCTTCGAACCAGGTTCAACGCCGGGAACAACAGATGTATTCGTCAGTCATCGTGCCATGGAGGAGGTCTACACCTCGTCGGCCAAGGATGATACGCGTTGGCAGCCACGTGCAGCCGATCCTGAACTGGAGGCGGAGATGCTGCGCCGATTGATGGTTCGTTTGGGTTCAGAAGAAAAACGTGCCGAAGCCTCAATCGCATCGGTCAAAGCTGAGCCGCGCGCAAAACTGGCCAAGTCGGATGATGGTGCAGGTACCCTGGAAGTGCTAGAACGCTTCGACCGCGCCTGGCGCCGTGTCGGACTGGCACTGGATCGTGTCGGGTTTACGGTCGAGGATCGTGATCGCTCGCGTGGCCTGTATTTCGTGCGCTATGTTGATCCGGAATTGGACAACCGCAGCAAGAAGGATGATGGATTCCTGTCCAAGCTGGCTTTCTGGAAGGGTACCGAGCCACCGGCCAACTCCAAGGTCCAGTATCGTATTTTTGTCAGCGATGCTGGCGAGCAGAGTACCGTCAAGGTCCTGTCCAACGAAGGCGGCACGGATAAGTCGGAAACCGCAAAGAAGATTCTCGGCCTGCTCCTCCAGCAGTTGCAGTGATTCGTTTTGCCTCGCTCGGCAGCGGCAGCGCTGGAAACGCGCTGCTTGTCGAGCACGGGGCAACTTGCCTGATGCTCGATTGTGGCTTCGGGCTACGGGAAACCGAGACTCGGTTGCTTCGCCTTGGCCGAGCGCCATCTGATCTGGCGGGGATTCTCGTTACTCATGAGCATGGCGATCATGTCGCCGGCGTGTTTCGGCTGGCGCGCAAGTTCGGACTGCCGGTCTGGATGACGCACGGTACCTGGGTGGGCTGTCGCGAGGCGGATTCCCGATTGGATTTGCGCATCATCGATAGTCATCGTTTGCTCTCCATCGGCGATCTGGAGGTTCAACCTTTTCCGGTGCCTCACGATGCGCGTGAACCCGTGCAATTCGTTTTTTCCGGTTCGGGTGTTCGGTTGGGGGTGTTGACCGATATCGGTGAACCGACGGCGCATGTTTGCGCAATGTTGTCCGGTTGTGCTGGCTTGGTGCTTGAATTCAACCATGATGCCGATATGCTCGAGCGTTCGGCGTATCCAGTGTCACTCAAGCGACGCATTGCCGGGCGCTATGGTCACCTTGAAAATTCTGCGGCAGCGACATTGCTGGGGCAAATTGATTATTCATGCCTGCAAACGTTGGTTGCTGCCCATTTGAGCGAGCGAAATAATCGGCCCGAATTGGCGGTTGACGCGGTGGCGAGAGTGCTGGGGTGCCCGGATGAGTGGGTCGGCGTGGCGAGCCCTGATCGCGGATTTGATTGGCGAAGCGTGGTATAAAAATCAGGACAATAAAAAACGGGGCCGAAGCCCCGTTTTTCTTGATGCAGGAAAATTACTTAGCAGCAGCCGGAGCAGCGGCTTCAGCCGGCTTGGCGGCATCAGCAGCCGGAGCGGCAGCCGGGGCAGCGGCTTCAGCCGGCTTGGCGGCATCAGCAGCCGGGGCAGCGGCCGGAGCAGCGGCTTCAGCCGGCTTGGCAGCTTCAGCAGCCGGAGCAGCAACCGGGGCCGGGGCGGCAGCCGGAGCTTCCGGCTTCTTGCCGCAAGCGGACAGGGCAACGGCGAGCAGAGCAGCAACGAGGATAGACTTATTCATGGGATTTCCTTATCGACAAGAGGCAACAAAATCTGAATTGATCGGAGATCAGGAGCTACCTAATCAGTCTATGATTATAACAATAATTTATTTCTGTGGGCGAGACTTGCTGCAGTGCAAAATAGCGCTTGAAGTTCAGAGCCCAAGCGCGGTGCTGGTCACGCCTTCTCCACCTTCTGACCAGATTTCCTTGAAGCGGGTCAAATAGGGCCGGACTTCGTCAATTTCATCGATTAGTAATTTGCTGCGTGGCTGATCCCGTTCGAAGCGGATCAGGGCGTGTTTGTCGTCAACGAGGATCATGCTGTCCCGAAGATGGGCAAGCTGTGGCGGCGTTTGACGGGCAGTGGCAAGGTGGCCGTAGGTGGCGAGTTGGTTGAGAAATTGCGGATTTTTTTGCCGGATCGGACCGGCGTTGCGAACGGCTATTTGCAGGGTGTTGGGCTCACCGGCCTGAAGGACTCGTTTGATATGAAGCAGGCGGGGGGCGGATTCAAGCTTCAGCGCGACAAGGTCTTCGTCATAAATGCTGATCTTATGACAGGCAATGGCCAGCAGGCGGTCGAGCGCCATCTGGTAGTCTGCCCAGGAGGTAATCAGTTCGCGAGCCATGATGCAAAGTGTAGTCGATTGATAGTGCTACGAAAAGGAGCTCACTCCGCCTGCGTCGGACCTGATCCTTTTGGTCAGTGGAATGAAGGGGGCTTCTCTGAGGCATATTATCCTGCACATGCTGTGCGGGTAGCGCGCTGTCAATGTGCGCGACGACAAAACGGCCCCTGCGCAGCTGCTTACTATGGCAGATGCGCGAGTCTTCCCGACTTGCCCACTTTGCCGGAAATTGTCTCGGCGAGCGTGTTGCCCAGGCAGGGGGCGCCGACGTCTGACTGATCGTGAGGGTTTCAGCTATCACGCACGTATTCCGGCGAGTAGTTGCTTCAGTTCAGGCAACGCTCGCGTATTGAGGACGTTGCTAGCTGTCAGCCATCCACGCCGTGCCTGACCGATGCCATACTTCAGATTGTTGAAGTCGTCCAAGCTGTGGGCATCCGAATTGATTGCAACGAGAACGCCCTCGTCATGCGCCATTCGGCAATGCGTGTCGAGCAGATCAAGCCGCTCGGGATGCGCATTGAGTTCGAGGAAGCAGCCACGTTGTTTCGCGTGGCGGATGACCCTTAGCATGTCGACGTCGTAAGGCGCGCGTTCCTCAATCATGCGGCCGGTCGGGTGGGCGAGCAGGGTGAAGTACGGGTTGTCCATGGCACGCAGGATACGCTCGGTCTGCTTGGTGCGCGGCAGATCGAACCGGCTGTGCACTGCTGCGACGACCAGATCCAGTTGCCGTAGCGAACTGTCAGGCAGATCGAGGCGGCCGTCCACGAGGATGTCGACCTCGATTCCCTTGAGCAGGACGATACCATTGAGTCTGTCATTGAGGTGGTCGATCGTATCGCACTGCTCGGCCAGCCGCTGAGGGTCGAGGCCATGGGCCATCGCCTGTCGGCGGGAATGGTCGGTAATGGCGACATAGGATAGACCCAGCGCCTGTGCGGCACACGCCATCGCCTCAAGGCTATCGCGGCCGTCGCTGGCCTTGGTATGGGCATGGAGGTCGCCCTTGAGATCGCGGAGAGCCACGAGCTCTGGTAACAGTCCTGTGCGGGCCGCGTCGATCTCGCCCCGGTCCTCGCGCAGTTCCGGCGGAATCCAGGAGAGGCCGAGGCAGCGGTAGACATCCAGCTCACTGGCCCCGGCGACTTTCTGGCGGCCTTTGAATATGCCGTATTCGTTGAGTTTCCAGCCCTTTTCTTGGGCGATCTTGCGTAGCGCAATGTTGTGCGCCTTGGCGCCGGTAAGATGGCATAGTGCAGCGCCATGAGCGGCTGCGCTGACGATGCGCAGATCCACCTGCAAGCCGCTCTTGAGGATGACGCTGGCGCGTGTGGTGCCTTGGGCGAGAACCTCGGCGACTTCGTCATAGGAAACGAAGTGGCGCATCGCGTCACTGCCATCCGCTCCGACATTGAGAGTGACAAGGATATCGATGTCGCCAACGGTTTCCCGGCTGCGCCGGTAGCTCCCGGCGATATCGACGTGCTGTACACCGCATGCGCCGCGCAGCCAGGAGGCAAGAGGCTCGGCGTACTGGGCTGCGGTAACCAGCTTGACGCGATGCGATTTCGAGAGGTGTGCCTCGATAGCCTGGAGGATGTTTTCCTCGGTCTTTGCTCCGAAGCCGGGCAGTGCGCGAATACGACCGTCTTGTGCCGCGCGGGCAAGTTGTTCCGGTGTCTGAATGTCGAGGTCGTGCCAGAGCGTACGAACGCGCTTGGGGCCAAGACCTTGGACATGTAGCAGCTCGCCGATGGCTGGTGGCAGTTCGGCGTGCAGGTTCTCCAAGGCGCGGCACTTGCCTGTCGTAACGATTTCGTGAATCTTTGCAGCGAGATCATTGCCAATGCCCGGTAACTCAGTCAAATCCTCGCCTCGTTCGATCATGCCCCGTACTTCGCGCGCCAACTCGGCAAGCATCCGCGCGGCGTTCCGGTAGGCACGGATGCGGAAGGGGTTGGCCTGTTCGATTTCCAGCAGGTCGGCGATCTCGTTGAAGATCGCGGCGATGTCGGCGTTGTGGGTGGGCATGTTTGCTACGGATCGGCTGGCAAATGAATTGCAAAACCCTCGGGAATCTTTCTTGGCGATTTGTGCTGCGAGGTGTTCCGGCATGAGCTCAAAACTTGATTGCCCTAGCTGCGCATCAATTCCGAAGACCTAATGCCGGCTTATCAACAGGCCGAGGACCAAACCAAATCCCATGGCAGCGCCTACCGCCCGCCAGGGATTTTGTCGAGCGTAATCATTGACCGCGTGTCCAGCCCCCCTGGCCTTGGCTGCAAGCGTACCTTTGGCTTCGGAGAGGCTGCCCTTCGCTTGCTTGAGATGTTCCTGCATGCGGCTACGTATTTCGGCGATCTTCTCTCCTGTTTGGCCGGCGGTGGCGCTCAGCAGTTCTTCTGCGTCGGCAACAACGGCGTTGAGATCGGAGATGACCTTTTCCTTACTGAGTTGAATTCGCTGGTCCATGATGATTACTCCATAGAAATGCGTTGAATGATCGATAGTCCTGTAACAAACCGGGGGGGCGTCAGCGCCAAGCGAGGACCAAAGGCTTGCGCCGCGACGACGCCGGCGTTTCGCCGGCCGGATACCCGACAATGATCGGAGCAATCGCCGAATAGTCATCGGCAACGCCGAGTTCAGACTTGGTCTCCGGCAGGTTCAAAGCTTCCAGTGCTGAGCCGATAACGCAGGTTCCCAGACCCTTGGCGCATGCAGCCAAGATTAGATTTTCGGCAGCGAGCCAGCAGTCTGCCTCGTTGAAGAGGCCAATCGGCTTGTCCCAAATCACAATCAAGGTACCGGCGTCATAAAAGATGTTGAAATCGGGACTGGCATAGTGGTCAAAGGAACGGCTGGATCGCTCGCTACCGGATCTTCGTATCTGCTCGGCAAAAAGCGGTTTTGCCCGATCTGAAATGGTCTTTAGCAGATGCCTGTCCTGGATAACAAGAAATGCCCATGGCTCTTCGTGCATCGCAGTAGGCGCCCGTACAGCAGCGTCGAGTAGCACCTGAACGGTTTCACGATCAAGATTTTCATTTCGGTAGCTGCGCACCGAACACCTCGTTTGGATTGCCTGAGAAACGCTCATGTCAACTTCAGTTGCGCATTCCATGATCGGCTCCCGCATAAAAAGGAAGTACATTGAATTCTCGAAATGGCGCAGAATCAGCTTGTCACCGTCTGATGGGTGATCTGGATCATTGATTACCCTCGCGCATTTCTTCGGTCCATCCTAGCTAGTCGAAGTTGAATGGCATATACCTTCAAGCACGTATATGTCAGCGTCCGATACCGAAAATTGAGGTCTCATGGCTGCGATCAAAGCCTGAGGATTGTCGGCCGTGGCTATTCCAGATGGATCTTGTTCAGGTAGCGGGACTTCTTTTGGGCAGGGTGACGTAGAGACCTCACCACCCTTGCCCGGAGGATTGATAGAATTCGCGCTTTTTCGGAGTTGACCGTGCCAATCGGGATCATCGTATCGCTGGACCATGAGGCACGGGGGATTACCCGCCAGGATGGCAAGGCCATCTTCGTCGATGGCGCCCTGCCGGGTGAAACCGTCGAATACGCCAGCTTCCGGAGAAAATCCAAGTTCGAGCTGGCGCATCTGGTCCGCGTCATCAAGCCATCGAACGCCCGCGTTGTGCCGCGTTGTCCGCATTTTGGCGTGTGTGGCGGATGCGCCATGCAGCACATGGATCCGTCAGCGCAAGTCGCCGCCAAGCAGCGTGTCCTTGAGGACAGCCTCTGGCACATCGGTCGTGTTCGTCCGGAAACGATGTTGCCACCGATTCAGGGCGAGCCTTGGGGCTATCGGCACCGGGCACGACTAGCGGTTCGTCAGGTTTCGAAAAACGGGGACGTGCTGATTGGCTTCCATGAATGGCGCAGCAGCTACATCGCCGATATTCGAAGCTGCGATGTTTTGCCGCCCCATGTCTCGGCCCTGCTGATGCCCATGCGCGACCTGTTTGGCGCGCTGACCGTGGCCGATCGCATCCGCGAGGTCGAGGTGGCCGTTGGTGAGCATTGTACGGCTGTGCTGTTGCGCATTCTGGATCAGCTGACTACGGCTGACGAGCGCTTGTTGCGCGAGTTTGCCGACCGGCACGCCATCGTCTTCTATCTGCAGCCAAAAGGCCCGGATTCCATCCAGCATTTTCATCCGCTGCCCGGCCCGCGCTTGTCCTACACCTTGCCGGAGTTCGGTCTGGAGTTCGATTTCAAGCCGAATGATTTCACCCAGGTTAACCATGCGGTGAATCGCGTGTTGGTCCGCCGCGCCATGCGCCTGCTTGACCCGCAACCGGGCGAGCGGATCGCCGACATGTTCTGCGGTTTGGGAAATTTCACCTTGCCGATTGCCCGGTCGGGGGCTGTCGTGGTCGGTGTCGAAGGCAGTGCCGGGCTGGTGGCGCGTGGGCGCGAGAGCGCGGTTTCGAATGGTCTGGCGGAGCGCGTCGAGTTTGGTGTGGCCAATCTGTTCGAATGCTCGGAGCAATCGCTGGCAGCGCTGGGCAGTTTCGACAAAATGCTGATCGACCCGCCGCGTGAGGGGGCGGTTGAACTGGTCAGGTCCCTGGGAAAAGATGCGCCGCGCCGCATAGTCTACGTCTCCTGCAATCCCGGTACGCTGGCCCGCGATGCTGCGGTACTGGTTTCGGAGAAGGGCTACCGTTTCGTCTCGGCAGGTGCCGTGAATATGTTCCCGCACACCGCCCACGTCGAGTCGATTGCCGTTTTCGAACGGCCCTGACGACACGGGTTTTTCAGGCATAAAAAAGGCGGCCGAGGCCGCCTTTTGCTATTGCGTCAGCGAAGCTTAGTCGCGCTCGCCGGTGAAGGCCATGATCAGTTGCAGCAGGCCGACGAAAACGTTGTAAACGTCCAGGTAAACCGCCAGGGTCGCGCTCACGTAGTTGGTTTCGCCACCCTGAATGATGCGGCTGATGTCGTACAGGATGTAGGCCGAGAAGATACCGACAACGGCGACAGAAATGGTCAGCGACAGCGCCGGAATTTGGAAGAAGATGTTGGCGACAGCGGCAAGCAGCACGACGATCATGCCGACGAAGAGGAACTTGCCCATGCTGCTGAAGTCACGCTTGCTGACCGCAGCGACGGTCGACATCGTGAAGAACACGGCGCCCGTGCCACCTGCGGCCATGGCGATCATCGAGCCGCCGTTGGAGAAACCGAGGGCGACTTGCAGGATGCGCGACAACATGAGCCCCATGAAGAAGGTGAAGCCGAGGAGCAGGGCGACGCCCAGTCCGCTGTCCTTGTTCTTTTCGATGCCCCACATGAAGCCCATGGCAACGCCCATGAAGAGCAGGAAGGAAATGAACGGGCTGCCAGCCAGGAAGCTGAATTGCATCTGGATGCCGACCAGTGCGCCAATGACCGTCGGTACCATGGAAAGACCGAGCAGCATGTAGGTGTTGCGCAGAACGCGGTTCTGCTGCAGTGCTAGCCCCGAAGAGCCCTGATTGGCAATCTCGAAGTTGGTGTTCATGCGGGAAACTCCCTTGTGTTGTTACGACAAACGCTAAGACTAACGGAGCGGGAGGGAAGTTTCAAATATTCCTGTGCGCTTTTGTGTCAGATTGTACCGGTGGCGACTGTGTTATCATGCGCGCCTTCCGGGTCTGTGGCAGAGCGGTTGAATGCACCGGTCTTGAAAACCGGCGTGCTGAAAAGCATCGTGAGTTCGAATCTCACCGGACCCGCCAAGGAATTGCATCGGCCCCATTGGGGCCGTTTTGCTTTCTGGCTGTTTTGACGGTGTGCGGCAATATGTCGCATCCCCCTGGTGCACCGAAGTCGTTAGCATGGCGACAAATGCGTAAGGGAGAGCGCCATGCAGCAGGATCAGAAATCTCAGAATCAGCCGGAAATGGCTTCATTGCTGCTTGGCGCCGGCTTTGCACTGGCCTCGCTGATCATCCTGCCCGCCGTCGCCCAGCGCGTCGGCCTCGGTTCGGCCGTGACCATCGCCCTGCGTGGTGCCTTGATGCGGGCATCGAACCGTTTTTGATCTGATCGTTATCGCCATCGCAACAATGCAGGCAGACATTGGGTCTGCCTTTTGTTTTTCCCGACTATGAAAAAGTACTGGTTGATCGGCGTGGCGCTTGGCCTTGCCGTACTGCTCGGTGTGGCGGTGCTGATGCGTGGTGGAACCCCGGCGCGTGATCCAAAACTGCCGGTCGGCGGCGATTTCGTGTTGCAGTCGGCGAGCGGGCCGGTCGATTCGAAAGCCTTGCGCGGCAAGGTTTTGCTGGTTTACTTCGGCTACACGCATTGCCCGGATATCTGCCCGGCCTCGCTGGCTGCGGGCGGGCAGGCGCTGAAAGCCTTGAGCGCCGAGGAGCGCAGTCGGGTCAGGTTGATCCTGATTTCGGTCGATCCCGAGCGCGATAGCGTCCAGCATTTGAAGGAATACACCGCTTTCTTCCATCCCGAAATGATCGGCGCGACCGGCACCCCCGAGCAGATTGCCGCCCTGGCCAAGGCTTTCGGGGCGGGTTACATCAAGTTGCCGACGGCCGCTGATGGCAGCTATGCGGTCGATCACACGACCTCGACCTACGTTGTCGGGCCGGACGGGCAATTGGCGGCCGTGCTGGAGCTGGGCGCGTCGACCGACAAGGTGGTTGGCGCCATCAGAAAGCTGCTGTGATGCGGCCATCGACTGTGGCACTCGGCGTGCTGGCCGTTCTGGCCGGCGTCTGTCTTTTGATTTTTGGCCATTTTTTCCGGTTGACCGTGGAAGACGAGCAAAAACTGACCGCCAACCGCGCGCTGGTCGAAAAACTCGGCCTGACCGACCTGGCACTATTTACCGAAGCGCGCTACACCCGCCACCCGACCCAGGCCGACCTGCATTCGGCCCTGCAGGATCATCCCGGCGCCTTCGACCATTTCCCGAGCGGCTCGCTGCTTCCTCCCCCGGCTATCCTGACCCAACCCCATGCGCATCTGGCTGGAAAAACAACGTCACCTGATTGATTTCACGCTGGCCTCACTGGCCCGGCGCAAGACGAAGAACATCGGCCTGCTGCTGGCCTACACGCTGCTCGTCTTCGTGCTGGCCTCGCTGACGCTATTCACGCAGGCCCTGCGCACGGAGGCGACTTTTGTCCTGGCCGGTTCGCCGGAAGTGATTTTGCAGCGCATGGTGGCCGGCCGGCACGATCTGATTCCGCCCGGCTATCTCGACAAGATCGGCCGCATCCGTGGCGTGCAGAAGAAGGAAGGCCGGCTCTGGGGCTATTACTACGACCCGGTGCTGAACGCCAATTACACCTTCATGGCGCGCCCGGCCGACGAGGTGGCGGACGGCCACATCATGGTCGGCAACGCCCTGGCCCGCGAGCGGGGGCTGGCGCTGCACAACACCGTCTCTTTCCGTTCCTACTCGGGCAAGCTGTTCACGTTCGAAGTCAGTGGCGTGCTCTCGCCGGATTCGGAGCTTCTCTCGGCCGATCTCGTGCTGCTCTCGGAGAACGATTTCCGCAGTTTCTTCGAGTACCCGGCCGGGCACTACACCGACATCGCGCTGTCAGTGGCCAACCCGCAGGAGGTCCGCACGGTCGCCGCCAAGCTGTCGAGCGCCTTGCCCGATTCCCGACCGATCCTGCGCGAGGAGGTCCTGCGCACCTACCAGAGCGTCTTTGACTGGCGCGAGGGCATCATCCTGACCGTGTTGGCCGGGGCCATCCTCGCCTTCGCCATCCTCGCCTGGGAGAAGGCATCCGGGCTGTCGGCCGAGGAAAAGCGGGAGATCGGCATCCTCAAGGCCATCGGCTGGGAAACAGCCGACGTTATCCGCATGAAAACCTGGGAGGGCCTGCTCATTTCGCTGACCGCCTTCCTGCTCGGCTTCATCGCCGCCTACGTTCATGTCTTCCATTTTGGCGCGGCAGTCTTCGAGCCGGTGCTCAAGGGCTGGTCGGTGCTTTACCCGAAATTCACGCTAGTGCCCGCGGTGGACGGCCTGCAGATCGCCACCCTGTTCTTCTTCACTGTGTTTCCCTACACGGCGGCGGTACTGGTGCCGATCTGGCGGGCGGCCATCACCGACCCTGATGCGGTGATGCGATGATCGAACTTAGCAACATCAAGAAAGCCTTCAACCAGGGCCAGCCCAACGAATACTGGGCGCTGCATGGCATCGACCTGACGGTCGAAGCCGGCAAGGTCACCGCCTTCCGCGGCCCGAGCGGTTCCGGCAAGACCACGCTGCTGACCATCGTCGGCTGCCTGAGCCGGCCGACCCACGGCCGGGTGCGCTTCAAGGGCGAAGACATCTCCGGCCTGCCCGAACGTTTCCTGACCGATATCCGCCGCCAGAGCTTCGGCTTCGTCTTCCAGCAATTCAACCTGATCAGGGGCCTGTCAGCGCTTGAGAACGTCATCCTGCCGGCCTTTCCGACCGGCCGGCCACGCGCCGAACTGGTTACGGCGGCGGGCGAGCTCTTCGACCAGCTCAAGCTCGGCCACCGCAGCGCCGCCAAGGTCGAATGGCTGTCCGGCGGCGAACAGCAGCGCGTCGCCATCGCCCGCGCCTTGATCAACAATCCGGAAGTGATCATCGCCGACGAGCCGACAGCAAACCTCGATACCGCGCTATCCAAGGAATTCATGGCCATCCTCGAAGGCTTCACGGCAGCCGGCAAGACAGTGCTGCTGACCAGCCACGACCCGCTGGTCGTCGAGTCGAGCGCCGTGCATCGCGTCGTCGGTATGCGTGACGGTCGGCTGACCGAAGACTGATGCTCTTCCAGCCCGCCATCATCGCGCTGCTCATGGCCGCCGGCGTCGCGGTGCTCATGCTGCTCGCCGCCGCACCCTTTGCCGTGCAGGTCATCCGGCACTGGGACATCGCCAGCGGTTCGGAGCGGCAACTGGCGCTGGAGCGCCGCACCTACCTGTTCTCGACCTTGCTGTCCTTCGTCATGCTCGTCCAGCTGGCGGCACTGCTGCTTTTTGTCTTCAACGCCGACCGGCTGTCGGTCATGTTCGTCGGCGCCATGTGTGCGGTCGGTACGCTCAACGTCAATGGCTACGGCTTTCCGTCGCTGATCGCGCAGATAGCCGTGTTTTTCCTGGCTGCCATGTGGCTGGCCATCAACCACGTCGACACCCAGGCCCGCGACTACCCGCTGGTTCGCATCAAATACGGTTTGCTGCTGCTTATGCTGCCCATCCTCGCCACCAGTTTCTGGCTGGAATTCCAGTATTTCTCCGCCCTCAAGGCCAACGTGATCACCTCCTGCTGCGGCAGCATGTTCTCGGAGGAGTCGAAGACCATCGCCGCCGAAGCCTCCGGCCTCGAACCGCTGCCAGCCATCTGGCTGTTCTATGGCGCGATGGCTGCCGCCATCGGCGTGGCGCTGTGGCACTGGCGGCGTGGCAGCCGGGTTAGCGGCTATCTGCTGGCCCTGACCAGCGCTGGCGGCTTCGTCGCGGCCATCACCGGCGTGCTGTCCTTCATCTCGCTCTACATCTACGAGCACCCGCACCACCACTGTCCGTTCTGCATCCTCAAGCCGGAATACGACTATCAGGGCTACTGGCTCTATGTGCCGCTGTTCGTCGCCACGGCCGCCGGGCTGGGTGCCGGGGCCATGCAGCCGTTCGCCCGGGTACCAAGTCTGGCGAAGATCATTCCTGCCATTTCCGGCCGTTTTTCCGGGTTGACCGCAGCAGGCTATATTCTGTTCACGGCCCTGGCCACCTGGTTCGTCCTGACCTCCAACCTGATTCTGATCGAACATTGAAATGCGCCTTTTTCTCCTGATCATCAGCCTGTTTCTGGCCGCCTGCGGTAGCGAGACGCCCAAGGCCAACATCAACATCGGCAGCATTGCGCCCACCTTCCAGACCTTCCGGGCCGATGGCGGGGCCGAGCATTTTCCCGCCGCCTATTTCGGCAAGCCGCTGGTCGTCCGTTTCTGGGCCGACTGGTGCAAGTATTGCGAAGGCGAGATGAAGGCCATCGAAACGGTCTATCGGGCCAACAAGGGCAAGCTGCAGGTGCTGGCCATCAACGCCGGGCAGGACAAGGCAACGATCAATGCCTTCATCAAGAAGATCGGCGTCACCTACCCGGCGCTGCTCGATGAAAACTCGGCCATCGCCCGCAGCTATGGCGTTGTTGGCCTGCCGACCACCTTCTTCATCGACGGCAAGGGCATCGTGCGCGGCAAGATCGTCGGCGAGGCCGATGAAGCCACCTTCACCCGCTACGTCCGGGAATTGCTGCAATGAGCGAGAACCGGGCTTGCGACCTGTGCAGCCTCGATGTCGGGGTCAAGCCCTTCGTCCTGAATACACCGGAAAAGCAGTACCGGTTCTGTTGCGAGGGTTGCCGGGGGATTTACGAGATGTTGCACGATATCCAGGAATCGCCGGTTCAGAATGACCGAAATACAGACCAGAAATCCTGAAAGGAAACGACCATGATGACCGAAGAAATGATGAAGCGAATGCCGCACATGATGAGTCAGGCCGGCCACGTGATGAGCAAGCCAGTCACCACCGGCGCGATGATGGCGGGTGCCGGCTTTTCCGCCGGCAAGGGCCTGCTCGGCGGCGCCCTGCTGCGCAATCCGCTGACCTTGCTGGCCGTTGGCGCGGCGGGCGGCATTGCCGCTGGTTTCCTGCTCTTCAAATACCAGAAGGAAATCGTCGATGGCCTGTCCAAGGCGACCGGCATGGGCAAGGATTTCGCGCTGCACCAGAAGGAAAACCTGAACGACCTGATGGCCGAAGCCGAGGAAAAACTCGCCGGCAACCCGCCGCCGGCCAGCGAAACCCCGGCTGCCTGACGGAGGCAACATGACGCAAACCGCCGAACTGGCGCAACGCATCGTCGTTTTGCACCGCGAACCGGGCTATCTGCGCCTCGAACTGCCGGCCGAGATCTGCGGCGAGGCCGCCGTGGGCGCCATCGAAGAAGGCATGAAGTCATTGGCTGGTCTGAGCAGCGCTGCGGTCGACCGTGGCTGGAAGCGGATTTCCATCCGCTTCAACGCGCAGATTTTGAGCACGCCCGAGGTCGCCCGCCACCTGTTCAGCCTGCTGCCCAGCCTGCCGCTGGATGCAGCGCCGACCGCCGAGCCGGAAGCCACCCCGTCCATCGACCTGAACAACGGCCTCCAGCCGCTGCTCGACAAGCTCAAGGCGCTGATCATCCCGGCCGCGCCACCGGCCGAAGGCTCGCTGCAGGCCCGTTTCCAGCCGATGGTCGAAAGCGCGCTGACCGAGAAGGCAATCACCAATTTCTTCAACGACATCGTCGCCTTCTACCTGATCCGCGTGCATTGGGACCTGATCACCAAGCGCTGGCTGCAGAACCCGGTGGCCAACAGCAATGCCTGGCTGACCGTGTTCTATCTCGTCTTCCTGCTCGTCCGTTACCGTAAAACCAAGTGACCCCAAAGCATTTCCGGATCGCCCACCGCCTGCGCCGCCGCCTTCGGGTGCTGGCCCCCTCGCTCGAAAAAGAGCAGGAGCGGTGCTACATCCTGGAAATCCTGCTACGCAAGCATCCGGCCATCAAGGAAGTGCGCATCGTCGCCGACATCGGTTCGCTGGTTGTCGAATACGACCCGGCCACCTTGCCGGAAGAACGCCTGCTTGCGACGCTGGACGCCGTGCTCGGCAACCTGATCGCCGCGCCGAAAGCGGCGCCGGTCGTTGCCGCGCCGGTCGACGGCCCGCTGCAGGAATGCTCGCTGGCCATCGAAGGCATGAGCTGCGCGTCCTGCGCCCTGCTCATCGAAATGAAGCTCAAGCGCGACCCGCGCGTGCGCTACGCCTCGGTCAATTTCGCCGCCGAGACGGTGACGGTCAATGGCGTGATCGACCGTGAGGCGGTGTCGAAAGTCGTCGGCGCGCTGGGTTATACGACGCGACCGATGGACACGCTGGCGCAACGCCGCCTGATCGTCGAGCGTGAAAAGGAACGCGTCGAGGAAGCCAAGAAACGCTTCATCCAGGCCGCCATCCTGACTGTGCCGGTGATGATTTCCGGCATGGCCATGCACCGTTTGCCTGCCCTGCGCGTCATGGAGTTCGCGTTGTCGTCGGCCATCCTGTTCGGCAGCAGCAACAGCATTTTCCGCAAGGCCTGGATGCTCGCCAAGCAGGGCGAAGCCAACATGGACACGCTGATCGCCATCGGCGCCGGTGCCGCCTGGGCCTACAGCATTCCCGGCGTGTTCCGGATGCATCACCACGTCTATTTCGAGTCGGCAGCCGGCATCTGTACCTTCGTGCTGCTCGGCCGCTACATGGAAGAGCGCGCCAAGGGCAAGGCCGGAGAAGCGATCCGCAAGCTGATCGAGCTGCAGCCGGAAACGGCGCTGCGCATCGAGGCCGACGGCACCGAATTCGAAGTGGCCATTGACGACGTGCAGATCGGCGACCGCTTGCGCGTGCGGGCCGGCGACAAGATTCCGACCGACGGCTGCGTGCTCGAAGGCGCTTCCTCGGTCGATGAAGCGATGATCACCGGCGAATCGCTGCCGGTCGCCAAGACGGCCGGCGACAAGGTGATCGGCGGCTGCCTGAACGGCAATGGCAGTTTCGTCATGACGGTGACTGCCGTCGGGGGCGACACCGTGCTGTCAGGGATCGTCAAGCTGGTCGATCAGGCGCAGGGCAGCAAGCTGCCGGTGCAGAAACTGGCTGACCGCATTTCGGCGCGCTTCGTGCCGGCCGTCGGCGGCATTGCCGCGCTGACCTTCGGCGGCTGGGCCATGGCCGGCGCTCCGGTTTCCGCCGCGCTGGCCCATTCGGTTGCCGTCCTGCTCATCGCCTGCCCCTGCGCCCTCGGCCTCGCCACGCCGACGGCGATCATGGTCGGCACCGGCCAGGCCGCCAAGCGCGGCATCTACATCCGCAACGGCGAGGCGCTCGAAACGGCGGCCAAACTGACCACGGTGGTCTTCGACAAGACCGGCACGATCACCGAAGGCAAGCCGGTCGTCACCGACACCTTCATCCTGCCCGGCATGGGCGAGGCCCGGCTGGCGGCGTTGATCGCCGCGGCCGAAGCCGGTTCCGAACACTTCCTGGCCCGCGCCCTGGCCGACTGGTGCCGGCCGCGAGCGGGCGAAACGCTGGTCGCCGAAGCCTTTGCCGCGCGGCCCGGGCTGGGCGTCACGGCGACGGTGGACGGCGTGGATATCGTTATCGGCAACGCCCGTCTGCTGGAGGCCGAAGGCATCGCCATCGGCCCGCTGGCCGACGAAGCCGCCCGTTGGGCCGAGCAGGGCAAGACGCCGGTGTTTGCTACGGTCGACCGGAAAAATATGGCCATTTTCGCCATCGCCGATCAGCCCCGCGCCGGCGCCCGCGAGGCCATCGCACTGCTCCACCGCCTCGGCCTGAAAACCGTGATGGCGACCGGCGACGTCGACGCCGTCGCTCGCCACATTGCCCAGTTGGTCGGCATCGACCGCGTCGTGGCCCGCGCCACGCCGGCCGACAAACTGGCCGTCATCCACGCATTGCAGCAGGCCGGCGAAAAGGTCGGCATGATCGGCGACGGCATCAACGATGCGCCGGCGCTGGCCGCCGCCAACGTCGGCTTCGCCATCGGCGGCGGCGCTGACATCGCCGTCGAGTCGGCCGATATCACGCTGGTCGGCGGCGACATCGCCCGCGTCGCGGCCGGCATTGACCTGTCACGCCGGACCATGGCGATCATCCGCCAGAACCTGTTCTGGGCGCTCGGCTACAACGTCGTCGCCATCCCGGTCGCCGCCGCCGGCCGGCTCAACCCGATGATCGCAGCCGCCGCCATGGCCATGAGCTCAACCTCGGTCGTCGCCAACTCCCTGCGTCTGCAGCGGTGAATATTTCAATTTTGGCCAATTTTTCCGGTTGACCGTAGCAAAGCACTCATGGATCACGCCCACCATCAGGCCATCACGGAATTTTCTTACATGCTCGCCTTCATGACCGGCCTGCTCGGCAGCGGCCATTGCCTGGGCATGTGCGGCGGCCTGGTGTCCGGGTTTTTCATGAAACTCGGCGCTAAGGGTGTCTGGCCTTATCTGGCCTATCACGGTGCGCGGGTCGGGATTTATACGGTCGTTGGCCTGATTGCCGCGGCAATTGGCGCCGTGCTCGTTTCCACCGGTGAATTCGGCAAGCTGCAAGGTGTGTTGCAGATCGTTGCCGGTATCGTCGTCATCCTGCTCGGCCTCGATCTGCTCGGCGTTTCGCCCTTCCGCAACCGCCTCGGTTTCGCACCCGTCGCCTGGCTGCGCAAGCAGTTCGGGTTGGCTGTGCAGAAAGGCCCGGTGATTGGCGCGCTGATCGGCGGGGCGATCAACGGCCTGATGCCCTGCGCGATGACCATGGCGATGGCCGTCAAGGCCACCACAGCGCCTTCAGTGCTGGATGGCGGTCTGCTGATGCTGGCCTTCGGTGCCGGCACGCTGCCCTCGATGCTGTCGGCTTCCTTCCTGTTCGGCAAGCTCGGGCCGAAACTGCGCGGCTGGCTGCTCAAAGGCGCCGCGCTGTTCGTTATCGCCCTGGGCGTATCGACGCTCTGGCAGGGCCTTCGCTACTACACGGTGATGAACAAGCTGCTCGGCTGAGTGCGACACTATGTCGCAGCGTTGGCGCATCATCGGGCGCTAATATTTCACGGCTAACAAACAGCTTCAGGGAGAGCAAAAATGAAACGCCGTGACCTTCTCAAGATGTCCGTTCTTTCGGGCTTCGCCGCCGCTTCGACGCAAGCCGGTGCGAACACCGCCTGCGCCACCGACGGCACGCCGAACCAGTTCATTCCCAAAAAACCAGCCGACGCCAAGCCGCTGGAAAACGAATTCGAGAAATATCCGAAGTGCCCGTATTGCGGCATGGATCGCAAGGAGCATCACCGTGCCCGCATGCTCGTCCAGTACGCCGACGATCTGAGCGATGGTGTCTGCTCAATCCACTGCCTGGCCCTCAGTCTGGGCGTCAATATCGACCGCGAGCCGAAGAACATCTGGGGGCCGGACTACGGCTCAACCGTCGAACCGCGTCCGCTGGTACCGGTCGACAACCTGGTTTACCTGATCGGCGCCGACCTCAAGCACGCGATGACCAAACGCAGCAAGCATTCCTTCGCCTCATTGAGCACCGCCAGGGAATTCCAGGCCAAGCATGGTGGCACACTGGGCAACTTCAATGACGCGCTGCGCGAGTCCTACCTCGACATGGCCTCCGATGTGGGCATGATTCGCAAGAATCGCGAAGAGCGCCGCAAGCGCGCCGCTGAAATGAAGAAGGGCTGATGCTGCGCCGTACCTTATTGATCCTTCTGGTCGCATTCTGGGCACCCATGGCGGCAGCCCAGAATGTGCCCAAGCCGGGGCCGAAGGATCTCTGCCCGGTCTGCGGCATGCTGGTTTCCAAGTATCCGAACTGGGTGGCTGTCGTGACGTGGAAGGATGGCCATGCCCATTTCTTCGACGGCGCCAAGGACATGTTCAAGTTCCTGCATGACCTGCCGAAATACGCGCCGAATCATCGCAAGGAAGACATCACGGGTATCTACGTCACCGATTTCTACAATCTGGAACGGATCGACGCGCGCAAGGCTATCTTTGTTACTGGCTCCGATGTCCTTGGCCCGATGGGGCATGAGCTCGTGCCGCTGGCCAGTCAGGTGGATGCCACCGATTTCAGCAAGGATCACAAGGGAAAGCGGACCTTGCGTTTCGAGCAAGTGACGCCGGATCTGCCTGTGGCGCTTGATTCCGGGAAGTTCTGAGCGCGACGAATCAGGCTCAAAGGTCGAGGAATTCTCCGACTTCGTCGGAGCGCGCCATCGTGTCGGCATAACCAAGGTCGATCAGGGCTCGCGTATAGGGTTTCTCGAAAAGCAGGTAGCTGGTCAGCGTGCCGTTGCGGCGGTTCATGCCGCCAATGCCACCGAGCATCATGCGCATCGCCCAGGGCAGGGCGCCAGCGTGTTCGGCGGCGATGCGCTCGAGACGTTCGGAGGGCGAAATGATCAAGGCCTTGATTGGCCGCAAGGGAATTGTATTGGTTTCCCGAATGTCGGGCGGGATGGCGGCAAGGGTTCGGTTGATCCGCTGCATCCGCTCGATATCGACTGCCAGGCTATCGAGAAAGATGCTCGATAGCGCGTGGCCGGCGATTTGGGCCAGCGACGGATGGCTGTCGACCCGGCGACGTTCCTGATGTTCATTCTTGCGTCCCGCACCGACGATCAGTACTCGCTCGGCACCGAGGTGGATGGCTGGCGAAATCGGTGCCAGTTGGCGCATTGAGCCATCGCCGAAAAACTCCCGGTGTATCTTGGCAGCCGGAAAAATGAAGGGGATGGCGCTCGAGGCAAGCAGGTGGTCGACACCGATTTCCGAGCGGATGCCGATGCGCTGGACGCGATGCCAGGGCTGGGCGTCGGCGTGGCCCTGAAAGAAATTGATGTTGTCGCCGGATTCGTAGCCGGATGCCGAAATACTCAGGGCGTGCAGCGCGCCATTGGCGATCGAGCGCTCGATGCCACGGAAATCGAGGTGGCGACTGAGCAACTCGCGCAGAGGGGAATTGTCGAGCAGCGAGCGCGGCCGGCTGCGAATCAGCCAGCCCAGCGTCAGCATGGTCATCCAGTGCGCACCCGAGATGCCAATGCCGAGTGGGTCAGCACGGTAGATGTCGCCAGCGTGCATGTTGCGCCAGAAGCTGGCCAGGACCGAAACGGCCTTGCCGAAATTGTCAGCCAGGCAGGCGATACCGGCCGCGTTGATGGCGCCAGCCGAGGTGCCGCACAGAATGGGGAAGGGGTTTTTCCGGCGGTTGGTCGACAGTTTTGCAACGGCGAGCAGGACGCCGACTTGATAGGCCGCCCGGGCGCCTCCGCCAGTCAGGACCAGCGCAGTCTTGGGGGCCTTTGCCAGGGGCGGGCTCATGCCGGCCTGAGCGATGTTCGCCCGAGCAGGCTGGCTTTCTTGTTTTTCATCTCCCCCTCCGCGCGCTTGCAGTCAATGTGCTTGCTGTATTCGTGCAGTATAGGGGGAGAATTTTTTCCGCTCAATCCAGCTTGGTGCGAAGTGCGTCAGCCCAGCAGTTGGGCGTTTCGTAAAGGCGGACCTGTTCTAGCCGAAGATGGTTGCCGTAGGTGTCGCGGTATACTGCGTCGAGGCGCTCGAAAGCGATGCGGGCCAGATTCTCGGCGGTAGGCACGCGGTCGAGGATGACTGTCTTGTGGCCCGGCATCGACGCGAGAAAATCGACAACCGCCGTGTCGCCCGCGTAGGCGAGGAAAGCGTGATCCCATTCGTTGACCAGATGGATGTTGGCCAGATCCTTGACCTGTGAAAAGTCCATCACCATGCCGTTGGCGGCATCGCCAGCCTTGTCGATGACGCTGCCGGACAAGGTGATTTCTATGGCGTAACGGTGCCCGTGCAAGTGACGGCACTGGCTTTTGTGGTCGGGGATGCGGTGCCCGGCATCGAATTCGAGACGGCGGGTAATCAACATGGGCGTTTTGCTCAACAAGGCGGTCGCGGATTATACAATGCGCCATGCTCTCCACAGACGATCACCGCCGCGACAGTGCCGGCTTGCGCTACGTTTATCCCGTTATCTCGCGCCGGGCTGGCGGCGTGTCGATCGGGATTAATCTCAATCCCAATAATGCCTGCAACTGGGCCTGCCTTTATTGCCAGGTCGAAAACCTGACGCGGGGCGGACCGCCGCCAATTGATCTGGAGTGCCTGGAGCGCGAACTGGCCGGCTTTCTCGACGACGCGCTGAACGGCGATTTCATGCTTCGGCAAGTGCCACCCGAGGCGCGGCGGTTGATGGATGTGGCGTTTTCCGGCAACGGTGAGCCGACAAGCGCGGCCGAGTTCGCCGATGCAGTCGGCGTGGTCGGGAGGGTGCTTGAGCGCTTTGGCCAAAAAGGCAAACTGGTCGTGCGCCTGATCACCAACGGCAGCCTGATGCATCGCACTGAAGTTCAGTCGGGGATCCGTCATCTGGCCAAACTGGGGGGCGAAGTCTGGTTCAAGATTGACCGCGCTACAGCCGAAGAGGTCGCCGAAATTAACGGCGTTCCGTGGCAAATGGCAAAAACATCAAAAAATCTCGAAATTTGCGCTGAGCTCGCGCCAACATGGGTGCAAACCTGCTGGTTCGCGCTGGATGGCCTTGCGCCGTCGCTGGCGTCGCGACTGGCCTATTGTGATCTGCTTCGACCGCTCGCTGGAAAGCTGGCTGGCGTGCACCTTTACGGATTGGCCAGGCCGTCTATGCAAGCTGCGGCATCCCGCTTAAACCCTCTTTCCATCGAGGTTTTGGCTGATTTCGCCGAACAGATAGAAAAGGAAACGGGCATCCGGGTCATTGTTTCCCCGTGATGCCCGTTGTTACGGTCGACGCCCCTTTCGGGGCAAAAATCAGGCCGCTTTTTTTGCGTGAGCGCGAGCCGATTTCTTCAGCGACTTGAACAGCTCCGGTTCCTGAGCCTTCAAATACTCGACGACTTCGATGTCGTCACGCTTGATGTTTTTGATATCGACTTGTTCGACATGAACCAGACGGAGCAATTCGCGCACCGGCTTCGGCATGTTGCGGCCGCTTTCGTAGCGGGAACCGCCACTCTGCGTCACGCCGAGGGTGGACCAGAACTGTTGCTGATTCAGGCCAAGTTTGCGACGAATTTCACGAGCGTCGATTTTCTCGATGGTTTTAACAGTAGACATCATTCAATCTCCATACGCTAGTGGAATAGGATTACCTAAGCATCCTAGCGATATATGCCTTAGGTGATATAACCAAGTGTATAGATGGTTATGACATTTCGCAAGTGCCAATGCCAATAAATTTATCAAATCCGCGTAACGATTTGTATCGATTGATGCTCTTGCTATTGTCCTTCGACCTTATGCGAGACGAGAAGTGCCGTTGGTCTTTCCGAATCAGGGAGGATGCTCTAAGATCAACCGACCAATTAAAACCGAGTGCGGGAGAGCGCAATGCAGGTCCGGGAAATACTTCGAGTCAAGGGCGCCACGCTGTATACAGCGGCGCCGCAACAGTCTTTGGCTTTCGCTATCGACAGCATGGCCGATCTTGATGTCGGCTCACTGGTTGTCATGGATGGCGGCAAGATGGTCGGCATGCTGACATTCCGCGAAGTCCTTCTGGCGCTCAAGGGCAAGGCGGCGACTGCGGAACAATTGACTGTCGGCGATGTGATGGTAACCAATCCGGTGACTGCTTTTCCGGATATGGAAGCCAACGACTTGCGTCGCTTGATGATCGACAAGCGCTCGCGCTATCTGCCAGTCATCGAAGACGACACGCTGATGGGCGTCATCTCGTTCCTCGATGTGGCCAAGGCGGTTCTTGAAGAGCAGAGTTTCGAGAACAAGATGCTGAAGAGCTACATCAAGAACTGGCCAACGGATCAGCAGGAGGCCTGAGCTTCAAGCGAATACAAAAGGCAGCTTCGGCTGCCTTTTGTTCGTTTACAGCTAGCGGCTGTCCCTGCCGTAACGCTTTGTTCTTTGCCAGCGGTTATCGGGCTGTTGGCGCGCATTTGGCGCCGCATTCGAGCCCCCCTTGCGGGGCGGGGGCCGGGTCGATGGTTTTGCTACAGTCGACGGTGTGGGGGAGGGCTTCTTGCTCGGCATGGTAAACTCCTCATTCCATATTAGAACGCAGCTTCCATGTCCGGCAATACTTTTGGCACCCTGTTTACCGTTACCTCCTTTGGCGAGTCGCACGGCCCGGCAATCGGCTGTGTTGTTGATGGCTGCCCACCCGGACTGGCCTTGTGCGAGGCTGATATCCAGGCCGAACTGGATCGCCGCAAGCCGGGTACGTCGCGTCATGTGACGCAGCGTCGCGAGCCGGATACCGTCGAGATTCTTTCCGGCGTCTTTGATGGCAAGACCACCGGCACGCCAATCGGCCTGCTTATTCGCAATCAGGACCAGCGCAGCAAGGATTACGGCAATATTGCCGACACCTTCCGTCCTGGTCACGCCGATTACACCTACACCCAGAAATATGGTTTCCGCGACCCCCGTGGCGGCGGCCGTTCGTCGGCCCGTGAGACTGCCGTGCGCGTGGCGGCCGGGGCGATTGCCCGCAAGTGGCTGAACGAGCGTTATGGCATCAGTATT
Organism: Azonexus sp. GW821-FHT04F04; assembly: GCF_059420025.1. Taxonomy (NCBI): domain Bacteria; kingdom Pseudomonadati; phylum Pseudomonadota; class Betaproteobacteria; order Rhodocyclales; family Azonexaceae; genus Azonexus; species Azonexus sp. GW821-FHT04F04. Next base: position 221,688 of record NZ_JBWKSX010000005.1, on the reverse strand, counting down.
TGTGGCTGGATGAGTGCTCTCGGTCCGATTGAGATTCCCTTTGTTTCGGCTGACGACATTCGCGAGAACGCTTTCTTTGCGCCGAATGCCGGGCTGGTGCCAGAGCTTGAAAGCTATATGGACAGCCTGCGTAAATCGCTCGATTCGGTCGGCGCCAAAATCACCGTGACCGCGACTGGTGTTCCCCCGGGTTGGGGCGAGCCGGTTTATGATCGTCTCGATGCGGAAATTGCCTATGCCATGATGGGCATCAATGCCGTGAAGGGTGTCGAAATCGGCGCTGGTTTTGCGTCGGTGGCCCAGAAGGGAAGCGAGCATGGAGATGAAATGACGCCGCAGGGCTTTGTGACCAATCATGCTGGCGGCGTGCTGGGCGGCATTTCGACGGGGCAGGATATTGTCGTCAATATGGCGATCAAGCCGACCTCGTCGATCGCCCAGCCGCGTCGCTCAATCGATCGTCAGGGCAACGCCATCGAAGTGGCGACCGAGGGGCGGCACGATCCTTGTGTCGGCATTCGCGCCACGCCGATTGCCGAAGCCATGCTGGCGCTGGTCCTCATCGATCATGCCTTGCGTCACCGCGCTCAGTGCGGTGACGTGGTGTGTGCGACGCCGCGCATACCGGGTGAAATCGCGTAATATTTCCATTTTGCCGCCCAGGCGGCTGATCATCGCAACAGGGAGAGAAAACCATGCAAGTTGATCATCACGATCTGTACCAGGAGTTTCCCGAGTTCAAGGACGGGATTGATGCGCTCAAGACCAGCAATGCCTATTTTGCCCGTCAGTTCGCTTCCTATAACCGCTTGACCGGCAAGGTCGAGGATCTCGAAGAGCAGGACATGCCGGTCGCCGACTTCACCATCGAAGACATGAAGAAACAGCGCGTCAAGCTCAAGGACGAAATCTACCATCTGCTGCTCGCCTTCCGCGCCGGCCAGCAATCCGTCAAGGCTTGATCGAAGCCTGTTCCCGATCCTGCATCCGGTAAAATCGCCGGATGCATGCTTTGCCTTACTGGCGCCTCTCGGGCTACTACTTTTTCTATTTCGCCTTCATTGGCGCCTTCTCGCCCTATTTCGGGCTCTATCTCCAATCCCTGAATTTTTCTGCCTGGGACATCGGTCTGCTGATGTCGCAGATGCAGTTGATGCGCCTCTTTGGCCCCAATCTGTGGGGTTGGCTGGCTGACCGTTTTGGTCGGCGCATGGCGATCATTCGACTGGCTGCCGGGATTGGTCTGGCCGGATTCACCGCTTTTTTCTGGCTCGACAAATTGCCCGGCATGCTGGTCGCGATGGCGGTCCTGGCCTTTTTCTGGAGTGCTGCGCTGCCGTTGGTCGAGACGTTGACTTTCGATCATCTGCGTGAAGAGCGCGGCCGCTATAGCCGTATCCGCCTGTGGGGTTCAATCGGCTTCATCGTCGCCGTGATGGGGACCGGGGCGCTGCTCGACATGGCGCCACCGGTCGGCGTGCTCTGGGTGTGCTGGGCGATTCTGGCCGGCATTCTGTTTTACGCGCTGACCCTGCCGGAAGCGCCGCCGGTCCTGCATGAGAGCAACGCTCAGCCGATTGGCGAAATTCTGCGCCAGCCGAAAGTCATTGCGCTGATGACGGCCTGTTTCGCGATGTCGGCGGCGCATGGCGCCTTCTACGTTTTTTACTCGATCCATCTCGATGCCCACGGCTATTCGAAGACCGAAGTCGGCTTGCTCTGGTCGCTCGGCGTGGTCGCGGAAATCGTCGTTTTCATGTTCATGGCGCGGCTGTCGCGGTGGTTATCGCTACGCGCCATCCTGCTCGCCTGTTTTGGCGCAGCAGTTGTTCGCTTCCTGCTCATGGGCTGGGGCGTCGAGTCGGCGGCCATCATGATTGTCGTCCAGCTACTCCACGGCCTGACGTTCGGCGCCTACCACGCGGCTTCCATCGCGGCAGTGAATCAGTGGTTTCCCGGTCGGGCGCAGGGCCGGGGACAGGCGCTGTATTCAAGTCTGTCGTTCGGCGCTGGCGGCTTGCTCGGCGCGCTGATCAGCGGCCGGACCTGGGATTCGCTGGGCTCTGGCTGGACCTTTACGCTCGGTGCCGTGTTCGCGCTGGTCGGCTTGGTGCTGGTCTGGGGCTGGGTCGGTGCGAATGCTACGGTCAACCGGGAAAACAGGGCAAAAACGAAAGATCCTGTGCAATAATTCAAGGCTTTACAGCCCACATTACGCACCATGTCGAAGACCCTTTACGACAAGCTTTGGGAGAACCATGTCGTCCATCAGGAAGCTGATGGCACGGCCCTTCTCTATATCGATCGTCACCTCGTGCATGAAGTCACCAGCCCGCAGGCTTTCGAAGGCCTCAAGCTGGCCGGCCGCAAGCCTTGGCGCATCTCGTCCATCGTCGCGACGGCCGACCACAATACGCCGACCGATCACTGGGATGAAGGCATCAAGGATCCCGTGTCGCGTCAACAAGTGCAAACGCTGGATGACAACATCCGCGAAGTCGGTGCGCTGGCCTATTTTCCGTTCAAGGATGCGCGGCAGGGCATCGTGCACGTCGTTGGTCCGGAAAACGGCGCCACGCTGCCCGGCATGACGGTTGTTTGCGGCGACTCGCACACTTCGACGCATGGTGCTTTCGCCTGTCTGGCCCACGGTATCGGCACCTCTGAAGTCGAGCACGTGCTGGCTACCCAATGCCTGCTGCAGAAGAAGTCGAAGACCATGCTGATCGCCGTCGACGGCAAGCTCGGCAAGGGCGTCACCGCCAAGGATGTGGCGCTGGCCATCATCGGCACCATCGGCACGGCCGGCGGCAACGGCTACGCCATCGAATTCGGCGGCAGCGCTATTCGCGGCCTGAGCATGGAAGGTCGCATGACCCTGTGCAATATGGCCATCGAAGGCGGTGCGCGCATGGGCTTTGTCGCGGTCGACGACAAAACCATCGATTATTTGAAAGGTCGCCCGTTCTCGCCGAAGGGGGATATCTGGGAAAAAGCGGTCGCCTATTGGCGCACGCTGCATTCCGACGCTGGCGCACAGTTTGATCGCATTGTCACGCTGAAGGCCGAGGATATTCGTCCGCAAGTGACCTGGGGTACTTCGCCCGAAATGGTCGTCGCCATCGACGCCGTCGTTCCTGATCCGGCCAAGCAGACCGACCCGGTCAAGCGCGAAGGCATGGAACGCGCCCTGCAATACATGGGTCTAAATCCCAATACGCCGATCCAGGATATCGCCATCGACAAGGTGTTCATTGGCTCCTGCACCAACTCGCGCATTGAAGACCTGCGCGAGGCGGCATCCGTGCTCAAGGGGCGTCATGTCGCGGCGACCGTCAAGCTGGCGCTGGCTGTGCCGGGTTCCGGCCTGGTCAAGCGTCAGGCTGAAGCGGAAGGGCTGGACAAGGTTTTCATCGCGGCTGGTTTCGAGTGGCGCGAACCGGGTTGTTCGATGTGTCTGGCGATGAATGCCGACCGTCTGGAGCCGGGCGAACGTTGTGCCTCGACCTCCAACCGCAATTTCGAAGGCCGTCAGGGTCCGGGCGGACGCACCCATCTGGTCAGCCCGGCCATGGCCGCTGCTGCAGCAATTGCCGGCCGCTTTGCCGACGTGCGAGACGTTCTGTAAGAAGGAGCGACGATCATGAAGAATTGGCTTGTCTTGTTTGCTGTGCTTTGTCTGGGCGCCTGCAATACTGCGCAGGGCGTCAAGAAGGATGTCGCCATCGGCGCTGAAAAGACCGGTGAGGCTTTGCAGAAGGGCGGCGAAGCTGTCGAGAGCGCCCTGCACAAGAGTGGCGAGGCGGTTGGCGGTGCACTCAAGAAGGGTGGCGACGCCGTGCAGAAAGTGGTGGAGTAATGGATAAATTTGTTCGTCTGGAAGGTTTGGTGGCGCCCCTCGACCGCAATAACGTCGATACCGATGCGATCATCCCCAAGCAGTTTCTCAAGTCCATCAAGCGTTCAGGCTTCGGGCCGAATGCCTTTGATGAATGGCGCTACATGGATGTCGGTCAACCGGGGCAGGATGCCTCCGGGCGGCCGAAGAATCCTAATTTCGTGCTGAACCAGCCACGTTATCAAGGTGCGCAGGTGCTTTTGACTCGTGCCAATTTTGGCTGTGGCAGTTCGCGTGAACATGCGCCGTGGGCCCTGCTCGATTTTGGCTTCAAGGCCATCATCGCCGAATCGTTTGCCGATATTTTCTTCAACAACTGCTACAAGAATGGCATCGTGCCCATCGTCTTGCCGGCGGCTGAAGTTGAAGCCTTGTTCAAGCAGGTCGAAGCGACGCCCGGATACAAGCTGGTTGTCGACCTGCAGGCGCAAGCTGTCATTCGCCCCGATGGCTATGCCATTCCATTCCAGATCGATGCCTTCCGCAAGGAATGTCTGATCAACGGTTGGGACGACATTGGCTTGACCTTGCGTCAAGCCGAGAAAATTCGCGAATTTGAAGAGAAGCGTCGTATCAACCAGCCTTGGCTGTTTGCGTAATAAGGAAAAACCATGAAGATTTGTGTTCTGCCGGGTGACGGCATTGGTCCGGAAATCGTTGCTGAAGCCGTGCGTGTGCTCACGTCACTTGATCTCAAGCTGGAACTCGAAGAAGGCCTGATCGGTGGCGGTGCCGTTGACGCGACGGGAACGCCGTATCCTGAAGCAACCAAGAAGCTGACAGCAGAGGCCGATGCCATCCTGCTCGGCGCCGTTGGTGGTCCGAAATGGGACGTGCTCGCTCGCGAGTTGCGCCCGGAGCGTGGCCTGCTAGGTATTCGCAAGGATCTCGGACTGTTCGCCAATCTGCGCCCGGCGATTCTCTACCCCGAACTGGCCAATGCCTCGACGCTGAAACCGGAGGTGGTTTCCGGTCTGGATATCCTGATCGTTCGCGAGCTGACCGGTGATATTTATTTCGGCCAACCGCGCGGCATTCGCGAAGAAAACGGTGAGCGTGTCGGCTTCAATACCATGGTCTACAGCGAGTCGGAAATTCGCCGCATCGGCCATGTCGCCTTCCAGGCTGCGCAGAAACGCAACAAGAAGCTGTGCTCGGTCGACAAGATGAATGTGCTGGAAACAACCCAGCTTTGGCGCGATGTGATGATCGAGATCGCGCATGATTACCCGGATGTCGAGCTCAGCCACATGCTGGTCGATAACGCCGCCATGCAACTGGTCAAGGCGCCGAAGCAGTTTGACGTGATGGTCACGGGCAACATGTTCGGCGACATTCTGTCCGATGAGGCTTCCATGCTGACCGGTTCCATCGGCATGCTGCCGTCGGCCTCGCTCGATGCCAATAACAAGGGGATGTACGAGCCGTCACATGGTTCGGCGCCCGACATCGCCGGCAAGGGCGTGGCTAATCCGCTGGCTACCATCCTCTCGGTGGCGATGTTGCTGCGTTACACATTTGGCCTCGAAGAGCAGGCACTGCGCGTCGAAAATGCGGTCAAAAAGGTTTTGGCCCAAGGCTATCGGACCGGCGATATTTACGAACGCGGCACTAACAAGGTTGGCACGAAGGAAATGGGCGACGCCGTGCTGGCGGCGCTGTAATAAAGATTTTTCACGGAGAGTGATGAGATGAAGAAGGTTGGTCTGGTTGGTTGGCGCGGTATGGTCGGTTCGGTCCTCATGCAGCGCATGGTGGAAGAGGGCGATTTCGCCCATATCGATCCGGTGTATTTCTCGACCTCGGCGGCAGGTGGCAAGGCCCCGGCTTTCGGTGGCAAGGAAGCCTCGCTGCCGTTGCAGGATGCATCCAATATCGAAGCCCTGAAGGCCTGCGAAATCATCATCACTTGCCAGGGCGGCGATTACACCAAGGAAGTCTTCGGCAAGCTGCGCGCTACCGGCTGGAATGGTCACTGGATTGATGCCGCGTCTTCACTGCGGATGGCTGACGACGCGGTGATCATCCTCGACCCGGTCAACATGAATGTGATCAAGGACTCGCTGGCCAAGGGCGGCAAGAACTGGATCGGTGGCAACTGCACGGTTTCGCTGATGCTCATGGGTCTTGGCGGCCTGTTCCAGAACGACCTGATCGAATGGGCAACGTCCATGACCTATCAGGCCGCTTCCGGTGCCGGCGCACAGAACATGCGCGAACTGATTGCCCAGATGGGCGCCATCCATTCTTCGGTGGCTGACCTGTTGGCTGATCCGGCTTCTGCCATTCTCGACATCGACCGCAAGGTCGCCGAGACCATTCGCTCGGATGCCTTCCCGAAGAAAAATTTCCGCAACACACCGCTGGCTGGTTCCCTGATCCCGTGGATCGATGTGCCTTACGAGAACGGCCAGTCCAAGGAAGAGTGGAAGGGCGGCGCTGAATGCAACAAGATTCTCGGCAAGCCGGCTTTCCGCTCGGCGGGTTCGATCCCCATCGACGGTCTGTGTGTGCGCATCGGCGCCATGCGTTGCCACAGTCAGGCGCTGACCATCAAGCTCAAGAAGGACGTGCCGCTCGACGAAATCAGCGACATGCTGGCCAAGGCCAATCCCTGGGCCAAGGTTGTGCCGAACGATCGTGAGATATCGGAGCGCGAGCTGACCCCGGCGGCAGTAACCGGTACCCTGACCGTCCCGGTCGGCCGTCTGCACAAGATGGCGATGGGCCCCGAATACCTGGCTGCCTTTACCTGCGGCGACCAGTTGCTGTGGGGCGCCGCCGAGCCGCTGCGTCGCATGCTGCGGATTCTGCTCGACGCCTGATCGGTACCATCCTTTTGACAAAAAAGCCGGGGTCAAAGCCCCGGCTTTTTATTTGTTGGGGATATGCAAAAAGGGCAGGTTTGAGAAGCGGGTTTAGCTTGCATTGCTAAGTACATGATGTTAATTTGAAAGTCCCAAATTTGACGCTCAGGGTTTTGCCGTGAACGGAACTGTACAAACCAGGTTCAAGAAACGCGCAGCTGCGCTCGCCGTTGCTTCTTGTCTTTCAATTTCGCCGTGGATTGCAGAGGCCGCTGGCCTGGGTAAACTCACGGTGTTGTCGGGTATTGGGCAGCCCCTGCGGGCCGAGCTGGATATCGGTGCGACAAAGGACGAACTCGGGGGGATGACTGCTCGTCTCGCTCCGCAGGATGTATTCAAGCAGGCTGGCGTCGATTTCGCCTCCGTCTTGCTGGATCTCCGGTTCTCCGTTGAGAAGCGACCAAACGGACAGTCTGTCGTCAAGGTGAGTTCGGTCAAGCCGATCAATGAACCGTTCCTGGATTTTCTGGTTGAGCTGAACTGGCCGGCCGGGCGTTTGGTGCGTGAATATACGTTCCTGCTTGATCCTCCCGAAATGCTTGCATCGCAGTCGTCGCGCCCGGTAGCGGATGCACGGATTGTCGAGACGGTTCGCGGTGGTGGAAGCGCTGGAGAGGTTAAACCGGCGCCAGTCAAGGCCGCTTCTCGTCCGGCGGCGACTCCGAAGGTGGCTGCCGAGCCGAAAGCAAAGCCGGAGAGCGCAGGAACGCGTGTCGTCAAGCAGGGTGAGACACTGCGCAAGATCGCAGCCGAGAACAAGTACGACGGTGTTTCCCTGGAGCAGATGCTGGTTGGCTTGTTCCAAGGCAATCCGGACGCTTTCATCGCCCAGAATGTTAATCGCCTCAAGGCTGGCGCAATCCTGAATATTCCCGAGCAGTCGGCGGTTGAGTCGATTTCTCCAGCTGAAGCGAAAAAAATCTATGTCGCACAAGCTCGCGACTGGAATGACTATCGGCAAAAACTGGCCGCATCGACAGCCAGGATGCCTGCTGCAGATGGTGCTGCAAGTCAGACCAGCGCCGGCAAGATCACGGCCAAGGTAGAGGAAAAAGCGGTGCCGGCCGAGCAGGGCAAGGATCAGGTCAAGGTGGCGCGTACCGACCCAGCAGCCAAGGGCGCTGCTGCTGCCAAGGCAGCCGAGGTGGCAGATCAGCTCGCCAAGGACAAGGCGCTGAAGGATGCGCAGGATCGCCTGCTGTCGTTGGAAAAGAATGTCAATGAATTGCAGAAGCTTCTGGAGATGAAGAACCAGAAGCTGGCTGAGTTGCAGCAAGCGCCGGCCAAAAAGGATGAGCCGAAGGTGGCTGAAGTAGCAAAGCCGGTTGAGCCACCCAAGCCTGTCGAGGTGGCCAAGCCGGTTGAGCCGAAGCCTGTTGAAGCCCCCAAAGTTGTTGAGCCGCCAAAGGCGCCCGAGCCTGTTGCGGCGGTTGAGCCAGCAAAACCGGTCGAGCCGCCAAAAGCCGTTGAGCCACCGAAGCCAGAAGTGCCAAAGGTCGAAGCTCCCGAGGCTCCGACGGAGCCGAGCTTTGTCGATTCCATTCTTGAGGATCCGGTGCCTTTGGCTGGTCTCGGCGGAATTCTCGCACTGCTGGGCGGTTACTTCGTGTTTAGCCGCCGGCGTGCCAAGAATTCGTCCATCGAAACGACCGCACTTCCGATGCCATCGAGCCTTGGGCCCAACTCTGTATTCCGCATGACGGGTGGCCAGAGTATTGATACTGGCAATATTCCGCCGCTGACCGGCGATTTTAGTCAGACCGGTCCCGGCACCATCGATACCGACGAGGTAGATCCGGTTGCCGAGGCGGATGTGTACATGGCCTATGGCCGCGATACCCAGGCCGAAGAAATTCTTCTCGAGGCGTTGCAGAAGGATCCGCAGCGGACGGCCATTCATGCCAAGTTGCTTGAGATATACGCGAATCGTCATAGCGTGAAGCAGTTTGAAACGCTGGCCGGTGAGTTGTATGCGCAGACGGCTGGTGTTGGTCCGGATTGGGCGAAAGTTGCTGTACTTGGCTTGGGCCTTGATCCGAACAACCCGTTGTATTCCGCATCGCATGCTCAGTCGGTACCGGAAGAGTCTGATGTGCCCGAAGCGCTGACCGCCGATGCGCTGGTTGATATTCCTGTAGAGGTTCCGGCGGCAGTGCCGGAGGCTGTGGTGAGTTTGCCCGAGCCGGATCAGGAGCCGGAAGTCGAAGTCGTTCCATCGGCTCTAGATCTTTCCGACGGATTCGAGCTGGATACGCTGGTTCTGCCGAAGGAATCCGAGTCACAGGCCGAGGGGGAAGCTGCTGCCGAGACCATGGACCTCGGGGCGGATGCAATGACCCTTGACTTCGATCTTGGCGCCGAGACCATCGCTCCCGATATGACCAGCCAGTCAGATATTGGCGTCGATGTCGAGCCTTATACCGATACGGTGGTTTCTGTCGATCATTCCGATGCGCTCGATTTCGACCTGGGCGGTGACGTAGTGCCAGCTATCGTCGAGATGGAGTCTGCCCCTTCTGAGGAGGACAGTGCAGGTCTGAATCTTGATTTCAGCGTTGCTGAGCAAGCCTTGATAGAAGAACCAGCCGCCTCGTCGCCTGATTTTTCACCAGACGGTACTCTGGTGATGCCGTCGGCAGTTGCCGAGATGGCTGAGGATATGGATGTTGGTCTCGGCACCTGGGTGGGTGGAGAAGAGTTGCCAGACGAGCTCCGTGAAGAAGCCTTGCCAGCCGAAGAGCAGCCGGTGATCCAGTTTGGCCAGGATGAGGATATGAGCAAGACCGTGGTCAACCAGATGGTCAATACGGATACGCTGATTGATTCCAATATCCTGAGTTTTGGTGTCGATGATGACAATGCCAAGTTGTCCGACACCGTGGTTAACACGGGCATTGTTGATAGCGACTCGCTGGAGTTTGATGTCAAGCTGACTGATTCGATGTTCCTTGGCCAGCCGATGGGAACTCAGGAGTTCGACATCGGGTCGATCAATCTTGACCTTTCCGAACCACCGGAGGCTGCGCCAGCGGCGCCGGCCGAAGTGAGTGCCGAGCCGGCAGGCATGCCCACGCTTGACGCGCCGTCGGCTGACGAGGAAGTTTCGGAAGCTGCGCCGGTGCACAACGAGCATTGGGAAGAGGTCAATACCAAGCTCGATCTGGCCAAGGCTTACGAAGAAATGGGCGACTTGGAAGGGGCGCGCGAACTGCTTCAGGAGGTCGTCGGCGAAGGTTCAGTCGATCTGGTTGAGCAGGCTCGCACGATACTCGGCCGTATTGGCGGGTAGAATTCAGGCTTGTGATCGGCACATGGCCCCGCAAGGGGCCATGTGCATTTCGGGAGCCCGGTTTTGCATCCTTCTTGCGCATTGATCATCTGGCTGGTAGCGGTTATCGGCGTTCAGTTCGTCGGCTATGCCACCATGCTCCTGCTCGTCGCCGCGGCCTTGCTGCTGACGCCAGGTCTGGCGGGTCGCTGGTCGGCTTACGTCTGGCGGGCTCGCTGGTTGTTGCTGACCCTCTGGTTGATTCTGGCCTACAACACGCCGGGTGAAGCAATACACGACATGGCCTGGGCGCCAACCTTTGAAGGCATGGCCGAAGCCGATCTGCAGGCCGCCCGTCTGGTGACGATGCTGGCCTGTCTGGCCTGGTTGTTCCTGCGCCTCGGGCACGATGGAATGATCGCCGGTCTGTGGGGATTGCTGCAGCCGGTTCGTGCCCTCGGTTTCAGCGTCGAGCGTGTTGTCGTTCGTCTTTCGTTGGTGCTCGAAAATCTTCAGGAGCCGCCGGAAAAAGGCGCCTGGAAGCAGATGTTGGCGGCTCAGCCGCTGGTTGCCTCGAGGCAGGAGGTGCTGCATCTGAGCCTGGTGCCGTGGCTGTTGCGCGATACCATGCTGGTGGCGCTGTCCGGCCTCGGATTAATGGGAGCGGCATTGTTGTGAGAATTGCGCTGGGTGTCGAATACTGCGGTACGGCCTTTCATGGCTGGCAAAGCCAGGCCGGGGGAGGCACGGTGCAGGACGCGCTTGAGTCCGCGCTGCGTGAAATCGCCGGAATGCCGGTCGGCGTGATGTGTGCCGGGCGAACCGACGCCGGCGTGCATGCGAGCCATCAGGTCGTCCATTTTGAAACTTTGGTTGACCGTCCGTTGACCGCCTGGGTGCGCGGCGTCAATTCGAATTTGCCGGAAGGCGTTGCCGTGCGTTGGGCGCAGCCGGTGAATGACGAGTTTCATGCACGCTTTAGTGCTCGTGGCCGGCGTTACCGTTACCTGCTGCTCAACCGACCGCAGAGGCCGGGTTTGTGGGCGGGGCGGGTCGGCTGGTTTCATGGAACGCTCGAACTGGCAGCGATGCAGGATGCCTGCGGTCGACTGCTCGGCGAGCACGATTTTTCGGCCTTTCGTGCCGCGGGATGTCAGGCCAAGTCACCGGTCAAGACGCTGTCGCGGGCTGAGGTGCGGCAGTGCGGCAACATGTTCGTTTTCGATTTCGAGGCCAGTGCCTTCCTGCATCACATGGTGCGCAATCTGGTCGGTACGCTGGTCTATATCGGCAAGGGAACGCAGTCGCCAGACTGGATCGGTGAACTGCTGCAGATGCAGGATCGAACGCTGGCGGCACCGACCTTCTCGCCGGATGGCCTGTATTTCCGTGGCCCGATCTACGAGCCACATTGGGGGTTGCCCGATCCGGACGACGATTTTCTCGATGGACTGTTGAAATAATCCTTTCCGGCCGGATTTTCATTCAAGCAGCGATTTCAATTTTGGCCGTTTTTTCCGGTTGACCGTAGGAACCAACAATTCATGAAAACACGGATCAAAATCTGTGGCCTGACTCGGGAAGAAGATGTCGACGCGGCCGTTGCCGCCGGTGCCGATGCGATCGGCTTCGTCTTCTATCCGCCCAGCCCGCGTTACGTTGCCCCGCAGCGCGCCGCCGAACTGGCCCGGCGAATCCCGCCTTTTGTCGATGTCGTCGGCCTGTTCGTGAACGAGGTGCCGGAAGTCGTCCGCGCCGCCTGCGAAGCCCTGCCCATCAACATCCTGCAATTTCACGGCGACGAGGATGCGGCTTATTGCCGCCAGTTCGCCCGGCCCTATCTACGGGCGGCAAGGGTGAGGCCGGGGCTTGATCTGGTAGAATTCGCCGGCTCGTTTCCCGATGCCCGGGGTCTGTTGCTGGATGCCTTTGTCGAGGGCTACGGTGGTGGCGGCCATGTCTTTGACTGGACGCTGATCCCGCCGGATCTTCCCTCGTATCTGGTGCTTTCCGGCGGCCTGACCGCAGACAACGTCGGCGACGCCGTGCGGCGCGTGCGCCCGGTGGCGGTCGATGTCTCGTCTGGTGTCGAAGCGAGCAAGGGAACCAAGGATCACTCGAAAATCGCTGCCTTCGTGGCGGCTGTACGGAAAGCCGATGAGTCAATATAACTTCCCCGACGCCAAGGGCCATTTCGGCCCCTACGGTGGCGTCTTCGTGGCCGAGACGCTGTTTGGCGCACTCGATGAGTTGAAGCAAGCCTACGCCGCCGCGCAGGCCGATCCGGCTTTTCGCGCCGAATACGAATACGAGTTGAAGCATTTTGTTGGACGCCCGTCGCCGATCTACCACGCCAAGCGCTGGTCCGAAATGCTCGGCGGCGCCCAGATCTATCTCAAGCGTGAAGATCTCAACCACACCGGCGCCCACAAGGTTAACAACTGCATCGGTCAGGCCATGCTCGCCAAGCGCATGGGCAAGCCGCGCGTCATCGCCGAAACCGGCGCCGGCCAGCACGGCGTCGCGACGGCCACGGTGGCTGCTCGCTACGGTATGGAGTGCGTGGTGTACATGGGCAGCGAAGACGTCAAGCGGCAGGCCGCCAACGTTTATCGCATGAAGCTGCTTGGCGCCACCGTCGTGCCGGTTGAATCGGGTTCGAAGACACTGAAGGATGCGCTCAACGAAGCGATGCGCGACTGGGTCACCAACATCCACAACACTTTCTACATTATCGGCACGGTTGCCGGTCCGCATCCGTACCCGATGCTGGTCCGCGATTTCCAGAAAATCATCGGCGAGGAATGTCTGGTTCAGATGCCCGAAATGACGGGGCGTCAGCCGGATGCCGTGATCGCCTGTGTCGGCGGCGGTTCCAACGCGATGGGTATTTTCTATCCCTACATCAACGTCGAAGGCGTCCGCCTGATCGGTGTCGAAGCGGCCGGTGACGGCATGGAAACCGGCCGCCATTCGGCTTCGCTGACCGCTGGCGTGCCCGGCGTGTTGCATGGCAACCGGACTTACCTGTTGCAGGACGAAGACGGCCAGATCATCGAAACGCATTCGGTCTCGGCCGGCCTCGACTACCCGGGTGTTGGCCCGGAACACGCTTGGCTCAAGGATCTTGGCCGCGCTGAATATCAGCCGGTAACGGACAGCGAAGCGCTTGCCGCTTTCCACACCCTGTGCCGCATCGAAGGCATCATCCCGGCGCTCGAATCCAGCCATGCGCTGGCCTACGCCGCGAAGCTGGCGCCGACGTTGCCGAAGGACAAGATTCTGCTGGTCAATCTCTCCGGCCGGGGTGATAAGGACATGCACACCGTGGCCGAAAAATCGGGAATTGTCTTCTGATGTCGCGTATAAAAACCGCTTTTGACCGGCTCAACGCCGAAGGCCGCAAGGCGCTGATTCCCTTCATCACCGCCGGTGATCCGGATGCCGCACTGACCCTGCCGCTCATGCAGGCGCTGGTCGAGGCCGGTGCCGACGTGATCGAACTCGGCGTCCCGTTTTCTGACCCGATGGCCGATGGCCCGACCATCCAGCGCGCTTCCGAACGTGCCCTGGCCAAGGGCATGACGCTGCGCAAGGTGCTGCAATTGGTCAGCGCCTTCCGCACGCTCGATGATAAAACGCCGGTTGTGTTGATGGGTTACGCCAATCCAATCGAGGCCATGGGCCTCGAGAAATTTGCCGAGAAGGCCGCGCAGTCCGGGGTTGATGGTGTTCTCGTCGTCGATTACCCGCCCGAAGAAGCGGCCAGCTTTGGCGCCGCGATGAAGGCGCACGGTATGGATCCGATCTTCCTGCTGGCCCCGACTTCCAACGCCGAGCGCATCGCCCAGGTGGCCGAAATCGCCAGTGGTTACGTCTATTACGTTTCGCTGGCTGGCGTTACCGGTTCCGGCGCTCTGAATGTCGAGGCGGTGGCTGAGCGTCTGCCGCTGATCCGCGAAAAGACTGGTCTGCCGGTCGGCGTCGGTTTTGGCATCCGTGACGCGTCGACCGCAGCACGCATTGCCGCTATCGCCGACGCCGTTGTCGTCGGCAGCCGGATTATCGAAGAAATTGAAAAATCGACGGCGGAAACAGCCTGCGCCAATGTGAAAGCCTTGGTTGCAGACATTCGTCGCGGTGTGGATGAGGTGAAAAAATGAGCTGGCTGACCAAACTGCTGCCCCCCAAGATCAAGCGTGAGCAAGGCGCCCAGCGCCGCGGCAACCTGCCGGAAGGCCTGTGGAGCAAGTGTCCGTCCTGCGAGGCTGTGCTCTACGCGACTGACCTCGAAAATAACCTGCAGGTCTGCCCCAAATGCGGCCACCACAACCGCCTGAACGCCCGTCAGCGCCTCGATATCCTGTTGGATGCCGAAGGCCGCTTCGAGATCGGTGCCGAGGTGTTGCCGGTCGACAGCCTCAAATTCAAGGACTCCAAACGCTATCCCGATCGTCTGATGGATGCCAATGAATCCAGTGGCGAGAGCGATTCCTTGGTCGTCCTGCAAGGCGCCATCAAGACCATGCCGGTCGTCGCTGCTGCCTTTGAATTCGACTTCATGGGCGGCTCGATGGGCTCCGTGCTTGGTGAGCGCTTTGTGCGCGGCGTGCAGACTGCCGTCGAGCACAAAATGCCCTTCATCTGCATCACCGCTTCCGGTGGCGCCCGCATGCAGGAAGGCCTGTTTTCGCTGATGCAGATGGCCAAGACGACGGCATCGCTGACCAAACTGTCCGAAGCCGGACTGCCTTTTATCTCCATCCTGACCGACCCGACCATGGGTGGTGTTTCCGCCTCCTTCGCCTTTGTTGGCGATGTGGTCATTGCCGAACCCAAGGCGCTGATCGGTTTTGCCGGCCCGCGCGTCATTGAGCAAACCGTCCGTGAAACACTGCCGGAAGGCTTCCAGCGCTCCGAGTTCATCATGGAAAAGGGCGCCATCGACATGATTGTCGACCGTCGCGAGCTGCGTGACCAGGTCGCCCGCGTACTGGCTCTACTGCAAAAACTGCCGGCTGCCGCTTGATTCGGCACCCAGCCCATCCCTGGCTTTGTCGCCTTCACCTTGTCGCGCAGTTTGCACTGCCTGCGGCTCGTCTTCGCGCCATGAATGATCTGTGTACCGAATGAAAACTCTAGGTGACTGGCTGGCCCATCTCGAAGGCTTGCACCCAAAGGGTCAGGCCGGCATCGAGCTGGGTCTGGACCGCATTCGCCTGGTCAAGGATGCCCTGGGACAGGCGCAACACTGCCCGGTCATCGTGGTCGGTGGCACCAACGGCAAGGGTTCGACCTGCGCCTATCTGGAAAACATCATCGACCGCGCCGGCTACAAGGTCGGCTGCTATACCTCTCCGCACCTGCTGGCCTATAACGAGCGGGTGCGCCTGAACGGCAAATCGGTGACCGACGAGGCGTTGTGCGCCGCCTTTGCTCGCGTTGAAACGGCGCGCCAACAGGCCGGCAATGTCGCGCTGACCTATTTCGAATTCGGTACGCTGGCCGCCTGGGAGGTCTTTGCCGAGGCCGGTGTTGAAGCTGCGATCCTTGAGGTCGGCCTCGGTGGGCGCCTCGATGCGGTCAACGCCTACGAACCGGATGTTTCCGTCGTCACCACCGTGGCCCTTGATCACACCGACTGGCTGGGGCCGGATCGCGAGAGCATCGGCTTCGAAAAGGCCGGTATCTACCGGGCCGGAAAGCCGGCCTTGTGCGCCGACCCGAATCCGCCACAAAGCCTGCTGGCCCACGCCGCAGCCATTGGCGCTGATCTGCGCCTGATCGGTCGCGATTTCGGCTTCGAGCGGCCGGCTGCCGAAACCAACGAAAACCGTCTGCAATGGCGCTGGTGGTGCCGTTCCGGCGGCCAGTTGATCAAGCGCGCGCTAGCCTATCCCGGCTTGCGCGGCCCGACCCAGCTCTACAACGCAGCCGTTGCCCTGGCTGCGCTCGATGCACTCGGCGACAAATTGCCGGTGACCATGCAGGCGATCCGTCCCGGGATGATCGAAACCGAACTGGCCGGGCGCTTTCAGGTCGTTCCCGGCAAGCCGGCCATCGTCCTCGATGTCGGTCACAATCCGCAGGCGATCAGGGTGTTGGCTGACAATTTATCGAGCATGGGTTTTTTCGACCGGACCTTTGCCGTACTCGGCATGTTGAGCGACAAGGATATCGTTGGCGCGCTGGCCCCCTTGAAGGGCAAGGTCGATATCTGGCATCTGGCGACACTGAGCGGGCCACGCGGGACGAGCGCCGAGACCCTGGCCGGGATCATTGCCGAAACCGGGCTTGGCGGCGAGGTGATTTGCCATGCCTCGGCCCAGGCTGCCATGCAAGCCGCCAAGGGGCAGGCCGCTGAAAGTGATAGAATCCTCGCCTTTGGATCCTTCTACACGGTAGCCGGCGCGCTAGAAACGCTTCGGAAAAAGCCCTAGTCATGGACGACAACGACGCCCAGTTACACCTCAAGAAACGCGCCCGCCGCCGGCTGGTCGGGGCGATTTTCTTCGTATCCGTGGTCGCCGTGGTGCTGCCCATGGTGATGGATCACGAGCCGCGCCAGACCGTGCAGGATGTCGAAATCCGCATTCCGGGGCAGGACGAAAAGCCGTTTGCCCCGAAATTTGCCATCGCTCCGGTTGAGAAAACTACGCCAAAGCCGGCGGAGGCGCCCGTTGTGCCGCCAGTGGCTGCCACCGCGGCGATGGTGGCTGAATCAGCGGTGAAACCGACGGCACGCGTTGTCGAGGTCGCCAAGGATCCCAAGCCGGCCGAGAAGCCGGCAGAAAAACCGGCCGCAAAGGTGGAAAAGTCACCTGAAAAGCCTGCCGCGAAGACGCCTGAAAAGACAGTTGAAAAGCCCAAGGCCGACGATGCCAAGCGGGCCGCCGCGATTCTGGCCGGCCAGCCGGCAGAAGCCAAACCTGCTGCGAAGAATGGCGAATATCTGGTTCTGATCGGTGCTTTTTCCAATGAGGCCAACGTCAAGAGTCTGCGGGCCAAGCTGGGCGAGGAGGGCATCAAGACCTTCAGCGAGCCGCTCGATACGCCGCAGGGCAAAAAGACCCGTGTTCGCGCCGGCCCGTTTGCCAGTCGTGAAGCCGCCGACAAGGCGCTGGAAAAAATGAAACGGATCGGTATCAGCGGAGTTGTTGCAGCCAAGCCATGACCGGTTTTGATTACCTTGTAATAGGGATTGTTGCTGTCTCGCTGCTGTTTGGTCTGTGGCGTGGTGTGGTTGGCGAGATCATCGCGCTGGCGGCCTGGGGCGTCGGTATCTTTGCTGCGATAGAGTTTGGCGCCGCGGTCGGGCACTCGGTCTTTGCCGGCTTGAGCGATCCGGCCTTGCGGACGCTGGCTGGTTGTGTGGTGATATTTGTCGGCATTCTGGTCTCGATGGCCGTGTTGAACATGGTGGTGCGCAGCATGGTCAAAGCTTTGGGCTTGTCCGTGTCGGATCGCATCCTCGGCATGATCTTCGGGCTGACGCGCGGGGTGCTGGTGTGCATGGTGCTGGTTGGGCTGGGCGGCATGACTTCGGCGCCGACTCAGCCGTGGTGGCGGAACGCGACGCTGGCAGCGCCTTTGGAAACCGTCGTTATGGCAGTCAAGCCTTGGCTGCCCGACGATTTGGCAAAACGAATTCGATTTAGCTAAGCAGGAAATACTATGTGCGGGATTTTGGGTGTAATGGCGACAACGCCGGTCAATCAGCTGCTTTACGACGGCCTTATGGTGCTTCAGCATCGCGGCCAGGATGCAGCCGGGATCGCCACGGCGGAGAACAATACTTTTCACCTGCACAAGGGGCCGGGCCTGGTCCGCGACGTCTTCCGTACCCGCAACATGCGGGCGCTACCGGGTAACTGCGGTATCGGCCACGTCCGTTATCCGACGGCCGGTTCAGCCTACAACTTTGCCGAGGCGCAACCGTTCTACGTCAATTCGCCGTTCGGCATCTGTCTTGGTCATAACGGCAACCTGACCAACGCCGAGCAACTGAAGGGCGAAATGTTCCGCCTCGACCGCCGGCACATCAACACCAATTCCGATTCTGAAGTCCTGCTCAATGTGCTGGCGCATGAACTGCAGTCGGCGGCGCACGGCTACGAGCTTGACGTCGATGCCATCTTCCAGGCCGTCGGTGGCGTGCATCGTCGTTGCCGCGGCGCCTATGCGGTCGTTGTCCTGATCGCCGGCTATGGGCTGCTCGCTTTCCGCGACCCGCATGGTATCCGGCCGCTGGTCTATGGCCAGAATGAGACGCCGGAAGGCATGGAGTATCTCGTTTCGTCCGAGTCCGTCGCCCTCGATACGCTGGGTTTCAAGATGGTGCGCGATATCGAGCCGGGTGAGGCAGTCTTCATCGACTTTAATTTCCAGTTCCATAGCCGCCAGTGCGCGCAGCAGCCGATGTACGCGCCATGCATTTTCGAATACGTCTATCTGGCCCGTCCGGATTCGGTGATCGACGGTGTTTCCGTCTACGAATCGCGTTTGGCCATGGGTGAAATGCTGGCCGAGAAGGTCAAGAAGCACATCCCGGTCGAAGAGATCGACGTCGTCATTCCGATTCCGGATTCGAGCCGTCCGTCCGCCATGCAACTGGCGCAAGTGCTCGGCATTCCGTTCCGCGAGGGCTTCGTCAAGAACCGCTACGTCGGCCGCACCTTCATCATGCCGGGTCAGGCGATGCGCCGGAAATCGGTGCGCCAGAAGCTCAACACCGTCGGCCAGGAATTCAAGGGCAAGCGCGTTTTGCTGGTCGATGACTCCATCGTCCGTGGCACGACGAGTCGTGAGATTGTTGACATGGCGCGCGCCGCTGGCGCGGTCAAGGTCTATTTCGCTTCGGCAGCACCACCGGTGCGCTTTCCGAACGTCTATGGCATTGATATGCCAACCCGGGCCGAACTGATTGCCACGGGCCGTACGGATGAGGAAATCGCCGCTGAAATCGGCGCCGATGCGTTGGTGTATCAGGATATCGAGGCGCTCAAGGAGTCGATTACCTCGTTGCGCTCCGATCTGACCTTGTTTGATGCTTCCTGTTTCGATGGCTGTTACATCACGGGCGACATCGACGACTATTACCTCGACGCGGTCGAAGGCAAGCGTGGTGGCAAGGGTGGCAAGGGTAGCGACGATGACGGCGATGGCCGCGCCTCGCAGCAACTCGTCCTGCAACTGGCCGAGGACGCACGGGATTGACCATGTCTGATTTGCCCGATTACCGTCCGGAAACGCTGGCCGTTCGTGCCGGCCAGCAGCGCAGCCAGTTCGGCGAGCATTCCGAAGCGCTCTACCTGACCTCCAGTTTCGTCTTCAAAAGCGCGGCGCAGGCAGCCAAGCGTTTTTCCGGCGAAGAAGACGGCAACGTTTACGCCCGCTTCTCGAACCCGACCGTCACCATGTTCGAGGAGCGTCTTGCTGCCCTGGAGGGCGCCGAGGATTGCGTCGCCACGGCGAGCGGCATGTCGGCGATCATGGCTGCCGTCCTGGCCCACCTCAAGCAGGGCGACCACATCGTCGCTTCGAACAGCCTGTTCGGCGCTACGGTGCAATTGTTCAACAACATCCTGTCGCGAACCGGCATTACGACGACCTTTGTGTCGCATACCGATCCGGCGGCATGGGAAGCGGCGATCCGTCCGGAAACCAAACTGTTTTTCCTCGAGACGCCGTCCAACCCGCTGACTGAAATCGCCGACATCCGGACACTGGCCGGGATCGCCCACGCCAAGGGTATTCTGGTTGCCGTCGACAACTGTTTCTGTACGCCCATCCTGCAGCGTCCGCTCGACATGGGGGCCGATCTGGCCATTCATTCGGCGACCAAGTTCCTTGATGGGCAAGGCCGCGTCCTGGGCGGTGCCGTCTGCGGTCCGAAGAAACTGACCGAAGAAGTCTTCAAGTACCTGCGCACGGCGGGTCCGACGCTGTCGGCGTTCAATGCCTGGGTGCTGCTCAAGGGCCTCGAAACGCTGAAATTGCGGGTTGAGGCGCAATCGGCCAATGCGCTGCAGTTGGCCCAATGGCTCGAAGCGCATCCGAAAGTGGCGCGCGTTTTCTATCCCGGTCTGCCCTCGCATCCGCAGCACGAACTGGCGAAAACCCAGCAGAAATCGGGCGGCGCCATCGTTGCCTTCGAAGTCAAGGGCGCGCGAGAACAAGCTTGGCAGGTCGTCGATAATTGTCGCTTGCTGTCGATTACCGCCAATCTTGGCGACACCAAAACCACCATTACCCATCCCGCCTCCACCACGCATGGCCGCATTTCCCCGGAAGCCCGGGCCGCGGCCGGCATCAGCGAAGGGTTGCTGCGCATTGCTGTCGGCCTCGAAGCGGTGGAGGACCTGCAGGCCGACCTCGAACGGGGTTTGGCCCTTATCTGATCGTCTGAATTTTTCACGCGCCGACAGCGAGGGGGCGCAAACAACCGGAGCAGGGCTTTTTTGGGGTTAACCGACCTTTCCACGGTCAACCGGAAAAAATGCCCAAATTTGAAATCCGGTTTCTCCTGACCCTCGCTGCATCGTTGCTCCCTGGCCCCTCCGGTCAGGCTTTATCCAAGGATTCCCATGCATTTTTCCGATCTCGGCCTCAAGGCCGAACTCCTGCGTGCCGTTGCCGACCAAGGTTACGACACGCCGACCCCCATCCAGCAGCAGGCCATTCCGGCCGTCATGACTGGTCGCGACCTGATGGCCACGGCCCAGACCGGCACCGGCAAGACGGCCGGCTTCACGCTGCCCATCCTGCACCGCCTGTTCAGCGGCCCAGCCGGACATCTCGCCCGCGTCACCAAGAAGCCGCGCGTGCTGGTCCTCGTGCCGACGCGTGAACTGGCCATTCAGGTCGAGGAAAGCGTGCGCACCTACGGCAAGCATCTGCCGGTCGTCTCGCTGGCCGTCTTTGGTGGCGTCGGCATCAATCCGCAGATCGCCGGCCTGCGCCGTGGCGTCGATATCCTGGTGGCGACACCGGGCCGCCTGCTCGATCACATTCAGCAACGCACGGTCGATCTCTCTGCGGTCGAGATTCTGGTTCTCGACGAAGCTGACCGCATGCTCGACATGGGCTTCATCCGCGATATCCGCAAGATCATTGCCCTGCTGCCGAAACAACGCCAGAACCTGATGTTCTCGGCCACCTTTTCGCCGGACATCCGCGAACTGGCCGCAGGCCTGCTCCACAATCCGGCCTCGGTCGATGTCGCCGCGCGCAATACCGCGGCCGAAACGGTGGCTCAGTGCGTCATCGAAACCAACCGCGACCAGAAGAAGGCATTGCTCTGCCATCTGTTCGAAACCCGCGGCTGGCATCAGGTGCTCGTTTTTGCCCGGACCAAGCATGGTGCCGATGCGCTGTCCAAGACGCTGGAAAAAGCCGGCATCAGTTCAGCCGCCATCCACGGCAACAAATCGCAGGGAGCGCGGACGCGGGCACTGACCGATTTTAAGGATGGCAAGCTGGTGGCGCTGGTGGCGACCGATATTGCGGCGCGCGGCATCGATATCGATGCGCTGCCCTACGTCATCAATTATGAACTGCCCGATGTCGCCGAAGACTACGTCCATCGCATCGGTCGTACCGGCCGTGCCGGCATGGAAGGCAAGGCGATCTCTCTGGTCAGCCACGACGAGCGCGGCAACCTGCGCGACATTGAGCGACTGATCAAGCGCGATCTCGAGCGCCTCGTCATTCCGGGCTTTGAGGCATCGGCTATCGCGCCGCCAAAGCCGGTGCAGCCGCCGCGCGGCGCACGTAAGCCGCAACCCGGCCGGCCACAGGCACAAAAAACAGCACAAAAACCGGCACGGCCGCAGCAACATCACAGCGGCAACCGGCATCGCTGATCGTCAGCCGCCCGGGAACTATTGGCGTAGCTGACTTGTCGGGGGGTGAAAAAACGTCTACTGTGGAAACTTAAGCCGTAACTTCATATTGTTAACGCAGTTTCTTAAGGTGTTTTGGAGGTCGGGATGCCCCCCCCGCAAAAAGTCCGGCTTGGTGACCTGCTGATCCAGCAAGGCCTGCTGACCGAAGAACAACTGAAAATCGCGCTCGACGAGCAGAAACGCACCGGGCGCAAGCTTGGGCGCGTCTTCGTCGAGAGCGGCTACGTCACCGAGGAAGGCATCTCGCAGGCGCTGGCCCGACAGTTGCGGATTCCCTTCATTGACCTCAAGAATTTCACGCCCAAGCCGGATCTGATCAAACTGTTACCGGAAGCGCCGGCCCGGCGTTTTCGGGCAATGGTGCTCGAACAGTTGCCGGACGGCCGTTTGCAGATCGGCCTGGCCGATCCGACCGACTTGCAGGCCTATGACGAAATCACCCGTCTGGTCAAACGCGAGATCGACCTCGCCGTCGTTACCGAAAGCCAGTTGCTGGCCATGGTCGACCGCGTCTATCACCGTGGCGAGCAGATTACCGGCCTGGCCAAGGAGCTGACCGCCGAACTCGGCGACATGCCGATCGAGTTCGGCGACCTGCTCGGCCTCAATCCGGGCGCCGAAGATGCGCCGGTCGTCAAGCTGCTGCAAACAGTGTTCGAGGAAGCCATGCGTCTGCGCGCTTCCGACATCCATTTCGAGCCGCAGGAAAAATCACTGCGCATCCGTTTTCGTATCGACGGCGTGCTGCACATCCAGACCGAAGCCGATGCCAAGGTTTCATCGGCCGTCGCATTGCGCCTCAAGCTGATGTCCGGGCTCGATATTTCCGAAAAACGCCTGCCGCAGGATGGCCGTTTCAATATCAAGGTGCGCGCCAATCCGGTCGACGTCCGTATCTCGACCTTGCCCACCCAGTACGGCGAATCGGTTGTCATGCGGCTGCTCGCCCAGAACACCGGCCTGCTCGAACTCGACAAGATCGGCATGCCGCCTCGCGTCCTCGAGCGTCTCCGCCATGCGTTGAAACGCCCGAGCGGCATGGTGCTGGTTACCGGCCCGACCGGATCAGGCAAGACGACGACGCTCTACGCCGCGCTGAATGAACTGAACAGCCCGGAAAAGAAGGTCATTACCGTCGAAGACCCGGTCGAATACCGGCTGGGTGGCCTGAATCAGGTGCAGGTGCACGAAAAGATCGATCTCTCCTTCTCGCGCGTGCTGCGTACCGTGCTGCGCCAGGACCCGGACATCGTGCTGATCGGCGAAATGCGCGACCAGGAAACGGCCGAAATCGGCATGCGCGCCGCCATGACCGGCCACCTTGTGCTGTCCACCCTGCACACCAACGACGCCGTATCGACGCCGATCCGCCTGCTCGACATGGGCGTGCCGCGCTACATGGTCGCACTGTCGGTTCATATGGTCATCGCCCAGCGTCTGGTCCGGCTGATCTGCAGCAACTGCCGTGAAGCCTATGCGCCGACGCCGAGCGAGCATGAATGGCTGCGCTACGAGCTGGGGAATGGCATTGATGACCACGCCTATCATCATGGTCGTGGCTGCGCCCATTGCGCCAATACAGGCTATCAGGGGCGGAGCGGGGTCTACGAATTCCTCGAAATGAGCGATACCGTGGTCGAAGCGATCAACCACGAAGACCCGGGTGAGTTCATGCGTGTCGCCCGCCAGCAGATGGGTGGCGAGACGCTGCGCCGCGATGCCGTCCGCCTGGTTCTGTCCGGCCGGACCACGGTGGCTGAGGCCATGCGTGTCAGCAACCAGTTCGAGGAATAAGCCGGCGTGGCCAACTTTGCCTACAAGGGACGGGATGGCGGTGGCAAGCTGATCGAAGGCGTGCTGGAAGGCGCCAGCTCGGGCGGCGTGGCTGACGTACTGCTTGGGCGCGGCATCACACCGGTTTCGATTCAGGAGACCCGCGCCGCGGCAAAGAGCGCCGGTGATGGTGGCTTCGATTTGTTCAAGCCCAAGGTCGAACACGTTGATATCCTGCTTTTCTCGCGGCAGATTCACACGCTGCTCAAGTCTGGCGTGCCGATCATGCGTGCACTGAGCGGTTTGCAGGAGTCGGCAACCAACCCGGCGATGAAGGAAGTGATTCGCGATGTGCGCGAAAGCCTGGAGGCGGGCCGCGAACTATCGGTATCGCTGGCGCGTCATCCCAAGGTGTTCAACCCCTTCTATATTTCCATGGTGCGGGTGGGCGAGGCGACCGGCCTGCTCGACGAAATTTTCCTGCGCCTGTTCGATCACCTTGAGTTCGAGCGTTTCATGCGCGAACAGGTCAAGTCGGCGCTGCGCTACCCGATGTTCGTCGTGATGGCCATGGCAGCAGCCATCATTGTCGTCAATATTTTCGTCATCCCGGCTTTTGCCAAGGTATTCCAGGGCTTCGGTGCCGAATTGCCGCTGATGACGCAAATTTTGCTCGGTTTCTCCAATTTCATGGTCGCCTGGTGGCCGGCCATGCTCGTCGGCACCATTGCGGCCGTGTTCCTTTTCAAGGCCTGGATAGGCACCGCGGCGGGGCGCATGCAGTGGGAGTCATTGCTGTTGCGTTTTCCGATTGCCGGAAAAATCGTCCGCAAGGCGGCGATGGCCCGCTTTGCCCGCAGTTTTGCCCTTGGCATGCGCAGTGGCGTGCCGGTCATGCAGGCACTGACCAATTCATCGCAGACCGTCGATAACAGCTACATCGCGGCCAAGATCGAAGGCATGCGCGATACCGTCGAACGTGGCGAAAGCGTCGTCCGTTCGGCCATTGCCTCGGGGTTTTTCTCACCTGTCGTGCTCCAGATGATTTCGGTTGGCGAGGAATCCGGGGCGCTCGATGACATGCTCGAAGAAGTTGGCCAGATGTACCAGCGCGAAGTCGAATATGAACTGAAAACGCTCGGCCAGCAGATCGAGCCAATTCTTATCGTTTGTTTGGGCGCGCTGGTGCTGGTACTGGCGCTTGGTATCTTCCTGCCGATGTGGGACCTCGGCAAGGTCGCCATCAAGCGTTGATGCATACATGCGGCGCTATTACGAGTTCGCGGTCGTCGTCGTCCTGATCGGCATTCTCGCTTTGGTGCTTTTGAAGGCGTTGGGGCGAATGAGCAATGAAATGGAAGAAGCCAGCGTGCAGTCTGAAGTGTCGGCGATACGAATTGGCTTGATGGAGGTGGTGGCGCACCGGGAAACCTTTGGCGGCAGTTTGCCGAAGAGCGACAACCCGCTCGAGTGGGTGGCTGCTCGGCCGGCAAACTATGTGGGGGAAGTGGAGGTTGTGCCGGACAGCAAGGCAGTCTGGTATTACGACCGCAGGGCAAAGGAGCTTGTTTACCGCTTTCGCGATGGGCATCGGGCCAGATTCAGGCTCAGCCGCGACGGCAATGTGGACAGCCCGAGAGCTGTTGTGGCTGGCGTCGGATTGTTGCGACTTGAAGATCAACGAGAATAAATGTTGAGAAGGAATGTGAATATGTCTAAAGTAATAAAACTTATACCCGTTAAGCCTGACATGAACCATAAACCCGCCCATCGCAGGCAAGGCCAGTTTGGCTTTACGCTGATCGAGCTGATTGTTGTTGTCATCATTCTCGGCATTCTGGCGGCAGTTGCCTTGCCGCGTTTCGTCAATTTGCAGCGTGACGCCCGCATAGCTAAGTTGCAGGCAGCTCGCGGCAGCGTTTCGGCCGCCTCGGCGCTGGTCCATGCCACCGCGTTTTCGCGGGCCGGCATTGCCGATACGGCACCTTGCGCCGGTGGCGGCACGGCGGATAACGCGACCGGGGCGAGCGGCACCATTTGTACTGAAAGTGGCCTCATCAACATGGTCTACGCCTACCCGGCGGTGACGGCAATCGGCACCGCCGGCATCCTGTCCATGGCCGGTCTGACCGGCGTTTTCAACCCGACCGCGGCGCAACTGCAGGCCGAGGGCTATACCTATGATGTCGCCGGCGGTGTCGCCACCTTTGGCGTCCTCGGCGCAACAACAGCAGCGACCTGTTTCTTTACCTATACCCAACCGACGGCGCCGAATACTGCGGCAACGATCAGCGGGCTGACCACGACCGGATGTTAATTTTTTAATTTTTAGGAGTTGGTGATGAAAGCTATGCAAAAAGGTTTTACCCTGATCGAACTGGTAGTTGTAATTGTCATTCTTGGCATTCTGGCGGCAACGGCGCTTCCGAAGTTCATTGACTTACGCTCTGATGCACAAGATGCCGCCTTTCAGGGTGTAAAAGGCGCCGCTGCATCTGCAATGTCAATCAATTATGCGGGATGTGCCGCGACAAATAATGCCGTGACAACCAACAAGTGCGTAAAAGTCAGCAATTGCAATGAGGTAGGTGGCGTCATGCAAGGTGGCTTGCCGGCTAACTATAGTGTTGCTTCAGTCGCGCTGACACCGAATGGCACCTCCGGCACCTGTACCTTGGCGCTTACTGGCTATACCCCGCCAGTTGGCACCGATACATTTACGGGCATAGGCGCCGGCAACTGATCCACGCTTTTTCGGGCAATCTACGCAAGGCGATGGTTGTGAGAAGACCACGGCTGTATATAGTCGTGGTCTTTTTCTATTGTCGACAACTTTTCTGTGACGCTTACATGCAGCCAGTGCCCAAATGGTGAATGTGTCACAGCGCGGGTTTACGTTGGTCGAACTTGTCATGACCATTGTGATCATTGGCATTCTGGCCGCGGTTTTATTGCCAAAATGGAACGGCAACTCGGGTTTTGACGAACGTGGTTTTCGTGACCGCGTTGTGGCCAGTTTGCGCTACGCCCAGAAATCCGCAATCGCCAGTCGGCGGACGGTTTGTGCCAGCTTTTCCTCGCCGCCGGCCAGTGTCACTTTTGCCATCTCGACTGCCAATGGAGCTGTGAATTGTGCGACTGGCAACGCGCTATCCGGGCCGGAAGGCAATCCACTGGTCGTTACGGCAACCGGTAGCGTTACCTTCGCCGCCTTGCCAGCCGATGTAGTCTTTGATGCCGGTGGGCGACCAGGTGGGGCTGCGTCGATCAATGTTTCCGGGCTTCCCGCTGCGCTGACGATCACCGTTGAGGCGGAAACGGGCTATGTCCATTAGCACCTCCCTGCAGCGCGGCATCACGCTGGTCGAGCAGATCGTGTTCATCGTCATCGTCAGTGTTGGCGTGATCGGTCTTGTTTCGGTGATGAATCCGGCCATCCGGGCCAGCGCCGATCCAATGCTGACGAAGCAACTTGTCGCCATTACCGAGTCACTGCTCAACGAGGTCATGCACCAACCGTTCACATGGTGCGATCCGGATGATCCAGCAGCGTCGACGGCGCAGTCTTACGGCGATTGCGTCAGTCCTCAAAATACAAATACCACAGCGTCATTCAGTGGTGTCGAGACTCGTTTTGGCATTTCGCCTGCTTCGCCTTTCGACAACGTGTCCGACTACGGCGTTCATTCGTGGGCCAATATCGACGATCCCTCCGGCAGCAACGCCATGGCAGGCTATACCGCCAGTGTTGCCGTCGCGCGGGCCGGAACTGCTCTGGGCCTGGCCGATGACACGGCGGCCCTTAGCGTGACGGTGACCGTTTCCCGCGGCGCCGAAACCTTTTCTTTGACCGGCTATCGTTTTCGTTATGCGCCGCGCATTTGATTTTCGGCCGTTTTTTCGGGTTGACCGTGGATTCACACTGGTCGAGATGATCATTTCGATTGTCATCACCGGCATCATCGTTTCGATGGTGGCGATGTTCGGGCGCGGGCAGGTTGATGCCTACATCGATGCCGGCAACCGGGCCGAATTGTCGGATGCGGCCGATACCACCTTGCGCCGGGTCGCCCGCGAATTGCAATCGGCACTACCCAACAGCGTGCGGCTTTCCGGCAGCAACTTTCTCGAGTTTGTGCCGATTCACGATGCCGGGCGTTACCGTGTCGAGCTGGATTCCACGGGGGGCGGCGACCTTCTGAATTTCGCCAGCAATACCGACGCGACTTTCGATGTCCTCGGGCCGCCGGTGACCATTCTGGCTGGTGACCAACTGGTCGTTTTCAACCTGGGTCAGCCCGGTTCGGATGTGTATGAAGGCACCAGCCGGCGGGCGGCGACCGCCGGTGTTGGCCTCAACAACATCACTTTTGCCCCGGCTGGCACGCAGTTTCCGCTGACCTCACCGCAAAACCGCTTCCAGATCGTTGGTGGCCCGGTGACCTATGAATGTACCGGGGCGGCGCTGGTCCGGCATTCCGGTTACGGTTTTCTCGCCGCGCAGCCCGTGGCCTTTGGCGCGCTGGGCGGCGTGACTGCGCTCCTGGCCGACAACGTTACCGGCTGTGCCTTCAATTACACACCGGCGATTCTCCAGCGCAACGGCTTGGTTGTCCTGCGCCTGACGCTGACGCGCAACGGCGAGTCGGTCGAACTGCTGCATCAGGTCGATGTGCTGAATACGCCATGATTTCAATTTTGCCCGTTTTTTCCGGTCGACCGTGGAAGTCTGGAACTTCGCTTCCAGGGCACCAGCGCGGTGTCTCGATCATCACCGGGGTCTTCCTGCTGCTGCTGATGTCAGTTCTGGCCGCCGTCATCGCCAATGTTGTTTCAACAGCACATGTAAACCAGGCGGCCGATATCGGCGGCGCGAGGGCCTATCAGGCGGCGCGGGCTGGTGTGGAGTGGGGCATGTTCCAACTTGATCCGAATGCCCAGAGCGCCGGGCTGCCGGCCTGTGTCAATGGCACGCCGGCCATCCCGGGGCATGCGGTGACGGTCACTTGCCAGAGCTGGGATACCACCGAAGGCACTCGGCAGCTTCGTTTCTACCGCATTGTTTCGCTGGCGATTGCTGCCGGCGTCAAGGCGCCGGGTATCGAGCGGCAGGTCGAGGTGACGCTGGAAAAATGCCGGGATCCGGCGAGAGTGATCGCGCCATATGACTGCTGAACGGGGGGAAGAATGATTCGGTTATTGGTGTTTCTTCTGTTGGCGGTGTCTACCGCAGCTGCCTCGGGTGCAACTTGTACCAGTCGTCGCGATGGAAATTGGAGCTCGAGCAATACCTGGAATTGCGGGTCGGGGAGTAGCAATGGTCCACCGGCAGTGGGTGATGCCGTAGTAGTACGCGGCAGCGATAGCGTTACGCTCAACACCAACAGCAATTCGCTGAGCAGCCTTACTGTGAATTCGGGTGGATCAATTTCCGGCGATAGCAACAGCCGAACGATCTACCTGGCCGGTAACTTGAGCAATAGCGGCACC
Source organism: Azonexus sp. GW821-FHT04F04 (assembly GCF_059420025.1). Taxonomy (NCBI): domain Bacteria; kingdom Pseudomonadati; phylum Pseudomonadota; class Betaproteobacteria; order Rhodocyclales; family Azonexaceae; genus Azonexus; species Azonexus sp. GW821-FHT04F04. The sequence goes on along the minus strand of NZ_JBWKSX010000005.1, from coordinate 192,486 downwards.
ATCAGCATCCAGGGCGGGAGCAGTAGTCGAATCGTTTTGCAGGGCGCATCGACTTGGAGTGGCAATGGAACGGTACTTCTCGATTATCTCGATATCAATTGGAACGCGCTAACGCTTGATTCCGCATCAGCCGCTGTCATCCATCTGACCGATAGCGATCCGTTCCAGAATGTCGGCGGTTTCAACAATAGCGGGTCGCCGAACCGTGTTGCTACCGTATACCTGGATGGCGGTGGCCAGTCCTATAACGACTACAACATCCAGATGCCCAATCTGGTCGTAAGCGGTGGAACCAAGACGGTTTCGTCGAGCAGCTTCGTCGTTCTCGGCAATCTGACGATCAACAGCGGTGCAACGCTGGGTACGGATGCGGTGAGCACGGTCACACTGGGCGGCGACTTGACGATCAACGGCACACTATCGTCATTCAGTGGTGGCTCGACGACATGGACCTTCAATGGCAGCGCAACGCAGCATATTTCGGCAGCGGCCGCCTTCCGCAACGTAACCCTCAACAACAGCAATGGCCTGGTAATCGACGGTGACCTGACCGTTGGCGACAGTAGTTGGGGAACCTTGACACTGAGCGCGGGCAAACTGACCACGGGCAGCAACGCAGTAATTATTCCGAAGAACTGTAGTGGCAGCATGATCAGCCGGGTTGCCGGGACGTGGATCAACGGCAACCAGCGGCTGACCATGCCGTCGTATAACGCCACCTGTATCTTCGATGTCGGCGACAGCAGCAACTATGCGCCGATCACCTTTGCCTATCCCTGGCACAGTAGCCCGCTCGGCGGCACCGTCACCGGTGGGACGACCGGCGGCGATCATCCAGATACGACGGCTGGGACGTCAGGCGTAGATAGCGCGAAGAGTGTCAACCGTTATTGGGTTTTGGCCGCCGGTGGCAGTTCCACCTTCTATACCTACGACGCCACATTTCAATATTGCAATGCCTCCGGCAGTGCTAACTGCGGGGTGAATGACGTCGATGCCGCGGCGACGCCGGGCAACTTTGTCGTTGGCGAAAAGGCATCAGGAACCTGGTCGGTTCTGACGCCGACGGCGCCATCGGCAAGCAGTCGAATGGTGAGCGGGGCGACGACGTTTGGGGCCTTCGCAATTGGTCAAGCCGGTGCGACCGTGCCGAACAGTTGCCCGCAGCCGACCAATACCCCGGCTGGCCTGACTCTGACCTGCCAGTGCGATAGTTTCGGGCGAACTTCCCTGAACCCCTCGCCGATGTTCACCAGCAGTAACTGGATCGTGTCGACCAGCGACAGCACAGGGATCGTGCCTTATATCAATAGTTCGACCGGCATTCTGCGGCTGACTGAAAGGACGGGCAACAATGCCAAGGCAGCGACGGCCCCCGGTTTTTTCCCGGCGGCTGGCAACTACATTTCGGTTGAGTTCAAGCACTACGCCTATAACGGAAGCGGGGCCGACGGGATCGCGATGGCCCTTTCCGACTACACGGTTCCGGCTGTTCCTGGCGCATTTGGTGGCTCCCTGGGTTACGCCCAGAAGACCTCCGGCGGCGTGGCAAGTGGCTTTGCCGGGGGGTGGATCGGCGTAGCGGTGGACGAGTATGGCAATTTTTCCAATCCGAACGAAGGGCGGGTCGGTGGAATCGGCTTTATCCGGGACGGTGTTGCCGTGCGTGGTTCTGGCTCGGGAACTACCGGTTATCCCTACCTCGGTGGGACCAGCGGCAGCTTGACGCCCGGCGTCGACAACGCCGGTTCAAGTTCCCCGGCTTACGGGCATTACTACCAAATCATCGTCGATGCCAGAAATTCGGCGTTGGGCCAAACCTGGGTCGCAGTCAATCGGGATACCTCAGGGTCGGGGGCTAGCTATTCATCGGTTGTCCCAACGTTCAATGCCTATGCTGCGGCAAGTGCTGCCGGCTATACCCAAGCACCCGTGCCGGCCAACTGGCAACTCTCCTTTACCGGGTCTACCGGTGGCTCGACCAATATCCACGAATTGGGGGAAGTACGGATATGCGCTCAATATTACGTTCCGCCTGATGGTGGGACGGCAGGGGGATTCAGTGCGATCGATGAGGCCTATTCCAGTTCGGTGCAGAATTTTCTGACTGGCCACATATACACGAAACTGGCTGGCACGCCTTTCAAGTTGAAGCTGGCAGCGCTATCCAACAGCCAAATCCAGACGACATATGCGGCGAGCGGTACGAAGACGGTGACTGTCAAGTTGGTCGACAACAGCGATGGCCTGTGCGGAGATGACTCGAGCCGGGCAAGCGCCTGCGCGACCAATGCCTGCAATGGCAAGTCGGCGATCAGCGGCGGCAGCCAGTCACTGACTTTCAGTTCGAGCGACAAGGGGGTCAAGACCTCCGGCAACTTCACCATCAATTCGGCCCATTCCCGGCTGGTAGCGGTAATCAGCGATGGGACGACGACGGCCTGTTCAATTGATGGCTTCGCGGTGCGTCCGACCCTGTTGTCGGGCGTCGCCTCGTCGGCATCGAACGCAACGCTGGCCGGTAGCCCGAAACTCAAGGCAAATACCGATAGCTTTACCTTGTCGGTCAGCGCCAATGCCAGCGGTTATACCGGTCAGCCCAAAATCAATACGACCGGGATGGCTGCCAATACAGCAGCTTGGGTACTCGGCGCGATCTCGCCAAGCACTTTTCCGAACGCCGTATCGGGAGGATCGAGTTCGACGGCGAGCGGAAGCTTTCTTTATTCCGAAGTCGGAAATTTCCGTTTTCTTGGCTACGATCCGGCAACCGACACCACCTCGCAACGCGGCATTTACGATGATGATTGGGTTAGTGTCGATAGCGCAGCCACCAAGAACGATTGCGTGGCTGGAAGTTACAGCAACGCCAAGGATGCAAGCGGCAAGTACGGCTGTTCTTTCGGACTTAATGAGACCGGCGCATCGGCTCCTAATTCTGCGTGGTTCGGGCGCTTCGTGCCCGATCGCTTTGTCTATTTGGGCGGCAGCATTTTGCAGTTTTGCAGTGCGCCCACCCCGTTTACTTACATGGGCCAGCCCGCCATCGGCATCGCCTATCGTTTGCAGGCGACCAACGGTAGCGGCGCGGTGACCAGCAATTATTCGCAGTCACTCGGCTACCCGGTGGTAAATCCTGCGCTGGTCGCGGAGGATCAGGCTGTTACGCACCAAGGCTGCGATCTGGCGAGCCGAATTAGTGGTTTGGCTAGTGGGCAATGGTCGAATGGTCTTTTTGTGTTGAATGACGCTGACGCCAACAGTGTTCCTGATTCCGCCTCGGCCACATTCTCCATGCCTGCTGCTACTCCCGTTGCGCTGACGGCTGCGACCTGTGCTGCGACAAGAAACAATGCTGGCGGACCATTCTGGCTGCTCGATATCGGCGTAGCCATGAACGATACCGATGCTGGGGCTGTGCTCGCTGCGGCCGATATGGATGCGGCTAGCGCAGGGCTGTGCAGTGGGACTGGGTGTTCTGCCAGAAAGCTGGGTACGACAGGCGTGCTTGATGGTCGTTTGCAACTGTCCAATGCCTACGGCAGCGAATTGTTGCCGCTCAGTGTGCCGATCAAGCTTCAATATTGGACATCCGCCGGCTGGACGATGAATTCGGCTGACAGCTGCACATTTCTGACTGTGCCGACCAACGGCAACAGCGGATTGACCAACACCGTGGCGACGAAAACCACAGCATTGCTCAACGCGCCAGTGCAGTCCGGCGATACGAAGTTTCGCTTGACCGCGCCCGGAGCCGGAAATGCCGGACTGGTCGATATTTCGGGCGCCATTTTGCGCGGCGCGAATAGCTGGCTGACCTTGTCGGCGCCCTCCGCTCGCGCCTGTTTTGGTGTCTGCGGTCCACGTTCTCCGGTGATCTATTTTCGCGAACGGTATTGATTGAAAAAACCATTGAAAAATAACGCGTTACTGGATATCCTTCTGAAAAAACTTAAGGTGTCGGGACAATGTGGCCGAATATTGGGGTGAAGTTCGAGGCGGGGTGGATGTCGGTTGTCCGGCATGGCGATCGCATTGACCTTGCTCATGTCATTTGCCCGGTTGGTAAACGCCCTGAGATCAAGCTCTGCGACTCGTTTCGCATCGAGAAGAGCGAAACCGACGCCTTGTCCCGTCTTGGCCAGAGTCGTGGCCTGAAGCGTTACCGTTGCGCTGTCCTGCTTGGCGAGAACGATTACCGGCTGGTGCAAATTGACGCCCCCGCCGTGCCGGCCGAAGAGCGGGTGCAGGCCTTGCGCTGGCGCCTCAAGGATGTAGTCGATTTCCCGGTTGATGACGCTGCAATTGCCGTCGCCGACATTCCTACCGAAGGCGGGCGCCAGGCTAGCGTCTTCGCTGTCGTCGCACCGGCCTCGGTGGTCGGTGAGCGGATGGCCCTATTTCACGAAAAAAAGATTCCCCTCGAAGCCATCGATATTCCCGAAATGGCGGTACGTAATGTTGCCGTGCTTTTCGAGGAGCCCAATCGTGGCTTGGCTTTCCTTGCCTTGACCCAGGGCGACAGCTTGCTGACCATCACCTGCGGCGGTGAACTTTTCCTGTCGCGGCGTATTGAAATCGATTCGAATGCCTTGGCCACGGCAGATGAAGAGCGGCGCCGACAAATTCTTGAGCGTCTGGCGCTGGAACTTCAACGCACGCTGGATAATTTTGATCGACAGTACGGTTTCATCTCCGTTTCGCGCCTCTTGGTAGCTTCCGAGTTCGACTGCGCGGGAACGGTTGCCGGGCTTGTCGAGAATCTCTATTTGCCGGTGCAGGCTGCGGATCTTGCTACGGTGGCCGATTTTGCGGGATTGCCTGAATTGCGTTCGGCCGAGCGTCAGGCGCAAAGTCTGCTCGCTATTGGCGCAGCGCTCAGGAGCAAGGCATGAGCCAGCAGATCAACCTGATTCTGCCGGCCTTGCGGCCGCGTTTTGACTGGCTGGCCTTGCCGGTGGTGGCCGGGGCGGCCCTGGTTGGCCTTGTGTTGGTCTGTATTCTGGCGGCCTTGGGTGTGAATCAGGCGATGAATCTTAGGTCTCATGAAGCCGAAATAAAGAACCAGTTGCTGGCTGCGCAGCAGCAGGTTCAGTCGCTTGGTCAGTCTCTTGCCGCTCGCCAGGGAGACACCTCGCTGGATCGCCAGATAACGGCGGCGCGCTTGGCCGTTACCCAGCGCCAGGAAGTGCTTGCCGTTATCGCTCAAGGTGATGTGGCGCAGGGAAGCGCGTATTCCGGCCTGCTGCAGGGATTTTCCCGACAGACCCTTGAAGGTGTCTGGTTGCTCGGTTTCGGTTTTGCCGACAAGGAAATCGAGATTCGCGGCCGATTGCTCGATCCGGCCTTGCTGCCGACCTATATCAATCGGCTCAATGACGAGCCGGCCTTTGCCGGCCGTCGATTTGCCGCGCTCGACATGAAGGGCGTCGATCCGGCCGACGAAAAGCCCGAGGCAGCTGCCTCCGCCGTAAAGCCCAAGGTGCCGGCGCGTTATACCGAATTCACTCTGCGCACTGAACTGGTCGCCGGGCAGGAGAGGGCGCGATGAAAGCACTGTGCCAGCAATGGAATCGCTTGTGCCGCCGATATGCGGCATTGTCGCAGCGCGAACGTTTGTTTGTCGCACTGGCTCTGGTGCTTGGCCCGCTGCTGATCGGCAATGCGTTGTTTGTCGACCCGCAATGGAGCCGCAGCAAGGCAATGCAGAATACCATCGCCACTGAGAGCGCTTCGCTGGCGGCCATGCAGACGCAGGCGGCCAGCCTGCAACAGGAATTGAAAGTTGATCCGGATGCCGGCAGAAAAGCCGAACTGGCGGCCCTGATTGCCCAGCGCAGCCAGCTGGATGAACAACTACGCCAACAAGGCTCGACGCTGGTTCGGCCCGAAGACATGAATGGTCTGCTCGAACGCCTGCTGGCCCGGCACTCCGGCTTGCGTCTGGTCAGCCTGAAAACGCTGGCGCCGCAAAGCGTACTGCGGGAAAAAGAGGGCGCCAAGGAAACCGATGGCAAACCGGTCGAGCGCTCCTTTGACCTTTATCGGCATGGTGTGGAAATTCGCCTCGAAGGCAGCTACGGCGAGCTTCAGGCTTATCTGGCCCAGCTCGAAAAATTGCCGCAGCGCCTGCTCTGGGGACAGTTGAGCTATCGCGTGATTGATTACCCGCGGTCCGAAATGACCCTGACCGTTTATACCCTGAGTCCGGACAAGACATGGTTGACCCTATGAGGCTGATTGCACTCGTCCTGCTTGTTGTAACGACCTCGGCTCAGGCCCAGTCGGCCGATCCGACCCGTCCGCCAGCGGCCTGGCTGGCGCCGGTCGATGATGCCCGATCTGCTGGCGAGAGTTCCGGCGGTTTGCGCTTGCAGTCGGTGCTGATGCGCCAAGGTGGCCGACCGGTTGCCGTGATCGGCGGCAAGACCGTTACCTTGGGTGATCGGGTCGGCGGGGCGACGCTGGTCCGCCTCAACGAGCGCGAAGCGGTATTGCAGGGGGCAGATGGGGTGACGCATCTTTACCTGACTCCCGACGTTGAAAAACAGATGATTGAAACGCCCAAGCTCCGCAAGACGGGGAAATCCGGGCCAGTGAAGGGTCTGCCATGAGCAAGATTTTGATGATCGGATTGTCGGCGCTCGTGCTGAGTGCATGCAGCAACCAGCATGCGCGTCGGGGTGATGCATTCGAACGTGTCGACAAGGAGCTGGGGGCTGCCGCGGCGAGCAAGGCGACCCGGTCACAGGGCGATGTCGTCGGCCAGGCCATGGTGCCGCCGTTGCAGCTTGATCAGCCGGTGGCAGCCAAGCCGGAGCCGCGCTTCAATCTGGCTGTGAATAATGCTCCGGTGGCCCAGGTACTGAATGCCCTGGTTTCCGGTACCCAGTACAGCATGCTGTTCCCGCCGGACTTGTCGGGCACGGTCAGCCTAAATCTGAAGAGTACGACGGTGCGCGAGGCGCTCGAGACGCTGCGTGAAGTCTATGGCTATGACTACCGGGTCCAGGGCACCCGGATCTATGTTCAGCCGAACACCATCCAGACGCGTATTTTCAAGATCAATTATCTGGCCAATCGGCGTCAGGGCATGAGCGACATGCGGGTAACCGGCAGTTCGCCGACTACCTCCACGCCGTCGACGACCAGCGGCGCCTCGAGCGGGGCGGGCAGCATTCCGGCCGGAACCACGGGTGGCCAGCCGCAGCGGAGCAACGACAGCGCGCGCGTGCAGACCACCTCGGACTACGATTTCTGGAAGGATCTCGGCTCGGCACTCAATTCGATCGTTGGTTCCCAGGAAGGGCGCAACGTCATCGTCAATGCCGGGTCGGGCGTCGTACTCGTCAAGGCTTCGCCAGTCGAATTGCGTTCGGTCGACGAGTACCTGAAAGCAACGCAACTGGTGGTTGAACGCCAGGTCATGCTTGAGGCGAAGATCATCGAAGTCTCGCTGAATGATTCGTATCAGACCGGTATCAACTGGAGCAAGTTTGGCGGTCTGCTTGGTGGCCAGGTTGCCTTCGGTACTTTGGCGCCGGGGGCGTTACTGAGTGGTTCGGCGACCCTGGGCGGCGCGGCCACGGGGGTTACAGCAGGGACGGTGGTTAGCGCAGTGCCCGGGGCCAACGGTTCTATTGGTACGACTAACGCCGGCCGAGGGTTCTTTGGCCTGGCTTTCCAGTCGCAGAATTTTGCTGCGCTGCTTTCCTTCCTCGAAGGGCAGGGTGACGTGCAGGTGCTGTCCAGCCCACGCATCGCGACGACCAACAACCAGAAGGCCGTACTCAAGGTCGGTACCGACGACTTTTTTGTGACCGGTATCAGCACCAACACGACGACCAGCGCCGCCGGCAATGTCGTGACGCCGAACATCACATTGCAACCGTTCTTCTCCGGGATTGCGCTCGATGTGACGCCACAGATTGACGAGGAGGGCAACATCATCCTGCACGTTCATCCATCGGTCAGCGTTGTTGAGGAAAAGGTGAAGAATGTCAATCTTGGTAGCCTTGGCACCTTCACGCTACCGCTGGCCTCGAGCAGTCTCAACGAAACCGACAGCATCGTCCGCGTCCAGGATGGCAGCATCGTCGCCATTGGCGGCTTGATGAGCCAGGAACAGAACACCAGCCGCTACGGCCTGCCCGGCATCAGTGGTGTGCCGGGCCTGGGCGCCTTGTTCGGCCAGAAGAGCGTGTCGAACAAGAAGCGAGAACTGGTCATCCTGATGCGGTCGACGGTCATTCGTGATGAAAATTCGTGGCGCAATGCTTCGGCTGAAACACAGGAGCGGCTGCAGGGGTTGGACCCGCGCCAGCAGCGCAAACTCGAATGGCAATAATCGGTAGCGGAGGAAGGCAGCGTTGTATCTCGACCATTTCGGCCTGAGCGAACTGCCCTTCGGTATCACGCCGGACACCAGTTACACCGTCATTACGCGCAGCCACCAGGAGGCGCTCAATACGCTGCTCGTCGCGCTCAGCAGTGGCGAAGGCTTCATCAAGATTACTGGCGAAGTCGGCACCGGCAAGACCTTGCTCTGCCGCCGCCTGCTGCAGGCGTTGCCCGAGGGCAGCGTTTCAGCCTACCTGCCCAATCCCTATCTGGCACCGCGCACCCTGCAACTGGCTTTGGCCGAGGAGTTGGGGCTGGAAGTGAGCGCTGACAGCGACGACTATCACCTGTTGCAGAGCGTCAATCGGGCGCTGCTTGAACACGCGGCAGCGGATCGTCAGGTTGTTGTCTGCATCGACGAGGCGCAGGCGATGCCGCTCGAAACGCTCGAGTCCTTGCGCCTGCTGTCGAATCTGGAAACCGAGAAACGCAAGTTGTTGCAGATTGTCCTTTTCGGCCAGCCCGAGCTTGATCGCAAGCTGGCCGAACCGTCGGTTCGCCAACTGCTCCAACGCATTGCCTTTCATTACCGGATCGGCGGGCTGGCTCGCGAAGAGGTGGCCAATTATCTGGCGCATCGTCTGCGCGTTGCCGGTTACCGTGGCGAGGATGTTTTCGGGCCACGCGCCGTGCGCTGCCTGCACAAGGCCAGCCGGGGCACGCCGCGCTTGCTGAATATTCTCGCCCACAAGTCGTTGCTCGCCGTTTTCGGCGAGGGAAAACATGCCGTGCGCGCTGGCCATGTGCGCCGCGCGGCGGCCGATACCGAAGGCGCGGCCTCGGCCGGATGGTGGTGATATGAGCCTGATCAACGACATGCTGCGCAACATCGAGGCCAAGCGCCCCGATGATCCGGCCCGGCAAAACCTGCAGCGTGAAATCCGTTCCCTGCCGGCTGCTCCCTCAGGTGCCGGGCGCTGGCTGAAGCTCTTGCTGCTGATCGGTGTGCCGGTGCTCGGCGCTGCCGTGCTGCACGCCAACGGGCAGTTGCTGCCCTTGCTTGGTCTCGACACGGTGCAGTACGTGGCACCGGTCCCGGCCGTCGTGCCTCCGCCGCCTCCTGCGCTGGCGCCAACTGCAGTGGCCAGCCCGGCGGTTGACGCGGCGCCCGTTGCGGAAAGTGATCTGCGTCTGGCATCGAATCTGGCCATACTCCCCTTGCCGGCTGAGCCGGTGCTGGCCGTGCCAGACCCCATTGTCCCGCTGGCGCCGACCCCGTTGGCCAAAGCCGAGGCGGTGACTGCTCCGGCGCCGGTTTCCGCACCTGTTGCCGCTTCGCCGGCGGCACCTGTCGGACCGGTCAAGATCGAGAAAAGTCCCGTGCTGGCGACGCCGCGCGACCGCGCCGATGCCGAATATCGCAAGGCGGAAAATGCCTTGGCGGCAGGGCGCAGCGCCGAGGCTGTCGATGGTCTGAAAGCCGCGCTCAAGCAGGACCCCGGCTATGTCCAGGTGCGCCAGATGTTGCTGCGCCAGTTGCTCGAAATGCGCAAGATCGAGGAGGCGATGACGGTCCTGCAGGATGGTCTCGAACTCCAGCCGGCGCAGATCGGTTGGGCAATGTCACTGGCCCGCCTGCAACTTGAGCAGCATGACGTTGCGGCGGCTGATCGGACGCTGGCCAAATCGCAGGTTTATGCCGAAGCCAGCGCCGACTATGCCGGCTTTCAGGGCCACGTCAAATCCCGCCTTGGCGTCAATCGCCAGGCTGTAACGCATTACCAGCGGGCCACCCGTTTGGCGCCCAACGAAGGTCGTTGGTGGCTAGGTCTGGGTCTGGCTCTGGAAGCCGACGGGCGTATCACCGAGGCCAAGGAGGCCATGCGCCGCAGCATCGCCACGGCGACGCTGTCCGTCGAGTTGTCGGCTGTCGCCGAGCAGCATCTGCGCTGAGGATCGACGGAGTGACGGGTTTCGGCCTGATTCAGCGATTTCGAATTTTGTGCTTTTTCCCGGTTGACCGTGGGATGCCCTCACTGGCGGCCAATGCTACCAATTTCGGTGGTCTTGGAATCCTCAGCGGCGTGCTGCTTCAGGTCAGTTTCGTCAAGATATTGGTCAAGACCAGTGTCGGCAAGATGAACAAGCGACTGATGCGAGCCGATCCATCCGTTTTGTGCAACTAACTCTCTGGCGAGTGCGGTCCGGCCGCGCTCGTGATATACATTCCCTGTTCATTTATCCAGAAAACCAAGAACCATGACCCTGCACGAAAGCCCCGTCGTTTACGGTACCGAAGACATCCTGCGCAGCTTGTGCAATTCGGTGACCAAGGTGTTGACCATCGCCACCCAGAGCCAGATTCACTATTCCGGCATGGTCCAGCGCATCACCAAGACCTGCCTGAAGCCGGACATTGGCTGCTTCGTGCTGTTCGATGGCGGCTTTTCCGGGCTGGTCGTCACCAACTTCTCGGCCGCGGCGGCGATGGAGCTCTACGAGAGCTACATGCTGAGCATGGGCATGGCCAAGGACGAGCTGGCCAGTTCGCATACCTCGGACGAGGTGGCGAACGTCATGGGCGAACTGATGAACCAGATCGTCGGCGATTTCACCGGCAAGGTGGCGCGCGAGCTGCAGACGCACATCACGCAGAACCAGCCGAAAATGCTGGCCCTGACCAAGCAGGTCATGCTCAGCGTCGATACCAATCTCGACAAGCCGGAAGCGCGCCGCGTGACCTTCTTTACCGGCCGCAACAACATCTTTTATCTCGAACTGGCCATCGACCGTACCGAGTTCATCAAGCTCAACGACTTCGAGAGCGAAGAGACCGATCCGGATGCGCTGATCGAGCAGGCCAACGCGGCGAGCCCCGCCGCCGTGCCGCCGGCGAGTACCGAGGCCAGCGATCAGGCCGATTTCCTCAAATCGCTCGGGATGTAGTTGCTGGCGATGGCTGGCCGTGGACTTCCACGGTCAACCGGAAATTTTGCCCAATTTTGAAAGCTTTGCCAGCTGCCGGTCATGCCAGCCGGAAAGCAGGGCAATCGCCATGCTTGAGCCGATCAGTGCCATGAACATGTCCGATTGGGTGTCCCACTGGTCGCCCTGGGTGCCGAGGAATTCATCAGCGCCCTGACCCATGGCCAGCGCCGCGGCCCATTCGATGAGTTCGTAGCTGGCGCTGATCGCCATGGCGATGCAGATGCACACAAAGCCGGTCATCCGGCGGCCGACGACGTAACCGCCGCGGATCAGGACTTCACGGGCGACCATCGCCGGCACGAAGCCTTGCAGCAAATGGCCGATTTTGTCGTAGGGGTTGCGCACCGTGCCGAGCAGGTCCTGCAGCCAGAAACCGAGCGGTACGCGGGCGTAGGTGTAGGCTCCGCCGCCGATCAGAACCAGCGCATGGATGCCGATCAGGACGGTGAGCAGCATCGTCAGCGGATAGCTTTGGCGCGTGGCGATCATGAGCGGCAGGGCGATCAGCACCGGCGCCACTTCCATGACCCAGGTCGCCCGGTCGAAGGGGGCGATGCCGGAAACGATCAGCGCCGCGATGACGATTGCGGCCAGCGTGGCGTTGAACCGGTCGCGGTTGTCCATATCAGCCCTCGTTGCGGATCAGGTCGAGCAACTCGGCGCCGTAGTGCTCGATCTTGGCGCTGCCCATGCCGGTGATGCCGGCCAGCATGCCGTGGCTGGTCGGGCGGACTTCGGCCAGTTCGCGCAGGGTCTTGTCGTGCAGGATGACGTAGGCCGGCACGGCTTGCTCCTTCGCCGTATCGCTGCGCCAGCTGCGAAGCAGCTGGAACAGTAGCTCGTCGGCCGACGACAGTTCGCTATGGACGACCGTGCTGCTGCGCGAAGACGATAAGCTGGCCTTGCGCTTGGCCGGCCGGCGCAGTTGCACCTGGCGCTGGCCCTTGAGTACTTCGCGGGCGGCGTCGGTCAGTTGCAGCGCGCCGTGTTCGGCCATGTCGACATGAACCAGTCCGGCCGCCGCCAACTGCCGGAAGACGCTCTTCCAGCCGTGGTCGTCGAGGTCGGCGCCAACGCCGAAAGTCGGCAGCTGGTCGTGGTGCCACTGCTTGATCTTTTCGGTCGCCTTGCCGCGCAGCACGTCGGTCAGGTGCGTGACGCCGAAACGCATGCCGGTGCGGAAGATGGCCGATAACGCCTTTTGCGCCGCCAGCGTGCCGTCCCATAGTTCCGGAGGCTCGATGCAGACGTCGCAGTTGCCGCAGGGCTCGCGTTCTTCGGCGAAATAATTGAGCAGGACCTGACGCCGGCAACGCGGTGCTTCGCAGTAGGAGAGCAGGGCAGTCAGGCGTTGCGATTCGAGAATCTTCTGGCCTTCGCCGGCGCCCGATTCGGCAATGCGCGCATGCTGCAAGGCGACGTCCTGCATGCCGTAGGCCATCCACGCTTCGGCTGGTTCGCCATCGCGGCCGGCGCGGCCGGTTTCCTGATAATAGGCTTCGATGCTTTTCGGCAGGTCGAGGTGAGCGACGAAACGGACGTCCGGCTTGTCGATGCCCATGCCGAAGGCGATGGTGGCGCACATGACCAGGCCTTCTTCGCGCAGGAAGCGGCGCTGGTTGGCGGCGCGTGTCGGGGCGGGCAGGCCGGCGTGGTAGGGCAGCGCCGGGTAGCCTTGGGCCGACAGCCATTCGGCCGTCTCCTCAACCTTCTTGCGCGACAGGCAATAGACGATGCCGGCCTGGCCCTTGCGCCCGGCCAGGAAACCGAGCAACTGCTTCTTGGCGTTGTCCTTCTCGACGACGGTGTAGCGGATATTCGGGCGGTCGAAGCTGGACAGGAAAACACGCGCTTCGGTCAGGCCGAGGCGGACCAGCATTTCGTTCTGCGTTGCCTTGTCGGCGGTGGCGGTCAGGGCGATGCGCGGGACGTTTGGATAGCGTTCGTGCAGCGTCGACAGCTGCAGGTATTCCGGCCGGAAATCGTGGCCCCATTGCGAGACGCAGTGCGCCTCGTCGATGGCGAACAGGGCGAGCTTGCCAGCTTCGTAGAGGGCGTCGATCATTGACAGCGTGCGGTCGATGAGCAGGCGTTCCGGGGCGATGTACACGAGGTCGATCTGGCCGGCGAACATCTGCTGCTCGATGGCCTGGGCCTCGCGCCAGTCCAGCGTCGAATTGAGGCAGGCGGCCTTGACGCCAAGCTGGGTCAGGGCATCGACCTGGTCCTGCATGAGCGCGATGAGCGGCGAAACGACAATGGCGCAGCCGGGACGGAGCAGGGCGGGAATCTGGTAGCACAGGCTCTTGCCGCCGCCGGTCGGCATGAGGACGAGCGCGTCGCCGCCGTTGCCGATGTGGTCGATGATCTCGGCCTGGGCACCGCGAAAGGCCGGATAGCCGAAGACGTCGCGCAGGATGGCGAGGGCGGAAGTGGTTCCCACGGTCAACCGGAAATTTGGGTCAAAATCGAAATGCTCACTGGATGGTTTCGCGGCTCAATTGCTCGCCATCCCAGACCAGTGCTTCGGCACGCTCTTCGTGCCAGTCGGAAAGCACCCAGCGCTCGACATGGATGCCATCGACGATGTGGTCGTGCTTTTCCGGCCGGTGCGTGTGGCCGTGGATGAAGGTGCAATAGCCGTGGTCGCGCAGGAAGTCGTCGGTAGCCGGACCGTTGAGGTCGGCGTAGACGTAGGCGTGGTCGCGTTTGCGGCGGGCGCTGCGCCAGCGGATGTAGCGGCCGAGCAGGCTGCGCAGGAAACGTGGCTTGGCGCGCATCTTCCGCTGCCATTCCGGGTCGCGCACCTTGGCCCGATAGGCCATGTAGGCGTGGTCGTCGAGGCACAGGGCGTCGCCGTGCGAGAGCACGAAGGACCACTCGGGCAGGACCAGCAAATAAGGGTCGGGCAGCAGGGTCATGCCGGCGGCCGCGGTGAATTGCTCGCCGATGGCGAAATCGCGGTTGCCGTGCATGAAGCAGATTTTCAGCCCGGCATCGCTGGCGGCGCGCAGGGCGGCCGTGATCTGTGCGGCGTAGGGGTCGTCGATATCGTCGCCGACCCAGACTTCGAACAGGTCGCCGAGGATGTACAGCGCTTCGGCCTGGCGGGCGCGGCCGGCCAGAAAGCTCAGGAACAAACGAGTCGCCCCGGGTGACCGGGGCGACAGGTGCAGATCAGAGATGAAGAAGATCAAACGATCTCGGCCTTCTCGATGATCACGTCTTCTGCCGGGACGTCCTGATGGAAGCCCTTGTTGCCGGTCTTGACGGCGCGGATCTTGTCGACGACATCAAGGCCTTCGACGACTTCGCCAAACACGCAGTAGCCCCAGCCCTGGCCGGACGGCGACTTGAAATCGAGGAAATCGTTGTCGACGGTGTTGATGAAGAACTGGGCGGTGGCCGAATGCGGGTCGTTGGTGCGCGCCATGGCGACGGTACCGCGCTTGTTCTTGAGGCCATTGGCGGCCTCGTTCTCAATCGGGGCCTGGCAGGCCTTCTGGCCCATGCCCGGCTCCATGCCACCACCCTGGATCATGAAATTCTTGATGACGCGGTGGAAGATGGTGCCGTTGTAGTGGCCGGCTTCAACGTAGGCGATGAAGTTGGCAACGGTCTTCGGGGCCTTCTCGGCGTTGAGTTCGAGCGTGATGTCGCCGTGGTTGGTGGTGAGCTTGATTTTGGACATTGGGGATCCTTATTTGTCGGAGATGATTTTGACGTTCTGGATGACAACCGGGGTCGTCGGAACGTTTTCGTAATAGCCAGCGTTGCCGGTTGGCACCTTGGCAATCTTGTCGACGACATCCATGCCCTGGGTGACCTTGCCGAAGACGGCATAGCCCCAGCCGCGCGGGTCGCCGGTGGTCTTGTGATTGAGGAAATCGTTGTTCTTGAGATTGACGAAGAACTGGACGCGCGCCGAATGCGGGTCTCCGGTGCGGGCCATGGCCACCGTGCCGCGCTCATTGGCCAGGCCATTGGTCGCTTCGTTCTTCAAAGCCGGGGTCAGCACCTTCTTCTCTTCCATGGCCATGCTGAAACCGCCGCCCTGGATCATGAAACCATCGATGACGCGGTGGAAAATAGTTGCCTCGTAGAAGCCGTGCTTGGCGTTGTAGAGGAACATTTCGACCGTTTTCGGGGCTTTGTCGGGGAACAGTTCAAGCGTGAATTTACCCAGATTGGTCGTTATTTCGACGGCCGGGGCGGCCCAAACGGCGAGAGAGACAAACAGGCCGGCGGCGAGGGCGGAAACTTTTTTCAACATCATGCACTTCCTTCGTAAATGATTTTCCACTGGTCGCCTTCACGCAGCCAGTATTGGCGCTTCTTCATCTGGTTGTTGAGGTTGTTGCTGCGGTAATCCTGGTCGAAAGTCACGACGACGACTTCTTCCTTGCCCGGATTGCGGAATACGGAGAGATTGTCGATCTTGAGCTTGATCCATTCCTTGCCGGCATTGACCTGCTTTTTCTGGGCGGAAAACTCGGCGAAATCCTGCTCGCCGGCTTTGAAACGCTTTGAATAATGCGTCAGGTAGCGCTCGGTATCGCGGCTTTCCCAGTCAGCGCGCCAGCTGTCTATCGAGTTGTTCAACTCGCTGCGCTCTTTTGCCCAGTCGTCGAGCGACAGCCACTCGACCGAGTTGCTGATGATCACCGGCGTCAGGCCGACCTGCAGGTTCTTGGCGACGACGTCGAGATCCTGGTTGGTCAGTACGACACAACCGTCGGAAGCGCGTGGCGGCCGGGCGAAGGTGTCGGACGGTGTACCGTGCAGCCAGATGCCGCTACCGCCGCGGCCCTGGCGCTTGTCCCATTCGTTGGGGTAATTGAGCGGGAAAGCCCCGTTGCCGTAGAGGTCGGCCAGCTTCTGGCGGGGCAGGTTGGCTGTGACGTGATAAACGCCGACCGGGGTTTTCTTGTCGCCCTCGGCGAGTTTTTCGGCGCCCAGCTTGCCCTGGGTGACGTAGTAGTCGGCGACGAAGCGCGGCTGACCACCGTTCTTGAGATCGTTTTCGTAGAGGTAGAGGCGCGAGCGCTTGGTGTCGACGACGATGGCGAAGCGTTGGTCCGGCTGCATCTGCAGCAGGTAGCGCGGCACGAAATCAGCCGGTGGTTTTTCGCGATAGGCGGCGAGGCGGGCGATGGCTTCGGCGCGCAGGTCGGCGACCTTGTCGGCCGGGGCGTCGTTCAGGGCGCCAAATGTGTTGATCGGTTGCTTGCGGGCCAGCAACAGGTCGCCCTTGATCAGGTGGGCCAGCCGGTAGTTCGGGTGCTGACGTAGCAGGTTTTCGGTTAGCTGGAGCGCGTTGCTCAGGCGATTGCCCTCGATTTCGGCAAAAATGCGCGTCAATGCTTCTTCCGGACCGGAGTCGGAAACGATCAGGGGCAGGGACGATCTCTGGCTGGATGCGTCCGGCGTTGTGCGCGCCAAGGCAATCGCCGAGAGTTCATTGATGGTGACAGGGGTGGTCGCCGGCTTGTCTTTAAGCCGGGCTGCTGCACCGGCGGCCAGGGCGACCGCCAGTCCGGACAGAACTAATTTACGGCCTAATTTCACCGTGCGTTTTCTTCCTTGATCAACCACTTGCTACCGGCCCGGACGAAGACCAGCGTCTTGGTCGTCGAGCTGCTCAGACCGGTTGCCTTGTAGTGCTGGCGGAACTTGGCGGTGGCCTTGTCGCCATTGATCGTGACTTGCGGCGTATCGAAGGAAACCGAGATCTTGCCGCCCTTGCCGGCGATGCGCTGTTCGCGTTCCTGTTCCCAGGCCTTGCGGCTCATGCCCTTTGGCGTGTTGAACTCATGCGCATAGGCGCCGAGGTAGGCGCGCATGTCCTTGCGTGACCAGGCATCGGCCCAGGCGTTCATGGCCTTGACGACATCTTCGCTGCCGGCGATGGCCTTGGCGGGGGCCGGGGTCGGCGCAGCAGCTGGTGCCGGCGTTGCTACGGCTGCGGCCGGAGCGGGCGCTGCGGCGATCGCTGTCGGCTTGCTGGCTGGTGAGGCTGAGGCAGCACCCGGCGTCGACGTGACGATGGTTGCGGTAGGTGCCACTGCTGCAACGGCAGGCTTGGCGACAGCGGCGGCAACCGGTGCGGCAGGAACAACCGGAGCGGCGGCAACGGGAGCCGGTTGTGGCTTGACGTTGCCCTTGCCGGAGGTGGTGATCAGGTCGCGGATCAGGGCCAGCTTGTTCTGCGTTGTCGAATTGGAGTTATCCAGTTGCAGGGCTTTGTCATAGGCCTGGCTGGCCAGCTTGGCGTAAACGTCGCCGAGGTTTTCGTAGGCGATGGCGTAGGACGGGTGAGTCCTTATGGCCATTTCGAGCGCCGTGCGGGCCTTGTCGTACTGCTTTTGCTGGGCGTAGAGCACGGCCAGGTTGTTATAGGGTTCCGGCAGTTCCGGGTAATCCTCGGAAAGCTTGGTGAAGACGCTGATGGCGTCGGCCGGCTTGTTCATCTCGGTATAGATCAGGCCTTTCAGGAACCGACCCTGGGCGTCTTTCGGGCGGCTGCTCAGGTAGGCATCGACTTTCTCGAGGGCTTGCGGGTACTGGCCCTGCTTGATCAGGCGCTGGACTTCCGGCAGGTTGTCGGCGAAAGCGGGTACGGCGAAGCTGATGGCCAGGCCAATCGCCATTGCACGCAACGTCTTGAGCTTCTGAAAACGGGGCTGGAGCAGGGAAATAGAGGTCATCGCTATGCTATACTTTTCGAGGTTATACAATCTTCCGATTCTACCAAAAATGCCGGTGATTCCATAGGGATTAGCAAGCCGGCCAAGCCCGGTTCCCTCCCCGCATGCTCAAGATATACAACTCACTCAAGCGCGAAAAACAGGTTTTTACCCCGATCGAAGCGAACAAGGTTCGCATGTATGTCTGTGGCATGACGGTCTATGATTATTGCCACCTTGGCCATGCCCGGGTCATGGTTGTCTTCGACATGGTTTATCGCTGGCTCAAGGCAAGCGGTTACGACGTGACCTATGTCCGCAACATTACCGACATCGACGACAAGATCATCAAGCGGGCCATCGAGAATGGCGAGACGATCCAGCAACTGACCAACCGTTTCATCGCCTTCATGCACGAAGATGCCGATGCGCTGGGTGTTCAGCGTCCTGACTTCGAGCCGCGGGCGACCGAGTACGTGCCGGAAATGCTTGATTTGATCGGCAAGCTCGAGGCGACCGGCCTCGCTTACCAGGCAACGGATGGCGACGTGAATTACGCGGTGCGCAAGTTCCCGGGCTACGGCAAGCTGTCCGGCAAGTCGCTTGACGATCTGCGGGCCGGCGAGCGTGTTGAGGTCGATTCGGCCAAGCAGGATCCGCTCGATTTCGTGCTCTGGAAGCATGCCAAACCCGGTGAGCCGGCTTGGGAGTCGCCGTGGGGCGAAGGTCGTCCGGGTTGGCACATCGAGTGTTCGGCCATGAGTTCGAAACTGCTCGGCAACCATTTCGACATCCACGGCGGTGGGCAGGATTTGCAGTTCCCGCATCATGAAAACGAGATCGCCCAGTCCGAAGGTGCGCACCAGTGTTCCTTCGTCAATTACTGGATGCACAACGGCTTCGTTCGCGTCGACAACGAAAAAATGTCGAAGTCGCTTGGCAATTTCTTCACGATTCGTACCGTGCTTGAGCAGTTCGATGCCGAAGTCGTCCGCTTCTTCATCCTGCGCGCTCACTACCGCAGTCCGCTGAATTATTCCGATGCTCATCTCGACGATGCCAAGCGCAGTCTGGACAGCCTGTATTTCACCTTGCGCGACGTGCCGGCGGTGGCGGTCGACATCGACTGGAACAACGATTTTGCAGCCCGTTTTGCCGCTGCGCTCAACGAGGATTTCGATTCGCATGGCGCCATTTCAGTGCTCTTCGAATTGGCTGCTGAGGCCAATCGCCAGAAGAGTGGCGAATTGTCCGGCTTGCTCAAGGCGCTGGGCGCCGTAATCGGCCTGCTCGAGCGCGAGCCGATGGCTTATCTGCAGGGCGGTGGGGCGGCTGGCGGCCTCGATGAGGCGGCTATCGAGCAGATGATTGCCGATCGGGCGGCGGCCAAGAAGGCCAGGAATTTTGCCGAGTCGGATCGTATTCGCGATGAACTGAAGGCGGCGGGTATCGCGCTGGATGATAGTCCGCAGGGAACGACCTGGCGTCGGGCCTGACTTGTCCGAGCAGTAGCCCAAATGAAAACGGCCCTGAATCGGGCCGTTTTCATTTGGGCTACTGCAAGGTCTTATTTCAGGATCTTGCCACCTTGCCCAATGACCGTCAGTTCGACAAAGCGCGAGCCCAGACGGGTGTTCGGGCCGTAGTTGATGCGGTAGCCGCCGAGGTCGGCTCCGCTCATGCTTTCCAGCGAGGCCACCAGCTTTTCGCGGCTGAGATCCTTGCCGGCCCGCTTGAGGCCTTCGATCATGGTCTTCGCCATCAGGTAGCCTTCCATGCCGTAATAGGAATAGGCGCCCTTGCTGGACAGCTTGTGATAGTCGCGGACGACCGGTACGACGTCGTTCCACGGATAGGGAACAACCTGCGAAACACCGATGCCGCGGGAGTCGGGGCCGAGTTCCTGGACGAGCAGTTCGGCGCCAACCGGCGACAAGGTCATCAGCATCGGGTGCTGGCCAAGTTTTTTCATGGCCTTGACGAAGGCGGCGGTCGGCTTGTACAGGGTGACCATGACCACCGCTTGCGGCGTCGTCTTGGCGATCGCTTCGACGGCCTTGGTAACGTCTACCGAGTTGCGTTCGACGGTGCCGACGGAAGACGGAGCCAGGTTATGTTTTTTGAGGGCAGCGGTGACGCCATCCAGACCGGATTTGCCGAAACCATCGTTCTGGTAGAAGACGGCGATATTCTTGAGGCCGAGCGAGACCATCTGGTTGACGATGACCTCGGCTTCGTCGGCGTAGCTGGCGCGGACGTTGAACATGTAGCGCGCATTGGGATTGGTGGCGAGCGACTCACGCAGGGTGGCGGCGCCGGAAATGGTGCCGACCAGCGGCACCTTGGCCGGACCGAAGACGGTGTTCATGGTTTCGGTCGTCGGGCTCGAGCCGTAGTAGGCGAGCAGCGCGAAGACATTTTTTTCCTTGATCAGCGTCTTGGTGTTGGCGACCGCGCGTTCGGTTTCGTAACCGTCGTCGAGGGCGATCAATTCGAGTTTGCGACCATTGATGCCGCCGGCCTTGTTGACCTGCTCGAAATAGGCACTGATCGTTTGCCGCATGTCCAGCCCATAGGCGCCATTCGGTCCGGACAAGGGAGCTGACATGCCGAGCGTGATCGTCGTGTCGGTGACGCCGGGGTCGGCCCAGCACATCGTGGAAAAGGCAATTGCACCAACAGCGGCCAGTCGTTTGAGGACTCGCATTGTTTTATCTCCCCCTTGATTGATCAATCGATTCTAACAGTCGGGGATATTACCGGGAACAGGGTTGGCTGGACTTTCGGCAATTTGTTCGATGCCACGGTCAACCGGGAAAAAAGGCCAAAAATGAAACAGCCCCGGGGTCCCGAAAATTCGGGAACACCGGGGCTGTGGTGCACTGTCTGGCGTTATTCGGCGAAGAAATCCTTGACCTTGTAGCTTCGACCGGCACTTCGTGCCTTAACCTGCAAGGCAGGTCAGCCTGCGCTGCAAAGTTAAGGCGTTACTCAGCAAAAAAGTCCTTAACTTTATCCATCCACGACTTGGAGCGTGGATTGTGTTTGCCGCTGTTGTCGCGACTGGACTCTTCCAGTTCGCGCAGCAGCTCCTTCTGGCGCTCGGTCAGGTTGACCGGCGTTTCGACGACGACGTGGCACATCAGGTCACCATGGGTGTGGCTGCGCACCCCCTTGATGCCCTTGCCGCGCAGGCGGAAGACCCGTCCGGACTGGGTTTCGGCCGGAATCTTGATGGCTGCGGCGCCGTCCAGCGTCGGGATTTCGATCTCGCCGCCGAGCGCGGCGGCGGTGAAGGAAATCGGCATCTCGCAATGCAGGTCGTTGTGGTCGCGGGTGAACACGGCGTGCTGCTTGAGGTGAATCTGCACGTACAGATCACCCGGCGGGCCGCCATTGACGCCATGCTCGCCTTCGCCCGAAAGCCTGATGCGATCGCCTTCATCGACCCCGGCTGGAATCTTGACGGCCAGCGTCTTGTGTTGCTTGACGCGGCCGGCGCCGTCGCAATGCTTGCATGGTTCGGCAATGAAGCGGCCGGTGCCGTGGCACTTGTGACAGGTCTGCTGGATCGAGAAGAAGCCTTGTTGCAGGCGCACCTGGCCGGATCCGCCGCAGGTCGGGCAGGTCTTCGGCTGAGTGCCGGGCTTGGCGCCGGAGCCGTTGCAGGGCTCGCAGACTTCCATGGTCGGAATGCGAATCTTGGTTTCCGTGCCGTGGGCAGCCTGTTCGAGCGTGATTTCGAGGTTGTAGCGCAGGTCGGCGCCGCGATAGATGTTCGAGCGACCACCACCGCCACCGCCGCCGCGACCGCCGAAGATTTCGTCGAAGATGCCGCCGAAGGCATCGGCAAAGCCGGCGCCACCGCCACCGCCCATGCCGGCCTGCTGGTCAAGCCCGGCATGGCCATACTGGTCGTAGGCCGAGCGTTTCCGGCTATCCGACAGGATTTCGTAGGCTTCCTTGGCTTCCTTGAACTTCTCCTCGGCCGCCGGATTGTCCGGATTGCGGTCGGGGTGATGCTTCATGGCCAGTTTGCGGTAGGCCTTCTTTATTTCTTCATCGGAGGCGTCGCGATTGACGCCAAGAATTTCGTAAAAATCGCGTTTTGACATTTCTTCTACCCGTCAAGTGACAAAGGCGCCGAGCGCCGCCGGAGATTTCCGGAAGGCTCGGCGCCGGGCTGTGGGGCCAGGAATTACTTCTTGTCCTTGTTCACTTCGGTGAATTCGGCATCGACGACATCGCCTTCAACGGTCTTTTCACCGGCTTCTGCCTGCTGACCAGCCGCACCGGCGGCAGCGCCTTCGGCCTGTTGCTGGGCGTACATTTTTTCACCCAGTTTCTGGGCCGCTGCCGACAGGGCTTCGGTCTTGGCGGTGATGGTTTCCTTGTCGCCGTCGCGCAGCACATCCTCGACATCCTTGATGGCGGCTTCGATGCTGGCTTTTTCGGCCGCGTCGAGCTTGTCGCCGTACTCGGTCATCGACTTCTTGACCATGTGCACCATGCCGTCGGCCTGGTTGCGGGCATCGGCCAATTCGTGCGCCTTCTTGTCGTCCTCGGCGTGCAGCTCGGCATCCTTGACCATGGCCTGGATTTCCGCTTCGCTCAAGCCCGAGTTGGCCTTGATGGTGATCTTGTTTTCCTTGCCGGTGGCCTTGTCCTTGGCCGTGACGTGCATGATGCCGTTGGCGTCGATGTCGAAAATGACTTCGATCTGCGGCGTGCCACGCGGAGCCGGCGGGATGCCTTCGAGGTTGAACTGGCCGAGGCTCTTGT
This sequence comes from Azonexus sp. GW821-FHT04F04, assembly GCF_059420025.1. NCBI lineage: Bacteria > Pseudomonadati > Pseudomonadota > Betaproteobacteria > Rhodocyclales > Azonexaceae > Azonexus > Azonexus sp. GW821-FHT04F04. The sequence goes on along the minus strand of NZ_JBWKSX010000005.1, from coordinate 169,690 downwards.
TACCGGAAGCCACTTCGCGCTCACCCTGCAGCACGTGGATGGTCACGGCGGACTGGCTGTCGTCGGCGGTCGAGAAGACTTGCGAAGCCTTGGTCGGGATCGTCGTGTTCTTCTGGATCAGCTTGGTCATGATGCCGCCCAGGGTTTCGATACCGAGCGACAGCGGGGTGACGTCGAGGAGCAGCACGTCCTTGACTTCGCCCTGCAGCACGCCGCCCTGGATGGCTGCGCCGACAGCAACGGCTTCGTCAGGATTGACGTCCTTGCGCGGTTCCTTGCCGAAAATTTCCTTAACTTTTTCCTGAACCTTGGGCATGCGCGACTGGCCGCCGACCAGGATGATGTCGTCGATGTCGGAGATCTTGCAGCCGGCATCCTTGAGGGCCATGACGCAAGGCGCAACGGTACGCTCGACCAGTTCATCGACCAGCGATTCGAACTTGGCACGGGTAACCTTCAGTGCCAGGTGCTTCGGACCGGAAGCGTCAGCGGTGATATAGGGCAGGTTGATTTCGGTCTGCTGGCTGGAGGACAGCTCGATCTTGGCCTTTTCAGCGGCTTCTTTCAGGCGCTGCAGGGCCAGCACGTCAGCCTTGAGGTTGACGCCGGATTCTTTCTTGAATTCGTCGATGATGTAGTCGATCAGGCGCTGGTCGAAGTCTTCGCCGCCAAGGAAGGTGTCGCCGTTGGTGGCCAGAACTTCAAACTGGGTTTCGCCGTCGACATTGGCGATTTCGATGATCGAGATGTCGAAGGTGCCGCCACCGAGGTCATAAACGGCGATCTTGCGGTCGTTCTTGCTGGTCTTGTCCATGCCGAAGGCGAGAGCAGCAGCGGTCGGCTCGTTGATGATGCGCTTGACTTCCAGACCGGCGATGCGGCCGGCGTCCTTGGTCGCCTGGCGCTGGCTGTCGTTGAAGTAGGCCGGGACGGTGATGACGGCTTCGGTGACTTCTTCGCCGAGGTAATCTTCGGCGGTCTTCTTCATCTTGCGCAGCACTTCAGCTGAAACCTGCGGCGGGGCGATTTTCTTGTCGCGCGCTTCAACCCAGGCGTCGCCGTTGTCGGCCTTGACGATCTTGAAGGGCATCAGGGCGATGTCCTTCTGCACTTCCTTCTCTTCGAAGCGGCGGCCGATCAGGCGCTTGACGGCGTACAGCGTGTTCTTCGGGTTGGTCACGGCCTGGCGCTTGGCCGGGGCACCGCACAGAATCTCGCCATCTTCGGTGTAGCCGATGATGGACGGCGTGGTGCGCGCGCCTTCTGCGTTTTCGATAACCTTCGGCTGGCCGCCTTCCATGATGGCGACGCAGCTGTTGGTGGTGCCGAGGTCAATACCGATGATCTTGCCCATGATTCGTTCCTTAAAGATAAATGACTGATGTTCGTGAGTTGGGGACTTTGCCGGCGATTTCAAGCCGCTTTAGTGGCCTTCCACGGTCAACCGGAAAAATCGCCCAAAAATGAAATGTGTTATTTGCCCTTGGCGACCATGACCAGGGCCGGACGCAGCACGCGGTCGGCGATGGTGTAGCCCTTTTGCAGCACGGTGACGACGGTGTTCGGCTCCTGCTCCGAATCGACCATGCCGATGGCCTGATGCTTGTGCGGATCGAACTTCTCCCCAGTCGGGCTGACTTCGTTGAGAGCGTTCTTTTCAAAGGCGGCAACCAGTTGCTTCAGCGTCAGTTCGACGCCGGCCTTGAAGCTCTCCACGGTCTGTTCCGGCACGGCCAGTGCGGCCTCCAGACTGTCCTTGACGGCCAGCAGTTCGCCGGCAAAACGCTCGACGGCGAACTTGTGCGCCTTGGAAATGTCTTCCTGTGCACGGCGGCGAATATTCTCACCCTCGGCCTTGGCGCGCAGCCAGGCATCGTGGTGTTCGGCGGCCAGCAATTCGAGAGCGCGGAACTGCTCCTCGATGCTCGGCAGTGTGTCGGTGTGTTCTTCGACGGTTGGCTCGGCTGCAGGCGCTTCAATGGCAGGTTCGCTGCCCAGCATTGGTTCCTGACTGTTTTCAGTGTTCGACATGCATGGATCTCCCAAAAATCTGCAAGCTATCTGGGGGTGCTTTCCCGACTTTCAAGAGCCGTTCGGCAAAAAATATGGCTGATTGTGACCATCAACTTTCCGGCAAATATGCCGTTAGGAAACCAGTTGAGTCGGCCGGGGTGAAGGACATGGAATTAACAGGATTGGGTGCTACCTACGCTTTGCTGCGGGCAGCCTCGGAGGCCCGCAGCAAGGCGAGCGAAGAGCGTCAGGCCAAGCGTCTGGGCGAGATGCAGGATGCCATCAAGCGCCTGCAGGCGATGCCCACGCCAAAGCAGATGGCCAAGCAGGATGCGACGAATCGCGTCGCCATGCTGAAAAAACGGCTGGAAGCCCTGAAATCCATGCTTCTGCATGCGTCGCCCGAACAGGCCAGGGCCTTGGCCCGTGAATTGAAAAACATCGCCAAAGAGCTGTCGTCGGTGGCGAAAAGCCTGGGGAGTGGCGCTCAAGGCGCGGTTTCGGCGCCGGCCGGCGCCGAAGTGGCGAGTGGTGCGATGGATGACTCCGGTAGCGCGTCGGCCGAAGCGCAGGCGGTGGACAGCCCCACGACTGAATCAGTCGCCATCGAGGCCGCCAGTGGCGCGAGTGACACGGCTCAAGGCGATGGTGCGCAAACCAAAGCGGCGGCGGATGCTGCCATTTCATCGACCGCCATCCCGACGGATGGCCGGCAAACCACGCAGAGTGAAGGCGACGGGGATCTGCGGGCCATGCTGCAGGATGCGAAAAAGCTCCTCAAGGAAGCGATCGCGATGCTCAAAGCCAAAATGGCTCTGGCAGCCAATCAGGCCCGGGCGAGCAAGGAGGAAAAGCAGGCGAGGCTCGACCTCCTGTCGGCTGAGAAAAGCCTGGCTGAAATCGACAAATCCTTATCTCAAGGTGGAGGCGAGTTGTACTCGGCGCAGGGCGACCTCGGACTGGGCGGTGGGGGTGACGGGTTTGCCATCAGTGGCTTGAATGTCAATGTCGCGGCCTGAAAAGCGAAAGCCACATACGGCTGCCGATGGCGTCGTGGCCGAGCTGTCGGCAAGATGGCTGGCGCCAGGCCCGGCGACAAAACTGCTGCCGCACCTTGGCCTGCGTGCTACGATAAATTATTGATTGTTTCTGGCGAATCCTGAATGGAAAAGATCGGCAAATACCGGGTAATTAAAGAGCTGGGCAAGGGCGCGACGGCCACTGTCTACCTCTGTGACGACCCGGATGCCAACCGTCAGGTCGCCGTCAAGGTGATCCAGTTCGGTAAAGACAGTTCTGCCATGTCGCGGCGCATGCGCAAGCTGTTCCAGAACGAGGGCATGGTCTCCAAGCGACTCAACCACCCGAACATCGTGCAGGTGTATGAAGCCGTGGTTGAGCCGGACTTCGCCTATCTGGCCATGGAATATGTCGAGGGCTTCACGCTTGAGGACAGCTGCCGGATCGACAAGCTGTTGCCCATGCATCGGGCGATCAGCATCATCTTCAAGTGCTGCATGGCGCTTGATGCTGCCTATCGGCAGGGCATCATCCATCGCGACATCAAGCCGGCCAACATCATGATCGCCGCCAACGACGAGCCGAAGATCGCCGACTTCGGCCTGGCGCTGAACATGAACAAAGACATGGACCGCGACTCGACCTTCATCATGGGCGTCGGCTCGCCGGCCTACATGTCGCCGGAACAGATCAAGGGCTATCCACTCAACCAGAAGACCGACCTCTATTCGCTCGGCGTCCTGATGTTCCAGCTACTGACTGGCCGCTTGCCGTTCCGTGCCAACAACCAGGCCACCCTGGTCTATCGCATCATCAACACCGACGCGCCGGCCGTCACAGCGCTCAACCCGAACCTGCCGGAAGGCCTCAACGCCATCATGCGCCGGGCCCTGGAGAAGGATCTCTACAGCCGCTATCGGAATGGCGCAGAGATGGCCAAGGATCTCTCGGCGGTGCGCTACCAGATCCTCGAAGAGGACGAAACAGCCCAGGATACGAGGCATTTCGAGACGCTGCGCGGGCTCGACTTCTTCGTCGAGTTCGAAAACATCGAAATCTGGGAAGTGCTGCGCGTCTCGGTCTGGCGCGAAGTCCTGCCCAACGTGGCAATCATTCGTGAAGGCGAGCGCAACAAGTTCTTTGGGGTCATCATCAGCGGCTCCGTTGAAATCTCGATCGAAGGCAAGGCCTTGTGCCGCCTCGGACGCAGCGAGCCGATCGGCGAGGTGTCCTATCTGCATCCGTCCAGTGACCAGCGCTGTTCGACCGTCGTAACGCTGGAGCCGACGCTGTTCCTGGAAGTCAATGCGGCAGCGCTCGCCCTGTCCTCTGAAGAGTTGCTCGAACGCATGCGCAGTGCGCTGCTGGCCAGAATGATCAATCGCCTGCGCGAGGTTAACCGCATCGCTGCGGCGCAAGGCCAGCCGGCCGTCCAGAGCCTGACCGGCTCTATGCCCGGCGGCTCGTCGCGGCCGGGTGGCGGCCTCGATCTCGAACTGGCGCCAATGTAAAAACAGCCTCCGCAGAGGCTGTTTGGCTGGCAGGATTTAAACCCTCAAACCTTGAATCGACCAACCAGCGTAGCCAGGCCTTCGGCCAGCCGCTTGAGGTCGTGTGCCGCACCGGCCGTCTGTTCGACCGTGCCCGAGTTTTCGCGGGCCATGCCGGCAATGGCTTCGATGCTGCTTTCGACATCACCGGAGAAGCGGCGTTGCTGGTCGGTGGCTGCGGCAATCGCATCAAGGCCGTGACCGACTTCGGTGACCGAACCATTCGTTGCTTCCAGCACGTTGGACACCGAGTGAACGGCCGCCTGACTGCTTTCCAGATGCGCCATGCCGGCCTCGATACTGCGCCGGACGGCCACAGACTGGGCGCTGAGCTGGGCGGTGATGGCATCGATTTCGGTCGCCGAGCGCGACGACTTTTCGGCCAGCTTGCGAACCTCATCGGCCACGACCGCGAAACCACGTCCCTGTTCGCCGGCGCGCGCGGCCTCGATTGCCGCGTTGAGGGCCAGTAGATTGGTCTGCTCGGCGATGTCTTTCACTTCGCGGGTCATCGTCGTGATCGCTTCGGTGTTCTTGACGAAGTTGTTCACCGAGTCGGCCATTTCCGTGACGGCACGCTCGACGACGTTCATTTCGCCGAGCAGCACGCTCAGGTTGCGGCTACCCTCGGTGGCGCGGGCCAGACTTTCCTGTGACTGATGCTGGACGTGTTCGGCGCTCTGGGCAATCGAGGAAATGCTCGAAACCAGTTGTTCGACGGCCGAGGCGGCTTCGTTCGATTTCTCGTTTTGCTGATGCGAACTTTGCGTGACGCGGTCGGCGCTGTCGGAGAGTGCAGCGACGCGGGCCGAAACCTGGCTGGCCGAGTCGCGGACCTGACGGACCAGCTGGTTGAAGTTCTCCATCATTTCGTTGAAAACCTGCGCCGCCTGGCCGACTTCGTCGTTGCCCTTGATTGGCAGGCGGCGAGTGAGGTCGCCTTCACCCCGGGCAATGTCGGCGAGACCACTGCGCATGGCCTCGAGCGGCTTGCTGACGAAGTGGTTGGTGATCAGGTAGATCAGGACGAGCAGAGCGCCCAGCGCAGCCAGTGCAACGCCGGCAATCTTGATACGGAAAGCCGATACCTGCGCCTCGACCGAGTCGAGCGACACCTTCATGCTGACGACGCCGAGGACGGTTCCTTCGGGAACCTGGTGGCAGAGGATGCAGTCCTTGCCGAGATAGTTCTTCGATGCCTTGGTCGGGTTGATGACATGCAGGAAAGAGTTGCCGTTGGCGGACTCAACCGACATGTAGGGGTTGCCGGTAGCCATCACTTCTTTTTCGAGTGCATCGAGCGGACGCTTGCTCTTGGTGTCGGGGCCGTAAAGTTTGACCACGGCGTCGCTACGGGCGACCACCAGATCCTTGATGACGGAGAGCTGTTCGATCTGGTCGAGGAAGACTTCACGCTGGCCTACGGTGCCGGTCAGCATCATGCCGGTCAGTCCGGCCATGGTCATTTCGTGGATGCTCTTGGAAAAGTCCTGAGCCTGCAGGATCGCCGTCTCTCGATTGACCTGGGTGGTCCACACTATTGCTCCTGCCCAGATGATGGCCAGTACTACCCAGATGGCCGCCGTCAGGCGGATCCAAATCTTCAAATCGGCGAAGCGCGGCATGATGTCCCTCGAGTTACTGCCACCGTTTTCAGCTAGGCGGTCAGGTCTATTTGCTGGATTGTGCCAGCCGTACCCGCTTCATGCAAAAAAATTCCAGAAGTGCGAATTTGCCCGAGCAATTCATTGGCATTTGTCTTGAGGTCAAATGGCGTAGCGGTGCGGTTTAGTGCGATCGCGCCGACCCCGGCGTCGGCCAACGACTGAAGCGTCTCTTTGTCAGTTTTGTCAGGTGTCCACAGCGCCAGCTGTTTAAACGCCGCGTCGTTTTCATCGATCCAGCCGTTCTGATCGTCATCGAGCGTCGCCAATTCCTCAAACCCGTCGCCGCTGGTCGGGCCGAACAGTTCGCTGCCATTGTTGATCTTGCCGTCGCCGTTGCGATCAAAGGCCAGGAAGCCGCTGCCCGGGGTCAGGAAGTTGATGTTTTCCGTACTGTCGTCCGCATTGAGGTCGAAGGCGAAGCGCTGGTCGGTCAGTTGCGCCGCCGTGCCGGCGAAGTTAAGGACGAGCGGGTCGGTCTTGCGTGCAGCATCGCCGAGGCGGAGGCTGATATCGCTTTCTTCGTGATACTGGCGCGACATCGACAACTGCAGGTCGAACTTGATCTCGCGGCCATCGGCGGTCTTTACCGTGCCGCTGGCGGCAAAATTCGTCTGCTCGACCTCACTGTAGGATTCATGGCGGTCGTACTCGATGCCGAAGCCGGCTGGCGTCGGGCGGGCCTGTGTTCCGGTGGCCGGTGGCGCTTCGATGACTGGGGTTTCTGAACTCGGCTGGAGTTCGCTGGCATCGAAAATGCGGATCCGGTGTCCGGTCAGCAGCTCGAGCATGGAGCGAATGAAACGTAGCCGCGGATCGGCACCGAGCTCGCTATCCTCGGTTGCTTCACTGGCGCTGGCTTGGCTGGCCGCCTTGCCGGCATCAGACAGGCTGACGTTGTCGTTGCGCGCCGCTCGGGGGCGCGAATCTTCCCCGGCAAATTGCGGGCGCTGCGACCCGACCCACATTTTCAGCGATTCGCGGACTTCATGGCGCTGGACGCTGACGTGCGACGAGGCCATTTGCAGGCTGCTGCTGGCAATTTTCATGGGGGCCTCCGTCGAATGCATTGGGATGCATCATTAACGGCGGCCGTGGGGAGAAGTTAAGGTCGGTAAAGATGCGGTTGTATCCAGCGTTTCAGCGAGCCGAGGTCGAGCGCGCCGCTCTGGCGGGCGATCTCGCGGCCATTTTTAAAGATGGCCAGGGTTGGAATGCTGCGGATGCTGAAACGGGCGGCCAGTTGCTGTTCGGCTTCGGTATCGACCTTGACCAGACGGGCGTAGGGTTCGAGGTCGATGGCGGCCTGATGGAAATTGGGGGCCATCTGCCGGCACGGGCCGCACCACGGCGCCCAGAAATCGACGACGACCGGCAGGTCGTTGCGCGAGATGTGGCGGTCGAAGTTGGCGGCGGTCAGTTCGGCGGGTTCGCCAGTGAACAGCGGCTGTTTGCACTGGCCGCAGTTGGGCGAATCTTTCAATTTTTGGCCAAAAATCCGGTTGACCGTGGAACAGTGCGGACAGACGACGTGCAGGCTTTCTTCAGGCATCGGGCGCTCCAAATATCATGTTTTTCTGATATGGGTGCCCGGTGCCGGATTTCAAGAGCGGGCGCCGAATTTGATGGCTTGCCGGGCGCTGGTTTCCAGAGCGTGCGGGTCGATGGCGAGCTTGGTCGGCCAGCCGGAAAGGTGGCTTTCGACGATGTCGGCCAGTGCCTTGATCCAGGCGTCGTCTTCGTTGAGCGCCGGGATGTAGTGGTATTCCTTGCCGCCGGCTTTGAGAAAGTCGGCGCGGCCTTCCTGGGCAATTTCTTCGAGCGTTTCGAGGCAGTCGGCGACGAAGCCAGGGCAGATGATGTCGACCCGGCGGATGCCCTGCTTGCCCCATTGTTCAAGCGTCGGCGCGGTGTAGGGCTGCAGCCATTCGGCTTTGCCGAAACGTGACTGGAAGCAGATCTGGAATTGCTCGGGCTTGAGGTTCAGGCGTTCGGCCAACAGGCGCCCGGTCTTGTGACATTCGCAGAAATACGGGTCGCCGAGCATCAGGCTGCGTTTGGGCAGGCCGTGGAAACTGATGAGCAGCTTGTCGTTGTCGCCCAGCGCGCCGTTCGTCTGCCAATGCTGGCGCACCGTCTTTTCGAGCGCGGCGAGATAGCCGTCGTGGTCGTGGAAATTCCGCGTGAAGCGGATTTCAGGCTGGTTGCGGGTTTTCGTCAGCCACTGGCAGGCGTCGTCGACGACGGTCGCCGTCGTGCTCGCCGCGTATTGCGGATACATCGGCACGACGAGAATGCGGCTGGCGCCTTCGGCCTTGAGGTGGCTCAGTACGTCGGGCAGCGCCGGCGAGCCGTAGCGCATGGCCCAAGTGACGGTGACGTGATGGCCGCGCTGGCCGATCAAGCCCTTGAGCAGCTTGGCCTGACGCTCGGTATGGACGCGCAGCGGCGAACCTTCCGGCATCCAGACCGTGGCGTACTTGGCGGCCGATTTCTTTGGCCGGGTGTTGAGGATGATGCCGTTGAGGATCAGCCACCAGAGGGGCTTGGGAATTTCGACGACGCGCGGGTCGGACAAAAACTGCTTGAGGTAGCGCTTGAGGGCCGGCGCGGTCGGCGCATCCGGCGTGCCGAGATTGACGAGAACGACCGCGGTGCTGGCCGCGTTGCCGTGACGGTGCGGCGGCTCGGGAAGAAAACGGGGCATTAGTTGTCCGACTTGAAGGAGAGGGCGCTGGAAAGCAGGCGGGCGGTGATGTCGACGATGGGGATGACGCGTTCGTAGGCCATCCGGGTCGGGCCAATGACGCCGACCGAACCGACAATGCGGCCATCGACGCTGTAGGGGGCGGCGATGACGCTGCATTCGTCGAGCGGCGCAATGCCCGATTCGCCGCCGATGAAAATCTGCACGCCCTCGGCACGGTTGGAAATGTCGAGCAGGCGGACCAGGCTGGAGCGCTGTTCGAAGAGGTCGAACAGTTCGCGCAGGCGCTTCATGTTCGACGACAGTTCTTCAACATCCAGCAGGTTCCGTTCGCCGGAAATGACGTAGGGAGCGGAATTTTCGGCCATCGCAGCATCGCCGGCGTCGAGCGCCAGGGCCATGAGCGGCTTGATGTCTTCGCGCAATTGCTGGATTTCACTGGCCAGACGCTGGCGGATCTGCTCGAAATCGAGGCCGGCGAAATTCTGCGTCAGGTAATTGCCGGCACTGACCAGTTCGGACGGCGAGTAGGCCTTGTCGCTGCTGACGATGCGGTTTTGCACGTCGCCGTCGGTGGTCACAATGATGAGCAGGATGCGCTTTTCCGACAGGCTGAGGAATTCGATCTGGCGGATGCGACTGGCCTGACGGCGCGGCGCGATGACGACGCCGGCGAAGTTAGACAGGCTGGAGAGCAGTTGCGAGGCGCTGGCGATGATCTGGCTCGACGGCAGGCCGTGCAGCGATTCCTTCATCTCGCCCATCTGTCGGGCTTCGAGCGGCTGCACGGTGAGCAGGCTGTCGACAAACAGCCGGTAACCGCGCGCCGTCGGAATGCGCCCGGCCGAGGTGTGCGGGCTGGCGACGAAGCCGGCCTCTTCAAGATCGGCCATGACGTTGCGGATCGTCGCCGGCGACAGATCGAGGCCGGAAAACTTGGACAGCGCACGCGAGCCGACCGGTTGCCCGTCGGCAATGTAGTGTTCGACCAGTGTTTTCAGCAGGGTGCGCGAGCGTTCATCAAGCATGGCTGAGGATTGTACAAAAAACGGGGCAATAGCGACGGGCGATTATGGCTTGCCGCCGGGATGCAGTGCCAGGCGACGCGATTCGAATTCCTGGCGCAGTTCGCGCCGGAGCATGGCCGACTGGTAACGGCGCTTTTCCTCATCGGTAGCCGGTTCCAGCGGCGGCACGCTGGTCGCCTTGCCGCTTTCATCAACCGCCACCATGGTGAAAAAGCAACTGTTGGCATGGCGCACACTCTGTTCGCGGATGTTTTCGGTGAGCACCTTGACGCCAATTTCCATCGAGGTCCGGCCGGTGTAATTGACGGCGGCCAGAAAGGTGACCAGTTCGCCGACATGGATGGGTTGGCGGAACATCACCTGGTCGACCGACAGGGTGACGACATATTCGCCGGCATAGCGGCTGGCGCAGGCGTAGGCGACCTGATCGAGGAGCTTGAGAATGGTGCCGCCATGGACGTTGCCGGAAAAATTGGCCATGTCCGGCGTCATCAGGACGGTCATGCTGAGTTGGTGGTTGGCAAGAGGCATGGGGATTTGCGCGCAGGGTTGGTGAGTCATGTTACTGCGCTTTTCCGGCGAATCGGTGCTGCCCGGTGGCACGATTGCGCGGTTTTTATGCAAGAATTCGACCCCATGAACAGAAGCTTCGCTTCCCTCCGCAATCCCCGGACCATCGCCCTGGTCGGCAAATACCACAGCATGGAAATTGCCGAGTCCTTGCGTGGCCTGGCGGAATATCTTTACGAGCGCGGCGTTTCAGTCTTCATCGAGCGCGAAACCTCCGAGCACATCGGCAAGAAAGTCGATCTGTCGCGCTGGGTGACTTGCGGTTTCAATGACATCGGCGCCCATGCCGACCTCGCCATCGTGCTCGGCGGCGACGGCACCATGCTCAACGCAGCGCGCCGTCTGGCCCGCTATTGCGTGCCGCTCGTCGGCGTCAATCAGGGCCGCCTCGGTTTCATGACCGACATCGCCCGCGACGATCTGCTGACCTGCATGGACGACCTGCTCGACGGCCGCTTCGCCCAGGAAAACCGCATGCTGCTCGCTGCCGAAGTGACGCGCGACGGCAAGGAAATCGCCGAAAATCTGGCGCTCAACGATGTCGTCGTCGACAAGGGCGCCATCGGCCGGATGATCGAATTCGAGCTGTTCATCGACGGCGAGTTCATCTACAACCTGCGCTCCGACGGCCTGATCGTCGCCACGCCGACCGGCTCCACGGCCTATTCGATGTCGGCCGGCGGGCCGATTCTGCATCCGACAACGGCCGGCATTGCTCTCGTGCCGCTTTGCCCGCATGCCCTGACCAATCGGCCGATCATCGTCAATGACAGCGCCGACATCGAGTTGCGCATCGCCAATGCCGATGACGCGCGTGTGCACTTCGATGGTCAGGTGACGCTTGACCTGCAGCGTGGCGATTGTGTCCGCCTGCGCCGTTCCGAACACGCCATCTGTTTCCTGCACCCGCCGGGCTACAGTTACTTCGCCATGCTGCGTCAGAAACTGCAGTGGAGCGAACGGCCCAAAGGTACCTGATGCTGCAGCACCTGACGATTCGCGACTTTGTCATTGTCGACCGGCTGGAACTCTCGTTTTTGGCCGGTTTTGGTGCGTTGACCGGAGAAACCGGGGCTGGCAAATCGATTTTGATTGACGCCCTGGCGCTGGCCCTCGGTGAGCGTGCCGATGCTGGCGTCGTTCGTTCAGGCTGTGAAAAAGCAGAGGTCGCCGCCACTTTCGATATCGCCGCCCAGCCGCAAGTGGGCGACTGGCTACGCGCCAACGATCTCGACGGCGACGACGAACTGCTGCTCCGCCGCGTCGTCGACGCCGGCGGCCGTTCGCGTGCCTACATCAACGGCTCGCCGGCCACCGTCCAGCAAATGCGCGAAGTTGGCGAGTGGCTAGTCGATATCCACGGCCAGCACGCCCACCAGTCGCTGTTACGGGCCGAAGCCCAGCGCATGCTGCTCGACAGCCATGCCGGCCTGAGCGGACAGGCGCGTGAGGTCGCGACCACCTGGAAAATCTGGCGCGATGCCGAGCAAATGCTGCGTACCGCCAGCGAAGGCGCCGACGTCCTGCAGCGCGAACGCGAGCAGTTGCAATGGCAGATCGGCGAACTTGACGCCTTGGCCTTTGGCGACGACGAATGGGCGACGCTTGATGTCGAACACCGTCGCCTCGGTCACGCCGCCAGCCTGATCGAAGGTGCGCAATACGCGCTGGCTGTCCTGTCCGACGACGAAGCTGCCTGCGAACGCCAGATCGACGGCGTCGCCACGCGGCTCGGCAATCTCGCCGAATACGATCCGGCGCTGGCCGAAGTCGCCGCCTTGATCGGCTCGGTACAGGCCGAATTGTCTGACGCGGTGTCCACTTTGCGCCGCTACGCCGACCGGGCCGATCTCGATCCGACCCGTCTGGCCCAGGTCGAGCGCCGGATGGATGCGGTGATGAGCCATTCCCGCAAATATCGTGTTCAGCCCGCCGAATTGCCGGGCTTGCTCGCCGGCTGGCGGCAACGCCTCGCTGAACTCGACGAATCGGCCGATCTGGCCGCTCTGGAAACGAAGGTCGCCGCCGCCCGCCAGGATTATCTGGCTCAGGCCGAAAATCTCTCGGCCGGCCGCAGGAAAGCGGCGACCGAGATGGGCAAGGCAGTCAGCGAAATCATGCGCCAATTGGCGCTGTCCTCCGGCCGTTTCGAGGTTGCCCTGGTGCCGGTTGCAGATGGCGCGGTTTACGGCCTGGAGCAGATCGAATTCCGCATCGGCGGTCTGGCCGGCAACGAAGCCAAGCCGCTGGCCAAGGTCGCCTCGGGCGGCGAGCTGTCGCGCATCAGCCTGGCGATACAAGTACTCACTTCGCGCTCAGCCAGCGTCCCGACGTTGATTTTCGACGAAGTCGATGTCGGCATCGGTGGCGGCGTCGCCGAAATCGTCGGCCGCCTGCTGCGCGAACTCGGTAGCGAACGGCAGGTTCTGTGCGTCACCCACCTGCCGCAGGTCGCCGCCCAGGCCAACTGGCAGTGGCAGGTCAGCAAGGCGACGCGCGACGGCGTCACGCTGAGCGCCATCCTGCCGCTCGACGACAACGGTCGCATCCAGGAAGTCGCCCGCATGCTCGGTGGCGTCGAAATTTCCGCCATCACGCTGCAACACGCTCGCGAACTGCTCCGTTTGCCGGCTTGAATCCGATTTTTCCGGTTGCCACGGTCAACCGGAAAAATCGGCCAAAATTCAAATGATGCCGAGCAGGCGCAAGACGGCGAGCAGCGCGAGCAGCAGGAAAAAGACGCCGCTGATCCGGTGAATCCAGTGCAGCGGCAGGCGGTTGAGCCAGCGCCGGCCGGCCACGACGCCGAGTATCGACGTGCAGGCCAGAGCCAGCGTGGCGCCGACCCAGGTGGCTATGGCGTCGGCGGTGCTGCCCAGGCCGGCGACGGCGATCTGGGTCTTGTCGCCGAATTCAGCCAGAAAGATCATCAGGAAAGTGGTTGCAAAGATGCCGTGACCTGGCTTTTCCTCAATCTCCTCGTCGCCGTCTTCTTCCTCGAAACGCAGGGCGCTGATGCCGAAGATGGCGAAGAGCACGGCAACGGCCGCAGTGACGACCCATTCCGGTAGCCAGGCAGCGATCGCCGCGCCGAACAGCACGGCGAGCAGGTTGAGGAAGGCGAAGGCGGTGACCGAGCCAAATACGACGGGCAGGCCGCGATGGCGGGCGGCCAGTGTCATGCAGACGAGCTGGCTTTTGTCGCCGATTTCGGCGAGGGCGATCAGCAAAAAGGTGGCACCGGCCGAGGACAGCCAAGCCCCCGGCGTCAGGGCGATTTCAGTCATCGGCGAAAATCAGAATGTCAGGACTTGGCGTCCGGATGATCGCGATGCGGGCATTCGGTCTTGGTGCACTGGGCGTACAGGTAGAGCGCGTGGTCCTGAATGGCGAAGCCGCGCTCTTGGGCGATGGCGTTCTGGCGTTTTTCGATTTCCGGATCGTAGAACTCTTCGACGCGGCCGCAGTTGATGCAGACCAAGTGGTCGTGATGCTTGCCGTGGTTGATTTCGAAGACGGCCTTGCCGGATTCGAAGAAGTGCCGTTCGAGCAGGCCGGCCTGTTCGAACTGGGTAAGCACGCGGTAAACAGTGGCCAGCCCGATGTCCATGTTTTCGGCGATCAGCATCTTGTAGACATCTTCCGCCGTCATGTGGCGCAAGGTGCTCGTTTCGAACAGCTCAAGAATTTTCAGTCGGGGAAAGGTGGCTTTCAGCCCCATGTTCTTGAGGCTTTGCGGATCGCTCATGGCGGGAATTCCTGAAATTGTTCGGTCAGGCGAAATGCTGATTTCGGGTATGATATACCGCTTCAAAGCCGATTGAAAAACTCCGGAAAACTGAATGCGCCGTTCCCGTCTATTGCTCGTAGCCGCCTCCTGCGCGCTCATCTCCGCTTGTTCCTACAAGCCGGGCTTCATCAACGAATACAAAATCGACATCCAGCAAGGCAATGTCCTGACGCAGGAAATGGTCTCCCAGCTCAAGCCCGGCCAGACGCGCGATCAGGTTCGCTTCCTGCTCGGAACGCCGATGGTCGCAGACATCTTCCATCAGCAACGCTGGGACTACGTCTACCGCTACCAGAACGGCCAGACTGGCAAGGTCGAAGCACGCAAATTCACCGCGTTCTTCAGCAATGACGGCCTGCTCGAGCGGGTTGAGGGCGATATTGCCGAGGGCGAATCCGGCGAACTGAATGCCCCGCTCAACAAGAGTCGCCTCGTCGATCTCGGATCGCTGTCGCCTGAACAGGCTGACAAGCCGTTGCCGCCGCGCGAACCGCCGAGCTATTACCGTCGTTTCATGGACATGATGGGGTTTTAAGGAATGAGTGCAACACGTATTGGTGTCGTCGGTGCTGGCGGCCGCATGGGCCGGATGTTGATCGAGGCCACGCTGAAAGATGACCAGTTGGCCCTCGGTGCCGCTTTTGATGTGCCGGGCAGCCCGGCCATCGGCAAAACGGCCGGTGATCTGGTCGGCATGCCCTGCGATGTGGTGGTGACCGATGACGTCGCGGCTGGCCTCAAGAATATCGACTGCCTGATCGACTTTACCCGGCCCCAAGGCACGCTGGCTCATCTTGAAATGTGTCGTCAGGCCGGCGTCGCCATGGTCATCGGTACGACCGGCTTCGAAGCCGATGGCAAGGCCGTGATCGCTGCGGCTGCTCAGGATGTTCCCGTTGTCTTCGCGCCCAACATGGCGGTTGGCGTCAATCTCGTCTTCAAGCTGCTGGATACGGCGGCGCGCATCCTGAACCAGGGTTACGACATCGAAATCGTCGAGGCGCACCATCGTCTGAAGATCGATGCGCCGTCCGGGACCGCCTTGCGCATGGGCGAAGTGGTCGCCAGCGCGCTCGGCCGCGATCTCGAAGAGTGCGCGGTTTACGGGCGCGAAGGCGTTACCGGCGAGCGCGATCCATCGACCATCGGCTTCGCCACCGTTCGTGGCGGCGACATCGTTGGCGATCATACAGTCATGTTCTGCGGTCTCGGCGAGCGCGTCGAGGTCACGCACAAAGCCAGCAGCCGCATGCCCTATGCCCTCGGTAGCCTGCGTGCAGCGCGTTTTCTGGCGGGCCGGAAGAACGGTCTTTTCGATATGCAGGACGTTCTAGGCCTGCGTTAGCCGCCATGAAATCTCGCCTGCTGGACCGGCAACTTCAGGAAATTTTCGGCGGCGAAGGTGAGCCCCAATTCAGGCAGTTGATCGAGAAGGCCAGGGCGGAGGGGCAGGATGCGCTGGCCAACGGCATGGAAAAGCTGGTCGGCGTTGTCGATTCAGCCTACCGTGCCTACGCCGGGCTTAATCTCAGCGCCTGGCATACCAAATTGTCTGGCGATGCGCTGGCCGACTGGAATCTGCGGGCTGGCACCATTGACTCCGGACGCCAGTGGAAGCAGATGCTGGGGTACGCCGAGAACGACATAGACAACACGATTGCGCAGTGGCAGCGCATGTTGCACCCGGATGACCTGCGCATGTTGCAGGCGCGGATCGATGCCCACCGGCAAACCCAGGAACCCTATTTTCAGGCCGAATGCCGCTTCAAGGCGCGCGACGGCCAGTGGCGCTGGTTTTTGTTGCGCGGAGCCATAGCCGCCCGCGAGGCTGAAGGCCTGCCGGTTCGCATGCTGGTCCTGCAGCGCGACATCAGCGAAGTCAAAGCGGCCGAGTCCGCCCTGATTTCGGCCAAGGAGGCGGCCGAGGCCGCCAACAAGGCGCGCGGTGCCTTCCTGGCCAACATGAGTCACGAAATCCGGACGCCAATGAACGGCATCATCGGCATGACTGAGCTGGCGCTCGATACGGAGCTTGATGCCGAGCAGCGTCATTATCTAAAGACTGTCAAATCGTCAGCCGAGGCCCTGTTGACCATCGTCAATGACATCCTCGATTTTTCGAAAATCGAAGCTGGCAAGATGGAATTCGAGGCGCTGGCCTTTTCCATTCAGGACACCGTGCTCGAGGCGGTTCGGGTGCTGGCCGTCAGTGCGCACAAAAAAGGCCTTGAACTGGTCGCGAATGTGTATCCCGACGTGCCGCCCCGTATCGTCGGTGATCCGACGCGTTTACGTCAGGTCATCATCAACCTGATCGGCAATGCGATCAAATTTACCGAGCAGGGCGAGGTTGTGCTTGATGTGAGCATCGATCAGCAGACGGAGCAATCCGTATATTTGCGCTTCTCAATCCGCGACACAGGTATCGGCGTACCACCCGAAAAGCAGCAAGCGATCTTCGAGGCATTTTCCCAGGCTGACGTATCGACCACGCGTCGCTTCGGTGGTACCGGTCTCGGGCTGGCCATCAGCGCACGCCTTGTCCAGTTGATGGATGGCAAGATAACGCTCGAAAGTACGCTTGGCGTGGGTTCGGTCTTTTCTTTTACCGGGCGATTTGGCGTCGAGTCCTCAATGCTTTCGCAGACTCAGGCGTTTGCTGCGGTAGCCAGGTACATGGGCCGGCGGGCGTTGGTAATTGATGACAACGAGACCTTTGGGCGCTATCTGGTTGAATTGCTTGAGCGCCTTGGCATTCAGTCTTCGCTGTCGGCCGACGGCGCTTCTGCCGTGGCCGCGATCGAGCGTAGCAGAGCCGTTGATTTTCCCTACGACTATGTGGTCGCTGACGCCAACATGGAGGCGCCAGCCGGGTTTGCCTTGGCTGAAACCTGGAAGAAGTCTGGCCGCGCAGAAAAACTGCTGATCATGCTGACGACTGAAAATCAGCGACACGATCTGATGCGTCTGCGCGAAATCGGGGTATCGGCGCATCTAGTCAAGCCCATCGGCAGTGCCGATCTCGTCGATGCGCTGGCCTTGGCTGAGGGGCCTGAATCGTTGGATCAGAACGAATTCATGCTTTCGGAGATAGGCCTGGGCAGCCTCACCGAGGGCACTGGTGCCGGCTTGAATATCCTGTTGGTTGAGGACAATCCGGTGAATCAGGAACTGGCGACGCGTTTGCTGGAACGCCAGTCGCACCGGGTGACGTTGGCCAATAACGGGGTCGAGGCGGTTGATCTGTTTGATAGCAGCCACTACGACGTGATTCTGATGGATATGCAGATGCCGGTAATGGGTGGCATCGAAGCGACAGAGGCCATTCGCGCCCGCGAGATGCGGCGGAGTTGGGTGGTTTCCCACGAGATGAAGCCCGTCTACATCATTGCCATGACTGCCAATGTCATGGCCAGTGACCGGGATCGTTGCATGGACGCCGGGATGAACGATTACGTCGCCAAACCGTTGCGACCGGATGAGTTGTTTTCTGCTCTGGATCGATGTCGTGGTGGTGGCAGCGAAAGCGAGCCCGTCCTTTTTGGTGCTTTGCCGGCAAGTGCCGGTGGGCGTCTCGACCTTGCGGCCGCGCTCCGCGATATCGGCGAGCCTGAGTTGTTTGCCACGATGGCCGGGATGTTTCTGTCCGAGTGGGATACCCATCTGGGGCGGATCAAGAGCGCACTCGATGCCGCCGATGCGCAGGATCTGCGCATGCATGCCCATACGGTGAAGAGTCTTCTGGCTATGTTTCATGCTGAAAATGCCCGGCGTCGTGCGATGGAAATCGAGCAGGCGGTCGCGTCTGCGGATAATGTCGACTGGGTGGGTTGCAAGCAGCTACATGCCGAGTTGATCGATGAAATGTCGTACATCAAGCCCATCATGAAGCGTTACGTTGAAACTCGCGTAATCCCTTGAATTTGCCTGAAAAGCCTCTTTTCGGCTAAAATAGGAAGGTTAAAAAGCACGAGCGGGGAGGCGCAAGCCTTCCCGCTCGGCACATGAAAAATTAGAAATTCAAGGAGAGCCGGTCGTGTCGTTGCTGCCCTCATTTATACCCGCCATTCTCGCCCTCGCCGACGGAACGGTTTTCAAGGGCCAATCCATCGGCGCTGATGGCGTTACCAGTGGCGAGGTGGTGTTCAACACTGCCATGTCCGGCTATCAGGAAATCCTCACCGATCCGTCCTATTGTCGGCAGATTGTCACATTGACCTACCCGCATATCGGCAACACCGGTTGCAATGCGGAGGATTTTGAATCCAATGCCAATTACGCTGCAGGTCTGGTTATTCGCGACCTGCCGCTGGTTGCTTCCAACTGGCGTTCCGAGGAGGACTTGTCGTCCTACCTCAAGAAGCACGGCATTGTCGCCATCGCCGGCATCGATACGCGCAAGCTGACCCGCATCCTGCGGGAAAAAGGTGCTCAGGCTGGCTGCATCCTGGCTGGCGAAGTGGACGAATCCAAGGCGTTGGCTCTGGCCAAGGCGTTCCCCGGGCTTTCCGGTATGGACCTGGCCAAGGTGGTTTCGGCCAAAGAAGGTTATGACTGGACGGAAGCCGAGTGGTCGCTGAATGGCTACAAGCAGGCTGTCGAGCCGCGTTTCCATGTGGTTGCCTATGATTTTGGTGTCAAGCGCAACATTCTCCGCATGCTGGCCGAGCGAGGCGTCAAGCTGACCGTCGTGCCGGCTCGAACGCCGGCTGCCGATGTTCTGGCGATGAAGCCGGACGGCGTTTTTCTGTCCAATGGTCCGGGCGATCCGGAGCCTTGCGACTACGCCATCGCTGCCATTCGCGAATTCCTCGATCGCGGCGTGCCGACCTTCGGTATCTGCCTTGGCCACCAGTTGCTGGCCCTCGCTTCTGGCGCCAAGACGTTGAAGATGAAGTTCGGTCACCACGGTGCCAATCATCCGGTTAAGGACATGGATACCGGTCAGGTTCTGATCACCAGCCAGAATCACGGTTTTGCTGTGGATGGCGATTCACTGCCGGCCAATCTGCGTGTTACCCACGTCTCGCTGTTCGATGGTTCCCTGCAAGGCATTGCCCGCACCGATGTGCCGGCCTTTTCCTTCCAGGGTCACCCGGAAGCCAGCCCAGGCCCGCACGACGTGGCCTACCTGTTCGACCGCTTCCTCGACACCATGACGCGCGGCGTGGCCGCCCTGCAACCGGCGCAATAAGCGAGAAACAAGATGCCGAAACGTACAGACATAAAAAGTGTTTTGATTATTGGCGCCGGCCCGATCATCATCGGCCAGGCCTGCGAATTCGACTACTCCGGCGCCCAGGCCTGCAAGGCGCTGCGCGAGGAGGGTTACAAGGTCATTCTGGTCAACTCCAATCCGGCGACCATCATGACCGACCCGGAAATGGCCGACGTCACCTACATCGAGCCGATCACCTGGCAGGTCGTCGCCAAGATCATCGAGAAGGAGCGCCCGGACGCGCTGCTGCCGACCATGGGCGGCCAGACCGCGCTGAACTGCGCGCTCGATCTCGATCGCGAAGGCGTGCTGGCCAAGTTCGGCGTCGAGCTGATCGGTGCCTCCAAGGAGGCCATCGACAAGGCCGAGGATCGCCAGAAGTTCAAGGACGCGATGACCAAGATCGGTCTCGGTTCGGCCCGCTCGGCCACGGCGCACAGCATGGAAGAGGCCTACCAGGTACAGGCGACGATCGGTTTTCCGACGATCATCCGCCCGTCGTTCACGCTCGGCGGCACCGGCGGCGGCATCGCCTACAACATGGAAGAGTTCGAGACCATCTGCAAACGCGGTCTCGAAGCCTCGCCGACCAACGAGTTGCTGATCGAAGAGTCGCTGCTCGGCTGGAAGGAATACGAGATGGAAGTGGTCCGCGACAAGGCGGACAACTGCATCATCATCTGCTCGATCGAAAACCTTGATCCGATGGGCGTACACACCGGCGACTCGATCACCGTTGCGCCGGCCCAGACGCTGACCGACAAGGAATACCAGATCCTGCGCAATGCCTCGATCGCCGTGCTACGCGAGATCGGCGTCGATACCGGTGGTTCCAACGTGCAGTTCTCGATCAACCCGAAGGACGGTCGAATGATCGTCATCGAGATGAACCCGCGCGTCTCGCGTTCGTCGGCGCTGGCCTCCAAGGCAACCGGCTTCCCGATCGCCAAGATCGCCGCCAAGCTGTCGGTCGGTTACACGCTCGACGAGTTGTCGAACGACATCACCGGCGGCAAGACCCCGGCCTCCTTCGAGCCGTCGATCGACTACGTCGTCACCAAGGTGCCGCGCTTCGCCTTCGAGAAATTCCCGCAGGCGGATGACACACTGACCACGCAGATGAAGTCGGTTGGCGAGGTTATGGCTATCGGCCGCACCTTCCAGGAGTCGCTGCAGAAAGCCTTGCGCGGACTGGAAGTCGGCGTTGATGGGTTCAATCTGAAAACTGTCGACCCGGCCACCATCGACGAGCAGCTGGCCCGTCCGACCCCGGATCGCCTGTGGTACGTCGCCGATGCGTTTGGCATCGGTATGTCGGTCGAGCGCGTTTTTGAACTGACGAAAATCGATCCGTGGTTCCTCGTCCAGATCAAGGAGATCGTTGATCTCGAACTGGCTGTGGAAAAACGCGAATTTTCCTCGTTGACCGCGGAAGAAGTGCGCTACCTGAAGCGCAAGGGCTTTGCTGACCGTCGTCTGGCTTACCTGCTGAAAACGACCGAAACCGAATTCCGCAATCGTCGTCATGTCTTGGGCGTCCGTCCGGTTTACAAGCGTGTTGATACCTGTGCCGCGGAGTTTTCGACCGATACAGCCTACATGTACTCGACCTACGAGGATGAGTGCGAGGCCAATCCGACTGACAAGAAGAAGATCATGGTCCTCGGCGGCGGTCCGAACCGCATCGGCCAGGGTATCGAGTTCGACTACTGTTGCGTGCATGCCGCCATGGCAATGCGCGAAGACGGTTACGAAACGATCATGGTCAACTGCAATCCGGAAACCGTGTCGACTGACTACGATACCTCGGATCGTCTGTATTTCGAGCCGCTGACGCTGGAAGACGTGCTGGAAATCGTCGCCATCGAAAAGCCGGTCGGCGTCATCGTCCAGTATGGCGGGCAGACGCCGCTCAAGTTGGCGCTGGCGCTCGAAGCCAATGGCGTGCCGATCATCGGTACCAGCCCGGAATCGATCGACGTTGCCGAAGACCGCGAGCGCTTCCAGAAGCTGTTGCACGAACTCGGCCTCAAGCAACCGCCGAACCGCACGGCCCGTACCGAGGAAGATGCCCTTCGTCTGGCCCAGGAAATTGGCTATCCGCTGGTCGTCCGCCCGTCCTACGTGCTCGGTGGTCGCGCCATGGAAATCGTCCATGAGCAGAAGGACCTTGAGCGCTACATGCGTGAAGCCGTCAAGGTTTCGCACGACTCCCCGGTGCTTCTCGACCGGTTCCTGAACGATGCTGTTGAATGTGACGTTGATGCCCTTTCCGATGGCGAGGAGGTCATCATCGGTGGCGTCATGGAACACATCGAACAGGCTGGCGTGCACTCTGGTGACTCCGCTTGCTCGCTGCCGCCGTACTCGCTGTCGGCTGCCGTGCAGGACGAACTGCGCCGCCAGACCAAACTGATGGCCAAGGCGCTCAACGTTTGCGGCTTGATGAACGTGCAGTTCGCCATCAAGGACAACGACGTCTACGTGCTGGAAGTCAATCCGCGTGCCTCGCGTACCGTGCCGTTCGTTTCCAAGGCTACTGGGCTGCAACTGGCCAAGATCGCGGCGCGCTGCATGGCCGGGCGCAGCCTCAAGGATCAGGGCGTGACCAAGGAAGTGATTCCGCCGTATTTCTCGGTCAAGGAAGCTGTTTTCCCCTTCGTCAAGTTCCCCGGTGTCGATACGATTTTGGGGCCGGAGATGAAGTCGACCGGCGAGGTGATGGGAGTTGGCGTTACTTTTGCCGAAGCCTTCGTCAAGTCGCAACTGGCCGCCAGCGTCAAGCTGCCGACCGCTGGCAAGGTATTCATGTCGGTCAAGGATAGTGACAAGGCAAAGGCTATTGAAATTGCCCGCCATCTGCTTGACGCCGGTTTCCATCTCGTGGCGACACGTGGGACTGCACATGCCATCGAAGCTGCTGGCTTGCCGGTGCAGACGGTCAACAAGTTCACTGAAGGTCGGCCGCACATCGTCGACATGATCAAGAACAACGAAATTTCCCTGATCATCAATACGGTCGAGGAAAAACGTCAGGCGATTAACGACTCGCGCAACATCCGTACTTCCGGTCTGCAGGCTCGTGTCACAATGTATACGACGATCTGGGGTGCCGAGGCTGCGGCCGAGGGTATTCGCAATCTGGGTGAGTTGGTGGTTTATCCGATTCAGGCATTGCACACGCAGCTACACTGAGAAAAACCTGAAACCGCCGGGTAGCCTTGGGGCGCCGGCGGTTTTGCTTTTGCTGGAAGAGAATATGAGCAAAGTACCCTTGACCGTAAAAGGCGCCGAAAAGCTGCGCGAAGAACTGCATCGCCTGAAGACGGTTGATCGTCCATGGGTGATTGGTGCAATCGCCGAGGCTCGTGCCCATGGTGATCTTTCGGAAAACGCCGAGTACGATGCCGCCAAGGAGCGTCAGGGCTTCATCGAAGGGCGTATTCAGGAGGTTGAGGGAAAGCTGTCGCACGCACAGATTATCGACCCGAAGCTGCTCGATGCTGATGGCCGTTGTGTTTTTGGCGCAACGCTCGATCTCGAGGATCAGGATTCTGGTGATGCCGTGACCTACCAGATTGTTGGTGAGGACGAGGCTGACATCAAGGCAGGAAAAATTTCAGTAAATTCGCCGATGGCCCGGGCATTGATCGGCAAGTATGCTGGCGATATCGCTCAGGTTCAGGCGCCGGGTGGCATGCGCGAGTACGAAATTATCGACGTCCGCTACGAGTAATTGGCGTGCGCCGGCTGTCCGAAGCCCTCTATCTGGTCGCGATTACCCTGTGGGTTGGCAGCCTTTGGGCGATTGGTTACATGGTGGCGCCAGTGCTCTTTGCCAGCCTTGGCGATCGGCAACTCGCCGGCATGTTGGCTGGCAAGCTGTTTGCATTGATCGGCTGGGTGGGTTTGGGATGTGCCGCCTGGCTGCTGGTTTTTCTGGTTTCCCGTTGCGGCGGGCAGGTGTTCAAACGTGGCGTCTTTTGGCTGGTTGTCCTGATGTCGCTGATGACCGTTGCCAGTCAGTTTGGCATCCAGCCATTAATGGCTCAGCTGAAGCTCGATGCCATGCCGCGGGATGTGATGGAAAGTGTGTTGCGCGACCGATTTGCCGCGTGGCACGGTATCTCCAGCATTCTCTACTTGATGCAGAGTCTGCTGGGATTGTGGCTCGTGATTTGGGGCGGTCGCGGACTGAAGTGATCAGCCTTGGAATGCTCGCTTGCTTTTGCGCGGCGCAGCAGGAATCGGGCGTCTCGGTTTTGGGGCTTTTTTCGCGTTGACCGCAGCAATTTCAGCGGGGATGGGACGAAAAACGACCAGTAGCTTGCCGATGTGCTGAACGGGTGCAGCGCCCAGTCGGGCACAGATTTGCTCATAATAGGCCAAGCGATTTTCGCGGCTGTCACCATAAACGCGAATCTTGATCAGTTCGTGGGCGTTCAGGTTCATTTCGATTTCCTTTAGAACGCCCTCAGTGAGGCCGTTTTCGGCAATCGATACAACAGGATTCAGGTCGTGGGCCTTGGCGCGCAGTTCGCGGCGCTGGGCAGATGATATTTGCAGCATAGTAAACCTTTCAAAAACGGCATTTTACCGAATGAAAAGAACCAGAACCAGCAAAGCTTGGATGCGCGAGCATGTTAATGATACCTACGTTCAGCTCGCGAAGAAGGAAGGTTGGCGTTCTCGCGCCGCTTTCAAGCTGCTTGAGATTGACGACAAGGATAAACTGCTCAAACGTGGCGAGGTGGTTGTCGACCTCGGTGCCACCCCGGGTGGCTGGTCTCAGGTCGCCACCAAAAGGGTTGGTGATGGCGGAATGGTGGTTGCCCTCGATCTTCTCGAAATGGAACCGATTCATAACGTCCATTTCATTCAGGGGGATTTTCGTGAAGATGATGTGCTGGACCAACTTGAAAAACAATTGGGAGATCGCCGCGTGGGGCTTGTAATGTCCGACATGGCCCCCAATATGTCAGGAGTACCTTTGGTTGATCAGGCGCGCGTCATGCACTTGGCTGAGCTTGGGCTGGAGTTTTCCAGAGCGCACCTGAAACCAGATGGTGCTTTTCTGGTCAAAGTTTTTCAGGGAACGGATTACGAGACATTTCTTCGTCAAATGCGTGAGACGTTCAAGACTGTCGTAGTGCGCAAACCGGACGCTTCCCGTGATCGTAGCGCCG
The DNA here is from genome assembly GCF_059420025.1 of Azonexus sp. GW821-FHT04F04. Lineage (NCBI taxonomy): Bacteria > Pseudomonadati > Pseudomonadota > Betaproteobacteria > Rhodocyclales > Azonexaceae > Azonexus > Azonexus sp. GW821-FHT04F04. The sequence goes on along the minus strand of NZ_JBWKSX010000005.1, from coordinate 144,944 downwards.
AGCTTTATTTGCTCGGACGCACATTGCGTTGAGAGTTTTGTTTAGAATGGCATTTTTATCGCTCGTCGCTGTAGAAGGAGTGCAAGCTTGAACAACATGTTCAAAAACCTGGCAGTCTGGCTGGTCATCGGCCTGGTGCTGATGACGGTGTTTAACCAGTTCAACAGCCGTCAGGTTGCAACCGGGTCCGTCGAATACTCCCAATTCATCGAGGAGGTAAAGTCTGGCCGCATCTCCAAGGTGGTCATGGAAGGCCGTACGCTGAAGGCGACGACGAGCGAGGGCAAGCGCATCACGTCCTACGCGCCGCCTGATCTCTGGCTGGTTTCCGATCTGCTCAAGAATGGCGTCAAGATTGAAGCCAAGCCAGAAGAAGAGCCATCCTTCCTGATGAATCTGTTTGTCAGTTGGTTCCCGATGCTCCTTTTAATTGGCGTCTGGGTTTTCTTCATGCGCCAGATGCAGGGCGGTGGTAAGGGTGGTGCCTTTTCGTTCGGTAAGTCCAAGGCGCGCATGATGGACGAGTCGACCAATGCCATTACCTTTGCCGATGTTGCTGGTTGTGACGAGGCCAAGGAGGAGGTTCAGGAGATCGTTGATTTCCTGCGCGATCCTTCCAAGTTCCAGAAGCTCGGTGGCCGTATTCCGAAGGGTGTGCTGATGGTCGGCAACCCCGGGACTGGCAAGACGCTGCTCGCCAAGGCTATTGCCGGCGAAGCCAAGGTGCCATTCTTCAGTATTTCGGGTTCAGATTTCGTAGAAATGTTCGTTGGTGTTGGCGCTGCACGTGTTCGTGACATGTTCGAGAACGCCAAGAAGCACGCGCCGTGCATCATCTTTATAGATGAAATTGACGCGGTCGGCCGTCATCGCGGCGCCGGTCTCGGCGGTGGCAATGATGAGCGCGAACAGACCTTGAACCAGTTGCTGGTAGAGATGGACGGTTTCGAAGGCCATAGTGGCATCATCGTCATCGCCGCGACTAACCGTCCGGATATCCTGGACCCGGCGCTGCTGCGTCCCGGTCGTTTCGATCGTCAGGTTGTCGTGCCCTTGCCCGATATTCGTGGCCGGGAGGAAATCCTCAAGGTGCATATGCGCAAAGTGCCAATTGCCGGTGATGTCAAAGCCGATGTCATTGCGCGAGGTACCCCGGGTTTTTCGGGCGCCGATCTGGCTAATCTGGTTAACGAAGCCGCCTTGTTCGCTGCGCGCACCAACAAGCGCCTCGTGGACATGGACGACTTTGAAAAGGCCAAGGACAAGATCATGATGGGGGCCGAGCGCCGCAGCATGGTCATGAGCGAAGAAGAAAAGATGAATACGGCGTACCACGAGTCGGGGCATGCCGTAGTCGCCAAGCTGGTGCCAAAGTCGGATCCTGTTCACAAGGTCACCATAATCCCCCGTGGCCGTGCTCTGGGCCTGACCATGCAACTGCCGGAAGAAGATCGCTACGCGTATGACCGGCAATACCTGATGAGCCGAATTGCTGTCCTGTTCGGCGGGCGTATTGCCGAAGAGTTGTTCATGAACCAGATGACCACCGGCGCATCCAACGATTTTGAACGGGCTACCGCGATGGCTCGCGATATGGTGACTCGTTATGGTATGTCCGATCTCGGGGTAATGGTTTATGGCGAGAACGATGGGGAGGTTTTCCTTGGTCGTTCCGTGACTCAGCACAAGAATGTCTCCGAAGCGACGATGCAGAAGGTGGACGCTGAAATTCGCCGCCTTATTGACGAGCAATACGCGCTTGCCCGTCGCCTGCTGGAAGAGAATCGGGACAAGGTTGAGGCGATGACCAAGGCCTTGCTTGAGTGGGAAACCATCGATGCCGAGCAGATCGACGACATTATGGCTGGCAAGGCGCCGCGTCCGCCTAAACCATCGCAGTCAGCGCCGCGGTCAAAAACGCCTAGCGATACGCCGGGTGCTGAGCCAAGTGCTCCTGCGACGGCTTGATTTTTTTGATTGCTGAATTGGCCGGGAGTCTCTCCCGGCCTTTTATTTTTGCGCCATGACAACACTGCATTGCGGCCGGTTCAGGCTCCCGCTGGATCGTCCTTTGTTGATGGGGATCGTCAATCTCACGCCAGACTCATTTTCCGGTGACGGCTTGGTTGGCAATGTCGAACAGGCTGTGCGACACGCGCGTCAGCAGTACGAGGCCGGCTCGGATATTCTGGACATCGGTGCCGAGTCATCTCGTCCGGGAGCGATTCCCGCTTCAGAGGCGGACGAATTGCGACGCCTGTTGCCTGTTTTGAAAGAAATTGCCGATTGGGGAGTTCCTATTTCGGTAGATACCTACAAACCGGCAGTCATGCGTGCCGCACTGGAAGCTGGTGCAACGATGATCAATGACATCACTGGCATGGTTAGCCGCGAAGCGTTGTCAGTGGTGGCCGAGAGCGATTGCGCCGTGTGTGTCATGCATATGCAAGGTGAGCCGGGTACGATGCAGCAAACGCCGTACTATCAGGATGTCGTTTCAGAAGTGAATTCCTTTCTGGCAGGGTCTGTTGAGCGTTGCAGGCTGGCTGGTATTGCCGATGAACGCATTGTGCTTGATCCAGGTTTTGGCTTCGGAAAAACAGTGCACCACAATTTGGCGCTATTTTCGGCGTTGACCGAGGCAGGTATCGGTGGTTTTCCTGTATTGGTCGGCGTTTCCAGGAAATCCATGCTCGGTGCAATTACCGGGCGACCGGTTGGAGAGCGGCTGGCGGCCAGCGTGGCGGCAGCCCTGCTCGCCGCCCAAAAAGGTGCGAAAATACTTCGTGTGCATGACGTGGCTGCAACCAGGGACGCCTTGGCAGTCTGGGCTGCAATAGAACAAGGGAGTCAGGTATGAGCAGGAAATATTTTGGTACCGATGGCGTGCGAGGCCGTGTCGGTCAGTCGCCAATTACGCCCGATTTCGTAATGCGCCTCGGGTATTCGGCAGGTAAGGCCTTGCTGGATCAGTCCGGTATGCCATCTGGCGAGCGGCCGGCGGTGTTGATAGGTAAGGATACGCGCCTGTCCGGTTACATGCTTGAGTCGGCCTTGGAAGCAGGATTTTCGGCGGCCGGGATTGACGTTTTTCTGGTTGGCCCGTTACCGACCCCTGCCGTCGCCTACCTGACCCGTGCCTTGCGATTGCAGGCGGGGATCGTAATCTCCGCTTCACATAACCCTTACTACGATAATGGCATCAAATTCTTCTCGGCACAGGGTACCAAATTGCCTGATGGGGTAGAGCATGCCATCGAGGAGGGTATAGATCAGCCGATGGTTTGCGCGCCGCCAGCGGATCTTGGTCGCGTCAGGCGTATCGAGGATGCGCGCGGCCGCTATATAGAATTCTGCAAGAGTACTTTTCCAAACGACCTCGACTTGCGTGGTTTGAAAATTGTTGTCGATTGTGCGCATGGCGCTGCTTACCATATAGCGCCGAGTGTTTTTCATGAATTGGGCGCTGATGTCGTTTCCATTGGGGCGCAACCCAATGGTCTGAATATCAATGATGGCGTTGGCGCTACGGCTCCCAAGGCATTGTGTGAGGCTGTGCTGGCCAATCGCGCCGATCTTGGTGTCGCTTTGGATGGCGATGCGGACCGCCTTCAAATGGTCGATGCCGAAGGGAACCTATATGACGGCGATCAGCTGCTTTTTGCTATCGTTCGCAGTCGGGCTCGTGTGGCCAAAGTGAAGGGCGTCGTTGGTACGTTGATGAGCAATCTCGCGTTGGAGCACGCTCTTGGCAAGATTGACATCCCGTTTGCCCGGGCGGCAGTTGGTGATCGCTACGTTGTAGAGATGCTCAACGAAAAGGGATGGTTATACGGCGGTGAAAATTCCGGACATATCCTTGCGATGGATCGCCATACGACAGGCGATGGCATTGTTGCAGCCTTGCAGGTTTTGGCCGCGCTGCGCGAGTTTGGCGGCGACTTGAAGGGCTTGCTGGGCGGTTTGGCGCTCTATCCGCAGAAACTGATCAATGTGCCGATCGCCCGCGGATTTCCATGGAAAGATCATCCAGCGATCACGTCTGCCCTGGCTGAAACCGAGGCCGGTATGGCCGGGCGGGGCAGGGTGTTGTTGCGCGCCTCGGGAACCGAGCCGTTGTTGCGGGTGATGGTCGAAGGCGAAGATGCTGGCGAAGTGGCGTGTGCCGCTGAAAAACTGGCCAGCGTCGTGCGGGAGTCCACGCAATAAATTAAGGCGCATCTCTATTCGTATTGACCGAAAAATCGACGAGTCGCTATAATCCGAAGGTTTTTCGCCAACGGAATCATCTAGCCCATGCGTAGAAAGCTCGTAGCTGGTAACTGGAAGATGCACGGCGCACTGCATCAAAATTCAGAACTCATGGCGCGTATTGTGGCAGAGGCCTCCGGGTTACTTTGTGAAATAGCTGTGTGCCCGCCCTATCCGTATCTCGCTCAGGTGCAGTCCCTGATACAGGGGGTAGCCGTTGCTTTGGGAGCGCAGTCGGTAAGTGAGCATCCTTCCGGGGCATATACAGGCGAGGTGTCCGGTTCAATGTTGGCCGAGTTTGGTTGTCGTTATGTGCTGGTAGGCCACTCTGAGCGACGCGCCCTGTTCGGTGAAACGGATATGGTTGTTGCAGCCAAGTTTGAGGCTGCTCAAAAAGCTGGCTTGGTGCCTATTTTGTGTGTGGGTGAGACGCTGAGTGAGCGTGAGGCTGGCAAGACAGGCTTCGTGGTGGCAAGGCAGTTGTCGGCGGTCTTGGATCGTCTCGGTGTGGCTGCCATGTCATCTGCAGTAGTTGCGTATGAGCCGGTGTGGGCAATCGGGACTGGGATGACTGCGTCTCCAGCTCAGGCCCAGGAGGTGCATGCGGCTATTCGTGCTCAGGTTGCAGCGCTTGGCTTGGGTGTTGCTACGGATTTGCGTATTCTTTATGGTGGTAGTGTGAAGCCGCAGAATGCGAAGGAGTTGTTTGGGCAGTCTGACATTGATGGTGGTTTGATCGGTGGTGCTGCCTTGGTTGCGGACGATTTTTTGACGATTTGCCACGCGGCGAATTGATAGGCTAACAAATGAACTGGTTTTTCTCTCTCCTTCTGACGGTCCATATTCTGGTTGCGATCGTTATTATTGGTCTGGTGTTGATGCAGCATGGCAAGGGTGCCGACATGGGGGCTGCGTTTGGCAGTGGTGCTTCCGGAAGCTTGTTTGGTGCTACCGGGTCCGCCAATTTTCTAAGTCGTACGACAGGCGTTCTTGCGGCAGTGTTTTTCGCGACGAGTCTGACCTTGGCGTATGTTGCCTCCAGCAAGCCAAAAACGACTGGCAGTGTCATGCAAGAACCGGTACAATCGCAGACTGTTTCGCAGCCTGCTTCCGCGGCTGTGGAATCGCCAGCTGCTCCTGCGGGTGCGGGTTCCAAGGCGAAAGACATACCGAAGTAGCGCAAGATGGATTGCTTGGCATGGAGTCCTCGCCGAGTAATCAAAAAGACGTGCCGACGTGGTGAAATTGGTAGACACGCTATCTTGAGGGGGTAGTGGCGCAAGCTGTGCGAGTTCGAGTCTCGCCGTCGGCACCAAAAATCTGGGCAGCGGCCGCAGGGTGCGCTGTTTCGAACAAAAACTGAATATTGGCGGCGGGTCATGGAAAACTACTTTCCAATCCTGATGTTCGTTCTGGTGGGGGTTGCGGTGGGTGTGTTGCCCATTGCGATGGGCTTTATACTAGCTCCAAGCCGGCCGGACCCTGAAAAGCTCTCTCCTTACGAGTGTGGCTTTGAGGCTTTTGAAGATGCGCGCATGAAGTTTGATGTGCGTTTCTATCTGATTGCTATCCTATTTATTTTGTTCGATCTGGAAATTGCCTTCCTGTTTCCGTGGGCTGCAATTTTCAAGGACATAGTGGCGACGGAGTCGATCAAGTTGTTCGGCTTTGTTGAAATGCTTGTGTTTGTTGCCATTCTGGTCGTTGGTTATGTATATGCCTGGGCCAAGGGCGCGCTGGAATGGGAATGAGGCTAGGCTATGGCTATTGAGGGCGTTCTCCAGGAAGGTTTTGTCACTACAACGGCTGACAAGCTAATTAATTACATGCGAACCGGCTCGATTTGGCCGATGACTTTCGGTTTGGCCTGTTGTGCGGTTGAGATGATTCATGCGGGCGTCTCTCGTTACGATCTTGACCGTTTCGGCATTGTGTTCCGGGCAAGTCCTCGGCAGTCGGATGTGATGATCGTCGCAGGTACGCTGACCAATAAAATGGCGCCTGCGCTGCGCAAGGTCTATGACCAAATGGCTGAGCCGCGCTGGGTGATCTCGATGGGGTCGTGCGCAAATGGCGGTGGTTATTACCATTATTCCTATTCTGTTGTGCGTGGCTGCGATCGCATCGTGCCAGTCGATATCTATGTTCCTGGTTGCCCTCCAACTGCAGAGGCCCTGATTTACGGCTTGATACAGTTGCAGAACAAGATTCGCCGCACTAACACCATTGCTCGTTAATTGCCAAGGCTGATTCGATATGTCTGCCAAGCTGGAAACGCTTAGTCAAAACCTGCAAAAACATTTTGGCGATAAGCTGAAATCGTTGAAGCTGGCTTTAGGTGAAGTAACCATTGAGGTCGGTGCTGCCGACTATCTCGGTGTGATGACTGCATTGCGGGATGAGGCTGATCTTCATTTTGAAGAAATCATAGATTTGTGTGGTGTCGATTATTCGACCTACGGTGATGGTGGCTGGCAAGGCCGGCGCTTTGCCGCGGTCTCGCATCTTCTTTCGATCGCTAACAACTGGCGTTTGCGTGTGCGCGTCTTTGCTGAGGACGATGAGTTTCCGTCCGTTGATTCCGTTGCCGGTGTTTGGAGAAGTGTCAATTGGTTTGAGCGCGAAGCGTTCGATCTCTTTGGCATTGCTTTTGTGGGCCATGACGATCTGCGCCGCATCCTGACTGATTATGGCTTTATCGGCCACCCTTTCCGCAAGGATTTTCCAATTTCAGGTCATGTCGAAATGCGTTATGACCCCGATCAGGCACGTGTGATCTATCAACCGGTGACCATCGAGCCTCGGGAGAACACCCCGCGCATCGTGCGCGAAGACACCTTCGGGGATACTGCTCATGGCTGACATCCGCAATTTCACGCTGAATTTTGGTCCGCAGCACCCGGCAGCGCACGGTGTTCTGCGCTTGGTGCTCGAATTGGACGGCGAAGTCGTCCAGCGCGCCGATCCGCATATCGGCCTGTTGCATCGTGCTACGGAAAAATTGGCTGAAACCCGGACCTGGGTGCAGTCCGTGCCGTACATGGATCGTCTCGACTACGTGTCGATGATGTGCAACGAGCACGCCTACTGCCTGGCCACTGAAAAGCTGCTTGGTATCGAAGTGCCGGAGCGTGGCAAGTACATCCGCGTCATGTTCGATGAGGTTACCCGTATCCTCAACCATTTATTATGGATCGGCTGTCATGCGCTGGACGTCGGTGCGATGACCATGGCGCTCTACACCTTCCGCGAGCGTGAAGATCTGATGGATGTGTATGAAGCGGTTTCCGGTGCGCGTATGCATGCTGCCTACTATCGCCCTGGTGGTGTCTATCGTGATCTGCCTGATCGCATGCCACAGTACCAGGAGTCGACTTGGACCAACGCCAAGAGGGCGGCAGAGAAGAACGAGAACCGTAGCGGTTCGCTGCTCGACTTCCTCGAAGATTTTACCAATCGCTTCCCAACCTATCATTCCGAATACCATACCTTGCTGACCGACAACCGGATCTGGAAGCAGCGTCTGGTCAATGTCGGTGTCGTGACGCCGGAGCGCGCCCTGCAGATGGGCTTTACGGGGGCCATGCTGCGTGGCTCGGGGGTCGCTTGGGACTTGCGCAAGAAGCAGCCATACGCTGCCTATGACAAGGTTGATTTCGATGTGCCGGTGGGCGTCAATGGCGACAGTTACGACCGCTACCTGGTTCGCATGGAAGAAATGATCCAGTCGAACAACATTATCAAGCAGTGTATCGCTTGGCTGCGCAAGAATCCCGGCCCGGTGATCACCGACAATAACAAGGTGGCGCCGCCGCCCCGCGAAAACATGAAGACCAATATGGAGGAGCTGATTCACCACTTCAAGCTCTTCACCGAAGGCATCCATGTTCCGGCCGGCGAAGCCTATGCCGCAGTCGAGCATCCGAAGGGTGAGTTCGGTATCTACTTTGTTTCCGATGGTGCCAACAAACCTTACCGTATGAAAATTCGTGCTCCGGGCTTTGTCCACCTGGCTGGTCTGGACGAAATGTCCAGAGGCCACATGATTGCCGACGTCGTTACGATTATCGGTTCCCAAGATATTGTTTTTGGCGAGATTGACCGCTGATGTTTTCCGCTGAAACCCTCCAGAAGTTTGCCCGCGAGGTCGCCAAGTACCCCGCTGATCAAAAACAGTCGGCGTCGATGGCTTGTCTCGCGCATGCACAGGAAGAAAAAGGCTGGCTGGCCCCCGAGTCCATTGAGGCTGTCGCCAACTATCTTGGTATGCCGCCAATCGCGGCTTACGAAGTGGCCTCTTTTTACAATATGTATGACCTGAAACCGGTCGGCAAGTACAAGATCACGGTCTGTACCAACCTGCCTTGCGCGCTGTCGGGTGGCTACCACGCAGGCGAATATCTCCAGCACAAGCTCGGTATCGGCTACGGCGAAACGACCCCGGACGGCAAGTTTACATTGAAGGAAGGTGAGTGCATGGGGGCCTGCGGTGACGCGCCGGTTTTCATCGTCAACAACCGCTCGATGTGCAGCCACATGCACCCGGAACAGATCGACAAGCTGCTTGAGGAGTGCAAATAATGGCAATGCTTGGTTCGATCAACGGCGTTCTGATGGAAGGCTTGGATGGGGACAACACCTGGCGCCTCAAGGATTACGTTGCCCGCGGTGGCTATGCGCAGCTGAAGCGCATCCTGGAAACCAAGATGACCCAGGAAGACGTGATCAGCGAAGTCAAGAAATCCGTACTGCGCGGTCGTGGCGGCGCCGGGTTCCCGACCGGGCTGAAGTGGTCCTTCATGCCGCGCTCCTTTCCTGGCGACAAGTACGTCGTCTGCAATACCGATGAAGGTGAGCCGGGAACCTTCAAGGACCGCGACATCATGCGTTTCAATCCGCATGCCGTCATCGAGGGCATGGCGATCGCCGCCTACGCGATGGGTGCCAACCGCGGTTACAACTACGTGCATGGCGAGGTCTGGCAGGAATACAAGCGTTTCGAAGAGGCGCTCGACGAAGCGCGTGCTGCCGGCTTCATCGGCCAAAATATTCTCGGTTCGGGCTTTAACTTCGAGCTTTTCGCCCATCACGGCTTCGGTGCCTATATCTGTGGCGAAGAAACAGCGCTGCTCGAATCGATCGAAGGCAAGAAGGGCCAGCCGCGCTTCAAGCCGCCGTTCCCGGCGTCCTTCGGTTTGTACGGCAAACCGACGACGATCAACAATACCGAAACCTTTGCCGCCATTCCTTTCATCCTGAAGATGGGTGGCGAAGAGTTCCTGAATCTGGGCAAGCCGAATAACGGTGGCACCAAGCTGTTCTCGGTCTCCGGCCACGTCAATCGTCCGGGTAACTACGAAATTCCGCTCGGTACACCTTTTGCGACCCTGCTTGAAATGTGCGGCGGGATGCGCGGCGGGCGCAAGCTCAAGGCGGTGATTCCCGGCGGCTCGTCGGCCCCGGTGATGCCGGGCGAAGTGATCATGGATTGCACCATGGACTATGACTCGATCAGCAAGGGCGGCTCGATGCTCGGTTCCGGCGCAGTCATCGTGATGGACGAGACGGTCTGCATGGTCAAGGCGCTGGAGCGTTTGTCCTTCTTCTATTACGAAGAGTCCTGCGGTCAATGTACCCCCTGCCGTGAAGGTACGGCCTGGATGTACAAGGTCGTCCATCGCATCGAGAACGGTCTCGGCAAGCCCGAAGACCTCGATTTGCTGAACAGTGTGCTCGGCAATATTGCCGGTCGCACCATTTGTGCGCTCGGTGATGCGGCAGCCTTCCCGGTACAGAGCTTCATCAAGCACTTCGGCAAGGAATTTGAGTTCCACATTGAAAACAAGACCTGTCTGGTTCCCAAGGATGTGCAATGGGCAGGCAGTGGCTTCCACAAGATTCCGGCCTGACAGGCTACGGGTTGTAACGAAAGAACTGGCTACAAGGTAGCGACATGCTAGAAATTGAAATCGACGGCAAGAAAGCGCAAGTGCCTGATGGCAGCACGGTGATGGATGCCGCGCAGCAGGTCGGGGTATATATTCCCCATTTCTGCTACCACAAGAAACTTTCGATAGCAGCCAACTGCCGTATGTGCCTCGTACAGGTTGAAAAGGCTCCGAAGCCGTTGCCGGCTTGTGCTACGCCAGTGACCAATGGCATGAAGGTCTTTACGCACTCCGATCTGGCCGTCAAGGCCCAGAAGGGCGTGATGGAATTCCTGCTCATCAACCACCCGCTGGATTGCCCGATCTGCGATCAGGGTGGCGAGTGTCAGTTACAGGATATGTCTGTCGGTTATGGCCCGATGAAAAGCCGCTACACCGAAGAAAAACATGTTGTGTTTCACAAGAGCGTTGGCCCGTTGATCTCCATGGAAGAAATGAGCCGCTGTATTCACTGCACCCGTTGCGTCCGCTTCGGTCAGGAAATCGGCGGCATCATGGAACTCGGCATGGCTAACCGTAATATGCATTCCGAGATCATGACTTTCGTCGGTCGCACGGTCGACTCGGAATTGTCGGGCAATATGATTGACCTTTGCCCGGTTGGCGCGCTGACCTCCAAGCCTTTCCGCTACACCGCTCGTTCATGGGAACTGCAGCGCCGCAAGTCGGTTAGCCCGCACGACTCCGTTGGTGCCAATCTGGTCGTCCAAGTAAAGCACGACAACGTAATGCGCGTCCTGCCGCGTGAAAACGAAGAAGTGAATGAGTGCTGGATTTCCGACAAGGAGCGCTTCGCCTATCAGGCTTTGAATTCCGACGAACGCCTGACCAAGCCAATGGTCAAGCAGGGCGGCGAATGGAAAGAAGTCGACTGGAATGTTGCCCTCGATTACGTCGCTCATGGCCTCAAGGACGTTGCCCGCGAACATAGCGGCGATGCGCTGGCCGCACTGGCAGCGCAAAGTTCGACGGTCGAAGAGCTCTTCCTTCTTGGCAAGCTTATGAAGGGCCTTGGTAGCGGAAACGTCGATTTCCGTCCCCGCCAGAGTGATTTCGCTTCTGATATCAAGCGCGCCGGCACGCCGTGGCTGGGCATGCGCCTAGCTGAGATCAAGGATCTCGACGGGGCTCTGGTGGTCGGCTCCTTCCTGCGCAAGGATCATCCTCTGATCGCTCAGCGTCTGCGTCAGGCAGCCAAGAAATATACCAAGGTGAGCCTGCTTTCGGTGACCGGTGATGAGCAACTGATCAATCTGCATGCTCGCATGACCGTTGCACCGGCCCAACTGGCTGCGGCTCTGGCAGCAGTCGTCAAGGCCGCAGCTGAGATCAAGGGCGTCGAGTTGCCGGCTGGTGTCGAGCCGGCGGTCGTTTGCGAGACGAGCAAGAAGATTGCTCAGAGTCTGGTTGACGGAGAAAAGCGCGCGGTGTTCCTGGGGAACGTTGCAACTCAATCCGTTGATGCTACGCAATTGCATGCGCTGGCATTGGAACTTGGCAAGCTGACTGGAGCAACCGTCGGTTTTCTCGGTGAAGGCGCAAATACAGTGGGCGGCCATGTTGCTCAAGCGCTGCCTTCAGGTGCCAATGCTCGCCAGATGTTCGATCAGCCGCGCAAGGCTTATGTTCTGATGGGAATCGAGCCGGAATTTGATTGCGCTAACCCGCAACTGGTTCTGGGGGCGCTCAAGCAGGCCAGTCTCGTGGTCTACATGTCGGCCTTCAAGCATGCTTCGGCTCTCGGGTTTGCTGATGTGATGTTGCCGATTGCTCCTTACACTGAAACCTCGGGTACCTTCGTCAATACTGAAGGTCGCGTCCAGAGCTTTAACGGTGTTGCCAAGGCCCGTGGCGATGCCCGCCCGGCTTGGAAATTGTTGCGCGTTCTCGGTAACGTATTGAATCTCGATGGGTTCAGCTATGCCTCGAGTGAAGAAATTCGCGACGAAGTTCTGGGCAAAGGTGTCGAATTCGTTACCGGCCTCGACAACGGCCTGAAGGATCTCAGCATTGCGCTGTCGGCTACCGTTCCTGATGGCCTTCAGCGAATTGCCGACGTGCCGATCAACTTTGCCGATCCGATGGCACGCCGCGCACCGGCTCTGCAGCAGACTGCCGATGCAGTTGCTCCGTCTGCCCGCATTAACGAGCAAACCCTGGCACAGATTGGCGTTGCCGACGGTGCACAAGTTCGCGTCAAGCAGGGTTCTGGCGAGGCCATACTGATCGTCAAGACTGACAACAATGTGCCTGTCGGTTGTGTTCGCGTTTCGGCGGCACATGTGAGCACAGCGATGCTGGGTGATATGTTCGGATCGATCTCCGTGGAGCGTGCATAAATGGACGCACTGATGAACTTCGGACTTGGTATTTTCGGTGGGGCTTGGCCTGCTGTCTGGACCCTTCTAAAAATAATCCTGATCGTGGCTCCGCTGATGCTTGGCGTAGCGTATTTGACCTATTTCGAACGCAAGGTCATCGGCTACATGCAGGTTCGAATCGGTCCCAATCGGGTTGGTCCGTGGGGGCTGATTCAGCCGATTGCCGACGGTCTGAAGCTGTTGCTCAAGGAAATTATTGTACCCACCACAGCTAACAAGGGCATTTTCATTGTTGCCCCGATGTTGGCGATTGCGCCGGCGCTGGCTGCCTGGGCTGTGATTCCATTCACGGATTCGCTGGTCGTTGCCAATATTGATGCCAGCCTCCTCTACATCATGGCGATCACCTCCATGGGGGTGTATGGGGTTATTTTGTCTGGCTGGGCATCCAACTCTAAGTACGCTTTCCTTGGTGCCATGCGTTCAGCTGCCCAGATGGTTTCTTACGAAATCTCCATGGGCTTCTCGCTGATTTGCGTTCTGATGGTCTCCAACAGCCTGAATCTGGTCGATATCGTCAATGTTCAGGATCAGGGGCGTTTCGCTGGCTGGGGGCTCAGTTTCCTTTCCTGGAACTGGTTGCCGTTGTTCCCGATGTTCATCGTTTATCTGATTTCCGGTACTGCTGAACTGAACCGGGCGCCATTTGACGTCGCTGAAGGTGAGTCGGAAATCGTTGCCGGTTTCCACGTTGAGTATTCCGGAATGGCATTTGCGCTCTTCTTCCTTGCTGAATACGCCAACATGATTCTGGTTGCGGCGCTAACTTCCCTCCTGTTCCTGGGTGGCTGGCTGTCCCCGGTTGGTTTCCTGCCTGACGGCATTCTGTGGCTGTTTGCCAAGATGTCGGCAATACTCTTCCTGTTCCTGTGGTTCCGGGCAACTTTCCCGCGTTATCGCTATGATCAGTTGATGCGTCTGGGCTGGAAGGTTTTCTTGCCGATCTGTTTGATCTGGCTGGTTGTAGTCGGCGTCTGGATGATGTCGCCATTGAATATCTGGAAGTGAGGAGAGTCTAATGGGTTCGATGAAGGAAATCTTCAACAGCCTCTTCCTCAAGGAGTTGTTGAAGGGCATGTCGGTCACGGGACGGTATTTTTTCGCCCGCAAGATCACCGTTCAATATCCGGAAGAAAAGACACCGCAGAGTTTCCGTTTTCGTGGTTTGCATGCGTTGCGTCGCTACCCGAATGGCGAGGAGCGTTGTATCGCCTGCAAGCTGTGTGAAGCAATCTGTCCGGCGCTGGCCATTACGATTGAGGCCGAGCCGCGTGACGACGGTTCGCGTCGCACGACGCGTTACGACATTGATCTGACCAAGTGTATTTTTTGCGGTTTCTGTGAAGAGGCTTGCCCGGTCGATGCAGTGGTCGAAACGCGGGTTTTCGAATACCACGGCGAAAAGCGCGGTGATTTGTACTACACCAAGCAAATGTTGCTGGCCAACGGCGACCGCTACGAAGATCAAATCGCGAAGGATCGCGAACTTGATGCTTCTTACCGATAACAGGTGCTAGCAATGGATTTTCAAACTGCGGTTTTCTTCTTCCTGTCGGCGATCCTGATTTTCGCCAGCCTGCGCGTTATCACTGCGCGCAATCCGGTTCACGCAGCACTGCATCTGATTCTTGCCTTCTTCACCTGCGGCGGTATTTGGGCTTTGTTGCAGGCTGAGTTCCTGGCGATTGCCATCATCCTCGTCTATGTTGGCGCGGTCATGGTGCTCTTCCTGTTTGTTGTGATGATGCTTGATATCAATATTGACCGTATTCGTCAGGGCTTCTGGAACTATCTGCCGCTCGGAGCATTGCTGGGTTTGCTGATGGTTCTGGAAATGGGCCTGGTGCTTGGTAGCAAGTACTTCCAGATTCCTGCAGCGGAAGCCATGCTTCCGGCGGGTATCTCCAATACCAAGAGTATCGGTGCCCTGATGTTCACCGACTACGTCTATCCCTTCGAGCTGGCCTCAATCATTCTACTTGTCGGGATGATCGCGGCAATCGTGCTGACTCACCGCGGTCCGAAGAAGTCCAAGTACACCAACCCGAATCAACAGGTCTTCGTCAAGGCCAAGGATCGCGTGCGTGTCCTGCAGATGCCGGTTGAAAAAGACTGAACCCCGGGGAAACAATGCTAACTCTCTCTCTCTCCCATTTCCTGATTCTGGGCGCGATACTTTTCGCGATCAGCGTGGTCGGTATCTTCCTGAACCGGAAGAACCTGATCGTGCTGCTAATGGCCATCGAGTTGATGCTTCTTGCGGTCAACATGAATTTCGTGGCTTTTTCCCACTATCTGCAGGATCTCTCCGGTCAGATCTTCGTCTTCTTCATCCTGACCGTTGCCGCTGCCGAATCGGCGATCGGCCTGGCCATTCTGATCGTGCTGTTCCGCAACCTCAAGAGCATCCATGTGGATGACCTGGGCAGCCTGAAGGGTTAAACATGGAAATGCAAAAACTCTACCTGCTCGTTCCCATGGCGCCATTGGTCGGTGCCATGATCGCCGGCCTGTTCTGTCGTGTTATTCCGCGCTGGGTTGCTCATACCGCAACCATCGCCGGTGTCGCCATCGCCTTTTTTGCCTCGGTCATCATCTTTCAGGATGTCTTGGCTGGTCACACCTACAACGGTGCTGTCTATACCTGGCTGACCAGCGGCGACTACAAATTCGAAGTTGGTTTCCTGATCGATACGCTGACTACAACGATGATGCTGGTCGTCACCTTCGTGTCGCTGATGGTACATATCTACACCATCGGCTATATGCAGGAAGATCCCGGCTATAACCGCTTCTTCAGCTATATCTCGTTGTTTACCTTCTCCATGCTGATGCTGGTGATGAGCAACAACTTCATGCAGCTTTTCTTCGGCTGGGAAGCGGTGGGTCTGGTGTCCTATCTGCTGATCGGTTTCTGGTACACCCGTCCGACTGCCATCTTCGCCAACATGAAGGCTTTCTTGGTCAATCGCGTCGGTGACTTCGGTTTCATCCTTGGTATCGGTCTTGTGCTGGCTCATTTTGGCTCGCTTGATTACAAGACAGTATTTGAGAAAGCGCCGGAACTGGCGGCAACCACTATCAATATCTGGGGTGCTGCTGACTGGTCCTTGATGTCCGTTACCTGTATCTGCCTGTTTATCGGCGCGATGGGTAAATCAGCTCAAGTTCCACTGCATGTCTGGCTGCCGGACTCGATGGAAGGCCCGACGCCAATCTCTGCGCTGATTCACGCTGCAACCATGGTTACTGCCGGTATCTTCATGGTCGCCCGGATGTCGCCACTGTTTGAACTGTCGACTACAGCACTATCGTTCATCATCATTATTGGTGCGATCACTGCGCTGTTCATGGGCTTCCTGGGGATCATCCAGAACGACATCAAGCGCGTCGTCGCTTATTCGACGCTGTCGCAGCTGGGCTACATGACCGTTGCGCTGGGTGCTTCGGCTTACTCAGTCGCCATCTTCCACCTGATGACCCATGCCTTCTTCAAGGCATTGCTTTTCCTTGGTGCCGGCTCCGTGATCATCGGGATGCACCACGATCAGGACATCAGGAACATGGGTGGTCTGCGCAAATATATGCCGATTACCTGGATTACCTCGCTGATCGGTTCGCTGGCCTTGATCGGCACACCTTTCATGTCCGGTTTCTATTCCAAGGACTCGATCATCGAAGCTGTCGCTCTGTCGCATATCCCGGGTGCAGGCTTCGCTTACTTCGCTGTGCTGGCCGGCGTATTTGTTACCGCCTTCTACTCGTTCCGCATGTACTTCCTGGTTTTCCATGGTGAGGAGCGTTTCGGCAAGGTTGATGACGCACATCATCATGAACATCATGGTGACCATGATGACGAAGAAACCTCGCATGACCATCATCATGGTCTGGCTCCGGGTCAGAAGCCGCACGAAACGCCATGGGTTGTCACGCTGCCGCTTGTCTTGCTGGCTATACCGTCAGTGGTTATCGGCTTCATCGCGATCGGTCCGATGGTTTTCGGTGACTATTTCAAGGGCGTCATCTTCATTGATCACCATGCCCATCCGGCCATGGAACATCTTTCCGAGCATTTCCACGGTGCGGTTGCCATGGGCGTCCATTCGCTGACCAGCCTGCCGTTCATTCTGGCCTTGTCCGGTGTCGTGGTGTCGTGGTTCTTCTACATGAAGCGTCCCGATATACCGGCTGCCATTCAGCGCCGCTTCTCCGCCGTCCATACGCTGCTCGAGAACAAGTACTACTTCGACAAATTCAACGAGGTTGTATTCGCCGGTGGCGCTCGCCTTCTGGGCAAGGTGCTGTGGCGTGGCGGCGACGTTGCCATCATTGACGGCCTGATCGTCAATGGCTCGGCCAAGGTTGTTGGCTGGATCTCTTCCATTACCCGTCTGTTCCAGACCGGTTACGTCTATCACTACGCTTTCACCATGATCATTGGCGTCTTTGTGCTGATGACTCTGTGGATCAACCGCGCCTAAGCGTGAATAATTCGCAGAAAAGCAAGGAATAACATGTCGACTTACCCGTTGCTGTCTCTCGCAATCTGGATCCCGATTTTCGCCGGACTGGTGGTGCTATCCACCGGTGGCGACCGGAACGCACCGCTGGCAAGAATGCTTTCGCTGGCCGGTGCTGTCGCTGGTTTCCTGATCACTATTCCGCTCTGGACTGGTTTCGATACCACCAACGGGGGCATGCAGTTCGTCGAACTGGGTTCCTGGATTCCGCGTTTCAACATTAATTACCACCTCGGGGTGGACGGCATCTCGATGCTGTTCGTCGTACTGAACGCTTTCGTGACCATCATCGTGGTCGCCGCCGGTTGGGAAGTTGTCAAGACCAAGGTTGCCCAGTACAACGCCGCCTTCCTGATCATGTCCGGCCTGATGAATGGTATTTTTGCCTCGCTCGACGGTGTTCTGTTCTACGTTTTCTTTGAAGCCTCGCTGATCCCGTTGTATTTGATCATTGGCGTTTGGGGTGGCCCGAACCGGGTTTACGCCGCTTTCAAGTTCTTCCTCTACACGCTGTTCGGCTCGCTGCTCCTGCTGCTTTCCTTGATGTATCTGTTCATCAATTCCGGCGGCAGCTTCTCCATCCTCGAATGGCACAAGATGCCGATCGCCCTTGGCCCGCAGATCTGGCTGTTCCTGGCATTCCTGGTTGCTTTTGCCGTCAAGGTGCCGATGTGGCCGGTGCATACCTGGTTGCCGGATGCCCACGTCGAAGCACCAACCGGTGGTTCCATTGTCCTGGCGGCTATCGCTCTGAAGCTTGGCGCCTATGGCTTCATTCGGTTCTCGCTGCCGATCCTGCCCGATGCCTCGCATGAGCTGTCAGGTCTGGTCTTGGGTATGTCGTTGATCGCCGTCGTCTATATCGGTTTTGTTGCCCTGGTTCAGGAAGACATGAAGAAACTGGTGGCCTATTCGTCCATCGCGCACATGGGTTTCGTCACCCTGGGCTTCTTCATGTTCAGTCCGCTCGCCGTTGAAGGCGCGCTGGTCCAGATGGTTTCGCACGGTTTTGTTGCTGGTGCCATGTTCTTCTGTATCGGTGTCATGTACGACCGCGTGCATAGCCGTCAGATCGCCGACTACGGTGGTGTGGTGAATACCATGCCAAAATTCGCCGCGTTGTTCATGCTGTTCTCGATGGCCAATGCTGGTTTGCCTGCTACCTCGGGCTTCGTCGGCGAGTTCATGGTCATCCTCGCCGCTACCAAGTTCAATTTCTGGGTGGCCTTCGCTGCCGCCACCTCGCTGATCGTTGGCGCCGCCTACACGCTGTGGATGTACAAGCGCGTGGTTTTCGGCGACGTCACCAATCATCACGTGGCCGAACTGACCGATATCAACAAGCGCGAGTTCGCCATTCTCGGCGTGCTGGCACTCTGCACTCTGGGCATGGGCCTCTACCCGCAGCCTTTCACGGAAGTCATGCACGCCTCGGTCAATGACCTGTTGCGTCATGTCGCCATCAGCAAGATTCAATAAACGGTAGCCGACATGTTCGACAATTTCGTTGTCCCCAATCTTCTGCCTGCAGCGCCGGAAATCTTTCTGACGGTGATGGCGCTGGCCATCCTGATGATCGATCTGCTGGTCAAGGATAGCCGCCGCACAATTATCTTTGTGCTAACTCAACTGACGCTGATTGGCTGCGCCGCCATTCAGTTCGCAACGAGTACCGGTGAGATCTCTTACACCTTCAGCAACATGTTCGTGGACGATCTGATGTCCGACCTGTTGAAGCTGTTCCTGTACATGACCATGGTCATCGTCATGTTCTACTCGCGTGGCTATGTCATTGATCGCGAATCGATGAACAAGGGCGAATACTATGTGCTGGCGCTATTCGCGACGCTCGGCATGATGGTCATGATCTCCGCCAATCACTTCCTGACCATCTACATCGGTCTCGAACTGCTCTCGCTGTCGCTCTATGCCATGGTTGCCATGAACCGCGACTCCGTCCAGTCGACTGAAGCGGCGATGAAATACTTCGTGCTTGGCGCACTGGCCTCCGGCCTGTTGCTCTACGGCATGTCGATGATCTACGGAGCCACCGGCACCCTCGAAATCACCGGCATTGCCGAGCGCCTCTATGGCGGTGGCGTGAACAAGAGCGTGATGGTCTTTGGTCTGGTCTTCCTGGTTGCCGGCCTGGCCTTCAAACTCGGCGTCGTACCGTTCCACATGTGGATTCCGGACGTCTATCACGGCGCGCCGACCTCGGTCACCCTGCTCATCGGTTCCGCTCCGAAGCTGGCTGCCTTCGCCATCGTCATGCGTCTGCTCGTCAATGGCCTGATCACCATGGCGGCCGACTGGCAGGCGATGTTGATCATCCTCTCCGTGCTGTCGATGGCCATCGGTAACCTTGCCGCCATTGCCCAGACCAATCTCAAGCGCATGCTGGCCTATTCCGCCATCTCGCACATGGGTTTCATGCTGCTCGGTATCGTCACTGGCGTGGTCAGCGGTGATGCCCGCTACGCGCTCAATGCCTACAGCTCGGCCATGTTCTACGTCATTGCCTACGTGCTGATGAGTGCTGGCACTTTCGGCATGATTCTGCTCATGTCGCGGGCCGGTTTCGAAGCCGAGAATATCGAAGACTTCAAAGGCCTCAACAAGCGTAGCCCGTGGTTTGCCGGCATCATGCTCATGCTCATGTTCTCAATGGCCGGCGTGCCGTTCTTCATCGGCTTCTTCGCCAAGTTTTCCGTCCTGCAGGCCGTCGTTGCCGCTGGCTACATGTGGCTGGCCATCGTGGCTGTCCTCTTTTCGCTGATCGGTACCTTCTACTACCTGCGTGTCGTCAAGGTCATGTACTTCGATGCCCCGGCCGACGATACCCAACTGGCCGCGCCGATGGACATGCGTATCCTGATTTCCGCCAACGGTCTGGCCGTCGCTGCCCTTGGCATCTTCCCGCAAGTCATCATGTCCCTCTGCGCCTACGCGCTGCTCCGTTCGCTCTGATGCTGCAGTGAAGTGATTCAATAAAACGCCCCGCCAGTCGGGGCGTTTCTTTTTGTGGAGTTTGAAATGTCGCACGATGCTCACCTCATCGAATCCGAAGTCTCCTCCGAGAGTGTCTTCAAGGGCGCTTTGCTCAACGTCCGCAAGGATCGCGTACTACTGCCCAATGGCCATGAATCGATCCGGGAATACATCGTTCATCCCGGCGCCGTTGTCATTCTCGCCTTCCTGCCCAACGGCAATCTACTCTTCGAGCGCCAGTTCCGCTACCCGCTGCGCCGCGTCTTCCTCGAACTGCCGGCCGGCAAGATTGATCATGGCGAGGCCATCATCGACACCGCCCAGCGCGAACTCAAGGAAGAAACCGGCTACGTCGCCAGCGACTGGGAATACCTCGGTGTGATGCACCCGTGCATTGGCTACTCCGACGAGCGGATCGAAATCTTCGCCGCCCGCGGCCTGCACTTGGCCGGGGAAAAACAGCTCGACCACAACGAATTTCTCGATGTCGTCGAACTGTCACCGGCCGAAGCCAGGCAAGCGGTCTGGGATGGCCGCATTACCGACGCCAAGACCATCACCTCATTGTTCTGGCTCGATAAGCCCTAAATCCGAGTTTTGAGCCGGTCCGCAGCGGATGCTACGGTCAACCGGAAAAAACGGCCAAAATCGAAATCCGTATTTGGGCCTTAAGTTAGTCCCCAAATGCAAAACGCCCCGGCATGGCCGGGGCGTTTTGGTTGAGGCAGTCAGCGATCAGCCGCAGGTCCCTACTGCGCCGCAGGCCGTACAGAAATCACAGCCATCCTTGCGGATCATCGTGTGGTTGCCACATTCACCACAGAGCTTGCCTTGCGTCGGCAGGACCTTGTTGCTGGTTGAGTCTTCCGGCGCTTCGAGAATGCCCATCTGCTGCAGCGGGAAGCCACTCTCGTCGAGGATGCCGAGCATGGCATAGCGGTGAATGATGAGCTGGGCGATGTAGGCCACGGTGGACGGGAAGGTCTGCTGTTTGCGCGAACCCGGAACGAAGGCCATAAAGTCGCCGAGCGGCTCGGAGTAGTCGATCAGCTTGCGCAGCTTCATGCCGATCCAGGCTGGGTCAAGGACGCGCATGTCGAGCGAAAGCAGCTTGGACAGGCCGTCAAGGGCACGCGGGTAGTTGCCCGACAACCACATCGAGTAGGGGCGGGTAACGCCATCCGGCAGGGTGATTTCCTTGAGGCCGAGGACGAAATCTTCGCTGGTCGACGGGTTGTTGATGTCGACCGTCCACGACAGCGTGCCATCGGTGCCGGTCTTCGGCTCCTTGGCGCTGAACAGGGCGTCCTTCACCGGCGTCGGGCCTTCGTGCTTGAAGGCGCCGAGCTGTTCGCAGCGCCAGGCGATGACCTGGGCCATGGCGGATACCACGGACGGCACACGCTTGCGCTCACCGTGTGGTGGCATGGGCATTTCGAAGGAGTCGCCCGGCGTCTTGGCTAGCGCTTCGAGCTTCATTTGCAGCCAGGCGTGATCGTTGGCGCGCATGTCCATCGACAGCGTCTTGGCGACGGCGCCCAAACCGCGTGGCTCAGCCGGGCCATTGGCCCAGACCTCGAACGGCCAGGCCCGGCCTTCCGGCTCGACGTGGCCGACGAACAGCGCGAACTTGCCAATCGGCGAGTCGAGCATGTAGGTCCAGCACAGGTTGCCTTCCGGCAGGTTCGGGCGGCCTGGCCAGCGCAGGCTGGCGAGCACCGGGGCCGGCAGGTTCTTGATCGACAGGCGGCGGTTGGCGTCGGAAACGAAATCCTGCGGTGCTTTGGCTGCATCAGCTTCGGTTTTGGCCGGCTCAGTCGAGGTTACCGAGAGTACGGAACCAAGCACGCTGTTCGGACGGTAGGTGGCCAGACCCTTGAGGCCGGATTTCCAGGCGCTCATGTAGAGATCCTGGAAGTCTTCGTACGGGTAGTCAGCCGGGACGTTGACCGTCTTTGAAATCGAGGTGTCGATGAACGGGGCGACCGCGGCAACCATGTCGCTGTGCGCCTGGGCGGAGATTTCCAGGGCCGTGACGAAGTAGTCGGGCAGTTTGGAAACATCGCCGCCGTGATGCTTGTACAGGCGCCAAGCGTAATCTTCGACCGAGTATTCCTTGATTGTGCCGTCCTGCATGCGCTTCTTGCGGCTGTAGGTCCAGGAGAACGGCGGTTCGATGCCGTTCGAGGCGTTGTCAGCGAAGGCCAGCGAAATGGTGCCGGTCGGCGCGATGGACAGCAGGTGCGAGTTGCGCAGGCCGTGCTTGCGGATTTCGGCCTTGACGTCACTCGGCAGGCGGGAGGCAAAGTTGCCGCCGGACAGGTAAAGCTCGGCGTTGAACAGCGGGAAGGCGCCGCGCTCCTTGGCCATTTCGACCGAGTACATGTAGGCCGTGTCGCGCATGAATTCGCTGATGCGGGCCGCCATGGCACGGGCTTCCGGCTTGTCGTAACGCAGGCGGAGCATGGCCAGGGCATCGCCGAGGCCAGTGTAGCCGAGGCCGACGCGGCGCTTGTTGGCGGCTTCCTGCTGCTGGCGCTCAAGCGGCCAGTGGGTCGCGTCGAGCACGTTGTCGAGCATGCGGGTCGAGATGCGGATGACTTCGGCAAAGGTGTCGAAATCAAACTCGGCCTGCTCGGAGAAGGCGTCCTTGATGTACAGCGTCAGGTTGATCGAACCCAGGCAGCAGCAACCATACGGCGGCAGCGGCTGTTCGGCGCAGGGGTTGGTCGCCTCGATCACTTCGCAGTAATTGAGGTTGTTGTCCTTGTTCATGCGGTCGAGGAACAGGATGCCTGGCTCGGCGTGGTCGTAGGTCGACTTCATGACCTGGTCCCACAGTTCGCGGGCGCGCAGCTTGCGGTAAACCCACATGCCATCTTCACGCTGATAGGCGCCGGCCGCACGCATCTCGGCATTCGGTTCGGCGCGGTGCAGCAGCTCGACGTCGCCGTCGGCATCAACAGCTTGCATGAACGGGTCGGTGACGCCGATCGAGATGTTGAAATTGGTCAGGTCACCCTTGTCCTTGGCGTGGATGAAGACTTCGATATCCGGGTGGTCGCAGCGCAGCACACCCATTTGGGCACCACGGCGGGCGCCGGCGGATTCGACGGTTTCGCACGAGCGGTCGAAAACACGCATGTACGACACCGGGCCGGAGGCGCGCGACTGGGTGCCCTTGACGCGGGCGCCTTGCGGACGGATGGACGAGAAATCGTAGCCGACGCCGCCGCCGCGACGCATCGTTTCGGCGGCCTGGGCCAGCGCGGTGTAAATGCCGGGGCGGCCATCGGTGTTTTCGACGATGGAGTCGCCAACCGGCTGGACGAAGCAGTTGATCAGCGTCGCCTGGAGGTCGGTACCGGCGGCGGAATTAATGCGGCCGGCCGGAATGAAACCGTTTTCCTGGGCCCACAGGAACTTCGATTCCCAATGGGCGCGATCGGCTTCCTGCTCGACCTGGGCCAGCGCGTAGGCAACACGACGACGCACGTCATGAACATTGGTTTCCTTGCCCTTGGCGTACTTCTCGATGAGCACTTCGGCAGAAATTTCCTGCTCCGGCAGCGGCGCGAATTGCGGTGGTGCGGGAATGTCAGTCAGCGAAAGCTGTTCGGCGATTTTGCTCATCCAAGGCTCCTCTACAAAATTCGGATTTTTTTGGGTTGTTCATTTTCGAATGTTGCAAAGCTACTAGATATAGTGCCCGAAGGCAATATCTTGACTAGATGCGGTGTTTTGTGTGTCCGTGTTTCGTGATGCTGTCGGCGTAAAAAAACCCCGAAAAAACAAAGCCCCGGCGGCTTTCGCTACCGGGGCCCATGAAGAAAAATAAATTCTTCAGAGGGCGAGAAGTGTCTGCGCGTGATGCGCCATCATCCACTCTTCATTGGTTGGAATAACCAGTACATCGACACTGCTGTTGCCGGCGCTGATCACGATGTCGTGACGCGCATTGGCTTCCGGATTGAGGCGGATGCCCAGCCATTCGGACAGAAGGCAAACGCGCCGACGGACCTCGGCGGCGTGCTCGCCGATGCCGCCGGTGAACACCAGCGCGTCGAGGCCGCCGGAGGCGGCGGCGAGCGAGCCGAGTTCGCGGGCGATGCGGTAGCAGAACAGGTCGACTGCCTCCTGGGCTTCCGGCTTGTTGCTCGACAACAGGGTGCGCATGTCCTGGCTGATCCCGGATACGCCGAGCAGGCCGGATTCCTTGTAGAGCATTTTGGTCATATCCTTGACCGACAGACCCTTGGTTTCCATCAGGTGCAGGATGACGCCCGGGTCGAGGTTGCCGCAGCGCGTGCCCATCAACAGGCCATCGATGGTCGAGAAGCCGAGGGTTGTCGCGACGCACTTGCGATTGACCATGGCCGCCATGCTGGCGCCATTGCCGAGGTGGGCGACGACGACGCGGCCATTGGCGCGGTGCGAATATTGGGGCAGGGCACGGGCGATGAATTCGTAGGACAGGCCGTGGAAGCCGTAGCGCTTGATGCCTTCGGCCGACAGGGCGCGCGGCAGGCCGAAGGTCTGGGCGACATCGGGCTGGCTGCGGTGGAAGGCGGTATCGAAACAGGCAATCTGCGGCACGCCGGGGAGCAACGCCTGCAGGGCGCGGATGCCGGCGACATTGTGCGGTTCATGGAGCGGAGCGAGTGGGATGAAACTGGTCAGGTGGCCGAGCACGGTGTCGTCGACGATGGTCGGCTGCGAGTAACGCTCGCCGCCATGCACGACGCGATGGCCGACGGCAACGATCTGCCAGCCGGCATGCGTTGCCATGAACCATTTGAGCAGTGCGTCGAAAGCCTGGTCGTGGCTGACCTGCTCGCCGGCGATCATCTGGTCGGCGATTTTTTCGCCGGCCTTGTCCTTGGCGACCATTTTCGTGGCGTTGGTGCCGATACCGTCAATCTGGCCGGAGACTTCGGCTTCCGGGGAAATCGGGTGGGCGAGGGAGAAAAGGGCGAACTTGATGGATGACGATCCGGCGTTGATCGTCAGGATGCCTTGCTTCATTTAGACGGTTCCAGTTTTGCGGTTGTGGTGGGCGATCAGTGCGGCGATGACGCACGATGCGGTACGGGTTTCGGCGGTGTCGGCGCGGCTGGTCAACACGATGGGTACCTTGGTGCCAAGCACGATGCCGGCGGTCAGCGCGTTGGCCAGATATTCGAGTTGCTTGGCGACCATGTTGCCGGATTCCAGGTCGGGAACGACGAGGACTTCGGCATGGCCGGCTACGGCTGATTTGATGCCCTTGGTCTTGGCGGCAACAATCGAAATGGCGTTGTCAAAGGCCAGCGGGCCATCGAGGATGCCGCCCTTGATCTGGCCGCGGTCGGCCATCTTGCACAGGGCGGCGGCATCGAGTGTCGATTGAATCTTCGGATTGATCGTTTCGACCGCTGAAAGGATCGCCACCTTGGGTTCCGGGATGCCGAGGATGTGGGCGAGATCAATGGCATTGCGGATGATGTCGGCCTTCTCCTCGAGCGTCGGGGCGATGTTGATCGCCGCATCGGTGATGAGCAGTGGGCGGTGATAGGTCGGCACGTCCATGACGAAGACGTGGCTGATCCGGCGGCTGGTACGCAATCCGTTGGCCCGGGCGACGACTTCGCCCATCAGTTCGTCGGTATGCAGGCTGCCCTTCATCAAGGCCTCGGCGTCACCGGTGCGCACCAGCGAAACGGCCAGCGCGGCGGAGTCGTGGCTGTGCGCGGCATGGACGATGCGGATGCCGGACAGGTCGATGGCGAATTCTTCGGCAATGGCGCGAATCTTGTTCTCCGGGCCGACCAGGATCGGCTCGATGATGCCGGCCTGGAAGGCCATGACCGGGCCTTTCAGCGATTCGTGGTCGCACGGGTGGGCGACGGCGGTCGGGATCGGCTCCAGACCTTTGACCCGTTCAAGCAGCTGGATGTAGCGCTCGTGCTTGTCGTCGATGCGGATCTCCGGCATATGCACTTCCTGCAGGCGGGAAACCTTCTCCGTCGGGGCCAGCACTTCGGCGGTGCCGCGCACCACCTGCAGGCCTTCCTGGTTGGTGCATACGCAGTCGAAACTGACATGCTTGTTGTGATCGAATTTTTGCTTGGCGGTAACGGTGATGGTGATCGTGTCACCGATCGTTACCGGGCGCGAGAAATGCAGCGCCTGATCGATCAGGATCGTACCGGGGCCGGGAAACTGGGTGCCGAGGACGGTCGAGATCAGTGAGCCGCTCCACATGCCGTGGGCGATGACTTCGCGGAACAGGCCGCTCTGGGAATAACCCGGATCGACCACCGAGGGATTGACGTCGCCGGTCAGGATGGCGAACAGCTTCACATCCTCGGGCATCAGGGTCCGCGTCAGGCTGGCTGAATCACCGACGCGGATTTCGTCGTAGGTCTTGTTGACCAGATAACGCTGTGCGCTGCTCTCATGCATGGTCTTGCTCCAGATAAAGGGTCAGGCCGGTCGTGGCCTGCTGCGCCGGTCGCATGCCGCATTGGCCGGTGGAATGTCGATATCCAGCTCGGGGCGTAATTGCGACAGCTGGTCGACGACCCATTGGTTGGCCTCGCCGGTGAATTCGCGCGAAATCAGCGGCGCCCCCGACCAGGCTTCGACGAAAAGCGCCACGGCAGCCGAGCGGCTGACGCCATATTCGCAATGGACCAGCATCGAGACTTCGTCCGGAGCATTGTGCAGGTCTTGGACGAAGGTGGCGATCTGGCGGGCCATCCGGTAATCGAACAGGCCGGGCATCGGCGCCGGCAGGTATTCGTCGGCCGGCAACGCATCGTAGAAAGCCAGGCGCAGGACGTGCTCGAAATGGGCGTGCAGGTTGGCTTCCGGGGTGCCCGGGTCGGTAATCGAAATGACCGCCATCGACGGCTTGCCGATCAACGATTCGGCCAGTTCGCGCGAGGCGAAATAAACTTTGCTGATGGTCATTCCATGAACACCGGGTCGGAAAATACCAGCGTCCCGTCCTTGCGCATCATCAGGTTGTCGGCCTTGATCAGGTCGGGCAGGGCGCCGTATTCGGTCGAAAAGTCTTCCACCGCCTTGAGCGACTCCTTGAGTGCATCGGTCCATCCCATCGGCGTCACAACGAGGTGGTGCAGCGCGATGCGGCCCATGTCCTGGGCCAGGTTGCGCCACATCATGCAGGCGTCGAAATACGAGGTGGACAGCTTGGTCGCCACTTCGGCCGCGTCGCCGGCAACGGGCAGCGGATAGAGCCGCTCGACTTCGACGACATGAAACGGAAAGCCTCGGCTGGAGCGGCCGACCGTGCCGTGATCGGCAAAGACGACGGGGAAATGGTTGCCGCTCGGGCGATCATCGGCGGTGTAGTAGGCATAGTCGGTGGGCGACGACAGCACCTTGTAGACGCGTTCCTGGCCATCGACGGTATCGGCTTCGAGGACGATGGTGCTCTCGCCGCGACCGATTTCCTGCCTGCCGCGCAACAGCGGATGATCCGGCACGGGGTCGGGGAGTAGTCCGTCAATGTCAGGCATCAGGTTCTCCGAAATCGTTTCAAGTTGGCGGGGATTTTTCCCCGCCATTTGAAATTTAGCCTTTTTTTCCGGTTGACCGTAGCAATCGCTACAAAAAGGCCTCAGGCGACGATATGGGCGCCGGCGTCGACGTAGATCGTCTGCCCGGTCATGCCGGACGAGCCGGGCGTGCACAGGAAGGCAGTCAGGGCACCGACTTCGTCAATCGTCACGGTGCGGCCGAGCGGTGCCTTGGCGGCATCGTTTTCGAGCAGGGTGTTGAAATTGGCGATGCCGGAAGCGGCGCGGGTCATGATCGGACCCGGCGACACGGCGAAAACGCGAATGCCCTTGGGGCCGAGGTCGTAGGCCATGTAGCGGACGGCCGATTCGAGCGCGGCCTTGATGATGCCCATGACGCCGTAGTTGCGCACGACGCGCTCGGCGCCGAGGTAGGACATGGTGATCAGTGAGCCACCGTGCGCCATCAGCGGTTCGACCGCTTTGGCCATGCGCAGGAAGCTGTGGCAGGAAATGTTCATGGCCGAGTCGAAGCCGGCTTCGGTGGTGTCGATGACGCGGCCGTGCAGGTCGTCGCCATTACAGAAGGCCATCGAGTGGATGGCGAAGTCGAGTTCGCCGAATTCGTCGCCGCACTGCTTGATGGCGGCTTCAAGGCTGCCTTCCTCGGTCACGTCGAGCTTCAGGAAGAGCTTGGCGCCGAGCGCTTCGGCCAGCGGCTGGGTGTATTTCGCCGTTTTATCGTTCTGGTAGGTCAGGGCAATTTCGCCGCCCAGAGCGCGAATGGCCTTGGCGACGGCAAAAGCAATCGACTTGTCATTGGCGACACCGGTAATCAGGCCTTTTTTGCCAGCCAGCGGTAGCAAGGCATTCATGCTGGCCAGGGGGGATTGCTCGTTTATTGTGTTCATGCTGTTCTTCCTCAAAGAGTCGATCAGGGCGTATTGCGTTGCACCATTCGTAATCGTATATCGCCAAATGATGGTGCTTTGTCTATGTTGCGACGCAGCACCATTGTTGCACATTCCGGTTTTCCGGAGTGTTACAAATGCCCGCCAGTTGACTTCGGACAACAAACGGAAACGTTCCGGTGCTAGTCTTTTGATGTCATAGGCAATTTTCAGGAGATTGTCGTGGGGCTAAATGAAATGCATGCCGAAGCGGTCGCCGGTGTTGTCGACCGGGTGATCAATCGATATCGACGCGATCCGACCTGCATGTTGCAGATCCTGCGCGAGGTTCAGGAGGTCTGCGACTGGGTTCCCCCCGAAGCCATCGACCGCATGCAGGCCATGCTCGGCGTGCCGCGGACCAAGATCGAGGGCGTCGCCGGTTTTTATTCCTTCATTTACACCGAACCGCGCGGCAAATACCGGGTGTTGTTTTCTGACAACATTACCGACCGCATGCAAGGCAACCGGGCGCTCATGGAGCGCCTGTGCGGCAACCTCTGGGTCGAGCGCGGCAAGGTTTCCGAAGACGGCCTGGTCAGCGTCGGCAAGACGGCCTGTACCGGCCTGTGCGACCAGGGGCCGGGCATGCTGGTCAATAACTATGCGATTGGCGGCTTGAGCCTGGAGCGCATCGACGAAATCGCCGAACTGATCCGCAACAAGGTGCCGCTGACCGACTGGCCGGCGGCCTACTTCAAGATCGAAGACAACATCCGGCGCGCAGACATCCTGCTCACGGCTGACTTCAAGCCCGGCGAAGCCTTGCTCGCCGCGCGGGCGCGGGCGCCAAGCGACGGCCTGAATTCCTCGAACATGCGCTCCTGGCGCGAAGGCCTGCCCAGCGGCATCGGCGGACCGGGCGCCACGCTCGACGAAATCAAGCGCGCCAACCTGCGCGGCCGCGGTGGCGCCGGTTTCACCACCGGCCTGAAGTGGGAAGCCTGCCGCAATGCGCAGCTCAAGGCCGGCCACCAGCGCATCGTCGTCTGCAACGCCGACGAAGGCGAGCCGGGCACTTTCAAGGATCGCGTTCTGCTCTCGAAATTCCCCGATCTCGTTTTCGAGGGCATGACGGTGGCCGCCTACGCCATTGGCGCAACGCGCGGTTTCGTCTATCTGCGCGGCGAATACCGCTACCTGCTCGATCACCTCAATGCCGTGCTGGCCAACCGGCGCCGTGAGAACCTGTTGGGCAAGGACATCTGTGGCTTGCCCGGGGCGGATTTCGACATCGAAATTCATGTCGGCGCTGGCGCCTACGTTTGCGGCGAGGAATCGGCGCTCATCGAATCGCTTGAAGGCAAGCGCGGCACGCCGCGCAACCGGCCACCTTTCCCGGTGACCAACGGCTATCTCGACCAGCCGACCATCGTCAATAACGTCGAAACCTTTGCCGCAGCAGCCTTGATCGCCCTGAAAGGTGGCGAGTGGTATGCCGGCATCGGGACCAGGCACTCGGCCGGGACGAAGATCATTTCGGTCTCCGGCGATTGTGAGCGGCCGGGCATTTACGAATATCCGTTCGGTGTCAGCATCCGCCAGGTGCTCGAAGACTGCGGCGCCACCGACACTCAGGCTGTGCAGGTCAGCGGGCCGTCCGGCATCTGCGTTGCCGAGAACGAATTCGACCGCATCATCGGCTTCGAGGACATCCCGACCGCTGGCGCTTTTACGATCTTCAACAAGTCTCGCGACATGTTCGAGGTGGCACGCAACTACGTGCATTTCTTTCAGCACGAAAGCTGCGGTTTCTGCACGCCGTGCCGGGTCGGCACCTCGCTGCTCAAGAACCTCATGGACAAGCTGCATTACGGCAGCGGTTCGCCCTACGACTTTGCCGAAATCGAGAAGCTTAACCAGCTGCTGCAATCGATGAGCCATTGCGGCCTTGGCCATACCGCCTGCAATCCCGTGCTCGACACCATCGCCAAGTTCCGCCCGGCTTACGACAAGCGGATGATGCAGCAGGACTTCACGCCGGCCTTCGATCTCGACCGCGAACTGTCGGCCGCCCGGCAAATGACCGGGCGCGACGATGCCGGAGCGCATCTGGCGACGGAACATGGAGGTCAATCATGAGCCATACCTTTACGCTCGACGGCAAGGTCGTTCCCTTCGTCGAAGGGCAGACCATCATCCAGGCGGCCAGCGCAGCCGGCATCTTCATTCCACACCTGTGCTACCACCCGGAGTTCAAGCCGCACGGCTCGTGCAAGTTGTGTACGGTCAAGGTCAATGGCCGGCATACGGCTTCCTGTACCATGCGCGCGGCAGCCGGCATGGTCGTCGAGAGCGAGACCGAGGAGATCAACAGCGAACGCCGGGCGCTGACCCAGATGCTCTTTGTCGAGGGCAATCACTTCTGCCCATCCTGCGAGAAGAGCGGCAACTGCCAGTTGCAGGCGACGGCCTACCATCTTGGGATGATGTCGGCGCATTACGACCATTTCTTCCCGAATCGCGCCGTCGACGCCTCGCACCCCGAGGCGCTGCTCGACTTCAACCGCTGCATCCTCTGCTCGCTGTGCGTGCGGGCCAGCCGCGACGTCGATGGCAAGAACGTCTTTGCGCTCTCTGGGCGCGGTATCAAGACCCATCTGATCGTCAATGCCAAATCCGGCCAGTTGGCCGACACCGACTTCACGCTGGACGACAAGGCGGCACAGGTCTGCCCGGTCGGCGTCATTCTCAAGAAACGCCAGGGTTTCGCCGTGCCGATCGGTGAGCGCAAGTACGACAAGGCGCCGATTTCCGAAACCGCCGAATCGACGGAGGGCCGCTGAGATGACCACCAAGAAAAAGCTGAAAGTCGCCACGACCTCGCTGGCCGGCTGTTTCGGCTGCCACATGTCCTTTCTCGACATCGACGAGCGGCTGTTCACGCTGCTCGAACACATCGAGTTCGACCGTTCGCCGCTGACCGACATCAAGACCTGCAGTCCGGATTGTGACATCGGCATCATTGAGGGCGGCCTGTGCAATGCCGAGAACGTCCATGTTCTGCGCGAGTTCCGCAAGAACTGCAAGATCCTCATCGCCATGGGCGCCTGCGCCATCAACGGTGGCCTGCCTGCACAGCGCAACCACCTGCCGCTGACGACCATCCTCGAAGAGGTCTATCACACCAGCCCGGGGCTGGCCAACGGCATGGTCCCGAACGACCCGGAGCTGCCTCTGCCGCTCAACCAGGTGCATCCGATCCATGAGGTCGTCAAGATCGATTATTTCATGCCCGGTTGTCCGCCTTCGGCTGACGCGATCTGGAAGGTGCTGACTGACCTTCTTGCTGGTAAAGAACCGGAATTAGGCCACGGCCTGATGCATTACGATTAATTGAGGTAGAAAATGACCTACCAACTAGAAACCGCCGCCCACCCCGAAACCCTGCGCCGTGTCGCGATTGACCCCGTCTCCCGGGTCGAGGGTCACGGCAAGGTGACCATCCTGCTCGACGACCAGAACAAGGTGCATCAGGTGCGCCTGCACATCGTCGAATTCCGTGGCTTCGAGAAGTTCATCCAGGGCCGGCCGTACTGGGAGGTCCCGGTCATGGTCCAGCGCCTGTGTGGCATCTGCCCGGTGTCGCACCACCTGGCCGCCTCCAAGGCGCTCGATGTCATCGTTGGCGCCAAAAAGCTCACGGCGACGGCCGAAAAGATGCGCCGGCTGATGCATTACGGCCAGATGCTGCAATCGCACGCGCTGCATTTCTTCCACCTTTGCTCGCCGGACCTGCTCTTCGGTTTCGACAGCGACGTAACCAAGCGCAACATTGTCGGCGTCGCCATGGCGCATCCGGAAACGGCCAAGCGCGGCGTGCTGCTGCGTCGATTCGGCCAGGAGGTCATTCGGGTTACGGCCGGCAAGCGCGTCCATGGCACCGGCGCCATCCCGGGCGGCGTCAACAAGGCATTGACCATTGCCGAGCGCGATGAGCTGCTCAAGGACATCTATCACATCATCCAGTGGTCGCGCGACGCGGTACAGCTGATCCAGAAGGTGCACACGCAGGACCCCGGGCTGTACAACAGCTTTGGCATCTTCCGCTCCAATTTCATGTCCATCGTCGGCAACAACGGCGATCTCGACTTCTACCACGGCACGCTGCGCGCCCGCGACGACAACGGCAAGATCATTTTC
Organism: Azonexus sp. GW821-FHT04F04; assembly: GCF_059420025.1. NCBI lineage: Bacteria > Pseudomonadati > Pseudomonadota > Betaproteobacteria > Rhodocyclales > Azonexaceae > Azonexus > Azonexus sp. GW821-FHT04F04. The sequence continues at coordinate 112,234 of NZ_JBWKSX010000005.1, read as the reverse complement.
GACCATGTCGATTACCAGCAGTACCACCAGTACATCGAGGAAGAAGTGCGGCCGTGGAGCTACATGAAATTCCCATACTTCAAGTCCATCGGCAAGGAACACGGCTGGTACAAGGTCGGCCCGCTGGCCCGGGTGCAGAACTGCTGCCAGATTTCGACCCCCTTCGCCGAACATGAGCGCAAGGAATTCGTCGATTACGCCGGCGGCTCGCCGATGCACGCGCCTCTCGCCTACCATTGGACGCGGATGATCGAGATGCTGCACGCTGCCGAAGTGATCAAGGAATTGCTGCATGACGACGATCTGCTCGGCAGCGACCTGCTGGTCCAGGGCGAGCGCCAGATGGAAGGCGTCGGCGTCATCGAGGCGCCGCGCGGCACGCTCTTCCACCACTACCGCGTTGATGAAAACGATCTCGTCACCATGGCCAACCTCATCGTGTCGACGACCAACAACAACCAGGCGATGAACGAAGCCATCCGCCACGTCGCCAGGCGCTACCTGCACGGCCACGAAGTAACCGAAGGCCTGCTCAACCACATCGAAGTCGCCATCCGTGCCTTCGACCCCTGCCTGTCCTGCGCCACGCACGCGCTGGGCAAAATGCCGCTGGAAGTCGAACTGGTCGATCCTGAAGGGCGCATCGTGCATTCGCTGAGCCGTTCGTGAGCGCACCCGTCGTCATCTTCGCCGTCGGCAACCCAAGCCGCGGCGACGACGCGCTCGGGCCGGAATGCCACGGTCAACTGGAAAAATGGCTCGAAAATGAAAATCTGGCCGACCAGTTCGAGCTGATCGAGGACTTCCAGCTCCAGATCGAACACGCCCTCGACTTGCAGGGCCGACAACTCGCCCTGTTCATCGACGCCGGCGCCAACACGCCGGGGCCGTTCACCTTCGAGCGCATCGTCCCGGCCACCGCCGCCGCCTATACGACGCACGAACTGCCACCCGAAGCGGTGTTGCAGGTTTATCTCCAGACCGAAGGCGAAGAACCGCCGCCGGCCTTCGTGCTGTGCATTCGCGGCGAGACTTTCGAACTCGGTGAAGCGCTGTCGGCGGCAGCGAGCCGCCATCTTGACGCGGCCTTCAGCCTGCTGAACAGCCTCTGCCGGCAACCCTCGCTGGCCGCCTGGGAACGGGTGGCGACACCCGTCAGCGGCTGAAAGCATAGCAGCCGACCAGGTCAGTTTTGCGATGAGGCCCGGCCTGGCGTTATGCTGGCATTTCCAAGCCCCGCTTCAATCGCCGCCATGAAGTTCTCCCGCCTCTTTTTGAACCGCCTGCAGAATCAACCGGTCGTCACCGATACGGTTGTCGTCATCGACGTTCTGCGCTCGTTCACCTCGGCGGCGGTGATGCTGGCCCGGGGGGCGCGGGCGATTTATCCGGTTGAGCGCATCGCAGCGGCCACGGCCATGCTGGCAGAAATGCCGCAGCCGCTTTCGGTTGGTGCCGTGGGCGGCGGCGATCCGGTGCCCGGCTTTGATTTCGGCAACTCCCCGTCACAACTGATGCAGGCCGATCTGGCCGGCCGGCAGGTGGTGATGACCACGGCGGCCGGCGTTCGCGGACTGCAGCGGTTTCGCCAGGCGCGCCGGCTCTTCGCTGCCAGTCTGGTCTGCGCCCGGGCAACGGCCGAGGCGATCCGTGCGACGGGGGCCGATGAGGTCTGCTTCGTCATCACCGGCGAATGGGTGGACCGCGACGGCGACGAGGACATTGCCTGCGCCGACTACATCGAAGCCCTGTTGCGTGGCGCTGATGTGGCGCCGGAAGATTTCGTCCAGCGCGTCCGCCTGTCCGATTTCGGGCAGCGCTTTACCGCTGGCACCTGGCCGAACCTGCCGCTGGCCGACCTCGATATCGCCGCCCAGCCCGACCTTTTCACCTTCGCCATGCCGGTGCGGCGCGAAGGGGGGCATCTGGTCATTCGGTAATGTTTCCAGGAAAGGCAGCCTTTCCTGTGCTGGTGTGAATCCCCGGCCTGTTCGAGGTGGGCGAATTTAAGCCGGAGGCTTATAATCAAATCTACATAATGACCGCTAAGTCAGTAGTTGATTGGGGGCACCATGAACCGTTCGCGCCTTGGCAGGATTTTGCTTTTTACCCTTTTTTTCGGGTTGACCGCAGCAATCGGGTTGTACCTCTATCAGCATCGTCCGGCCGGTTTGCCGGCTGGCCTGGCTGCCGGCAACGGGCGGCTGGAAGCGACCGAAGTTGATGTCGCAACCAAGATCGCCGGGCGCCTCGCTGAACTGGGGCCGCACGAGGGTGATTACGTCGAGGCCGGATCGGTGGTGGCCCGGCTTGATGCCGATGATCTACGGGCTCAGTTGCAGGCTGCCGAAGCACAGATTCAGCAGGCACAACGGGCAGTCGATCAGTCGCGGGCCGGGGTGCGCAAATCGCAGTCCGAAGTGTCGCTGGCCGGCAAGACATTGAAACGTTCGGAAGAACTTGTCGGCCGCGGCTTCATTTCACGAAACAAGCTGGATAGCGACCAGACTGGCATGGAAGGCGCCATGGCCGGCATGGCGCAGGCGCGTGGCAAGGTCGGCGAGGCCGATGCCGGCGTGGCTGCGGCCGAGGCGAAGGCGGAGAGCCTGCGCGTGACGCTGGCCGATACGGCATTGAAGGCACCAATTGCCGGCCGCGTGCTCTACCGGCTGGCGGAGCCGGGCGAAGTGCTGGCGGCGGGCGGCAAGGCGCTGACGCTGGTCAATCTTTCCGAGATGTTCATGACCATTTACCTGCCGACCGAGAAAGCCGGGCTGGTGGCGCTCAACAGTGAGGCGCGCATCGTGCTCGACGCCTTGCCGGGGCAGGTGATTCCGGCCACCGTCAGTTTTGTCGCGCCGAAGGCGCAATTCACGCCGCGTGAAGTCGAGACGCGTACCGAGCGGGAAAAACTGATGTTCCGCCTCAAGGTCAAGCCCAATGCAGACTGGCTGGCGGCCCACCGCGATCTGGCCAAGGGCGGCATGCCCGGCGTCGCTTATGTGAAGCTCGATGCCAACGCAGCCTGGCCGGCCAATCTGCAGATCAACGGAAAGTAAATGCCATGGACCGCCCGCCGGTCGCCAGGTTGTCCGGAGTCAGTCACTGCTACGGCGCCGTCGTCGCGCTGGAGGCGGTCGATATTGCGCTGCCGGCCGGCTGCATGGTCGGGCTGATCGGACCGGATGGCGTCGGCAAGTCGTCGCTGCTGGCGCTGCTTTCCGGGGCGCGGATGATCCAGTCCGGCAAGGTCGAGGTGCTCGGCGGCGACATCGGCGACCGCCATTTCCGCGCCACGGCGCAGCCGCGCATCGCCTACATGCCGCAGGGGCTGGGCAAGAACCTTTACCCGACGCTGTCGGTGTTCGAGAACGTCGATTTTTTCGGTCGGCTGTTCGGGCAGGGCAAGCGGGAGCGCGAGCGGCGTATCGATGAGCTGCTGGCCAGTACCGGTCTGGCCCCGTTCAAGGACCGCCCGGCGGCCAAATTGTCGGGTGGCATGAAGCAGAAACTCGGCTTGTGCTGCGCCCTGATCCACGACCCCGACCTGCTCATTCTCGACGAGCCGACGACCGGCGTCGATCCGCTCTCCCGGCGCCAGTTCTGGGAGCTGATTGATTCCATCCGGGCCCGCCGGGACGGCATGAGCGTGCTGGTGGCGACGGCCTACATGGAAGAGGCCGAGCGTTTCGACTGGCTGGTCGCCATGGATGCCGGCAAGGTGATCGGCACCGGCACGCCGGCCGAACTTCGCAAACAGAGCGGGCAGGCGACACTGGATGGCGCCTTCATCCAGTTGCTGCCGGCGGAGCGCCGGCAGGCGCATCACGAACTGGTCATCCCGCCGCGGGTTGGCGATGGCGGCGTGTTCGCCATCGAGGCCGAGGGGCTGTCGCAGCGTTTTGGCGATTTCACGGCGGTCGATCACGTCAGCTTCAAGATCGAGCCGGGCGAGATTTTCGGCTTTCTCGGCTCGAACGGCTGCGGCAAGACGACGACGATGAAAATGCTGACCGGCCTGCTGCCGCCGACCGAAGGCGGGGCAAGACTGTTTGGCAAGACGGTCGATGCCCGCGACCTCGAGACGCGCAAGCAGGTTGGTTACATGTCGCAGTCGTTCTCGCTTTACGGCGAGCTGACGGTGGCTGCCAACCTCGATCTGCACGCCCGGCTGTTTCATCTGCCGGACGCCCGGCGCGGCCCGCGCATTGCCGACCTGATGGCGCGTTTCGGGCTCGAACCCTACGCCGACAAGGCGGCGGCCGATCTGCCACTCGGCATCCGCCAGCGTTTGTCGCTGGCCGTGGCCGTGGTCCATCAACCGAAGCTGCTCATCCTCGACGAGCCGACCTCAGGCGTCGACCCGGTGGCGCGTGACGAATTCTGGGCGCTGCTCGTCGAACTGTCGCGCCAGCAGGGCGTCACCATCTTCATTTCGACCCATTTCATGAACGAAGCCGAGCGCTGCGACCGCATTTCGCTGATGCACGCCGGCAAGGTGCTGGCCAGCGACACGCCGGCCGGGCTGTGCGCAGCGCGCGGCGTGCCGACGCTGGAAGCGGCCTTCATCAGCTATCTGGAGGAGGCGACGGGCGTTGCCGGGCAGGCTTCCACGGTCAACCCGAAAAATGAGCCAAAAATGAAAGCGGCCGAGGCGCCGCCCAACACGCCGGCGGCCCGGCCCGCCGCCTTCAGCCTGCGCCGCCTGCTCGGCTACGCCTACCGCGAGGCGCTGGAACTCCGGCGCGACAGCATCCGGCTGGCCTTCGCGCTGCTCGGCTCGGTGCTCATGATGTTCGTGCTCGGCCATGGCCTGTCCTTCGATGTCGAAGGGCTGCGCTTTGCCGTGCTCGATCGCGATCAAACCCCGGAAAGCCGGGACTACATTGCCAACGTGGCCGGCTCGCGGTATTTCGTCGAGCGCCCGGCCCTGGCCGACGATGCCGATCTCGACCGCCGCATGAAGAGCGGCGAGGTATCGCTGGCCATCGACATTCCCGAAGGCTATGGCCGCGACCTGCGGCGCGGCCGCAAGCCGGAAGTCGGCGTCTGGGTGGATGGCGCCATGCCCTACCGCGGCGAGACGATACGCGGCTACATGGACGGCCTGCACCGCGATTACGTCCGCCAGATGCTGCGCGAGGCGAGCGGCAACTACCCGGCCAAGGTGCTGGAGATCCAGTCGCGCTATCGCTACAACCAGGATTTCAAGAGCGTCTACGCCATGGTGCCGGCGGTCATCCCGCTGCTCCTGCTGCTCATTCCGGCCATCCTGATGGCGCTCGGCGTGGTCCGCGAAAAGGAACTCGGCTCGATCACCAACCTCTACGTCACGCCGGTGACGCGGCTCGAATTCCTGATTGGCAAGCAGTTGCCCTACATCGCCGTGTGCATGGTCAGCTACCTGCTGATGATGGGTGAGGCGGTTTTTGTCTTCGGCGTCCCGGTCAAGGGCAGCTTTGCCGCGATGACGCTCGGCGCCTTGCTTTACGTCACGGCGACCACCGGCCTCGGCCTGCTCATGTCCACCTTCACCAAGACGCAGATCGCCGCCTTGTTCGGCACCGCCATCGTCACCATGCTGCCGACCATCCAGTTCTCCGGCCTGACCACGCCGGTCGAAGCCCTTGAGGGGGCGGGCTACTGGATCGGCCAGGGCTATCCGGCGACCTATTTCATCCTGATCTGCCGCGGCGCCTTTACCAAGGGCTTGGGTTTTGCCGACCTGTGGCCGTCGCTGCTCGCGCTGGCCGCCTTCATTCCGCTGCTGACCATAGCCAGCGTCGCCTTGCTGAAAAAACAGGAGAAATAGCGTGGCCGGCTTTTCACTGAGCAACATCTTCCGCCTCGGCCTCAAGGAACTGCGCAGCCTGGCCGCCGACAAGGTGCTGCTCGGGCTGATCGTCTGGGCCTTCTCTGGCGCCATCTACGAGGCAGCGACAGGCAGCTCGCAGCAGCTCAACAATGCCCCGGTCGCCATCGTTGACGAAGACAATTCGCCGCTCTCGACGCGGCTGGCCGGCGCGCTCTATCCGCCGTATTTCCGTCGTCCCGAATTGATTGGGCTGGAACAGGTCGACGATGCGATGAACCGGAATTTGTACTCCTTCGTGCTGGTCATCCCCAGTCATTTCCAGCGCGACATGAGCGCCGGGCGGCACCCGGAAATCCAGCTCAACATCGACGCCACGGTGATCAGCCAGGCCTTCATCGGGGCCAGCTACATCAACAACATCGCCAGCGGCGAGGTCGGTGAATTCCTGACCGGGCGCCGCGCGGCCGAGGACACGCCGATTCGCCTGACGACCCGGGCCCGCTTCAACCCGAACCTCACCGGCGTCTGGTTCGGCGGCGTCATGGAGGCGATCAACAACGTCACCATGCTGACCATCATCCTGGTCGGCGCCGCCTTCATCCGCGAACGCGAGCACGGCACCATCGAGCACCTGCTGGTCATGCCGCTGCGGCCGTTCGAAATCATGATGGCGAAGATCTGGGCCAACGGGCTGGCCGTGCTGATCGGCGTTGCCTTCGCGCTGCTCGTCATGGTCCAGCAGATCCTGCAGGTGCCGATAGCCGGGTCGGTCGGGCTCTTTCTCGCGGCGGCGGTGTTCTATCTGTTTTCGGCGGCGTCGATCGGCATCTTCCTCGGCACACTGGCCCGCTCGATGCCGCAGCTCGGCCTGCTCATCATCATCACCATCGTGCCGCTGCAACTGCTTTCCGGCGGCGTGACACCGCAGGAAAGCATGCCGGCAGCGATCCAGAACATCATGGCCTTGACGCCGACCACCTACTTCGTTCGCCTGGCCCAGGGCATTCTTTACCGTGGTGCCGGGCTCGATGTCATCTGGCCCGATCTTCTCGGCATGACGGCCGTCGGCGCTTGTTTCTTCACCATCGCCCTGATTCGTTTCCGCAAGGCAGTGACGCAGACGCAGGTGTAAACCGCATCAGAATTTGTTGATATGCATCATGGGCTGCTCATGCCCGGGAGCGGAAAATTCAGCTGACTTGTTGCTCCATGGGAAGCGGTTCAAGTCGATATGTTTTTCCTCAGATACATCTTCACGGCGACTCTGGTCGCCGTCTTTTTTGGCCCGGCTCAGGCGGCGGAAACTGCCGAGCAGCAATTCAATTCCATTGCCCGGTTACCGCCCGAGAGCCTCGGCACCAAAGTCGGGCAAGCCATTGAAGTCGATGTCGATCTGGCCGCCAGCGGCAGCCTCGCTGTTACGGTCGTCGGCGAGCGGATCGATGTCCTCTACCGGATGGCCTTCAACCAGATTGCCGAAGGCTGGAACTGGCGTCCCTTGGCCGATCCTGCGGTCGACGACTATTACCAGTTCAAATTCCTGCCGCTGCAGTCGGTCACCGTCGAGCGTGGCGCATACGAGCACGAGGACAAGATCGGGACGCCGCAGCAGATGAAGGTGACGTGGCGTTACGACTATTTCCTGGCCTTCGCCAATCTCTACGATTTCTATCCGCGCAGCGTCGATGACGACGCCGGGTTCTCGGCCAATCTACCGGCCACGCAGGCCGGGCGCGTTGGCATGCGGGCGAAGGCTCGGCTGATCGAACCGGTGATCAGTGAGAGCACGACCTTCTGGAAGGCAACCTATGGCAAGCCGACCGATTTCACCCTGAAAAAGCGCTATCTGCTCGGCACGCTGGAAGAGGTGGCGTTCATCGATACCGCCAGCGGCGAAGTGCTGTGCCGGATCCGGCCGGGGCAGGGGCGCTGCACCGGCCGTTGAATAAGTTATGCAGGGTTCAGCGATAGACCAGTACCGGCACCTTGGAGTGGGTCAGTACCTTGTTGGTCTCGCTGCCGAGCAAAAAACCGCTGATGCCGCGGCGACCGTGGGAGGCCATGAAAATCAGGTCGCAGCCGGATTTCTCGGCGGCTTCGATGATCGCTTCGTAGGGGACGTCGCTGGTGGCGGCTGCCGTGCTGCACTGGACGCCGGCATCGGCGCACATTTTCTCGACTTCACCGAGATATTCACGGGCTTGCTGGTCGGCCAGCTCGGCGAATTTTTCGGGGGTCGTCGGATCGATCAGGGCGCCTTCGCCGAAGTAGGCGATGGGATATTCCGGCTTGGCGAAAAATACGGTGATTCGGGCGCCGGCTTCCTTGGCAAAGGAAACCGCGCGTTGTGCCGTGGCGCGCGAGAGTTCGGAGCCGTCGGTCGGTACGAAGATATGCTGGAACATGCGTAACCTCCTGAAATGGTCTGCTGGCGTTGCGTTCCGCCTTGTTGAGGTTCATGCTACGCCAAGTCGGGAGGAATGAAAACATGCGTCTCGGATTTCTCGGAGCGGCCGGTGAAGTGACTGGTTCCTGCACCCTGGTGGAAGCGGGGGGCGCCCGTTTTCTGGTCGATTGCGGCATGTTTCAGGGCGGCCCCGAAGCACGGCAAAAGAACCAGAAGGCGCTCAATTTCGGCTTCGATGTCCGGCAGATCGACTTTGTTCTGCTCACCCATGCCCACATCGACCATTCCGGCCTGTTGCCCAGGCTTTCCATGCTCGGTTATCGCGGCCCGGTTTATGCCACGCAGGCAACCATCGACCTGCTCGAAGTCCTCTTGCCGGACAGCGCCCACATCCAGGAAAAGGAAGCCGAGTGGCAATTGCGCCATCGGCGGCGTGGCGGCAAGGCCGAGCGGGGTATCCCTGCGCCCTTGTATTCCGTGGCTCAGGCGCTGGCCTCGCTCAAGCTTCTAAGGGCCGTTTCCTACGGTCAACCGGAAAAAACGGCCGAAAACGTAAGCGTCATTTTTCGCGATGCCGGCCATATTCTTGGCTCGGCTTTTCTGGAAGTCACCGTAAAGAGGGAGGGCAAGCCGCGTCGGCTGGTATTTTCCGGCGATCTCGGCATGTCGAACCGGTTGGTGATGTGCGACCCGGCGCCGTCGCCCACCGAAGCCGATGTGCTGCTCATCGAGTCGACCTACGGCGACCGCCTGCACCGCTCCATGCCGGAAACCGAAGACGAAATTGTCGCTGCCTTCGAGCGCACGCTGGCGGCCAAGGGCAACCTGATCATCCCCGCCTTCGCGGTCGGGCGGACGCAGGAGATCATTTACATCTTGGCTGACCTCGTTCGCCGCAAGCGGTTATCGCCGCTAAAGGTCTATGTCGATTCGCCGATGGCCAACGCGGCAACACGCATCACGCTGGCCAACCAGCACCTGCTGGATGCCGAAACCTGCGAGCTGATCGCCTGGATGAAAGCCCATCCCAGGCAGATGAGCCTCGAACTGGTCGCCGATGTCGAGCGTTCGATCCAGCTCAACGACATTCGTAGCGGTGCCGTGATCATCTCGGCCAGCGGCATGTGCGAGGCCGGCCGGATCAAGTACCACCTGCGCGAAAACCTGCCGCGCAGCGAGTGCTCGATCCTGATCGCCGGATTTCAGGCGGCCGGCACGCTCGGTCGGCGTCTGGTGGATGGGGCGAAACTGGTCCATATCTTCGGCCAGCCGGTGCCGGTTCGGGCCCGCATCTACACCGTTGGCGGGTTGTCGGCCCACGCCGACCAGGCTGCCTTGCTCAAGTGGCTGGGCGGCTTTCACAAGGCGCCAGGCAGTACTTTCGTTGTGCACGGCGAAGCCGGTGCATCGGCCAATTTCAAGCGTGCCATCGAAGCCACACTCGGCTGGTCGGATGTCCGATTGCCGCTCCCCGGCGAGTTCATATCGGCGTAACATCAATTCATTGTATTCATACTGAATCAGTAAGAGGGAATCCCATGTCTGGTAATGGAACAGGTCGCCACAACGGCGTCGATATCAATACCCTGAGTCCGGTCGAGTCGCTCGGCAAGGCGGTCAGCAACGCCATCGACCCTTATGGCGTGACGACCTCGCTGCTCAACGCGCAAATGGCCTGGTTGATGCACCCGCAGGAGCTGAGCCGCGCGATGAGTGCACTGTCGGGCGATCTCGTTGCGCTGCAGTCCCATGTCATGCGTCGGGCGCTGGGCATCCCTTCCGGAGACGTTGTCCGGCCAAGTGCCGACGATGCCCGTTTTGCCGACCCGATCTGGAGTGAGTCGGCCAGCTGGGACATCGTCAAGGAGTGGTATGTTGCCTTCGAACACCATTTCGAGGACATGTTGTTCGAGACGCCGGGGTTGTCCGACAAGGAGCGTCGTCGCTCCGCCTTCTGGCTGCGTAACTGGCTCAACATGGTGGCGCCGACCAATTTCTTCTGGCTCAATCCGGTGGCCATGAAACGCTTCGTCGAAACCAGTGGCGGCAGCCTCAAGCAAGGGTGGGAAAACTTCCAGCGCGACGTCAAGGCCAAGAACATCCTGATGGTCGAGCCGGATGCCTTCAAGATCGGCGAGGATCTGGCCACGACGCCGGGCAAGGTCGTCTTCCGCAACCGGCTGGTCGAGCTGATCCACTACGCGCCGACCACCGAAAAGGTTAGGGCGATGCCCATCGTCATCATCACGCCGTGGATCAACAAGTTCTACATCCTCGACCTGACGGCCAGGAAGAGCATGGTCAAGTACCTGACTGACCAGGGCTTCTCGGTATTCATCACGAGCTGGAAAAATCCGGGCGAGGATCTTGCCGACGTGCGCTTCGACGATTACCTGCTCGAAGGCGTCAACGAAGTCGTTCGCGTCGTGACCGAATTCTGCAAGGTGCCCAAGGTGCATCTGGTCGGCTATTGCATTGGGGGTACGCTGGTCAGTACCTACATGGCCTGGGCCAACAAGCATTTGGGGACGGACAAGGTGCCGGTCGCCCATTGGACCTTATTCACGACTCTGACCGATTTTGCCCACCCCGGCGACATCGACGTCTTCATCGATGAAGCCTGCATCAGCGCGCTGGAGGAGTCGATGGCCAAGAAGGGCTATCTCGACGGCAGCGAAATGGCCAGTTCCTTCCGCATGCTGCGCTCCAACCCGCTGATCTGGAATTACTGGGTCAACAGCTATCTGCTCGGCCAGCCTTTGCCGCCGTTCGACGTGCTGTTCTGGAACATGGACACGACGCGCATGCCGCAGGCCATGCATTCCTATTACCTGCGCGAGTTCTACCTCAACAACAACCTGATCAAGCGCGACAAGCTGACCATCGCCGGCGAAACGATCGACCTCGACCTGATCGAACAGCCGCTCTACGCGGTGACCGCGGAAGACGACCATATTGCGCCATGGAAGCAGTGCTACCGGATTCGCAAGCAGATCAACGTCAAGGCCCCCGTACGCTTCGTGCTGTCTACCTCGGGACATATCCTCGGCATCGTCAATCCGCCGGCCAACCCGCCCAAGCGGGCCTACTGGATCGGCGAACCCGAACGCAACGAGCACTGGGAACACTGGTTCGACCGGGCCGAGAAAAAGCCGGGTACCTGGTGGGAGGACTGGACTCGCTGGCTCGGCGAACGCACGGGCAATCTGGTCGATGCCTACCCGGCGGCCAATCGCAAGTTCCCGGCCCTGGCCGATGCGCCGGGCAGCTATGTTCTCGAAAAATAAGTGGCAAAACCGACAATCATCTGGTTGTTCCTTGCTGGAGTTGATACATTGATGGCTGACTGAACAACAGGCTGCCGAATGAACATGACGACTGCACTGACCACCCGACCGACCAAGGCGCAGCTGGCGGGCGTAGACCTGTTGCGCATCGTGCGGATCAACGAGGAAATCAAATCGGTGGTCGGCGTTGCCTTCAAGATCAACATCATGGCTCTCAATGCCATCTTCCTCGCCAAGCGGGCGGGAACGGCGGCGCGGGGATTTGGGGTGCTGTCCAACGAATTGCGGGTGTTTTCGCAGGATCTGCGCGACGGCATGTCGGCATTGACCAGCCTGATTCATGGCTGCGTCACGGAAGTGTCGCTGGTCCTGCAGGACATCCGCCACACCGCGCTGTTGCGGCGGGCCGTCGAGCTGTCGTCGGGCGGTTGCGGGCGTGATGTGCTGGCCGCGCGGGAAGTCGAGAATGAACGCCATGCCGAGCGCCTGGCCCGCTTGCGCAAGCAGCTCAGGGGGGCGCTCGACGATGCCTTCCGGATGGTTGAGCTGGGTGGGGTGCTGGCCAAGTCAGCCAAGATCGAGGCGGCTTACGGCCAAAGTTTTGCCGTGCCGCTATCGCAGGTTTCGGGGGAGTTCGACGGCGTCGTCGAAGAAATCCGCAGCTCGCTGGAAGCGCTGCGCCGGTCAGCCTTTTTTACCGGCAATTGAGAATTCGGGAGCGGATGCGTGAAAAAAACAAAAACGATCTTTCAGGATGGCAATCACAAATGGGTCGCCATCGTGCGCGATCCGGACAAGCCGAACTACCTGATTGATACCAATGAATACCTGGTGACTCACGGCAGCCAAGGCATTCTGCTCGACCCGGGCGGCGCCGAGGTATTCCCGGCGGTGTTTTCCGCCCTGTCGTCCGAGTTCGATCCGTCGGCCCTGAGCGCTATTTTCGCCTCGCATCAAGATCCCGACATCTGTTCGTCGCTGGCCCTGTGGCTCGAATTCAATCCGAAGATGCGCTGCTATGTCAGCTGGCTGTGGAGCAGCTTCATTCCGCATTTTGGTGGCTCGGCGGAAACTTTCGTGGCGATGCCCGACGAAGGTGCCGACATCTCGCTCGATGGCCTGATGCTCAAAGCCGTTCCGGCGCATTACCTGCACTCGTCGGGCAATTTTCATCTCTACGACAAGGTCGCCAAGGTCCTGTTTTCCGGCGATGTCGGCGCAGCCCTGTTACCGCCGGGCGAAGATGGCCTGTTCGTGGAAAGCTTTGACAAGCACATTCGCCATGCCGAGGGTTTCCACCGGCGCTGGATGGGCTCCAACGAGGCCAAGCGCCGCTGGTGCGAGCGGGTCTCGCAAATGGAGATCGACATGCTCTGCCCGCAGCACGGTGCCATCTATCAGGGCGCCGATGTCCAGCGTTTCATCAACTGGTTCGACGGACTGCAGGTTGGCATCTGCGGCGGCTGATTGAGCCGGATTTGATGGCGGTCAAGGAGCCGCTCGGGGGGCTACCCCGAGAATGGCCTATCATTCGCCATTGAGCCGTCCATGACCACCATTCGCAGTTTCATGACCGAAGATCATCGCCGTTGCGACGATCTTTTTGCCGAAGCCGAGCAGGCTGTCGGCAAGGGCAGTTTTGACCTGGCCCGCGCCGCCTTCGGGCATTTTCATTCGGCCATGCTGGCGCACTTCGACAGCGAGGAAAAAACACTTTTCCCGACCTTCGAAGCCAAGACCGGCATGCGCATGGGACCGACCCAGGTCATGCGCATGGAGCACGAGCAACTGCGCAGCCTTCTCGACGATGCTGCCGAGGCACTGAAGACGGCCAATGCCGAGGATTACCTCGGGCTGGCCGATACCCTGGTCATCATGATGCAACAGCACAACATGAAGGAAGAGAACATGCTCTACCCGATGTGCGACCAGCATCTGACGGCCGAACTGCCAGCCATTCTCGAACGGCTGGAAACGGAACTTTGCGAACAATGAGCCACCCCAAGACCCCGCATGTCGTCGACGCCCGCTACATGGAGCCGCCTGGCCCCTTCGTGGCCACCATGGAAATGCTCGACACGCTAAAGGACGGCGAGAAAATGCTGCTGCTGCTCTTCCGCGAACCGCATCCGCTCTACAAGGTGCTGCGCCAGAACGGCCATGATTACGAAACCGAGTTGCTGCCCGACGGCACCTTCGAAATCCTGATTTCGCGCTAGGCTAGCCGCCCCCCTCGACAATTCACGCTCCATGCAAGCGATGCTGGCCTTCGAAAACGCGCCGCCCTTCGCCGCACCGCTGCGCTTCTTCCTGACTGCGCCGCTCTTTGCCGCACTGGCCGGCCTGCTCGTCGCCTTCGAGGGTCCGGATATTTTTGCCTCGCGGTGGACGCCCGGCGCCTTGGCGGCGACGCATCTGATCACCATCGGCTTCATGCTCCAGGTCATGCTCGGGGCACTCATCCAGATCCTGCCGGTGGTCGCCGGCGCCAGCCTCAAACGGCCGGTGGCGGTGGCCCGGATCGTTCATGTCGGCCTCTCGGCCGGGGCGCTGTTGCTGGCCGCCGGTTTTCTCTTCGGGGCGCCCGCGCTGCTCGGCATCGCCGCCTTCATGCTCGGGTTGACCGTACTGTTCTTCCTGGCCGTGACATTCAGCGCCCTGATTGCTGTTCCGACAACCAGCCCGACCATTCGTGGCATCAAAGTCGCCCTGTTCGGTCTGGCTGGCGTCGTCGGCCTCGGCGTCGTTCTCGCCCTGGGGCTGGCCTATGGCTGGCCCTTGCCGCTGATGGTGCTGGCTGACCTGCATGCCGGCTGGGGGCTGGGCGGCTGGGCCGGTGTCCTGCTCGCGGCGATGGCCTACGTCGTGGTGCCAATGTTCCAGCTGACGCCAGGCTACCCGGCACGCGCTAGCTGGTGGTTCCCGGTTTTCATGCTGGCCATGCTGATTCTGTGGAGCCTTGGCGTGCTCGCCGACTGGCCGCTGCTCGGCCGCCTTGGCCAGCTTGGCGCCGCTTTGGCCGGCATCACCTTCGCCGGGCTGACCCTGCGTCTTCAGGGCAAGCGACGGCGGGCGCGGCCGGATGCCACCTACCGTTACTGGCAGCTCGGCCTGATACTTTCCATTTTTGGCCTTTTTTTCCTGTTGACCGTGGCAATCCGGCCCGAGGCGTCCGATATCGAGGGCTGGACCCTGATGTTCGGCATTTTGCTCATTGCCGGCGGATTCATTCCCTTCATCACCGGCATGCTCTACAAGATCGTCCCTTTTTTATCCTGGATGCACCTGCAGAATTGCGGCCAGGCCAAGGTGCCGGCCCCGGCCATGAACAAGATTCTCGCCGAGCCCGCCATGCACCGGCAGATGCTCGCGTACGGCGTCGCCCTGATCCTGCTGCTCTCCGCCATCTTCATCCCGGCCTGGCTGGCCCGTCCGGCCGGTCTGGCCTTCGCCTTGGCCAATGGCTGGCTGTGGTGGAACCTGGCCGGCGCCATCGGTCGCTATCGCCAGCACTTTGCCGAAATCGAGGCCAAACTCGCCGCCAGACCGGCAACGCCATGAGCTATCTCGTCCTCAAATACGTGCATGTCACCTGCGTCGTCCTCAGCGGCCTCGGTTTCTGCCTGCGTGGCTGGTGGATGCTGCGCGAATCTCCGCTCTGCCACCATCGACTGACGCGAACTCTGCCCCACATCGTCGATACCCTGCTGCTTGGCAGCGCCCTGGCCATGGCCTGGATGAGCGGCCAGTACCCGTTTGTGCACGGCTGGCTGACCGCCAAGCTCTTCGGCCTGCTCGCCTACATCCTGCTCGGCATGATGGCGCTCAAACGCGGCCGGACCAGGGAAATCCGGGCGCGTTACTTCGGGCTGGCCGTGCTGGCCTATGTCTACATCGTCAGCGTGGCGCTGACGCGCAGCCCGCTGCTCGGCCTCTAGCCCTTACATCCGTCCCAGCTTGCGATACAGCGTATTGCGGCTGATGCCGAGCTGGCGGGCGGCTGAGGAGATATTGCCGCCGGCGGCGTCGAGGGCGCGCATGGCGGCCTGACGGCTGATGGCATCCATGCTGTTGGCACCTTCCAGCGGCGCCGCGGCCCACGGGTCGAAGGCTTGCGGGGCGTTGGGGGCACTGGCGATGATGGTTTCGAACAGCTCTTCCGGCAGGTGGCTTTCGGTGATCAGCGATTCATCGTCGTCGAGCAGGGCAATGGCGACGCGGATGACGTTGAACAGCTGGCGGATGTTGCCCGGCCAGGCGTAGTTTTCGATGGCGTGCCGGGCCTTTTCGGAGAAACGCACCTGCAGGCTGCGGGTGGTCGTTTCCGAGGCGGCGATCTTGGCGACCAGGGCGCTGATGTCGGTTCGTTCGCGCAGGGCCGGCATGGTGACGCTCATGCCATTCAGGCGGTAATAGAGGTCTTCGCGGAAGGCGCCGCGGGCGACTTCTTCACGCAATGTACGGTGGGTGGCGCAGACCAGCGAAATATCAACCTGAATTGCCCGCGTGCTGCCCAGCGGCGTGACACAACGTTCCTGCAACACGCGCAGCAGGCGGGCCTGGAGGTTGAGCGGCATGTCGCCGATTTCGTCGAGGAAGAGAGTGCCGCCGTGCGCCTGCTGGATCTTGCCCGGCGCGCCTTCCTTGCGGGCGCCGGTGAAAGCGCCGCCCTGATAGCCGAAGAGTTCGGATTCGATCAGGGTTTCCGGAATCGATGCACAGTTGAGCGCGACGAAGGGGCCGGTGCTGCGCGGGCCGCTGTTATGGAAGCCCTTGGCGAACATCTCCTTGCCAGCGCCCGATTCGCCCTGGATGAGGATCGGAATGTCCTTGCCGAGAATGCGCCGGGCGCGTTCGATGGCAGCCTGCAGGCGGGCGTCGCCGGTGTTCAGGGTATCGAGTGTCGGGCCTGACGGGGCGGCGGTTTCTGGCCGGCGCGGAGCGCGCAGACTTGCCGGTTCGTCGTAGATGCGGCCGGCCACGGACAGCGGCGGCAGTTGACCGCGGAGCTGGACGTGCAGGGATTTGCCATTGACGTTGATCTCGTAGCTGCTGAACGGGGTATGGCGCAGGCGGTCGACGAGCGCCGACAGGTTGCTTTCGAAAACCATCGAAAAGTCGCGGCGCACGGCGTCGACCTGGCGGATGCCGAGCAGTTCGGTGCCGTTGCGGTTCATGGCCAGCACCTGGCCATCGGGCGAAACGGCGGCGATGCCTTCTTTCGGGCTACCCAGGTAGTCGGCACGGCTGTGGAAGCAGACGAGGATGTCGCGGGCGTGCATCGATTCGAACAGACGTCTTTCAACAATGGCCGACGACATCCGGACCAGGCCCAGGGTGTGGCGCTGATAGCTGCGGTAGTCGCCGGAAATGTCGAGAACGCCGATCAACCGGCCGTCCGGCCCGAAGATTGGGCTGGCGCAGCAGGTCAGGAAACCGTTGTGCTCGAGGAAGTGTTCTCCACCAAGGATGGAGACGGGCATTTCTTCAGACAGGGCGGTACCGATGGCATTGGTGCCGCGCTGGTTTTCGTCCCACGATGCACCGGCCGACAGCGCAACGCGGTCGGCGCGGCCGACGAAATCGGCATCGCCGACGGTTTCGAGGAGCAAGCCGTTGGCGTCGGCCAGGATAACCATGCTGCCGGATTCACGAATCTGCTCGTAGACATGCTCCATGATCGGCCGCCCTTGCGCGAGCAGGAAGCGGTTGCGGTCCTGTTCGGTCTTGAGCGCTACGCGATCCATGGCTTCGACGGCCGGGATGGCATGGCCTTCGCCCAGCCCGAAGCGCCGGCAACGTTCCCACGAACGGAGAATCACCGGATCGATCAAGCCATCGGGTAGGGCGCCCTGATCAAAAAACAGTTGTCGCGCCTGTTCCAGGCGCTGGCCATGAATTTCGGCCAATAGTTGAATTTGTCCCATCTCTCCTCCGGCGACTGCTCTATCTGTATTTATAGTTTTGTTGTTCCATAACGTAACACCTGCCCTTTTTATTAGCAATGAAGCGAGCAGTGCGCTACACCTTTCAGCAAATGCCGTGCCATGCGCGGGCAAATGTTGCTGCTTTCGCACCATCTCCGGCAAACGCCGGTAGCCAAGGGATTTTCCGGTTTGATCAGCGAGCTGGCACAGGGTTTGCAGATGCCTTGTCACAAAGGCAGTAACCCGCAATCAAACAAGGAGACATTGTGAAACATCCCTTCCGACACCTCGGTGCTGTTGCCGCAGCCCTTATTATTTGCACGGCCGCGCCGCAGGTTTTCGCTCACGGCGACGTTGTCCCGCAAGCCGTCGATACGACCGGGCTGAAAAACCTGGGCGCCGATTTCCTGCCAAGCAATCCTTTCCGCAAGGATAAGACCGCGATTCGCATCGGTGATTCCGCCTACAACCAGAATTGTGCCCGTTGCCATGGCCTGGGCGGTATCTCCGGCGGCATCGCTCCGGACCTGCGCTACCTGCCGCTCGGCGATGAGGGTGACGAAGTCTTCCTGCCCCGTATCCGCAAGGGGGCTGTACGCGACGGTCGTGTTTATATGCCGCCGTTCGAGGGTACACTGAGTCAGGAGGCCATGTGGGCCATCCGTACCTGGCTGGAAACTGTCCATGAAGAATAATCGTCGTCTCTTGCTCAAGGCTCTGGCCTCCGTGCCCATGGCTGCTGCCTTGCCGGCGCTGGCCGATGGCCTTGAAACGATCCGCCAGCGCGGTCGTCTGCGCGTCGCGGTGTATAACGATTTTCCGCCGTATTCGATGGCTGGCGGCAAGGGCATTGATGCCGATGTCGCCCGGGCGATTGCTGTCAAGCTCGGCCTGACGGCGGAAGTCGTCGGCTATAACGCTGACGAGGACATGAACGACGACCTGCGTAACATGGTCTGGAAAGGCCATTATCTGGGCACCCAGCCATCCGATGTGATGATGCATGTGCCGGTCGACGAGTACCTGGCGCGCAGCAATGACAAGGTCCGGATCTTCGGCGCCTACCACGTCGAAACGCTGGCCCTGGCGCGCAATCCGGAGCGTGTGCCGAAGCCCTTGTCCGGCTCGGCCGCCGTTGCCCTGGAGATATTCACGCGCGAGAAGATCGGCGTCGAAACCGCTTCGCTGGCCGATTCCTTCCTGCTTGGCGTGCTGAACGGTCGTCTGCGTGAAAATGTTGTGCATTACAAGACGGTGGCTGAGGCCGCCAAGGGCATGGCTGACGGCAAGGTGGCGGCCGTTCTGGCACCGCGTGCCGAACTTGAAGCGGCGACCAAAGGGCAGGGCAATCTCATTCTCGAAAGCCCGAAATTTGCCGAACTGAAGGTCGATAGCTGGCCGCTCGGCATGGCCGTCAAGGTCGAGGATCAGGCCCTGGCCGAAGCGATCGGCGGGGCGCTGGCGAGTTTGCGGAATGACGGCACGATTGCCGACATCTTCAAACGTCACGGCGTTTCCCATCAGGCGATCTGAGCATGCGCCAGCGTCTGCCGAAACTCTTGCTGGCCGGGCTGATTACGGTTTTTGGCGGCGCTGCCCTGGCCGCGCCGTTTGCCTACGTGCCGAATGAAAAATCAGCCACGGTCAGCGTCATCGACACGGCCAGCGACCAGCGTCTCAGCGACATCCCGGCCGGTCAGCGGCCGCGCGGCATTGCCGCAGGTGCCGGGCGGTTGTATCTGACTGACGGCAAGACGGGCAGCCTGCTGATCGTCGATACCGTCGCTGGCAAGCTGGTGAAGACCGTGCCGGTTGGCGATTCGCCGGAAGGCGTCAGCCTCTCGGCCGACGGCAAATTGCTCGCTGTGGCAGTCGAGGACGACAATAGCGTCGTGCTTCTCTCCGCACCGCAGGGCAAGGAACTGGCGCGCATCAAGGTGCATGGCAAGAACCCCGAGCATGCGGTGTTCAGCCCGGACGGCCGCTGGCTCTACGTCAGCGCCGAAGAGGCGGAGCAGGTCGATGTCGTCGATGTGAAGGCACGCAAGCAGGTAGCCAGCATCCCGGTCGGCAAGCGGCCGCGCGGCATCGGCTTCCTGCCCGATGGCAGCCGGGCCTATGTGGCCAGCGAAATGACCGGCAAGGTCTATGTCATCGACGTTGCCGAGCGCCGCGTCACTGCTGAGATTGTCGCCGGACAGTACCCTGCGGGGATTGCCGTACATCCAGATGGCAAGCGGGTTTTTGTCTCCAATGGGCGCGACCCGTCGGTGATGGCCATCGACGTCGCCAGCAACACTGTCGTGGCCACCATCGAAGTCGGCAAACGCCCGTGGAACATGGCGATCACGCCGGACGGCGCCAAGCTATACGTGGCCAATGGCCGCTCCGGTACGGTTTCCGTCATCGATACCGCCAGCTACAAGAAGCTGCCTGATATCGAAGTCGGCGAACTGCCTTGGGGCGTCAGCATCCGATGAGCGGTCAGCGCTATACGCTACCGGCCATGGTGCTGCACTGGACGCAGGCGATTGTCGTCGTCTGGCTGCTCTGGTTGGGCTGGACCATGGTCGATCTGCCCAAGGGCGCCGAGCGCAGCGCTGCCTACGGTCTGCACAAATCGCTCGGCCTGCTCGCGTTGTTGCTCATCTTCGCCCGTCTCGCCTGGCGCCGCGGTCATCCGGCGCCGAAACCGCTGGCTGGCGGCTGGGAGGCCAAACTGGCCACGGCGGTTCATCACGGGCTTTATGCCCTGTTGTTCATGGCGCCACTGGCCGGCTTCCTCGCCTCGTCCTTCACGCCCTACGCCATCAAGTTCTTTGGCGTCGAATTGCCCAGGCTCGGCTGGCCCGACGAAACACTCAACGGCGCCTTCAAATTGGCCCACGTTGTTTTTGTCTGGGGTCTCGCCGGCCTGATCGTCCTGCACATCGCCGGCGCGCTCAAACATTTGCTCAAACGTGACGGTACGCTGCAACGCATGCTGCCCGGTGGCTTGTTCAAAAATTGAACAGTTGCTCCACGACGGAGCAGGATGATCTGACCAAAATAATAGCCATTGCTACGGTCAACCGGAAAAAACAGCCAAAATTGAAATTCAGTGCCACCTTCGGGTGGCTTTTTTACGTGCCGTAGCGCACAGATGCGACCTGAATACGCGTGATATTCTAAAAACCTGATTTTGCACGCAGCATTGGCTGGATAAACAGCCGTGAAATTTGTTGAGACACAGCGCGTCGACTTTCTGAGTTTTTCCTGTGCCTCATGTTGAAGCCTGCTTCAGGCTTTCACCCATCAACGTTTGTCCATTCGGGAACCTAGACATGAAACTTCAGTCGCTATTGTTGCTAATCATTTTGGCCGTGGTCGCCGCTTTCGCTGCCTTGAACTGGGGCGTCTTTCTCGCGCCTACCGAGTTATGGCTTGGTTTTACGTCGGTGCAAATGCCATTGGGCCTGTTGATGCTCGGACTGTTGGTCTTGATCACCGCGCTGTTTCTGATCTATGTCGTCTACCTGCAGGGTTCGGTTCTCCTTGAGGCCCGCCGCCATTCACGTGCATTGCAGACCAACAGGGAGCTTGCGGACAGTGCCGAGGCTTCCCGCTTTACCGAATTGCGCGCTTTTCTTGAAACCGAATTGACCAGGCAAACGACGCTCAACGGTGAAGCGAAAGAGATGGTTCTTGCCAGAATCGATCGGCTTGAGCATGATTTCCGCTCGTTCACCGAACAGTCGGGTAACACGCTTGCCGCCTACATCGGCGAGCTGGAAGACCGGCTGGAAAAATTCACCACGCTACCCCCCGTGCGCTAACTCGTCGCGGCGGAGGGATGAGCAGACCTTCGCCAAAGGAGCGCACATGTCCGATCAAAAACTGCTTGGTAAACGGGTGCTGGTCACCCAGGCCGATATGTTCATGGGCCCGGTGCTGTGCGAGGTGTTTGCCCGCCATGGTGCCACGGTGATCGCCAATACCGCCTCGCTCGTTGATGTCGAGGCGCCGGCTGCCATCGTTGCCGAGGCTGGGCGGGTCGATGTTCTTGTCGCCAATCTGGCTATTCCGGCGCCGGGTACGGCCGTCGCGGAGGTCACCGAAGCGGAGTGGAACGACACCTTCGGGGTCCTTGTCCATCCGCTGACGCGCTTGTTCCGGGCCGTCCTGCCGGCGATGATCGCTCGCCGTTCGGGCAAGATTCTGGTCATGGGCAGCGCTTCGGCCCTGCGCGGCATGAAGGGGCGGTCGACCTACAGCGCGGCGCGCGGCGCCCAGCTGGCCTACGTGCAGGCCGTCGGCGTCGAGGTCGCACCGCACAATGTCCAGGTCAATGCCATTGCCCAGAACTTCGTTGAAAACCCGACCTACTTCCCGCCCGAGGTGCAGGCCGACCCGCGTTTTCAGGAGCGTCTGAAGCGCGAGGTTCCGCTCGGGCGGCTGGTCGGCGCGGAAGAGGACGCCGAATTCGCCGCCTATTTGTGCAGCGATCTGGCGAATTGCTTTGTCGGCCAGGTATTCCCCGTTTGTGGCGGCTGGGTGATGCGCTGAGGGTGGGCGAGGTTGCAGGTTAGCGTGTTCCAGAAAAGTCCGGGTCTCCCAAACCGCTGGGCAGTCGCCATCGGCGTAATGTTTTCTGCGTTCCTTGGCCTGGGTGTCCTGGGCGGCCGCTTGCCGCTCGCTGTCGTCGGCCTGTATGCCGGGGCGAGCCTGCTGGCCTTTGTGGTCTATGCCTGGGACAAGTCGGCGGCGCAGGGCGGGCGGTGGCGGACGGCGGAGAGCACCTTGCACATGATCGCCCTGTTCGGCGGCTGGCCGGGGGCTTTGCTGGCGCAGCGCGTGCTCCGCCACAAGTCGAGCAAGGCGTCGTTTCAGGCGACGTTCTGGGCGACGGTGCTGATCAATTGCGGGGTGCTGGCTTGGTCGCTGACGGCCACGGGGGCCGGGGTGCTGCGCTCGGTTCTGGCCGGCGTGGCTTGAGGGCAGGCCGGCACCGCAGGCGCATTGGTTGTTGCCCCGCCTGCGTCGTCAGCCTTCTGCTATTCAGCGCGAATTCATCGCCTGTTCGCTTTGCAGGGCAGCCTTCAGATCGGTAATCAGGTCTTCGATGTTGCGCTGGGCATCGTAAAACTCCAGGTCGCCATCATCGCTTTCAAGGACGACATTGGGTTCGTCCCCATGCAGCGGCACTTGCACATGCACGCCCTTGGTAAAGACGATCATCCCGTCCTCGCGTTTCGATGGTTCGCTCAGGGCGGTGGGCGTAAATCCAAGTTTGTTGAGTTTTTCGGCTAAGGCTTGAGCGTTCATGTTTTTCCTTTTCTGAGAGTGGGGCGCTGCGCCAGTGAAGGGCGGCCGGGTTATTTCTGGGCGACGGACCAGATGAAGGCCTGCACATCGATCAGATCGCGCGGCATCAGGCCTTCTTCGAGCAGGTTGGTGCGCACGTAGCTGTACAGTCGGGTGACTGCATCGTAGGTCTTCCAGTTCGGTTCGGGTTTGTAGTTGATCCGCCAGCACAGCGCCTTGGCGGCATTCTGGATGGCGGTCGGCTTGATGAAGGCGGATTGCTGCGGGTGGCGGATGAAGCTGAACAGCGTCGCGAACTGCCATTTGTTCAGCTCGAGGATGCCCAGCGTGCGCAGGAGGTGCTTGAAGCGCGCCTCCTCGCTTTCTGTCCCGTAGAGCAGTTCGGCCAGGGCCAGGGAGAACAGTTTTTGGCAGGCGGGCAGTTCGAGGGCTTCGTGCAACGTCTTGCGCTCGCTCTTGGTCAGCAGGTTGGCGCTGGTTTCGACGTGCCGGGCACGATCGCAGACGGCGTCGAAGCTGCCTTCGGCTATGAGCCGGGAAAGCTCGTCCTGGCTCAGCAACTGGGCGCACATCTTTTGCCCGCGCATGTTGGCTTCGCGCACGGATTTGATGTAATCAGCGTCCTCGAAGCCGTTCGGGTATTTGGCCATGAAGCGTTCAATCGCCATGGGGATGGTGACAAAGCTGTCGCCAACAATTTGCGAGGTCTCGATCAGGTTGTCGAGGAGGCGATGTTTCGAGGCGGCCCCTTCGGCTTTCTCGAGTTTGATGAAGGACCGTGAGAGCCGCTTGCGGCCGGCGCCGACAAAAAATACATCGAGATTGTCGGGGGTTGCGCTAAGCACTTTGCCCAGACCCCATTCCTGCTGGTTGGGGTGCGTCACTCGATCGCCTGTGGTAAGTGTGCTCATCTTGCTCTCCGCTTCTTTTACCGGAAAAAGCGGCCAATTTTAACATGGGTGCCGAAATCCGGACCCGGCAGTGCACTCTGTTGTCCGTTGCGGCCCCTGTCGAACCGGCCCGGCTTTTCATTTTTGGTGGTTTTTTGGGGTTGACCGTGGAATCCGGCCTGCTTCGCAGAAGCGGTACAGAGGGGGCGGGGGCGCTCGGCCGGGATCGTGACCGGCTTGGCGCCCCTCGATTTTTCATTCGATGGCCTGCGGCCATTCTTGTCGGGGAGTTGCTGTTCTCCCTTTTGGGCGCCCGAAACCGGGGCGCCGTGTTGCTTATTCCAGTGCCAGAATCCACTGTACGGCGGCCTTGAGGTCGTCGTCGCTGATCTTGTCGGCCGGGTGGGGAATCATCGGGACCTGGCCCCAGTTGCCGGAACCGCCATGACGGACCTTGTCGAAAAGGACAGCGGCAATCTTGGGGTCACCCTTGTATTTGGCGGCGACTTCCTTGTAGGCCGGGCCGACGCGCTTCTGGTCGACGGCATGGCAGGCGACGCAGCGGGCTTTCTTGACGATGGCTTCGCCGTCGGC
The DNA here is from genome assembly GCF_059420025.1 of Azonexus sp. GW821-FHT04F04. NCBI lineage: Bacteria > Pseudomonadati > Pseudomonadota > Betaproteobacteria > Rhodocyclales > Azonexaceae > Azonexus > Azonexus sp. GW821-FHT04F04. Next base: position 88,010 of record NZ_JBWKSX010000005.1, on the reverse strand, counting down.
GGCATGGGCCGGGGCAGCGGAGAACAGGGTGGCTGCGAGCAGAGGCAGCAGGGTAATGCTCAGGTGCTTGTTCATGTGGAAAATTCCTTGAATTAAACGAGGCCAGCTGCCTGCAATTCAGCCCATTCGGCATCGGTGAACAGCCGTGAACGGGTGTGGAAAGCCTTGCCGGTATTGCCTTCAAGCGAGAAGGTGCCACCCGATCCGTCGATCACGTCGATGATCAGTTGCGTGTGCTTCCAGTATTCGTATTGCGAGGCGCCGATGTAGAAAGGCACACCGCCGATGTCGCCGAGATGGACGTCGTAGGGGCCGATGGTGAGGTCGGTGGGCAGGTAGCAGTTGGCGGCACTGTTGTCGCAACAGCCACCGGACTGGTGGAACATGAGTTCCGGGCCGTATTGCTGTTTCAGGAGCGCAATGAGTTCAAGCGTTGCCGGGGTGCAAATGACACGGTCGACCATGATTTTCTCCTAAAAAAGGGGGGGCGGTTGCCCGCCCCCGAAGAGTTGCCCGCAAAACTAAATGCGGCCAGTGGAGGAGATGCCCGGTTTAGAAGAAGCCCAGCTTGCTTTCGCTGTACGAAACGAGCAGGTTCTTCGTCTGTTGATAGTGGTCCAGCATGACCTTGTGGGTTTCGCGGCCGATACCGGATTCCTTGTAGCCGCCGAACGCTGCGTGTGCCGGGTAGGCGTGGTAGCAGTTGGTCCAGACGCGACCGGCCTTGATGGCGCGACCCATGCGGTAGGCGACGTTGCCGTTGCGGCTCCAGACGCCGGCGCCGAGGCCGTAGAGGGTGTCGTTGGCGATGGCCAGGGCTTCAGCTTCGTCTTTGAAGGTGGTCACGGCGAGCACCGGTCCGAAGATTTCTTCCTGGAAGATGCGCATCTTGTTGTGACCCTTGAACAGGGTCGGCTGGATGTAGTAACCGCCGGCCAGGTCGCCTTCGAGGACAGCGCGGGCGCCGCCGATCAGGCATTCAGCGCCTTCCTGCTTGCCGACTTCGAGGTAGGACATGATCTTGGTCATCTGCTCCTGGGAAGCCTGGGCACCCATCATGCAGTCGGTGTCGAGCGGGTTGCCTTGCTTGATGGCAGCAACACGGGCCAACACACGTTCCATGAACTTGTCGTAGATCGATTCCTGGATCAGGGCACGCGACGGGCAGGTACACACTTCGCCCTGGTTGAAGGCGAACAGCACCATGCCTTCGATGGCCTTGTCGAGGAAGCCGTCATCCTTGTCCATGACGTCGGCGAAGAAGATGTTCGGCGACTTGCCGCCCAGTTCCAGCGTAGCCGGGATCAGGTTGTTGGCAGCGGCCTGGGCGATAACGCGGCCGGTGGAGGTGGAGCCGGTGAAGGCGATCTTGGCGATGCGCTTGCTGGTGGCCAGCGGCATGCCGGCTTCGCGACCGAAACCATTGACGATGTTCAGGACGCCCGGCGGCAGCAGGTCGGCGATCAGTTCGGCCAGGATCAGGATGGAGATCGGGGTCGATTCGGCCGGCTTGAGCACGACGCAGTTGCCAGCACCGATGGCCGGGGCCAGTTTCCAGGCGGCCATCAGGATCGGGAAGTTCCAGGGGATGATCTGGCCAACGACGCCGAGCGGCTCGTGGTAGTGATAAGCGACGGTGTTCTCGTCGATGTCGGAGAGGGCGCCTTCCTGGGCACGCAGGCAGCCGGCGAAGTAACGGAAGTGGTCGACGGTGAGCGGGATGTCGGCGTTCAGCGTTTCGCGGATGGCCTTGCCGTTATCGACGGTCTCGGCGTAAGCCAGGATTTCCAGGTTGGCTTCGAGGCGGTCGGCGATCTTCAACAGCAGGTTGGCACGCTCGGCGGCGCCGGTCTTGCCCCAGGCATCGGCGGCAGCGTGAGCGGCGTCGAGCGCCAGCTCGATGTCTTCAGCGGAGGAACGGGCGGCCTTGGTGTAAACCTTGCCGGTGGTCGGGGTGATTACGTCGAAGTACTCACCCTTGACCGGGGCAACCCACTGGCCGCCGATGAAGTTGTTGTACTGGGCCTTGTAGGCAATCTTGGCACCAGCGGCGCCGGGAGCTGCATAAATCATGGTTGTCTCCAGTGTTCTTGAATGAAGTTGCAAATTGGGTAACTCAGGGCTAACTCGAAGCCGGCAGATTCTGTTGATTCCAGACGATGACCTGCCGTGACTCGTGCCATCTAATGTGCATGCCGTGTGCCAGCCATGCCATTTCCACGGTCAACCGGAAAAAATGACTAATTTTCAAATGCTTGTATCGCTTGAGGGGGTGTTCAACAAGGCCTGGAGCAGGCCGTGGTGTGATCAACTGCTCAACAGGTGTTCAGGAATGGAGCAGTCAATTCAAGGGGCGCAAGAACCGAACGGGATTGACCGAGCTATGGGCTCAAGTCAAGCGCCATTCCGATGCCTACTCCCGACTCAGGCCGCGACCGGGTTTGCTGCTGCAGGCTCCGGTTGCCGTTGTGGAATTTCGACACGGAAGCAACTGCCAACGTCGACTTCGCTGCTGACTTCGAGTTTGCCATGGTGTTTCTGGACGATGCTGTAGGCCAGCGAGAGGCCTAGGCCGGTGCCTTGGCCGATGGCCTTGGTGGTGAAGAAGGGGTCGAAAATGCGTTTGAGGTTTTCGGGCGGGATGCCCCGACCGGTATCGGCAATCTCGATCCAGACTGCATCGCTCGTCGTGCCGGTGCGGATGGTGATGGTGCCATGCGTTTCGATGGCCTGTGCTGCATTGACCAGCAGATTCATGAACACCTGATTCAACTGCGAGCCGAGGCATTCGATATCGGGGATGCCGGCGTATTCCTTGATGATATCGGCTTTGAACTTGATTTCGTTCATGGCTATGTTCAGCGTGCTGTCCAGCCCTTGTTCGAGATTGGCTAGGGCCCAGTCCATGCTGTCTATGCGTGAGAAATCCTTGAGGTCCTGGACGATCCTGGTGACCCGGGCGATCCCTTCGCGCGATTCCTTGAGCAGGCCATGGATGTCTTCGCCGAGGAAGTCGAGGTCGGCCTCTGCCTTGCGGGCGGCGATGCTGGCGTTGAACTCGGGATGCCCGGCGAGTAGTGGATCGGCGGCGCTATAGGCGTGGATGACGCCGAGCAGTTCGTCGACATAGTTTTTCAGTGTGCCCAGGTTGGAGTTGACGAAGCCGATCGGGTTGTTGATCTCGTGGGCGACGCCGGCTGCCAGCTGGCCGATGGAGGCCATTTTTTCCGATTGCAGGAGCTGGTTCTGGGCATTTGCCAGTTGTTCGTTGAGGGCGCGTAAATGCTCGTAGTTCTTCTTCAGCTCGTCTTCCTGGCGTTTGCGTTCGCTGATGTCCTCGAGTACGGCGATGTAGTGGCTGATCTTGCCCTCGGCGTTGAACAGCGGCGTCACCATCTGGTTGGCGGTGTACAGGCTGCCGTCCTTGCGCCGGTTGACGATGTCGCCGCGCCAGGTCGCTCCGCCCGAAATGCTCTGCCAGAAATGTCGGAAGAACACTGCATCCTGGGTGCCGGAGTTGAAAAGGGAGGGCGGCTGGCCGTGCAGTTCCTCGTTGGTGTAGCCGGAAAGCAGGGTAAAGGAGCGATTGACCCAGATGATCTTGCCGGCGACATCGGTGATCATCACCGCATTGCCGACTTCGGCCAGGGCCAGATCAAAGAGAGCCAGCCTTTCCTGGCGCAAGGCTGATTCCAGTGTGATGACCAGGCGGTTGGCGCTGGCCAGCAGGCGTTGCTGCAACAGGCTGTCGGTAAACTGGTCGGGTTCCTTGCCATACAGCGCCAGAACACCCCAGCATTCGCCGTGGATATTCAGGGGCAGCAGGATGGCCGTTGCGCAGTCGGTAAGTGCCTCGTTTCTCGCTTTGCAGACCGCGCAACTCTCATTGGTGAGCGACACTACCAGATGTTTTCCGCTGGCAATTACCGAGGCCAACGGCAGGCATGCCAAGGCTTCACTGCCACTGCCGGCAACGTGTTCCATGGCCTTGCTCGTCAGACTCCCTGAAGCCGCGGCCAGGGAAAGCTTGCCATCCTTGCCGGTAACCACGATGCAGGCAGCGTCGAGATTGAAAATAGGCAGAATGCCGTCACAGAAAATCTGGGAGATGGCCATTGAATCGACTCCCCAGCGCATGAGTACCGTGCCCAGTTGCAGGAAGAGGTCCTCATCCATCTTGATACGTTTTTGCTCGGAGACGTCCTTGGCATAGACGGCAACGCTTTCGACGACGCCGTTTTCGTCCTTGACCGGGTACAGGTTGTTGTCAAACCATGTTGAACCCCGCTGGTCCTGGAAGCGGACCACATCCCCGCTGTCGACCGCCGCACGCATCATGTGCCGGCGCGACTTTGCCAGTTCGGGTGGCATGTGATCGAGAAAATTTGTCCTGACCATCTGTTGCGGCGTTTTCCCGAAGCGGCGGGCCGCGAACGTGTTGATCTCGAGAACCGTGGCATCCGGCGCCAGGAGCAGTACCGCTTCATCGGTGGCATCGAGCAAGGCATGCATGCGGTTTTTGCTCTCGCCAATGATCTTCTCGATGCGCCTGCGCTCGACCAGTTCCGCATCCAGCTGTCGATTCACTTCGCTCAGGCTGGCGGTGCGCTTGGCGACTTCCTGTTCCAGTCCTTCCTGATGCGCGAGCAATGCCCTGTCCCGGATCTCTATGTGGTCGAGCATTTCATTGAAATTGGACGCCAGTTCGGATATTTCACTCTTTCCTTGGATGGCCAGGCGTTTGTCGAGTCCGGCCTCGCCTCTCGCAATGGCGTGCATGGTGCGCATTGTGGCCAGCAGCGGCACCGTGATACTGCGAGCAATCAGGCTGGTCAGCAACAACAAGGTGGTGGTGATGCCGAGCAGCAGCAACATGTGCTGCACGGCCCTGGTCTGAATCGCGGCATCGATGTCATCAATGTAGATGCCGGAACCGACGGTCCAGCCCCAAGGGGCAAAACCTTTGACATAGGACAGCTTGGGGAATCTTTCGGGCGTGCTTTTGCCATCCGGAGTGACCTTGGGCCACGGATAGGTGACATAGCCTTGCCCGGTTTGTGCCACCAGTTCGGCGAAGGCCTGCAACAGGTTTTTCTTGCCATCGGTCGGGACAAAAGGTCCTTCCGTGCCGTTGCGCATGCTGGTCACACAGTTGAATTTGTCGTCGAGTAGCAGCTTGCCATCCAGCTCCGGTGAGATCGGATGCATGAGCATCCGCGGTGGAGCCTGATTGTCGTTAAGCCAGAAATAGTCCCGGCCGTTGTAGCGCATGCCCTTGATCGTCTCGATGGCTGCAGCTTGGGCCAATTCCCGGCTCAACTCGCCGTTGCGTTCGAGGTTCTGGTAATGCCCAAGCACGGCATGGGCACTTTCGACCAGTTGCCGGATACTGTCTTCCTTTTCCTGGTGCAGGGTGTCCCTGAGGGTCAGGACATCAAGCGCACCGGTCAGCAGGATACTGCCGACAAAAATGGCAACAATGCCCCAGATCCGGTTGCGGATGCTGAGCCGATTCAATGGCGCAAACATGACGATCTCCCTCTCCACGGACTTCGGCCGGGTATTCATTAAAAGCAATGACATCCCTTCTCTACCGGGTGGACGGCGCGACGCTAAACCATCCTCTGTTTCCAGTATCTACCGTGGCAGGCCAGTCGGCAATTGGGAAATGGACTGGCAACAAAAACCGGCCTCGCGGGCCGGTTTGGGTCATTCCTGCGGTCAACCAGAAATTTTGCCCAATTCTGAAATGCTTGAATTGGGTGCAGCCGCTCAGTCGAGGTAGTAACCGACCCCGAGCAGGCTGTTGTCGACGCGCTGGATGAAGGAGCGCTTGCGCTCGACGGCATTGGTGACCGGATTGCGCCAGACGTAATCGACGACACCGGTGCCCTTGCTTTTCGCCTGGTCGATCATTTCCTGAATCAGCGCGTGGCCTTCGACATCATGGAGAGTACGCGCGTCGGTGCCGGTCCACGCCGGGTTCACGCCGTGCGCCTCGAATTTTCCGCTGTCCAGATTGACCGCAAAGACGTAGAGGTCGTCACGTACGAAAGCCCCTCTGGTGTCGTTGAAAGCTTTGGTGGCGCTGCTCAAGCCATTTTTGATGGCAAAAGCGACGGCCTCGCCGAGCAGCTTCTGGGCATCGATCGCCGTGGCGTGCGGCGAGTAATAGCCGACGCCAAGAATGTAATCGCCTTGACGGTACAGCCAGGCATTCTTGGACTCGACGTGATTGGTTTTGCGATTGAGCCAGACGTAGCGTATGCGCGCCTCGGTCTGCTTGTCGGTGACGGCGATCATGTGGCGGAAGAGCGGCGTGCCGGCGGCATCAACGCTATCGAGCACATTGAGGCCGACCAGCGTGTCGGGCGCCGCGCCGTTGGCGACATAGGTGCCTTTGCGGTCGATCACGTAAACATAGAGATCTTTTTTGACGAAAGCACCCTTGCGGTCGCTGAAGGTCGCCCAGGACTTCTCGGGGCCATTGGCTTGCAGATACTTCACGGCCTGGTCGAAGAGGGCGCGGGCTTCGCGCGGGGTGGCACGGTCACCGGCCAGGGCCGTGCCGCAACAGACGACCAGCAGAAGGCTGGCAAGGTGCACGGCCAGGCGGGCGGCGAGAGAAGGTTTGCTCATGCTCGGAAACTCCGGAAGGTTGGGCCGACAGTGGCGGGCGCTGCCGCTTACTTCAGCGACAGTATCCAGGAAACCAGCTGGCGGGTATCGGCCGGGCTGATGGCGACGGCGTTGGGCGGCATGGCGATGCCGGAAACGCGGTTCTTCCAGTGGCTGGAGTAGGGGTTGGAGCCTTCCTGGACGACGCGGGTCAGGAATTCGGTGGCGCCCGGCTTGCCGCGGTACTGGGCGGCCACATCGATCCAGGCCGGGCCGATCGGCTTCAGGCCGTCAGGGCCCGGTTTGTCCTTTTCGATGCCGTGGCAGGTCGTGCAGCCGCTGCTGAGCGCGAGTTTCTTCATCTCGGCATCGAGCTTGGCGTCGGCCATGGCGGCGGGGGTGATCAGGCTGCAGGCCAGCAAAGCGGCCAGTGTTGAGTGACGGAACATTTCTCTACTCCGGGTTGTTGATTGTTGAAGGGGGCGGTTTTCAGGCGCTGATGGCATGGTTCATATCCACCAGGCCATGCCTTGCGGCCAGGTGGAGCAGTTTGAAGTCGTTGTCGGCATTGAGTTTCTGGCGGATCAGGGTGAGGTAATTCAACACCGTTTTCGGGCTCAGGTGCATGGAACTGGCGATGCAGTTGGCCGATTCACCGTGCGCCAGCATGCGCAGCACCTCGAACTCGCGTGGCGTCAGGTGGGCGAGGGCGCCGTTGCCGTCAAGCGCTTCTTCGGCCAGCACTTGGGCGATTTCCGGCGAAAAGACGCGCTTGCCGGTGGCGACGCGGCGAATGCCGTCGATGACGTCGCCCGGCTCGCTGTATTTGGTCAGGTAGCCGAGGGCGCCGCTGCGCAGGGCTTGGGTGATGTGGCCGGCGCCTTCGTGCATCGAAAGGACGAGAACCTTGAGGCCGGGCTGGCGGGCCAGCATGCGGCGAATGGCTTCGATGCCGCTGCTGCCGCGCAGGCTGAGGTCGACCACGGCGACATCGACGGCGACGCGCATGATCAGCGCATTGGCCTCGTCGGCGCAGGCCGCTTCGCCGACCACCTGCAGGCCGGGCTCGGCGTCGAGCAGGCGGCGATAGCCGGTGCGGACGACGGCGTGGTCATCGACCAGAATGATGCGGATCATCGTTGTTCCTCCTGTCGTTCTTCCTGGCCCATCGGCAAGCGAGCCTGAAGATGCAACCCGATTATTGCGTTGTTTTCCATGTGCAGACTGCCCCCGGCCATTTCCAGCCTTTCCGCCATGCCGAGCAAACCGCCGCGGCGTGCCGGGCCGGCCTCGGGCAGGCCTTTTCCATCGTCCTCCACGCTCAAGTAGAGCGTATTCCGTGCCACCTCAATGCGAATCCGGCAATGCCGCGCTTCGCTATGGCGAACCACATTGGTCAGCCCTTCCTGCACCACGCGGTAGACCACCAGGGCCGTTGCTTCGTCCAGCACGGGTAGTTCCGCCGGCATCTCGAGATCAAACGCGATGCCGCACTCGCGCTGCTGCCAGCTGGTCACCAGTTCGCGCAGGGCGCTGGCCAGGCCGAGCGCATCCAGACCATGCGGGCGCAGGCGCTTGAGCATGGCGCGCAACTGCTCGCCGCTGGTCCGTACGTCGCGCCGTAGATCCTGGGCGCATTCGACGATGTTTGCTGCGTCGAGCCGCGTGGCGTTGCGTTCGAGAAAGGCGGCGGTAACCCCGATGGCGGTCAGCGTTTGCCCCATCTCGTCATGCAATTCCCTTGCCAGAGTGTGGCGTTCCTCTTCCTGCACGGCAATCAGCTGGCGGGCCAGCTGTTGCTGGGCGGCTCGGGAGGCGTCCAGTTTGCTGGCCAGTGCATCAATGGCGCTGGCCACGCGGCGAAATTCGCGCAGGGCAAATGGCGGCATGGCGGCGTCGGGGGCATTGTCGGCCAGCCGCTGCAGCCCGGCCTCCAGCTCACGTACCGGGGTCAGCGCGCGATCGGCCGACCACCAGGCGACGAGCAGAGTTGCTCCAGAATAGAGCAACAGGGTGATGCAAAGTCGAACAGTGTCGCCCAGACGCTCCTCGATTTCCGAGTTCGGGTTGGCGGCGATGGTCAGGGTCTGGTCGCCGAGGCGGATGGTCTGGGCCGGCGTGGCGCTGGTCGCAATGCCGAGCAGGGGGGCGAGCCAGTGCGGTTTTTCCTCGGCTTTGGCTGCCGCGTCATCAAGGTGGATGCTCAGGTGGCGTAGCTGGGCATTTTTGAGCAGGGCTTCCAGCTCGGCCTTGTTGCCGGACTGGGCATCGCCGGCCTTGAGCAGGACCGTGACCAGTTGCTCCGAGGCGGCCACTTCGGCCTGGATGTCGCCGCGCAGCGAGTGAAGGTTGATCAGCGTCGCCATCAGCATCAGTCCGGCGAGCAAGCCGCCGAGCCAGATCACCAGCCGTCTACGCAGATCCATGTCTCCACCTTGTTTTTAGTTGTAGTGACTCCGAGCAGGTTTCATACCGGCTGGATGACGGTCGGGAATTTTTCCCGGTTTGGGGGTGAGCTTGTCCCGAGACTTCGGACAAATCGGCTTTCTATACTGGGCTTGCCCGTCGATCAAGACAGGCCGCCCCGGCCTCTCGGGAAAGCAAAGACACTCTTCAGGAGACGAATAAAAATGGAATTTACACGGTTCAATCCACGTCAGACCATCCTTGCGACGCTGGTCGTGGCCACCTTTTGTGCGCCGGCCATGGCCAGCAAGACGGTGAGTTGGGAAGACATCCTCAACGACGACAAGACGACCAGTGACGTGCTGTCCTACGGGCTTGGCCTGAAAGCCCAGCGCTTCAGCCCGCTGACCAAAATCAACACCAAGAACGTCGATCACCTGGTGCCGGCCTGGAGCTTCTCCTTCGGCGGCGAAAAGCAGCGCGGCCAGGAAGCGCAGGCCCTGGTGCACGACGGCGTGATCTACGTTACCGCCTCGTACTCGCGCATCTTCGCCATCGATGCCCGTACCGGCAAGCGCCTGTGGGAGTACGAAGCCCGCCTGCCGGAAGACATCCGTCCGTGCTGCGACGTGATCAACCGCGGTGCCGCCATCTACGGCGACAAGATCTACTTCGGCACGCTCGACGCCACCGTCGTGGCGCTCAACAAGGACACCGGCAAGGTGGTCTGGAAGAAGAAGTTCGGCGACCACAAGATCGGCTACACGATGACTGGCGCGCCCTTCGTCGTGAAGGACCAGAAGAGCGGCAAGGTGCTGCTGGTGCATGGCTCGTCGGGCGACGAATTCGGCGTCGTCGGCTACCTGTTCGCCCGCGATCCGGATACCGGCGAGGAAGTCTGGGCCCGCCCGATGGTCGAAGGCCACATGGGCCGCCTGAACGGCAAGGACAGCACGCCGACCGGCGACGCCAAGGCGCCGAGCTGGCCGGAAGGTCCGGATGGCAAGAAGGTCGATGCCTGGAATCACGGCGGCGGTGCTCCGTGGCAGACGGCCAGCTACGATGTGGACAAGAACATGGTAGTCATCGGCACCGGCAATCCGGCGCCGTGGAACACCTGGCACCGGACCAAGGAAGGCGACGATCCGCGCAACTGGGACAGCCTGTTTACCTCCGGCCAGGCCTATGTCGATGCCAGCAACGGCGAGCTCAAGGGCTTCTTCCAGCACACCCCGAACGATGCCTGGGACTTCTCCGGCAACAACTCGGTGGTCTTGTTCGAATACAAGGATCCGAAGACCGGCAAGATGGTCAAGGCCTCGGCCCACGCCGACCGCAACGGTTACTTCTTCGTCACCGACCGCGAGAAGCTGACCAACGGCGCCGGCTATCCGAACAAGCCGACTTCGCTGATCGGCGCCTGGCCGTTCGTTGAAGGCATCACCTGGGCGAAGAGCTGGAACCTGCAGACCGGCAAGCCGAACATCGTCGAAGGCCAGCATCCGCCGAAGCCGAAAGCGGGCGCCGACAAGGGCGACTCGATCTTCGTTTCGCCGCCTTTCCTCGGCGGCACCAACTGGATGCCGATGAGCTACAGCCAGCAGACCGAGCTGTTCTACATCCCGGCCAACCACTGGGCGATGGATTACTGGACCGAAAAGCTCACGTACAAGGCCGGCTCCGCCTACCTTGGCCAGGGCTTCCGCATCAAGCGTCTGTTCGACGACCACGTCGGCACCCTGCGCGCCATGGACCCGAAGACCGGCAAGATCGTCTGGGAACACAAGGAGAAATTCCCGCTGTGGGCCGGCACCATGACCACCGCTGGTGGCCTGTTGTTCACCGGCACCTCGGACGGTTACGTGAAAGCCTTCGACGCCAAAAACGGCAAGGAACTGTGGAAGTTCCAGACCGGCTCCGGCGTGGTTTCCGTGCCGATCACCTGGGAAATGGACGGCGAGCAGTTTGTCGGCATCCAGTCCGGTTACGGCGGCGCCGTGCCGTTGTGGGGCGGCGACATGGCCGACCTGACCAAGCAGGTGACGCAGGGTGGCTCGATGTGGGTGTTCAAGCTGCCGAAGTCGCTGAAGAACTGAGCGAGCGTTTCGCTCCGACCGTTCCCGCCGCAGGCCGGATTCCCCCGGCCTGCGGATTGCCCGCAAGCAAGGCTGGGTCAGCGCTGCATGGACGCCGACTCAGCCTGGGAATATTTGGATCGAAGCATCTTTCGAATGACGACAATGCCCAGACATTTCATTTTTGCCCTTTTTTTCGGGTCGACCGTAGCATTGGCCGCCGAACCCTTCGAACCGCTGGTCATCAACGGTTGCGGCATCTGGCCGCATACCCGCTGCCCAGGGGCTGACCTGCGCCACGCCAATCTGGCCGGGCAGAACCTGGCCGGCGCCGATCTGAGTGGCGCCCAGCTGGCGCGGGCTGACCTGCGTGGCGCCAACCTGGCCGGCGCCAACCTCGACGGGGCCGACCTCACAGCCGCCCGCCTCAACAAGGTCAGTGCGCCGACGGCGACCTTTCGCGGCGCCAAAATGGTCGGTGCCGATCTCGAATTCGCCCGCCTGTTTCGCACCGATTTCACCAATGCCGACCTGACCGGCGCCAACCTCGAAGCGGCCAAGGCCAATTTCGCCTGGTTCATCGGCGCCCGGCTCAACAACGCCAACCTCCAGGAGACCAAATTCTTTACCGTCAATTTCCGCAAAGCCGATCTGACCGGCATCTTCCGTCGCTTCGCAGTGTTTCAGGATGCCGATTTCGAGGGCTGCACCAATTGCCCGACCGACTGGTGATGACCATGAAAAAACTGATCCTCATTCTTCTGACGGCGCTGTCTTCCTCGCTCGCCGTGGCCAACGAAGTCGCCGTGGCGCCAGCAGTGTCGCCGGACGGCCTGCCGCCGCTCGGTGCAAGCTGGCTGGCCGAAAACCCCTACCGCGGCAACCCGGTTGCCCTGGCCATCGGCCAACAGGCCTACAACCAGGCCTGCGCCCGCTGCCATGGTGCCGATGCCAGCACCAACGCCGCCCCGGCGCCAGACCTGCGCAATCTCAACCGCTTCTGCAAGCGGATCAGCGACGCCGAACTGAACGCTGCCTGCCTGCGCGACAACGATGCCTACTTCGCCAAAACGGTGCGCAACGGCAAGATCATCGTCGGCGTCACCCACATGCCGCCCTGGCAGGGGGTGCTCAAACAGGAGCTGGCCTGGGCCATCCAGGTCTTCTTCGAGTCGCGGGCCGGAGCAAGCAAGTGATCTTCCACGGTCAACCGGAAATTTTGGCCAAAAATGAAAAACGGCGCGAGGGCCGAAGCCGCCGCGCCGTTTCAATCGGGCGCCGGAGCGCCCGAAGGGGAGAGAATTTATTACTTGTGCAGCTTGAAGACCCAGACCGAACCGCCCTGTTCGAGGAAGTTCACGCGCTTGGCCACGTCGCCGCCCCAGAGCGGAACAGCGCCGCCCCAGCCGGTCGTGACGGCGATCATCTGCTCGCCATCCTGTTCCCAGCTGACCGGCGGTGCAACGATGCCGGTACCGGTCTGGAAGGACCACAGTTCCTTGCCGGTCTTGGCATCAACACCCTTCAGGAAGCCTTCCGGGGTGCCGTAGAAGACGAGGCCGCCAGCGGTGGTCAGGACGCCGCCCCACAACGGAGCGTAGTTCTTGTTTTCCCAGACGATCTTGCCGGTGGCCGGATCGACAGCGCGCAGCACGCCGATATGGTCGTCGTTCAGAGCCTTGATGGTGAAGCCGGCGCCGAGGTAAGCAGCACCCTTCTTGTAGGAAACCGGTTCGTTCCAGATGTCCATTGACCACTCGTTGGCCGGCACGTAGAACAGGCCGGTCTGCGGGCTGTAGGCCATCTGCTGCTGGTTCTTGCCGCCAAGGAAGGACGGTGCCGAGAAGACGACCTTGCCCTTCTTGCCGTCAGCACCTTGCGTCGGGTCGCCCGGACGGCCTTCTTCGATGTAGTTCGGACGGCCGGTTTCGAGGTTGTAGCCGGTTGCCCAGGTGATCTTCTTGACGAACGGGAAGGCGTTGAGCAGCTTGCCGTTGGTGCGGTCGTTCACGAAGAAGAAACCGTTACGGTCGGCCTTGCCGCCGGCCTTGACCATCTTGCCCGTCTTCGGGTCCTTGTAGTCGAAGGAAACGAATTCGTTTACACCGTCAAAGTCCCAGCCGTCGTGCGGGGTGTTCTGGTAATGCCAGGCGATCTTGCCGGTGTCGGCGTCGATGGCGACGGTGGACGACGAGAACAGGTTGTCGCCCGGACGCAGGTGGCTGTTCCACGGTGCCGGGTTGCCGGTACCGGCGAAGATCAGGTTGGTTTCCGGATCGTAGGTAGCGCCGTTCCAGGTGGCGGCGCCGCCGGTTTGCCAGAGGTCGCCGGTCCAGGTGGCGTTGAGGGTGCCGGAGATGCCGTTTTCGATCTTCTCGCCAGCAGCATTGAAGCTGTAACCCATGTGACCTTCAACGGTCGGACGGGTCCACAGCAGCTTGCCGGTCTTCGGATCGCGGGCGTCGATGCGGCCGACAACGCCGAATTCACCACCGGAAACGCCGGTGATCAGCTTGCCCTTGGCGATGATCGGGGCGGCGGTAGCGGAGTAGCCGGCAGCGTAGTCACCGAGCTTTTCCTTCCAGACGACCTTGCCGGTGTCCTGGTTGAGGGCAACCAGTTGGGCATCCAGCGTCGCGAAGATGACCAGGTTGTCGTAGAGAGCAGCGCCGCGGTTGATCACGTCACAGCACGGCATGATGCCGTCCGGGAGACGATGCTCGTACTTCCACAGCTTCTTGCCGGATTTGGCATCGACAGCGAAGAGGCGGCTGTAGGAAGCGGTGACGAACATCTTGCCATTGCTGATGACCGGCTGCGATTCCTGGCCGCGCTGCTTCTCGCCACCGAAGGACATCGACCAGGCCGGGACCAGATTCTTGACGGTCTTGGCGTTGATCTGGGTAGACGGGCTGAAACGTTGACCCTGGGTGCCGAGGCCGAAGCTGACGACGTCGCCGGGGGTCTTGGCATCGTTGAGGATGTCGGCGTCAGTGACGCCGGCGCTGGCCGGACTGCCGGCAAAAGCGGCGGCCGTCAGAAGCGCGAGGGTAACGACTCTCCGCTTGAAAGGGGTATGACTATGCATGGATTGTCTCCTTGATTATCCGATGGTTCCAACGCGGAAAACCGTGCTGAACACGGTCCGGCCGCGTGGAATGACATGCTGGCGAGCCACCTCCATTCCCTGAACCGGCTCGCTGGCAGGGGACACAATCTGCAAGGGCTGTGCCAAGCCACGTCAAAATGCCCGGCGCTCCTGTTGGCGGGGCTGAAGCCGCGTTCGGCGCGGCTATTCGTGTCGCCGGGAGGTGATTCAGTTGTCTGTTCCAATTGTCACCACCTGCTCCAAAGTTGCACACCCGGGTTGTTCAGAGGCCGTGACAGTGTCCGGCACTACGGCGCCGTTGCCGGCCAGATCAGGGATTCGCCAAAACCAGCGGTTCTTGGCACGCGCTTTGCACACGAGTCTGCACAAAGAGCCCACAGGGCAAAAGGAGCGAGACACGATGAAATACCCACTGACCATTGCGGCGATTGCCCTGGCGGCGCTGATGCCTCCGGCCGAGGCTGCCGCCTTGCGTGAGAACGGCGATCCGCTCGCCTCGGCACGCTGGTCGGAAATGCAGAAAGCTTTCTTGGCCGGGGCCCCCGTGCTCTTTGATCCGCGTGTCAAGGTGGTTGCCCCATCGACGGCCGAAAACCCGATGCAGGTGCCGGTCACTGTCGATGCCACGGCACTGGCTGGTGTGGTCGAAGTCGTCGTCTTCGCCGACTTCAATCCCATCGTCCAGGTGCTGCGTTTTTTCCCCGAAGATGCGCCGGCTTTCCTCGGTTTTCGCGTCAAGCTCCAGCAGTCGACGCCGGTCCGTGCCGCGGTGCGCACCGCCGATGGCGTCTGGCATGTCGGCGGCACCTGGGTAAACACCGTTGGCGGCGGCTGCACGGCGCCGTCAGCAGCGGGTGGTTCGAAGGAATGGCAGCAGCGCCTCAATGAAGTGAGCGGCCGCCAGTGGAGCGAAGGCCCGAACGCCGGCCGGCTGCGCATGCGCATCGTGCATCCCATGGACACCGGCCTGGTCGCCGGCACGCCGGCTTTCTTCCTCGAAGAAATCAACTTTGCCGACGCCGCCGGCAAGCGCCTGATGCGCGTCCAGACCTACGAGCCGGTCAGCGAAAATCCGGTATTCACCTTGCAACGAACCAGCGCCGACGGCCCGGTCGAGGCAACTGGTCGCGACAACAACGGCAACGCTTTCAAGGCGAGGATAGCCCAGTGAAACGGCTGCTCTGTGCGCTACTGATGCTGTTTGCCGGCCAGCTCGGGGCGGTCGACTTCGACTACCGGCTGTCGGCCGTGCAGCTTGCCACGGATGTCTACGCCTTCATCGGTAAAACCGAGGATTTCACCACCGACAACGGCGGCAACATCGTCAACACCGCCTTCATCGTCGCCCCGCAGGGCGTCATCGTCATCGACACGGGGCCGTCGCTGCGCTACGGCCAGCAGATGCGCCGGGCGATTGCCGCGATCACCGCCAAGCCCATCGCGCTGGTCATCAACACTCACCATCATCCCGACCACTTTCTCGGCAATCAGGCATTCGCCGATGTGCCGATTGCTGCGCTGGCCGAAACGCGCAACGGCATCGCCGCCGATGGCAATGCTTTCGCCGAAAACCTCTTCCGCATGAGCGGCGACTGGATGAAGGGCACCGAAGTCCAGCTGCCCGGCAAGACGCTGAATGCCGGCGTTGTCGACGTCGCCGGGCGCAGCCTGCGTCTTGTTGCCCTCGACGGTCATACCGGCGCCGACCTAGTCATTGTCGATGCAACGAGCGGTGTCGTCTTTGCCGGCGACCTCGCCTTCAACGGCCGCGCGCCGACCACGCCGCACGCCGACGTCGCGCACTGGCTCAAGGCGCTCGATCAGCTCGAAGCGCTGACCCGCGAAGCTGGCTTCAAGGTCTTGCTGCCCGGCCACGGCGCGCCGACCGGCGATGCCGCCCCGATTCGCCAGACCCGCGCCTGGCTGACCTGGCTGAGCGCCGCCATGCGCGACGCGGCGAAAGCCGGGCTGGACATGAACGACGTGCTGGCCCGCCCGCTACCGGCCGAGTTCGCCAATCTGCCGGTGGCGGCCAGCGAATATCGCCGCTCGGTCGGCCATCTCTTTCCGGCCGCCGAGCGGGAAGCGCTGGGGGCGAAACCGTGATCACCGCGGCCAACATCGAGGTACCGGTGATTCCCACGGTCAACCGGAAATTCTGGGCAATTCTGGCGTTGTCCATGCTGCTCCACGCCTCGCTGTTTGCCCTGACCTCGTGGCAACGCGAGAATGGCCCGATCAGCCTGCCGCCCATTTTTGCCTCGATCCGCCTGATCGCGGTTACCGAATCCGGACCTGTTGCCGAAGTCGCCCCGGCGCCGGCAGCCGTCCCCCAGAAGGCCCGGCAGGAAGCAAGTCGTTCGGAGCGGCCGGCTCCGCGAACGACGCAGACTGCCGGGCCGGCCAACGTGCCGGCCCCCGCGCCATCGTCGTCATCGGCGATGGCTGCCGAAAGCGCCGCGCCAGCAGTTGCCGCTCCGGTTGCCGAAGCCGCCCGGCCGGCCCCGGCCATCGCCCCGCAACGCCCGCAGAGCGAAGTCCTCGACGGCTATCGCCAGCGCCTCGGCGAACTCTTCGCCCGCCATCAGGAATACCCGCGCGTCGCCGCCATGCGCGGCTGGGAGGGCGAAGTCCGCCTGCGCCTGAAAGTCGCCCGCAAGGGCAATCTGCTCGGCGTCGTGCTAGACCGTTCGAGCGGCTTCGCGGTCCTCGACCAGCACGCGCTGGCCATGCTCGAAGCCTTGGCCAGCCTGCCGCCGCTACCCGAGGCGCTGGAAGCCAACGAAATTCAAGTCGTCGTACCGATCAACTACAAACTCAAGAAAACAACATCATGAGACAAATCCCGCAACGTTCGCTGCTCGCCATCGCCATCTCCGCTGCCTTCGCCCCGGCCTTCGCCGCCGAGGCTGTCGTCACCACGGCCACCGTCGAAGTCGTCGGCACGACGCCGCTATCCGGTATCGGCGTGCCGCGCCTGCACCTGCCGGCCAACGTCCAGTCGCTCGACGACAGCCGGCTCGACGAAATCGAAAGCCAGAACATCGCCGAGCAACTGCTTCGCCAGGTGCCGGCCGTCACCGTCAATGAAGTCACCGGCAACCCCTACCAGGCCGATCTCAACTACCGCGGCTTTACCGCCTCGCCGCTGCTCGGCACGGCCCAGGGGCTTTCGGTCTACGTCGATGGCGTGCGAGTCAATGAGCCTTTCGGCGACACGGTCAACTGGGATCTGATCCCCAATTCGGCGATTGCCGGCATCGACCTGATTCCCGGTTCAAACCCGGCTTTTGGCCTCAACACCCTGGGCGGCGCGCTGGCCATCCGGACCAAGAGCGGCTTCTCGCACCCGGGCGGCAAGATCGAGCTTTCCGGCGGCAGTTTCAACCGTACCAACACCGAACTGGAGTATGGCGGCAACAACGGCACCTTCGGCTGGTACGGCGCCGGCGACTGGTTTCGCGAAGACGGCTGGCGCGATCATTCGCCGTCCGACGTCAAACAGTTCTTCGGCAAGCTGTCCTTCCGCAACGCCGCCGGCGAGGCCGACCTGACGTTGACCAAGGCGCGCAGCCGGCTGATCGGCAACGGGCTGCTGCCGCAATCGATGCTCGCCGAGCGCCGCGAAGCGATCTTCACGCACCCCGACGAGACGCGCAACGACATGACCCAGCTCGCCCTCAACGGCAAGCTCTGGCTCAGCGACACGCAGAGCCTGAGCGGCAGCGTCTATCACCGGCGGACCAAGACGCGCACGCTCAACGGCGACATGAACGACGACTACGAGACCGACTACGAGGACTGGGTTGACGGCGGCAATGTCGGCCCGGCACCCGACGAAACCGGCGCCAACAACCGGACGCGGACGACCCAGCGCAGCACGGGCCTCGCCGCCCAGTGGAACTTCAGCGGCAAGCAGCACCAGCTCGCCGTCGGCGCCTCCTACGACCAGGCCCGCATCAACTTCCAGCAGACGCAGGAACTGGGCGATCTCGACGCCACGCGTGGCGTGACCAATCTGTCGCCGGTTGTCGTCGAAAACCAGATCAACGGCAAGACCAGCACGGCCAGCCTGTTCGTCACCGACACCTTCTCGCTGCAGCCGAACCTGCACCTGACCGCCTCGGCGCGCTACAACATGAGCCACGTCACGACCTTCGACGAACT
Source organism: Azonexus sp. GW821-FHT04F04 (assembly GCF_059420025.1). Lineage (NCBI taxonomy): Bacteria > Pseudomonadati > Pseudomonadota > Betaproteobacteria > Rhodocyclales > Azonexaceae > Azonexus > Azonexus sp. GW821-FHT04F04. Next base: position 69,635 of record NZ_JBWKSX010000005.1, on the reverse strand, counting down.
CAACCGGACGGCGCCCAACCTCGACGGCGACCACAAATACCGCAAGCTCAACCCGGCCATCGGCCTCTCCTGGCAGATCGTCCCGACGCTCAACGCCTACGCCGGCTTCAGCCAGGGCAACCGCGTGCCGACGCCGATCGAACTCGGCTGCGCCGACCCGGCCAACCCGTGCACGCTGCCCAATTCGATGGCCGCCGACCCGTATCTGAAGCAGGTCGTCGCCCGCACCCTCGAAGCCGGTCTGCGCGGCAAGCTGGCCGGCGAATTGTTGGGAGATGCGAACTGGAACGCCGGCCTGTTCCGCACCATGAGCAGCGACGACATCCTGTTCGTCGGCACCTCGACCAGCGCCGGCTATTTCACCAACTACGGCAAGACCTTGCGTCAGGGCCTCGAACTCGGCCTCAACGGCAACCTGCATCGCGTCGACTGGTACGCCAACTACACCTGGCTGCAGGCCACTTTCCGTTCTGACGCCTGCATCCTGGCCGAAAACAACAGCACGCGCGGCACGGCGGCGGAATGTACCGGCGGTGGCCAGGACGACGAGATTTTCGTCAAGAAGGGCAACCGCATTCCCGGCCTGCCGCAGCACAGCCTCAAGCTCGGCCTCGCCTGGCGCGCCACCGACTGGCTGCGCATCGGCGGCGACGTCCAGGCTTTCTCTGGCCAGTATGTGCGTGGTAACGAGAACAACCAGCACCAGAGCGGCACTGCCACCGATGCCCTGGGCAGCACGCGCACCTTCGACGGCCCGGGCAAGGTTCCCGGCTACGCCATCCTCAACCTCAACGCCGAGGCCAGGCTGGGTGGCGGCTGGCAGATGTTCGCCAAGGTCAACAACGTCTTCGACAAGCACTACGCCACAGCCGGCGCCCTGGCCGAAAACCCCTTTGTCGGCGGCAGCCTGCAGACCAATCCTGACGACTGGCGTCGCGAAACCTTCGTCGCGCCGGGCGCTCCGCGTTCTGCCTGGCTCGGCGTGCGTTACGTGTTTGGCGGCAAATGACCTTTCATTTTTGGCCGATTTTTCCGGTTGACCGCAGCAAATTGCGGCTCAGCCTGCACACCCGTGTCGGCCTCGTTCTTACCGCGCTGGCGGCCAGCCTCCTCATCGTCCTCGCCGGCTTGTGGTTGCACGGCACGCGTAACGCCATTCACGAAGAGGTCGAGGCTGCATCGCGCGTTTCCGAGCAATGGCTCAAAGCCGTGCTTGGCGAAATGAACGACGTGCCGGCCGCGACGCGCGGCGAACGGCTGCTCGGCGTTGCGCGCGCCATCGGTCGGGTGCGCGCCAATGAACTGGAAATCCGCACGGCTGTTGGCGAGACCATCTATCGCTCGCCGGCCCCCAGTTACAAGGCCGGGCGCCAGGTGCCGGGCTGGTTTTCCGGCTTGCTGGCCAGTCAATATCCGGCTCGTACGCTGATCATGGAGGGCTATACCTTGACGCTGCATCCTGATGATTCGCGCGCCATTCTCGACGCCTGGGACGATCTGGCCGCCATGGCCGGCTGGGCGCTGGCCTTGCTTGTTCTGCTCTTCGTGGCGACACGCACGGCGCTGGGCCGGGCCCTGCGCCCGCTCGCCCAGATCATGCGCGCCCTCGACCGTACCGGGCGCGGCCGTTTCGACACCCGCCTGCCGGTTTTTGCGACGCCGGAACTCGGCCGCATCTCGCGCGCCTTCAACGGCATGGCCGACCGGCTGGGCGAAGCGGTTGACGAGAATGTCCGCCTTGAAAGCGCCCGTGAAGTCGACCGCCAGATGCATGACCGCCTCGAAGAGGAGCGCCGCGTCATCGCCCGCGAACTGCACGACGAACTGGCCCAGGGCATCACCGCCGTCCGCGCCTTGGCCGGCGCCATCGTCCAGCGCACCGGCGATGCGCCGTCGCTGCATATTCCGGCCCGGGGTATCGTTGCCGTCACCGGCGAAATGCAGGATGGCGTGCGCAATATCCTGCATCGCCTGCGTCCGGCTGCCGGCAACGGTCTGGCCGCCACGCTCGAACGCCAGCTGGCCGGCTGGCAGGTGCAGCACCCGGAAATCACCGTAAACAGCCATCTCGCCATCGGCTCGCAAACGGTGGCCGATGATCTGGCCATGGCCGTTGTCCGCATCGTGCAGGAAGGCCTGACCAATGTCGTGCGCCACGCCGACGCCACGCAGGTCGAGCTGGCGATCAGCCGCGTCGCCGGCTGGCTGCAACTGACCCTGGCCGACAACGGTCGTGGCCGTACCGGCCAGCCCTCGGCACAAGCCGGCTGCGGACTCGGCCTGGCCGGTATGGGCGAACGCATTGCCGAACTGGGTGGCCATCTGCAATTCGAACAACCGGCCGGCGGCGGCTTCCGCATCTTCGCCCGCCTGCCCGACGCCAGCGCGCAACACTCCCCGGAGGAATTCGCATGAACAACGCACTGCAAGGTCAGCGCATCCTGCTCGCCGACGACCACGCGATGGTTCGTCTCGGCTTCCGTTGCCTGCTCGAAGGGGCTGGCGCCATCGTGGTCGGCGAGGCGGAAAACGGCGAAAGTGCCGTTCGTCTCTACGCCGAACTCAACCCGGATGTCGTCGTGATGGACGTCTCGATGCCCGGCATCGGCGGCCTGGCGGCGCTCGAACGGTTGCTGGCCTGGGATGCCAAGGCCAAAGTGCTGATGCTCTCGGCTCACAACGACGACATCGTGCCGGTCCGCGCCCTGCGTCTCGGCGCCCGCGGCTACCTGTGCAAACGGGCGGCGCCCGAGGAGTTCCTGCGCGCCGTCGGCCAGGTGGCGAGCGACCGTCGCTATCTCGACCCGGAATTGGCGCAAGCCGTCGCGCTGGCCCAGTTGTCCGGCTCGGCCAACCCGGTCGATACGCTGACCGAAAAGGAACTGGCCGTCTTCATGAAGCTGGCCGAAGGTCGTTCGGTCAATGATGTGGCCGACGATTTCTGCCTGAGTCCGAGCACGGTCGGCACCCATCTTTATCACATCAAGCAGAAGCTCAACGTGCAGAATGCCGCCGAGCTGACGCTGGTCGCCGTGCGCAACGGCCTGATCGAGGCCTGATGTCGGTCGATCATCTCTTCCCCGAGTGCCGGCCGCGCTGCGTCCGGCAGATGGCGGTTGGCGACGGCCATATCCTGCATGTCGAGGAATGCGGCCCGTTCGACGGTATCCCTGTCCTCTTCCTGCACGGCGGGCCGGGTGGCGGTTGCCTGACAGAACATCGCCGGCTGTTTGACCCCAACATTTTTCGCGTCGTCCTGATCGACCAGCGCGGCGCCGGGCGCAGCCTGCCGAGCGGTGAACTGGGGGCGAACACGACGCTCGATCTGGTCGCCGATCTCGACTACGTGCGCGAGGCGCTCGGCATTTCCGGCTGGATCGTTTTTGGCGGTTCGTGGGGCAGCTTGTTGGCGCTGGCCTATGCCCAGATTTATCCCGAAAGCGTGCATGGCCTGGTCTTGCACGGCATCTTTCTCGGTTCGCACGATGAAATCGTCGCCTATGCGCGCGGCCTGGGCGGGCTGTTGCCGCCATCCGAGCAAGCCCATCCGCTCACCTCGTTTGCCCGGCGCATTCTCGGCGATGATCCGGATGCGGCGGCGCAGGCGGCGCGGCTGTGGCTGAACTATCAGCGCGAGCTGGTTGGCAAGGCGCCGCTCGACGGGGAGCTCGATGCGATCCAGCTGGCCCGGGCGCGTATCCAGATGCATTACCTGACGCGCGACTGCTTTCTTGTTCCCGGCCAATTGCTGGCTGGCATCTCCCGCATCCACCATCTGCCAGCCGTCATCGTTCAGGGAATGGCCGACCCGGTCTGTCCGCCGATCGCGGCAGAAACCCTGCATCGAGCCTGGCCCGAGGCGACCTGGGTGCCGGTGGCGAGCGCCGGCCACGATGCGCTGTCGCCGGCCATGGCCCGCGCCTGCATCAAGGCGCTGGGCTGGATGGTGGAGTGTGCTGAAGATTTTGACTGAGTTGGTTGGTCACGGCAGGCGATTTGCCCCGATTTTCGGTTGTATGATCGCCCCATGACCTGCATCGAAATTGTTTCCGACCTTGTTTGTCCGTGGTGCTACATCGGCCTGCGTCGGCTTGATGCGGCTATCGCCGAGGTGCGCCGCGAGCTGCCGGACTTTGTCTGCGAGAAACGCTGGCGCCCGTTTTTCCTGAACCCTGATACGCCGCCGGAAGGCGAGCCTTACCGGCCGTTTCTCGAAAAGAAATTTGGCGGGCCGGCGCCGGTCGAGGCGCTGTTCGAGCGCGTCCGCGCCGCCGGCCGACCGTGGGGTATCGAGTATGCCTTCGAGAAGATCGAGCTCCGCGCCAACACCCTGCAGGCGCACCGCCTGATCCACTGGGTGCGGCAACACGGCGATGCAGCCCGCCTCGTCGAGCGGCTGTTCGTCGCCCAGTTCCAGCGCGGCGAGCGGATTGGCGATTTGGACCTGTTGGTCAAGGTGGCCGTCGAATGCGGTTATCCCGGCGCGGAGGTTGAGTCTTATCTGGCTTCCGGCGAGGATATCGATGAGGTGCGCGCCACGGAGCGCCAGTTTCGGGCGATGGGTATTTCGATGGTGCCGACCTTCATCGTCGATGGCCGGCATGTGGTGGTTGGAGCAGAGGATCCGGCCGTGCTGGCGGCGGCGATCCGCAAGTCAATGGCCTGAGCGCTGCTCAGGCTGGGTCTTGTCGGCGATTTCGGCGGATGGCGAGGAGCAGCCCGCCGCAGAGGAGCGACCAGACCATGCCGGGTTCGGGCACGGATGAGACCAGCGTGAGCGTTCCGCGATAGCTATCAAGATTTTGCACTGATGCTGTGCTAGCCACTGGTATCGTGATGTTACCTCCCTGGCGCACGATAATCCCCGCTCCATTGCGCAGCGTGATCTGCCCCGGCTGACCTAGGGAAATATCGCCGCCGGTGCTGACTGTTACGGTCCCTCTTTCCAGGAGTGTCAGATCCCTAGGCTGCGTGTAAGTCACTCGGGGCGATGTGCCGATGTCGAATGTGGTCCAGTTGCTCGCATCGATCAATGCGCCTTTGGCAACGCTAATGGCACCAGTGAGCGTTTTCAGCTCGACGACAGGGGCGCTGATTCTCAGATCATCAAGAAACAATGAACCGACTGCGCTGATCGTGATGCCGATGTCCGAATCGATACTGCCACCGATCAGCGAGAAATCACCATCGCAGGACAGCATGGCGCCGTTGCTCAAATCGAATGATGAATTTCCGGAGCAACCAATGGTGGCGATGTTGGCGTTCGAGGCGGCTTGAGCGAACGCCGAAAACAGCAGGGCGGACAGGAGCAGGGAAAGGTGGCGCATGGTCGCCTCCGGGAGAATGGCAATCCTTGGAGTCTGCGCCATTGGCATGACGATTGAATGACAGGCGACGCATGAGCCGGACTAGGCGCCGCCTGATTCCGCCGGCTTGAGCCGGCTGTTGTCTTACTTGGCGATGTCGAGCAATTCGACTTCGAAAACCAGCGTCGAATTGGGCGGAATTCCGGGCACGCCGCGGCTGCCGTAAGCCAGGTTGGACGGGCAGACCAGCTTGGCCTTGCCGCCGACCTTGATCTTCTGCACGCCTTCGGTCCAGCAGGGAATGACGCGGTTGAGCGGGAAGGCGGCCGGCTCGTTGCGCTTGTACGAACTGTCGAATTCCTGGCCATTGGTCAGCGTGCCGCGGTAGTGCACCTTGACCGTGTCGCTGGCCTTCGGGCTGGCGCCGCTGCCTTCCGTGAGCATGGTGATGGCGATGCCGGAGGCGGTCATTTCTTCCTTCGGTTCGGCGGCCGTGGCCTGGAAGGAGAGCGCGAGGAGGAGGGCGGTTGCGGTAGCGAGCTTGTGCATGGATCTGCCTTGGTTGAGGTTGGGCGTTGAAAGTTGGCTACGTTAATGGGAAGTCGTCGGGCGAGTAAAGGGGGCCGCGAAAAAATTGTCCGCCCCGGCTCATTCGGTGACGGTCAGGTAAACCAGGGTCTGGTTGAGCAACTGGTAACCGATTTCGCCGAAGGTCATCGGCCCGGTGACCTCACCCGTCCGCTTGCCTTCAAGCTGCGAATTGAGGAAATTGAGGATGCAGTTGCAGGAGAAGGAAATGTCCAGCCCACTCCTGGGCAGGGCGGCCTGGAAGGCAGTGACATAGTCGGTGACCGGTGCCGCAAAGCGGTATTCGAGGCCCGGAAAGACCGGGGCGTAGAACTCGACGCGCCTTGCCTCGCGGTCGATGCTTTTGATGCTGACGTTGATCATGGCGCCGCTGTAATCAGCGACCAGCGGCAGGCGGGTGTCGATCTGTTTTTCCAGCAGGTAATCGGCCAGGTTGCCGACCTGGCCGCCGATCAGGCAGTCGCCAGCGCTGAAACCGTTGTTCTGGAAGCTGATGCCGGCACCGGTGCCAGGGTGGAATAGATTGACGATGTCGATCTGGGCGAATTTTTCGGGTGGTAGTGGCACGTCCATGACCACGGCGTCGCTTTCGGAAAACTCGCCGGTGCTGCCGAGGACGACCTTCGGTGTGGTCTTGCCCAGATCGTCGAGGTGAATGCCGGCGATCCAGCCGATCAGCGGCTTCATGTACATCTCTTCGAAATTCGGGGCGTTTTGGGCAAAGCTGGCGTGGGTGGCGCTGAAGGCGGGAATGATCAGGATGCTGTAGCCGTTGTCCGGCGCATTGCGACAGATTTGCGGCAAGGTGGCGCTATCGTAGAAGCGCAGTTGCGGCGGCACGGCGAAACCGCTGACTTCGCTGACGAAGACCTGCTCGCGGCTGACCGTGCCACCTTCGGCCGCCATGAAATAGGGAATGGTGCCGCCGATCCAGTGGCCTTGGGGGAGTTGCCTGAGGGCGGCTTCATCGCCGGCGATGCTCAGGTATTTACCGGCGTTGATCAGTTCGGCAGCGCGGCTGACTGACATCAGTTCTTGTTGGGTTTTCATGGTTTTTACCGGTGGTGCAGGTCAGTTTTGGGCAAGTTGCGCCAATTCGTGGCCGAGCATTTTTTCGTGGCGGGTGAAGTAGCGTTGCAATTCATGGGCCTTCAGGGTCCGTACTTCGCCATCGCTGATGATGGCGAATTGTTCGCGCAGCTTGGTCAGCAGCAGTTTGAGGCTGAGGATGCGGATGTCGAGCTGGAGGTTGCCGCTGAGCAATTCTTCCCAGATCGGGTCATTCGGTGCTGGTATCCGGGCCGAGATCGAGTCGGACGCGCTGCCCGGGCCGGACAGCCCCGATTTGCCGTTGTCGAGGCGATGCTTGAATTTCCAGAGGTCGGCGACGGGCAGGTCGAGCAGGGCGCAGACCGAGGCGAAGCTGACGCCTTGCATGAACATGCCGGCAATCTGCCGGGCGAAGGCGCGGGTGAAGGGCTGGTCGGTTTCGCCCAGCCATTGCAGATCGGCGCTATCCGCTTCGCCGGGGATGACGGCATGGACGATGCAGCGGGCGTTGCCGATGTTGATGTGACGCCAGACGCTTTCCCGGCCTTGTTCAGGCGCGCTTCGGGCGGTGAAGAACCAGCCGCTGCGCTGGGCTTCGCGGGAGACCCAGATGTCGATCTGGTTTTTGCCGAGGTCGTTGCGGACGCGGGCGATGTGCCATGGTGCGTGAATAGCCAGTGTGTGGTGCAGTAGTTCTTCAAGCTTCATTGTTGGTCTCCATGTCGCCCGCTTGCTGTGGATCGGGCTGTTTTGCCGGTTTATGCTGATAGCAAGGAGTGTGCTAGCGGTTTATTGCGGGCCGGACGGTGGTTTCTGTTCCGGCAACTGTGGAGATATCGAACGGTTGCTGCAAATAAAAGCAGCTGTTCTACGGTCAACCCGAAAAAATGGCCAAAAATGAAATCCGGCCATCTCATGATTTTCATGAGATGCATCTGGCGATTGTCTCGTCGCCTGTTGTTTGTGCATTGTCGATAATCAGAACGAGGTCGCTTTCCACGGTCGACCGGAAAATTTGGTCTAAAACGAAATCACGCATCAACCTGAATAAGACAAAAATCATGAGACAAAACCCGAAGCGCCTTGCCGTTATCCTCGCTGCTACTTTTCCCTGCCTCGGCCTCGCCGCCGAAACAGCGCTGACGCTTGATTCGGTCGTCGTCAGCGGCAGCCGGGTCGAGCACAATACCTTCGACCTGCCGGCTGCCGTCGATGTTGTCGACGCTGCCCGCATCGGCGCCGATCAGGCGCGGGTCAATGCTTCGGAAGCGCTGGCGGCGGTGCCCGGCATCACTGTGCAGAACCGTCAGAACTATGCGCAGGATCTGCAGATTTCGTCGCGCGGGTTCGGAGCCCGGTCGGCCTTTGGCGTGCGCGGCATTCGTCTGATTTCCGACGGCATTCCGGCCTCGATGCCGGATGGCCAGGGGCAGGCGGCCACCTTCAACCTCGATCGCGCCGAACGCATCGAAGTGCTGCGCGGACCGATGGCCGTGGTTTATGGCAACCATGCTGGTGGCGTCATCCAGATGTTTACGCCGGACGGCAAGGGCGCGCCGAGTGTCGAAGGCAGCCTCGTCGCCGGCAGCAACAATACCTGGAAGCAGGACGTCAGCGCCCAGGGCGAAGTCGGCGGCCTCGGTTATGTCATAGACGCCTCACATTTCACCACCGACGGCTATCGCGCCCACAGCAAGGCCGAACGCGACCAGACCATGGTCAAGCTGACCTACCGGCCGAGCCAGGACGGCAAGCTGACTTTCATCGCCAACAGCTTCAAGCAGACGGCCGAAGACCCGCAAGGCCAGACCTGGGCAGGCTACCAGGCTGATCCGCGCAGCGTTGCCCAGCCGGCGCTTGACTACAACACGCGCAAGAGCATCGACCACATGCAGGGCGGGCTGACCTACGAGCACCGTTTTGGCGATCATTCGGTGCAGGCCTCGGCCTACGCCGGGCAGCGCTCGACCATTCAGTACCAGTCGATTCCGCCCGGCCCGCAAGGCAATCCGAAGCACTCCGGCGGCATCATCGATTTTGACCGTGACTTCGCTGGTGCCTCGACGCGCTGGATCGGCCGCTTCCAGCTGGCCGGCGGCAAGCTGACGACGACGGTCGGGGTCGACTACGAGCAGTCGATCGACAACCGGCGCGGTTACGAGAATTTCATCGGCGCCACGCTCGGCGTCAAGGGCGTCCAGCGTCGCGCCGAAGAGGATCGCGTCGCCAGCTTCGACCAGTACGCCCAGGCCGAATGGCAGGGCGAGCGCTGGACCTTCAGTGGTGGCGTTCGCCACAGCCAGGTTTCATTCAACGTCAAGGACGCCTATCTGAGCAACGGCAACGATGGTGGCAGCGTCAGCTACGAGAAGACGACGCCGACCATCGCCGCGATGTTCCGCCTGACGCCAACGGTGAACATCTACGCCAGCGCGGCGCGCGGCTTCGAGGCGCCGACTTTCAACGAGTTGTTCTATTCCGGACCCGGCGGCACCTTCAGCTACAACCTAAAGCCGTCGACCAGTACGCACTACGAAACCGGTCTCAAGGCCTTTATCGGCAACGATAGTCGGATTGACGTGGCGGTCTTCCAGATCGAAACCGAGGATGAACTGGTCGTCGATTCGGCCTCCGGGGGCCGGACAACCTACCGCAATGCAGGCCAGACCCTGCGCCGTGGTCTCGAAGCCGGGCTCGACAGCCGCTGGGCCAACAACCTGTCGACCCGCATCGCCTATACCTTCCTCGACGCCCGTTACGACGAAGCCTTCACCACCTCGTCCGGACTGATCAATGCTGACAACCGTCTGCCCGGCGTTCCTGCCCAGAGCCTGTTCGGCGAACTGGCCTGGAAACATCCGGCCAGCGGCTTCCATGCCGCCGTCGAGGGCATCGCCCGGAGCAAGGTTTACGTCGAGGACACCAACACCAGGCAGGCAGCGCCGGGCTACGCCATCGCCAACCTGCGCTTCGGTGTCGACCGCAAGGTCGGCGACCTCAACCTGCGTACCTTCCTGCGCTTTGACAACATTTTCGATCGCCAGTACGTCGGCTCGGTCATCGTCGGCGACGGCAACAGCCGCTACTACGAAGCGGCGCCGGGGCGCACCTGGCTGGCCGGCGTGAGCGCGCGATATACTTTTTGAGCACCTCCATTCCCCCGCTCAAGCCCGGCCCCGGTCGGGCTTTTTTACGCCTGCTGAAACGCTGAACACTGTTTCGTTTTGGCTCAGCGACGCAGCAATTGTCCAGAAACTGAACGCGTCAGCATGTTCGGATGATTGCCACGGTCAACCGGGAAAAAGGCCTGAAATCCAAGTGCTAGCGGACTTTGCAGAAAAATCACGGGGTTTTTTGACGGGCTGGCACGGCCTTCGCAATTACATAGCGCGGAACACTGCCCTCGGGGTTGGGAGAGGGAAGATTCGTACGGAGCGGTACTCGCTTCGGGGTTCATTCACACAAAAGATGATTGAGGAGCAATTCAATGCAGAAAAAACTTATCGCGCTGGCTGTTGCAGCTGTTACGTCCGGTGCAGCCTTCGCACAATCCAACGTCACCATCTACGGTAACGTCGATATGGGTGTCATGTTCCGTCAAGGCAGCAACGGCGCAGTCGCCAGCGGCCAGTCGCAGTACGACCTGCAAAGCGCTGCTTCGCAGAGCCACATCGGCTTCAAGGGCGTCGAGGATCTGGGCAACGGCCTCAAGGCCCTGTTCGACCTGCAATACCGCATCAGCCCGGACACCAGTACCGGCCTGGCTTCTGCCGGCCACCAGTACGTCGGCGTGACCGGCGGTTTCGGTACTGCCGTTGCCGGTTACCTCGACGGCATCCGTTACGGCATCTACGGCAAGTACAGCCCGTTCGGCAACTACTCGGTCGCCAGCCTGACCTCGATGACCACCCAGTACGACCGCGCAGCCAACGCCATCGCCTACATCTCGCCGTCCTTCAGCGGCTTCACCGTGATCCTGGCCACCGCCACCAACACCCAGGGCGCCGAAGGCAGCCTGAATGCCGTCCACTCGCCGATGACCGCGACCACCACGGGCAACAACGGTGACGACCGTCTGCTGTCGGCCAACCTGATCTACGCCAACGGCCCGCTGAGCATCGATCTCGACTATGAAACCACCCGGGCCGTCGGTTACGACAATTCCCGCCTCTACGTTGCCACCGCCGGCGCTTCCTACGACTTCGGCGTAGTCAAGGTCAGCGGCGTCTATGACGTCATCAAGGGCGATGTGAACTCGTTCATCGGCGGCAACACGACCTTCGCTACCGCTGCCTTCGGTCTGGCGGCCAACCAGAAGTATGATCGTCGCAACTGGTTCATCGGCGCCACCGTGCCGGTCGGCAAGTTCTCCGTGCTCGGCATGTTCGGCCAGGTCAAGGACAAGACCCTGACCGACCGCGATGCCTGGAAGATCGGCCTCGGCGCACGCTACGCCCTGTCCAAGCGTACCGAACTGTACGCTGACTACGCGCACATCAAGAACGACACCAATGCGGCCTACACCATCAACCCGATGGGCAACAGCTCCGGTACCAGCGCCGGCATCAACGGCCTGGCCATCGGTATGAAGCACTCGTTCTAAATCGCTGATTTGCCCGGACGGTTCGCTTTTCCATTGAAGCGTCCAGGCAACGAACTCTTGCGTCAGATGTTTTCTGTACATCTGTTTGGGACGTCCCACGGGGCGTCCCATTTTTTTCTGGTTTTCCTGTTGCTGCTCGGGATTTCCCTGCCAACGGTCGCAGACGACGCCGTCGTCGTCACGGTGAGCAATTCCGATTTCCGGACCGCCCACGACGGGCTGATCGAAGCTATCGAGAGCGAAGGCCTAGTGGTCGGCAGCATCCTGCCGTTTCGCGACATGCTGGCCCGCACCGCTGTCGGCGGCAGCGCGATTCCTTACGGCGAAGCGGAAATCATCCAGTTCTGCAGCAGCCTGCTGGCCGCTGAGTTGGTCCGCGAAGACCCTCGGCAATTGACGCTATGCCCGCTGTCCATTGCCCTGTATTCATTGGTAGGAAAGCCGACCGAGATCCACTTGGCGTATCGTTCGCCTGGCGGCTCGACGGCAGGCCGGCAGCGTGCCGAATCGTTGTTACAGAGGATTGTCCTGCGCGCAGCGGAACTAGCCCGCCTGCGCTGGTAGAAGCCTCGCTCAGGAGGCGCGGTGGTTCATCAGGGCTTTCAGCCCGTTCACGTTCAGGATGCGAATGTGTTTCTGCTGAACGGCGATATGGCCTTCTTCCTGGAAGCGGGAGAAAGCGCGAGACACCGTTTCGAGCTTGAGGCCGAGGTAGCTGCCGATTTCCTCGCGCGTCATTCGCAGGTAAAACTCGGCGTGCGAAAAGCCGCGCGCCGTGAAGCGCTGTGACAGATTGAGCAGGAAGGCAGCCAGTCGTTCCTCGGCGCGCATCGTGCCAAGCAACATCATGACGCCGTGGTCGCGGACGATTTCCCGGCTCATCACCTTGTGGAAATGATGCTGCAGCGTGTGGATCTCCCGCGACAGGCCTTCCAGGCGCGAGAACGGAATGGCGCAAATCTCGCTGTCTTCGAGCGCGATGGCATTGCAGGTGTGGTGTTCGGTACTGATGCCATCGAGGCCGAGCAATTCGCCGGCCATCTGGAAGCCGGTTACCTGGTCGCGTCCATCTTCAAGCAGCACATCGGTCTTGAAGAAGCCGCTGCGAATCGCATAGATGGCATCAAAAACTTCGCCGGCACGGTAGAGGTGGTCGCCGCGCTTGATCCGACGGCGGGTCGATACCAGATCATCAAGACGTTCCAGTTCTTCGAGGCTGAGACCGTACGGCAGGCACAGTTCGCGCAGGTTACAATTGGAACAGGCTGTCTTGATAACAGACAGCGTGACTTCCTGATTTAACGGGTGTGTTTGAGCCATTCGCAACCTGCATTCGCTTGATCCAAGTCAACCATAAAATCGAACCTTCCGAACATAATCAGACCTACTTTTAGTGGCTGGCCTAATGAATTTCGCAACTGAAAACCTCGTATTCGATCCCCAGATCATCCGCCGTTTTGATGTCAACGGCCCCCGTTACACGTCTTATCCGACGGCCGATCGCTTTGTCGAGGCCTTCGATTCTGAGGCAGCGAAAGTCTGGCTTGGCAAACGGAATATCGGCGGCATAAGCCGACCTCTCTCATTATACTTCCACATACCTTTCTGTAACACTATTTGCTACTACTGCGCGTGTAACAAAATTATCACCAAGGATCACGGGCGTAGCGCGAAATATCTCCGGTATCTGGCAAAGGAGCTGGATATCCAGGCTGCGGCGCTGGAAGGTCGCGATGGTGAGCACGAAGTTATCCAGCTGCATTGGGGTGGCGGTACACCAACCTTCCTGTCGCACGATGAAATGCGCCAACTGATGGGTGAAACGCGCAAGCACTTCAAGCTGCTTGAGGGCGGCGAATACTCTATCGAAGTCGATCCGCGCAAGGTCGATACGGCGACCGTTGCGCTACTCGGCGAACTCGGCTTCAACCGGATGAGCGTTGGTGTCCAGGATTTCGATGAAAAAGTCCAGGTCGCTGTCAATCGCGTGCAGAGCGAGGAAGAAACCTACAGCGTGATCCGCGATGCACGGGCCAACGGTTTCAAATCGGTTTCTGTGGACCTGATCTACGGCTTGCCGCACCAGACTGTCATGGGTTTCAACCGGACCATCGAGCGGGTATTGGCGATGGATCCGGATCGCCTGTCGATCTACAACTACGCGCACATGCCGAGCATGTTCAAGCCGCAGCGCCGGATCAACGATGCCGATCTGCCGTCGGCCGATACCAAGTTGCAGATTCTGGCGCTGGCCATCAAGAAACTGACCGATGCAGGCTACGTTTTCATCGGCATGGACCACTTTGCCAAGCCCGATGATGAACTGGCTGTTGCTCAGCGCCAAGGCCGCCTGCACCGCAATTTTCAGGGCTATTCGACGTATGCCGACTGCGACATGCTGTCTTTCGGCATTTCGTCGATCAGCAAGGTCGGGCCGAGCTACTACCAGAATGTCAAGACCGCCGATGAGTACTACGATGCGCTCGATACTGGCTCCCTGCCGGTGTTCCGTGGCATCGAACTGACGGCTGACGACATTCTGCGTCGCTCCATCATCCAGGCCCTGATGTGCCATTTCGAATTGTCCATTGAAAGCATTGAAAGCGCTCACCTGATCGACTTCCGCGAGTATTTTGCAGCAGAGCTGGAAGACATGAAGGAAATGGAGCGGGCCGGGTTGCTCAAGATCGACCGCGAATGGATCACTGTCCTGCCGCCGGGACGTCTTCTGGTGCGCATCATTTCGATGGTCTTCGACCGCTATCTGCGGGCTGGTCGCCAGCGGGCGACTTACTCCAAAGTTATCTGAGCGGTGTGCAGCAATCAAAGCGGGCAGTTAAACTGCCCGCTTTGCTTTTGTTGATTCTGTTCGATGCCTGATTCCGGTTTTCTCGCACTTTTTCTTGTTGGTCTGCTCGGCGGGACCCATTGCGTCGGCATGTGTGGCGGCATTGTTGGCGCCTTGTCGATGGGCGTCACGGCGCGCTGGTCGATGCATTTCACCTACAACGGTGGGCGCATCCTGTCCTATGGCGTGGCCGGCGCCATTGCCGGGGCTCTCGGGGCGGCCAGCATGGGCCTGGAGGGGCAGGTTCCGGCCCGGCTGATTCTTTATTTCATTGCCAATCTGATGCTGGTGGCCCTTGGCCTTTACCTGCTCGGTGTAACGCGGGCGCTGGCTTTCACCGAACGTGCCGGACAAAAACTGTGGATCCATCTGCAACCGCTGACCCGGCGGTTTCTGCCGGCACGCAATGTTGGCCAGGCTTTTCCGCTTGGCCTGCTCTGGGGCTGGTTGCCTTGCGGTCTGGTCTATAGCGCGCTGGCCAGCGCGCTGACGGCAGGTTCGGCGACGCGTGGCGGCCTGATGATGCTGGCGTTTGGCCTCGGAACCCTACCTAATCTATTGTTGGCTGGCATCGTCCTGGCGCGACTGAACGAATTCGTCCGGCGGCCGGTCGTACGTACCCTGTCCGGCCTGTTGGTGCTAGGCTTTGGCCTATATGGATTCGTCGGCCTGATCTATTTGTCAGGCCAGCTTTAGTCGGGAAATGACATCATGAAAATCCTGTTGCCGGTTGATGGTTCCGAATGTTCCTTGCGCGCGGTTGATCACCTGATTACCCACGTCAGCTGGTTTCGCGACGTGCCGGAAATTCACCTGCTGCACGTCCATGCGCCGATTCCGATTGGTCGCGTGCAAGCCCATGTCGGCAAGGAAACGCTGCATGCCTATTATCTGGAAGAGGGACAGGAGCATCTGGCCGCGGCCCAGAAAAAGCTGGACGCGGCCGGGCGTTTTCATACGACGCACATTCACGTCGGCCAGCCAGCCGAGGTGATTGCCAGGGTGGCTGGCGATTTGGCCTGTGATCTGATCGTCATGGGGTCGCATGGCTGGGGCGGTATTGCCGGGCTGGTCATGGGGTCCGTGGCGAGCCGGACTTTGCATCTGGCGCCTTGTCCTGTTCTGCTGGTCAAATGACTGAGTCCGAAACGGGCCGGGTCGTCGAGTTTGCCATTGGTGGCATGACCTGCGCAGCCTGTTCGGCGCGCCTCGAGAAGGTACTCAACCGCCAGGCTGGCATGCAGGCCAACGTCAATCTGGCGGCCGAACGGGCGCGAGTTCGCCTTGCGGCCGGAGCTGATGAAGCTGCCGTGGTGGCGGCTGTCGCCAAGGCCGGTTTCAGTGCTGCAGTGGTCGACGGGCAAACGCGCGAACGTGAAAAAGCCGCCAAATTGCTGGTCTACCGCAGCGAAATCCGGCGGTTCTGGATTTCGGTGGCGCTGACCTTGCCGCTGGTCGGCCAGATGTTTTTCATGTTCGGCGAACACGGCCACATGAATGAATTGCCGCGCTGGTTCCAGCTGGCGTTGGCGACGCCCGTGCAGTTCTGGATCGGCTGGCGTTTCTACGATGGCGGCTTCAAATCCCTGCGTGGCGGCGGCGCCAATATGGATGTGCTGGTCGCGCTAGGGACCAGTATGGCTTGGGGCTTTTCGACGGTGGTGACGCTGTTCGGGCTCGATCAGCATGTCTATTTCGAAGGCGGGGCGGCGGTCATCACGCTGGTCCTGCTCGGCAAGTTGCTCGAAGCGCGGGCCAAGGCGCGGACCTCGGAGGCCATCGAGTCGCTGATCCGCCTGCAGCCGAAGACGGCACGCGTCGAGCGCGATGGCCAGTGGATCGACATGCCGGTCGAAGCCTTGATGCCGGGCGACGTTTTTCTCGTTCGGCCGGGCGAAAGCGTGCCGGTTGATGGCGAGTTGATCGACGGTCAATCGAGCGTCAACGAGGCAATGCTGACCGGCGAAAGCATGCCGGTGGGCAAGCGGGCCGGCGACAAGGTTTTTGCCGCGACGGCCAACGGTCAAGGGGCGATGCGCTGCCGGGCGACCGGCGTTGGCGAACGTACGCTGCTTGCCGGCATTATCCGCATGGTCGGCGAAGCGCAGGGGTCGAAGGCGCCGGTGCAGCGGCTGGCCGACCGGATTTCGGCGATTTTCGTGCCGACGGTGTGCGTCATCGCCCTCGTCACCTTTGCCGGCTGGTGGTGGTACGCCGGCGATTTTGCCGAGGCGTTGGTCAATGCCGTCGCCGTGCTGGTCATTGCCTGCCCGTGCGCGCTTGGCCTGGCGACGCCGACGGCGATCATGGTCGGCACCGGGCAGGGGGCGCGGGCCGGCATCCTGGTTAAAAATGCCGAGGCGCTCGAGCGAGCCGAGAAAATCACGGTGCTGGCGTTGGATAAAACCGGAACGCTGACCTGCGGCACGCCGCAAGTGACGGATGTCGTGCCCTACGGCCTGTCGCGCGATGAAGCGCTCGGCCTGGCGGCGGCGCTTGAGGAGAATTCAGAGCATCCGCTGGCGCGGGCGATCGTTTCGGCGGCTGTTGCAGGCATTTCCACGGTCAACCGGGAAAAAGCCTCAAATTTCAAATCCCTGTCGGGGCATGGCGTCGAAGGCGATGTGGCCGGCCGGACCTTGCGCCTGGGTTCGCCGAGCTGGCTGAGGCTGGCTGCCGACCCGGCGGTGGGTGATTTGCAGCAGGCCGGCAAGACGGTGGTGGTGCTGGCCGAAGGCCAGACAACGCTGGCTTTGTTTGCCGTTGCCGATGCCTTGCGGCCGACCTCACGGGCGGCCGTCGAGCGGCTGCGCGAGCGCGGTATCCGGGTTGTCATGTTGACTGGCGATAATGCGGCAACGGCGGCGGCGATCGCCGCCGAGGCGGGCATTGGCGAGTTCCGGGCAGGTATTTTGCCGGGCGACAAGGCGGCGGCGATCAACGAATTGAAGTCCGGTGGCGGCTTGGTGGCCATGGTCGGCGATGGCATCAACGATGCGCCAGCGCTGGCGGCGGCTGATGTCAGCTTTGCCATTGGCGCCGGTTCCGACGCGGCGGTGGAGGCAGCGGATTTAACATTGATTCGCAGCGACCTGATGGGAGTTGTCGATGCAATCGACCTATCGGCGGCCACCTTGGGGAAAATCCGGCAAAATCTTTTCTTTGCCTTCATTTACAATGTGATGGGAATTCCGCTCGCGGCGCTGGGGTGGCTCAATCCAGTGGTGGCGGGGGCCGCCATGGCGATGAGTTCGGTATCGGTTGTCTCCAACTCGCTACTTTTGAAGCGCTGGCGGCCGGGGCGCTAGAAGCAAGAACAAGGGGTTTCGATGACCACAGGGGTCGAAAGGATGTCAGTTTTGCAGGCGGCAGCCGGCGATGGCGTGGGCAATCCGCCGGCGCTGACGGAGCAGGAGGCGATGTTCCGGACGACGATGGAGGCGGCACAGGTCGGCATCTTCGTTCTGCAGGATCAGTGTTTCAAATACGTCAATCCCTATTTGACGCGCCTCTTTGGCTATTCCGCGGAGGAAATGGTCGGCCACATGGGGCCGCTCGATGTCGTTGTGCCCGAGCTGCATGCCTTTGTCATCGACCAGATGCAGGCCAGGGCCGCCGGAATCAGCGGGCATCATTACGAGATCACCGCGGTGCGCAAGGATGGCTCGGAGTTTCCAGCCATGGTCTTCGGTTCGCCGTCGGTATTTGATGGTCGCCCGGCATCGGTTGGAACCCTGCTCGATATTTCCTGGCAGAAGGCCGCCGAGCAGCGCATCCGCGAGTTGGCCGACTATGACGTGCTGACCGGATTGCCTAATCGCCGCCTGTTGCGCGAACGTTTTGTCCAGTTGCTGGCCGCGGCGGAACGGGACAAGACGGAAATCGCCGTCATCTTTCTCGACCTTGATCATTTCAAGCGGGTAAATGATTCGCTCGGCCACAGTGTCGGCGACGAACTTCTGGTCGAAGTGGCGCGTCGCCTCGACAGCGTGGTGCGGCGCATCGATACGCTGGCCCGCCTGGGCGGCGACGAGTTCATTTTTGCCATGCCGGGATTTCATACGGCGGCCGCGGCTGATGTGGCACGTCGCCTGATTGATGTCTTCACCCGGCCATTCGAGGTGGCGGGGCATGAACTGACGGTAACGCCGTCGCTGGGCATCAGCATCTATCCGCATGACGGGCAGGATCTCGAAACCCTGCTCAAGAACGCCGATACGGCGATGTACCGGGCCAAGGATATCGGGCGCAACACCTTCCAGTTCTACGCTACCGAGATGAACACGGCGACGCTCGACCGCCTGCTGATGGAAAGCAATCTGCGACGCGCCCTGGCACAGAACGAATTTGTGCTCCAGTACCAGCCACTGGTCAATCTGCGCACCGGCATGGTGATTGGTGTTGAGGCGCTGATCCGCTGGCAGCATCCGGAACTCGGCACGATCATGCCGGACAGCTTCATTCATGTCGCTGAAGAAACCGGCCTGATCAACCCGATTGGCGACTGGGTTCTCTGCGAAGCCTGCCGGCAGGCCAAGGCCTGGTGCGACGAGGGTTTGCCGTCGCTGGTCATGGCCGTCAACGTGGCGCCTGTTCAGTTCAGGCAGCCGGGATTTATCGAAATGGTGGCCGGCGCACTGGCCTCGTCAGGTCTCGAAGCCAGCTTGCTTGAACTGGAATTAACCGAACGCACTGTCATGCACGATGCCGACATCAATCTGGGCACGTTGTCAGCGCTCCATCGGATGGGGGTCGAATTGTCGCTCGATGATTTCGGGACCGGCTATTCATCGCTCGCCTATCTCAAGCGCTTCCCGGTCGGCAAGCTCAAGATCGACCGCTCCTTCGTCAATGATCTGGAAACCGATCCCGACGACTGGGCGATTGCCTCGACCATCGTCAGCATGGGGCGCAGCCTGCGCATGACGGTGCTGGCCGAAGGTGTCGAAACTGGCGAGCAGCTGGCGCAATTGCGTAAAATGGGCTGCGATATGGCGCAGGGCTATTATTTCAGTCGTCCGACATCGGCGGCTGGAATAGCCGAAATCCTTCGCGTTCAACCCTTCATGAACAGGTAAACGGCATGGAAAACACAGTTATCAAAGTAGGTGGCATGAGCTGCCAGGGCTGCGTCAAGAACATTACCGGCGTGCTCAGTGGCATGGCGGGTGTGGCCAGCGCCGAAGTCTCGCTCGAGGCGGGCGAGGCTAAAGTGGCATTCGATCCGCAGGCGGTAACCCGCGATGCACTGGTCAATGCCATTGAAGATGCAGGCTTCGACGCAGAATAAAAATCAAACAACAACAGTTTTTCGAGAGAACAGCCGTGCCAGAAGAAAAAATCAGATTGACCCAGCTTTCCCATGGCGGCGGCTGCGGCTGCAAGATCGCACCCGCCGTCTTGCAGCAGATTCTGGCCGGTGCTCCGTCGGGCATCATCCCGCCGCAACTGCTGGTCGGTACCGAGACCTGCGACGACGCAGCGGTTTATCAGATCAACGCCCAACAGGCGATCGTCGCGACGACCGATTTTTTCATGCCGATCGTGGACGACCCCTACGATTTTGGCCGTATCGCCGCTACCAACGCCATTTCCGATGTTTACGCCATGGGCGGCACGCCGCTCTTCGCGCTGGCCATTGTCGGCATGCCGGTCAATACACTGCCGCTGGAAACCATCGGCAAGATTCTGCAGGGCGGCGAGGCCGTCTGCCGTGCCGCCTGCATCCCGATTGCCGGCGGCCACACCATCGACTCGGTCGAGCCCATTTACGGGTTGGTTGCCATCGGTATCGTCAATCCGGCCCATCTCAAGCGCAACTCCGGCGCCAAGCCGGGCGACAAGCTGATCCTCGGCAAGCAGCTTGGCGTCGGCGTCTATAGCGCCGCGCTCAAGAAGGATCAACTCCACAGCAGCGACTACGATGCGATGGTCGAAACCACCACCCAATTGAACACGCCGGGGCCCATGCTGGCCTGTCTGGATGGCGTGCATGCCGTCACCGACGTCACCGGCTTCGGTCTGGCCGGGCATCTGCTGGAAGTCTGCAAGGGCAGCAATGTGCGCGCCACGGTGCATTACGCCGACCTGCCGCTGCTCGCCCGCGCCCGCGAGTTTGTCGATGCCGGTCATCTGACCGGCGCCTCGGGGCGCAACTGGGCCAGTTATGGTGCCAGCGTCAATCTCGCGGCGAACCTGGAAAGCGCCGCCAAAACCCTGGTCACCGACCCGCAAACCTCGGGCGGTCTGCTTGTTTCATGCACGGCCGAAACGGTGACGGAAGTGTTGTCACTGTTCCTGCAGCAGGGGTTCTCGCACGTTTCCGTGATCGGCGAAGTTAGCGAAGGCGAGCCGGGTATCGACGTTATTTGACGTGTCGGGTTGATGGGGCATTCGCGCCGGTGCGGGACGACAGATTTTTTCGCTATTTGCCTGACTTAACGACCTCGGCAATCGCCGCCGATTTCTCCAGCCGGATGTGGCGGGCTTGATTGCTCGCGTTTGGTCTGGCGGCGCTTTGACGAATCTTGCCGAGCCCGTCTTTTTCTGGCCCAGATCAGTACGCCGGTGATGCTCAGTGCGGCAATGGCCAGTCCGCACAGCGAGATCAGGATACGTCCCGGCAAGCCAGCGATACGGCCGGAATGCAGCGGGAACATCGCCTGCAGGAAAATGTCCCCAGCCGTGCCGGTGCCGGGAATGTCGCGGCCGAGCGGGGTGCCGGTCGCGGCATCGAAATGGAACCAGGGGTTGCCGAGGCCGACATCGCCATGGCTGGTGCCAGGTTCGAAGAAACCAATCGCATAAACGCCCGACAGGCGTTCGTGGAAGATGCCGCCGGCCGGCGCCGCGATGCCATGGCGCCGGGCTTCCTGTTCGGCGAGGGCGACGATTTCGTCCATTTTCATTTTTGGCCCGTTTTTCCGGTTGACCGTAGCATTCGCCGCAGCGGCAAAGGGCGACGGCGAGAGTTCGGAAAACCAGCCGACGACCGGCCGCATGACCTGTTCCTTGAGGTTCATGGAGACCGAGGTGATGGCCAGCATGAGGACCAGCAGGAAGAGCCAGACACCACCTGAGCGGTGCAGGTCGAAGTTCAGCCGATGGCCGCCGGCCTGCCAGCGGAAGGCGAAGGATTGCCGCCAGCTGTTGCGGCTGGGAAAGGAAATCCACAGTGCAAGCAAGGTGTCGAAGACCCAGACGAGGGCGACGATACCCATGAACAGTGTGCCGAGTTGCAGCCCGAAGGCATCCGGGATGTGCATGCTGTAGTGCAGCTTGTAGAGGAAAGGAAGCAGGTTTTCGCGGTCAAGCGAGACCTTGCCCCATTCCCGCCGGCCGAGTACCTCGCCGCTCACCGGATCAAGCGCGACCTGGTTGTAGCCGAGCGGGTAGGGCTGGCCGGTCGCCGGGTCGAGACGGGCATCGACGAAGACGCCGAAGGCATGCCCCGGCTCGACGGCGAGCGGCATGAAGCGGATTTGCAGGCGCGGTTCGGCGCTTTCCAGGCGGCTCGCCAGTTCGAGCGGCGAGAGGGGCTGGCCCCGTCCCGGCGCGTCGAACAGGTTCGGGTTCAGCCATTCGTCGAGTTCGTGGTCCCACGAGATGACGGCACCCGTCAGCCCGGAAACGCACAGGAAAAGAGCGGCGAACAGCCCGAACCAGCGATGCAGCAAGACAAGAAACGGACGCATCGGTCTTCCACTGCTCAGTATTTCCAGTTGAGCGAGACGCTGAAGTTGCGCGGCGCGCCGTAATAGCTCTGGCTCCACATCAGGCTGGTGAAGTATTTCTCGTCGGTCAGATTGTTGAGGTTGGCGCTTACGCTGAGATGCTTGTTGATGTCGTAGCGTGCCATCAGGTTGACCAGGGCATAGGCCGGCTGGGTCGTCCGGGTGGTGGCGCCGGTGCCGAAGTCGTAGACGTCGACGCGGTGGATGTCGTCCTGCCAGCTGACGTTGGCGCCAAGCTTCAACTGCTCGATCATCGGCACGCGGTAGGTGCCACTCAGGCGGAGCAGACGGCGGGGCGTATGGGTGCGCACGTCGTTGCCTTGCGGGTCGGTCAGCGTGAGCTGGGTGTAGCCGAGATTGACCTGCAGGCGCTCGGTCAGCGCGCCGGAAATGTCGAGCTGCACGCCGCTCGATTCGGCGTCGATGTCGCGATAGATGGCAACCGGCCCGACGTAGCCGGCGGCTTCGGCCAAGCCATTCTGCTCGGTCTGGAAGTAGGCGAGCGAGGCATTCAGACGCTTGTTGAAGAAATCGCTCTTGAGGCCGATCTCCTTGCTGTTGCCGCGTACCGGGTCAAGCGGCGCCAAGGTCGCATCGACCTGATACTGCGGATTGAAGAGTTCGGTGTAGCTGCCATAGACCGAGAGGGCCGGGAGCAGATCGTAGATCGCACCGAAATACGGGGTGAGCTTGCTGGTGTCGGATTGGCGGCTCCCGCCGTAGGAGGTGCCGCGGACATCGACCGACGTGGCGCGGACGCCGGCGATCAGCTTGAGGTCGTCGCGCAGATTGAAGCGGGTGGCGAAGAAGGCGCTCTTGCGCGTGTCGGTGAAGTCGCTGCCGTTAAAGGCGGCGTCGAAAGTCGGCATCGGGTAATTGCCCGTCCAGCTCTCGAGTGGCGGCAGCGCGGTGCCAATGCCTTGACCGTAGCTGGACAGGTCGCTGAGTGCCGATTTGGCCCAGCTGGCGCCAATGCTCACGTCGTGCTTGCGCCCGGCCAGCGAGAAATGCCCGGTGGCGTAGAGGTCGACCATGGTCTGCTTGTTGGTCATGTCGTATTGCGACGGATAGCTGAAGAGGCCGAGACCGGTCGTCCGGTCCGGCGTGCCGTAGACGTAGAACAGCGATGAGTTGTTGGTGAATTCCTGGCGGGTGACGACGGCCTTGGCCATCCAGTCGTCGTTGAAATGGTGGGTCAGTTCGACGAAGGTGCTTTGCGTCTTCGAATCCCACACCGCCCAGTCGGCGGCCGTGCTCGTCGAGCGGTCGAAATTGGTCGGGCTGCCATCCGAATAGTAAAGCGGCAAGGCGCCCCACATCGGGCTCTTCGGCTTGTTGATCTGGGTGTGGTGGCCGATGGCGAGCTGTGTCGATTCGGCCAGGTCGGTCTCGACGATGCCGTAGAACACCGTTTTCTCGCGGCTGTAGCGGTCGAGATAGGAATTCTTGTCCTCGTGGGCGAAGACCAGTCGGCCGCGAATCCGCCCGGAGTCGATCAGGGCACCGGAGACATCGGCATCGAAACGATACTTGTCCCAGGAGCCGGCGGTCAGGCTGGCCGAGGCGGCGAAATCGACGGTCGGCCGCTTGCGGATGAAATTGACTGTGGCTGAAGGGAAGCCAGTGGCCGACATGAGCCCGTTGGCGCCATAAACGGCCTCGATCCGGTCGTAGATGGCGGTATCGATATCGCCGTTGACGATGTCGTAGACGAAAGGAACACCGATGCCGTCGAACTGGAAATTGGTGACGTCGAAGCCACGCGCGGTGTAATAGGTGCGGTCGGTTTCCGGACGCTCGACGACGATACCGGATGATGCAGCCAGCGCGTCATTGACGTTGTCCAGCTTGAAGTCGTCGAGTTGGCTGCGCGAAAGCACTGAAACGGTCTGTGGCGTTTCACGCAGAGACAGATTCATTTTGGTCGCCGAACTGCTGCGGGACGTGGTGTACAAGCCGGTCTTCTCGGTGCTTACTTCGCTGTCGGCGTTACCGGTCACGGTGATGGCGGGAAGGGCAGTTTCGCTGCCGGCCGGCGGCTCGGCGGCAACGGCCGGGCCGATATGGAGGGCCGTGATCACGGCAAAAAGGGGACGCTGACGGAAAACCGCCGGCAGGGTGTGCAGGAACGACATGGAAACTCCCGGATGGTGCCGGCGGGCTGCCTGGGATTTCCTGGGTGGCTGGCGGTGGCTTGCTGTTGTTGAAAAGAGTGAAACTCAGGCAGCCTTGCGCATCACCTTGCCTGGCTTGGGCTGCTCGCCATGCGCTTCGCGCAGGCATTCGTGGGCGCAGGAGGCGCACCGGCCGCAGTCACGGGTGACGCCGAGATCACGGCGCAGATCCTTGAGCGTGCGAGCACCATCTTGCGCGGCTTCGCGAATCTGGGTGTCGGTGACTGCTTTGCAGACGCAGACGTACATGGACTGCCTCCTGATGCGGTTGTAAATGCGAATAATTCGTATTCTATTGTGTTGCGAATGATTGTCAACAACTATGTTGCATTCGGCCTTCAACCCGGTTTTGTCGCATAGTCGACAGCCGAGCCCGAGCCTCATGGTACTGAGCAATTCGCAAGCCAGCTGCCGCTGGATGGAGTCAGAAATGAAAAAGCCGCAGACTGGCTGCGGCTTTGGGTGGGGCGGGGCGGAGAGGCCTAGCCTTCGCCCGGCTCCATGTGCGCTTGCAGATAGTTCGGCAAGGTCACATCCTTGATCAGCGTCTGCTGCGTTTCCAGCCAATCAATGGCTTCCTCGCAGTGTTCGAGCAATTCCTCGAGCAGGTCGCGGCTGACGTAATCCTGTAACTCTTCGCACAGGGCGATGCTTTCGATCAGCAGGGGGCGCTGAATTTCACGCTCGTACTTGAGGTCGCCCTGCAGACACTCGACAACATGCTCGCCGATCATCAGCTTGCCGAGATTTTGCAGGTTGGGCAGGCCTTCGAGGAAGAGCACCCGTTCGATGATCTCGTCGGCTTCCTTCATGACGCGGATCGACTGCTTGTACTGGTAGTCGTTGAGCTTTTCCAGACCCCAGTTGCGGAACATCCGGGCGTGCAGGAAATACTGGTTGATCGAGGTCAGCTCGTTCTTCAGCACCTTGTTGAGGGCTTCGATGACTTTTTTGTCGCCTTTCATCGTCGTCGCTCCTTAAGCCGGGGTGCCCGAGCCCATCTGGCTCTGCAGGTAGTTGGGCAGGCCGACCAGTTCGATCAGCTTGAGCTGTTTTTCGAGGTAGTAGGCGTGGTCCATTTCGGTGTCTTCAAGCTGAATGGCCAGCATGTCACGGCTGACGTAGTCCTGGGCTTTTTCACAGGCGGCCATGGCCTTTTTGAGGTCGCCGACCACCTTGTATTCGACGGCGAGGTCGGATTTGAGCATTTCCGGCACGGTCTTGCCGATCTTCAGCGCTTCGCGCTTGCTGAGGTCCGGCTTGCCTTCGAGGAAGAGAATGCGCTGGATCAGGGCGCGGGCATGCTGGCGTTCGTGGTCGGACTCATGGATGGATTTCTCGGCCAACTGGCTCAGACCCATGTCGGCATACATCTCGCCGTGGATCAGGTATTGATCGACAGCGGTCAGTTCGCCGGTCAGCAGGTCATTGAGGATGTCGATGATTTTCTTCTCGCCCTTCATGGCTTTCTCCGTAAGGTTCGTTGGGTAGCGGGCTGGCTGGCGGGCCACAGCTGGCTTGCCCGTGGCGATTTTAAGTTGGCTTGCTTGGTATTAGAAGGCAAGTGGTGAAAAAAGTTCTTTAATTACAATTAATTAGGAACCGTTCTCATTCGCTTTCTTGAGCGCCGAAATGCGGCGGTCCGCTTCATGTTCGAGCGTGTGTTCCGCTTCGTGCCAATGTCATGGCTTGTTTTCTCGCCAGGCATGGAGCGACCAACTGCTGCATTGGCAATGCCGGTATGAGGGCAATCCACGGTCAACCGGAAAAAAAGGCCAATATTCAAATATCAGGCTGCTTCTGGCGATCTGCCACTGCCGCGTCGATCAGCCGGCGTGAAATGCTGATCGGTTCGGGCAGGATGGGCAGGGCATCGGGCGAAAACCACCCCGCTTCCTCGATTTCGTTGGGGTCCGGGGTGATCGTCCCGCCGGCATAGTCGGCGAAGAAGGCGACCATCAGCGAATTGGGGAAGGGCCAGGGCTGGCTGTGGAAATAACGCAGGTTGGCGATCTCGATGCCGACTTCTTCGCGCACTTCGCGGGCGGAGCATTCTTCGAGCGTTTCACCCGGTTCGACAAAGCCGGCCAGGGCGCTGAAGACGCCCGGTTTGAAATGCGGGCTGCGACCGAGCAGCAGTTTGTCGCCATCGCGCACGAGGACCATGACCGCCGGCGAGATGCGCGGATAGGCGAGCAGGCCGCAGGCCGGGCAGTGCATGGCCAGTTCGCCAGCCTTCAACGCTGTCGGCGCGCCGCACTTGCCGCAGAAACGGTGGTTGGCCTGCCAGTCGAGCAACTGGGTGGCGCGGCCGGCCAGGGCGAAGGTGTCGGGCCCGGCGAGCTGGAATATGGCGCGCAGCGGCGTCGCTTCGCCGCCGGGAATCTCGGGGAACTGCGCGACATCGGCGGCGTGGCAGGGCTGGCCGTTCAGGTCGCCAACGTGCAGGGCGTTTTCGGGGTGGCCGAAATCGGCTGCCAGGCCGGCGGGGAAGACCGATCCGGCGCCGCTGATCGTCAGCAGGCGATGCTCGCAGCGCAGAATCCAGTAAGCGGGCTGGTTCATGGCCAAGGCTCAGGCGGAAATGGTCTGTGCCGACGGGTTGGGCGGCAGGCGGTAGATCGTCGTTTCGGCATTCGGCGCCAGGGTGCCGAGGGCGATGCTCAGGATGGAAATGAACAGGCTGGCGAAGAAGGCTGTCCAGAAGCTGGAAATGGTGAAGCCGCTGACCATTTTGGCAACCAGCATGAGCAGCAGCGCGTTGATGACCAGCACGAACAGGCCGAGCGTGATCAGCGTCAGGGGCAGGGTCAGGAAAACGAGTAGCGGGCGCAGCACGGCGTTGGCAAAACCGAGCAGCAGGGCTGAGATGATCAGCGCCGAGGTGCTCGAAAAGCGGATGCCCTTGAAGACCAGGCTGGCGCCCCACAGGGACACGGCGGTGATGCCCCAATGGATGAAGAAGCCCAGCAGATTGTCGAACATGTTTTTGCCTTTGCTGAAATGGGTGCCGCGTGTTTCGGCCTGAATTGCTCGCCGGGATGCTGAATTTTACGGCTTATGGCTGCCGGTTTGACTGCGGCTCGGCCGGCCGTTTGATCTCGGCGCGCAAGTAAGGTGCATTGGCGCTCTGGAAAAACATCAGCGCGACGGCTTGCGGCGGGCCTTCCTTTTCACTGTCGACGCGCTTGTAGCCGGGCATGATGCAGTCGTTGGCGAAGGTTTCGCCTGGCTGCAGCGGGTTCAGCGAGTTGAAATAGAGGCGATCAGGGCCGACAAAATAGGCAATCGAGGCGCGTGAACGGGGAATGGGCACCGGCGGGTCGATGCCGTCGGGACGGAAGGTGATGGTGAATTCACGCGGCTCGGCCGAATCGGCGACGGTGACTGGTGAGAAATCGGCCTGCACGCGCTGGCCGTTGAGGCGCCAGTAAAGGCGCAGGACTGGCGTCGGCTCGCGGGCCGACCACATGAGGTGTACGTTCTGCTGATCACGACACAAGATGTCGCGACTGCTGGTGGCGGTGTCAGCCCATATTTCGCCCACCTTGCGGTCGATTCGCTCGAGTTCGAGGCCGGGTGGAGCGATGAGCGACTGGGTGTAGATCAGGCCGACGGTCGGCAGGTTGAAGCGCTGTACCGGGCCGGTGGCATGCGGTAAAGCGGCGGCCGGCGCAGCCTGGAAGGCGCTTTCGGTCAGGCCGCGCGAGGCGAGGAAAATCGGGCCCTGGGCGACGGTGGCCGCGGCGAAGGGGAGGAACAGGATGAGCAGGCCGCTGGCCGCCATGAAACGGCTTTCGCCCTTGCTGAAGGCTGGTCGCAGCAGACGGCCGCAGAGCGAATGGCCGGCGAACCAGACGAGCGGGCCAAGGATGAGCAGGGCGAGATAGAAATAGGCCAGTGCCTCCGGCCCCGATATCGCCATGCTCGGGATGACGATGACCCCCGCCGTGACCGGCAGGAGAACGAACAGCGAGAGCAGGCGCAGCGACAGCCAGCTGCCGCCCTTGTCGCGCGCAGCGAAATGGCGGCGCTCGAAAAACAGGATCAGCCCGGCCGCCGCCAGCACGGCGACGGAGACGGCGCCCCACGCCCATTTGTCGAACAGGGGTAGTTTGCTGAGGCTGCTCAGGAAAAAGTCGATATCCACGTCGCACTTTCATCGGGAGGCTGGCGGGAGAAACGGATGGCCGTGATCATCAAGCCGGGCTGCTGCGCTCGTATGGCCGTAAACAGGTCGCCAGAATACTGACTTTTTCCGGCGCTGGCAGCTATTCGGGACCGAGCAGATGGATGGCCGTGACGCCGTGTTCCGAAACGTATCGCTGGTCGACGCGTAGCGGCTGTCCGGCGACCACGGTGTCGAGCCCGCCGGAGGCCATGAAATGGCGATAGTTGCCAAAATGCTCGGGGCCTGCACTGATTTCCATGAGCCTGATCAGGTGGTGCCAGACCTGCCCCATCAACCAGGGGTAGGGGCCGGGGTGGTAGTCGATCAGCATGATGCGGCCATCCGGCTTGACGACGCGTCGGCTCTCCTGCAATACGGCAGGGCGGTCTTCGGGTGACATTTCATGAAGCACGAAAATGACTGTGACCAGATCGAAGCTGCCCGCCGCGAAGGGAATTTGCGTCGCCTCCCCGACCTGCAGTTCGGCCGCCGTGCCCAGCTTGTGCGCGGCCTGCGCCAGCATTGCCGGTGAGCTGTCAAGGCCGACCAGCCGGCAACCGGGTTTTTGGTAGAGGGCAAGCTGGGTGCCGGTACCGCAGCCGACGTCGAGGATCGCGATGTTTTCCCGCGGCGGGTAAATGAGCTGGCCAATGTCGCGGACAATCCGCGCCGCAGGTTCGTAGAGCAGGTCGTAGAACCTTGCATGGTATCGGTAGGTGTCCTGCTGCATGGCAAGCCGCTCCTTGGTGCAGTCATACAACTATGTAACGAGCATCACCTTTTTATAGACCGCTATCTAGGCGAAGGCGAGCGACAGCTGTGGCGAGGGTTGCGCCGCGATGATGGCTTCCATTGTCAGCGCGTGCTGTGATGGGGCGTCGAGGAGCGCGGCGAAATCGGCCTCGGGAAAGTCGCCGTGGTCGCTCAGCCAGAAGCTGCATTCGTCATGATCAAGAATGACCGGCATGCGGGGGTGAATCAGGCCGACGGCGGCGTCGGCAGCGGTGGTGAGAATGGCGCAGGTAGTTCCGGCCAGTGGGTGGTGGTCAAAGATGCCGGCGAATATCAACAGATCGCCAGAGGCCTCGCTGATACGCATTTTCTGTTTTCCACCGGTCAGCGT
This sequence comes from Azonexus sp. GW821-FHT04F04, assembly GCF_059420025.1. Lineage (NCBI taxonomy): Bacteria > Pseudomonadati > Pseudomonadota > Betaproteobacteria > Rhodocyclales > Azonexaceae > Azonexus > Azonexus sp. GW821-FHT04F04. The sequence goes on along the minus strand of NZ_JBWKSX010000005.1, from coordinate 40,039 downwards.
CTGCCATTCGTGAAAAGCCGTGGCGGGGATGAGGCAGCGGTTTCGTTTCAGGATCTTGCTGTAAAACGGCTTGCTGGCCAGCCCTTCGGCGGGCAGGGTGAGCAGCGGGTTGCGCGGGGGCTGGTCGAGAAAGCTGCCGACCAGCCCCCAACCGGCAAGGCTGCCGACAAAACCGGGGCTGCCGGCGGTGATCATCAGCACCGGGTCGTTCGGCTGCATATCGCCGCTGCGGGGCGGTTCGCCGTGGCCAAGGTGAAGTTGCGGAAAGCGCCTGTTCAGTGCCCTGGTCCTGGCCTTGAGTTCGTAGCATCCGCACATGGCGGCGTCTCCGGGATTACGATATACAGTAGTTTATACAGTATTTTTGAGGTGCACAAGGCCGATTTTTTCGGCGCGCCCGATTAGCGACGCGGCGTTCCATTTTTGGCTGTTTTTTCCGGTTGACCGTGGAAGTCGGGCTAGGTGTTCTTGCCGTGCATGTCGATGCGCGAGACGAACCAGATGGCGACCAGATTGGCCGCGACGGCGACGTAGCCGACCTGCGCATAGCCGACGATGCGGCCGCTGGCGTCGAGCGAGGTGAGGAAGCCGGCCAGCGTCGTGGCCAGGCCCATGGCCAGCGACTGCGTGGTGGCGTTGAGCGACATGAAGGTGCCGCGCAGTTTGGGCTGGGCCGACGAGGCGATGATCGCCATGGCCGGGATCATGCGCCCCGAGATGAGCACGAAGAAGCTGGCCGAGATGATCAGCCAGCCCCACAGCGGCAGGACGCCGGCGTGGGTGAGAACCAGCGTCGGGATCATGGCGAGCAGGGCGACCAGCCGATAGACCTCGACCTTGCCGTGCTTGTCGGCCCAGTGCCCGATCAGCCGGGCGCTGATGAAGGTGGCCGAGCCGCCGACCAGATAGACGATGGGGATGTCGGTCTGGGCGATGCCGACGTTATTGACGGCATAGACCGTGATGTAGGGAATGATCGTGAAGCCGGAAAAAATGATCAGTGCCGAGAAGAGCAGGGCGCGCAGGTGGTTGGCGTCGCCGAGCACGCTGAAGGTCGCCGAGAGCAGATGGGCGCGCTTTTCTTCGCTGATGTGGTGGCGCAGTTCGGGCAGGAAGCGCAGGCCGATGCCGAGGAAAACGACGGTCAATGCGGCGATCAGCACGAAGGGCGCGCGCCAGCCGAAGTGGTTGGCCAGCCACAGCGAGAGGGGCACGCCGACAATGGTCGAAATCGAAAAGGCGCTCGACACCACGCCGCTCGCCCGCGCCCGCCGCGAAAAGGGGATGGCGTCGGCGATCATCGTCTGGACCAGCGCCCCCATGATGCCGCCGAAGACGCCGGCCATGCCGCGCGCCAGGATCAGCGTCGAATAGCCCGGCGCCAGCCCGCAGGCCAGCGTTGCCACGCCGAACAGCGTGAACACGATGAGCAGCAGGCGCTTGCGCTCGAAGAGATCAACAAAGGTTGCCGCCAGAATTCCCGACACCGCAGCGCTGAAACTGTAGGAGGCGACGAGCAGCCCGAACTCGTTCGTGCCGATGCCGAAAGCCGCCATGAGGATAGGCCCGAGCGGCATCATGATCATGAAATCAAGAATGTGGCTGAACTGGATACCGGCCAGGGTCAGCAGGAAAAAGCGTTCGGTACGGGGGGTGAGCGTGGTGGACATGGGGGCGGGAAATACGGCGTGGGCGGCAAGGATACGCTGCCCGGGGCGGCAGGCGATAGCGTCGACCGCGTTGCTCCGAATAATTCAATGAAAGCGTTTCAGGCAGCCCGCTCCGCTGCCTGAAAGCGCAGGCTATCAGCTCGCCACAAAAGTATCCGGCATCTGCAGGGCGATCACCTCGCCGCGCGCCGTGGCCACGCCGTCGGCGTAAACCGTGGCCTCGACGACGACCTTGCGGCCCTTGATTTCCTTCACCTTGCCGCGAATTTCGAGGACCGGGCCAAGCGGCGTCGGCTTGAGGTAACTGACCTGCAGCGAGCCGGTGACGAAACGAAAGGCCGGCAGGCTGTCCATGCTCCGGTTCTCGGCCTTGTACATCGCGGCGGCCGCTGTTCCCGTGCCGTGGCAGTCGATCAGCGAAGCGAGCAGGCCGCCATAGACAAAACCGGGGATCGCCGTGTGTTCGGGGCGTGGCTGGAAATGGGTGACGGTTTCATCGCCCTCCCAGAAGGTCTTGATCTGATGCCCGTGCTCGTTGTTGCGGCCGCAACCGTAGCAATGGGCGAGGTTCTCCGGGTAGTAATCCTGAAAGGCCTGCATGCTGTCTCCTTATTGTTGGCAAAGCAGCATCGTAGGCGAGGCGGTGCTCAGCGGCCACTGCTCAGTCAGACAGATGGCGTGCAAATTCGGCCACTAAAGTAGCCGTAGCGGAGTCTTGCTGTGATGACCACCGAATTGCATCGGTTTCGACCATGCGAAGAAGCCAATTTGACCGGGCCAGGTCGAACGGCAACTTGGTGCCCAAAGCGGACCATTGTTCGCCGCTCGCATTTGCCCTTCGGGCACGAAAATCTGAAAACTGAAACAGGAGGCAACGCTCCCGCTCGTCTCTGGCTCAGTTATGCAAGCTTCAATTGCTACGACGACGAAAGATACCTCCAAACAGACCGAGGCCAGCCAGCATCATGGCATAGGTGCCCGGCTCAGGGACTGATGCAGCAATTGAACTTACGGAGAACTGCAATATTGTCCCCGTTTGGCCACCATCCCGTTGTAGCCAACCGTAGTTCAGTGAAGAATGCGCGTCAAATGCGCCTACATCGTAGATCAAGGGTAGATCGGTGCTCGTCAATACGCCCGTGTTCCCAGGCTTGGAGTGAAGTACGAACCCGAAACTGCCATTTGGCAGAGGTGTTCCATCGACCGAAAGTGGGTAGCCACCTGAAATATCGATGCCGTCTTCGACGTTACCTCCAAAGTTGTTGACTACCCTGATACCTAAGCTGGTTGATGCCACTTGGTGGCCAGCCACATTTGCCACGATCTTACTTGGTGCCCCGAACTGGTAGTAGGCCATCGTGGAATTGGCATACGAGGGGGTTGTCATCGGATCATAGATAAAACTGCCTGAGAATTGCCTACCGACACTCACGCCCGACAACGAACCGTCCGTATATGTGACAGTGGCTGCAAAGCTAAATTTAGATGGGCTAGCTTGCGCCACGCCTGAAGCAACCGAAAGAACAATGGCCGCGCCAACTAGATGCTTGAATAAATTTGCCATAACTACTTCCGCAGAGAGATAAGCTGGCAAGTGTAGTTACCGCGTGTGAATTAATTATGATGTCGTCGTTACCGCTTTTTGGCAGTTTTTGGCCGAACTCTGCCTTATAACGATAGTGTGGCTCCATGCCGAGCTGGTCATGTTCCGCAGCGGGAGCGGAATTTCATTTTTGGCGCATTTTTTCGGTTGACCGTGGAACTGGCGGAAAACTCAGCAGCACTCTTCCTCGATCTGCAGCAACAGGCCAAGGGCCTCGCTGTCGTTCCAGTGCTCAAAAAAATCTCGAAACTGGTTGATGTTGGAGTGGATCAGAAACAGGTCGTCCGGCTTGGTGACAGCGTTGCCGGCGCGTTTTTTGGCGAAGTATTCCCAGAAGGCATTGCTGCGGCCCGGGATGGCCAGTTGCCGGTCGAGATATTCCATGAGCCGGCGGGCATTGCCGGCGCAATCGATGTCCTGGAAGCTGACGTAGCGGTCGGTCTTGCGGCAAGCGCATTGTTGAGACATGGCGTTCTCCCTGAAGGTTGTCGGGAAGAACTTTAGCTGGATGGCTAGCTGGCTGTCCGTCGGCTGGCCGACGTTTTGATTCAGGGCGGGACTTTATGGCAAAGGCGAGCAGCGCGCCTTGAGCGCGTCGAGCGAGGGCACGAGCAGGCTGCGCCGGCTCTGGCGGAGCAGCACACCTTCGCGCTCCCACTGGTTGATCAGCGAAGAAATGCTTTGCCGCGTCGTGCCGAGCAGGCTGGCGATGTCCTGCATGCTGAAGTCGAGCGGCACCAGCCAGCCGTGTTCCTGACGCAGGCCGCGCCGTTCGGCCAGTTGGCAGAGAAAGCGGGCGAGCCGGGCCGGCACTTCGCGAAAGGCGAGGTCTTCGATGAGCCCGACCGCGTTGCTCAGCAGGCGACCCATGACGCGCATCATGATCGGCGTTACCGACGGGTCGGTGGCCAGCTTGCGGGTGAAGGTCGGTGTGTCGATGAGCCAGATGCTGGTCGGCACCACAGCTTCGACATAGGTCGGCGTATGCGTCGTGTAGATGTCGCCGGCTTCGAGAAAACTCAGGTTGAGTTCGCGATTGTCGCCGGCCAGATAAACCCGCAAACGACCGGATTGCACCATGAGTACCTGATTGTGCGGGCTGTCGGGCGTCGACAGCAGGTAGCCTTTGGGCACATCGCGCAGCGTGAAGCCGTCGAGCAGCCCGGCCGCCGCCTTGCCTGGCGCTTGGGCGGCAAAATCGGGTCGGGCGAGATGGGCGTGGGCGTGCATGAAGAAGCTCACGCAAGAGAAATGCCCGAAGCCAAGTGATTGATTTGGCGTTATTGTTTTTTGCGGCCGCCGGCAATTGCCGGCTTTGCGACAGCCTCGCCGAGGCAAGCCCGACAATCCTCGCCCGGAAATTTCGCGGGTCCCGCCATGAATTGTCGAACCAAGGTCACCATCGGCACTCAGAATACCTGACCCAACCGCCAAACCGCGCCAGCAGAAAGGCCAGACCAATTCCCATGAGCCAAACCCTTTACGACTTCAGCGCCCAGCGTCTGAACGGCGATCAGCAAAGCCTCGACGCCTATCGCGGCAACGTCCTGCTCATCGTCAATACCGCCAGCCAGTGCGGCTTCACGCCACAATACGCCGGCCTCGAAGAACTCTACCGGCGCTTCAAGGACCGGGGTCTTGTTGTTCTCGGCTTTCCGTGCAACCAGTTCGGTGCGCAGGAACCGGGCGATGCCGAAGCCATCGGCCAGTTTTGCCAGACCCGTTTCGATGTGACCTTCCCGCTCTTCGCCAAAGTCGATGTCAACGGCGACCACGCCCATCCGCTCTACGCCTGGCTCAAGCACGAAGCGGCCGGCATTCTGGGGACCGAGGCGGTCAAATGGAATTTCACCAAATTCCTGGTCGACCGGGAGGGCAAGGTGGTCCATCGCTATGCCTCGGCCAGCCGGCCGGAAGAGCTGGTCGAGGCGATCCAGGCGCTGCTTTAATCGGCCAGCCGGGGAGCAATCCTGCTCAGGTCTGTCGCCCGGCCGACAACCATTTCAGCAAGGTCTGGTACAGGCGTTCCGGGCGGACCGGCTTGGCGAGATAGTCCTTCATTCCCGCCTTGAGGCAATCTGCCCGGTCTTCGGTAAAGGCATTGGCCGTCATCGCGATGATCGGCGTCTGCTGGTTGAGTGATTCGGCAAGAATTGCCCGGGTTGCCGACAAGCCGTTCATGACCGGCATCTGAACATCCATCAGGATGGCCGCATAGGTCTGCTGAGCGGCCCGCTCAACGGCCTGTTCGCCATTGTCGGCAACATCGACGAGCAGGCCGACGTCCTCGAGTATGTCGCGGGCGACTTCCTGATTGATCGCTTCGTCTTCGACGAGCAGGATGCGTTTGCCCCGATGCTCGCGGCGAATCCGGCTCGCCTCCGATTCGGCAAGCGGCTCACTTGCATTGGCCGCCGCCTTGGTGGATTTCGGCAGGCCTATCTCGAACCAGAAATTGCTGCCTTGCCCAAGCCCGCTGTCGACGCCGATTTTCCCGTCCATCAGCCCGATCAGGCGTTTGCTGATGGCCAGGCCGAGGCCCGTGCCGCCGTATTTTCGGGTCATCGAGTTGTCCGCCTGAACGAACGGCGAAAACAGCCGCGTCTGGTCGTCGGTGCTCAGACCGATGCCGGTATCGATGACTTCGAAGCGCAGCAGCGCATTGTCCGGACGCGATTCGCGCTCGGTGACGCGGATGGTCAGGCTGCCATGTTCGGTAAATTTGATGGCGTTGGCCGCCAGATTGATCAGCACTTGCCCGAGGCGCAAGGGATCGCCAACCAAGACCAGGTTGCCCAGACCCGGTGCCAGAATGGCTTGCACTTCAAGTCCCCTGGCCTGCGCCTTTTCGCCAAGAAGGTTGAAAATGCTGTCGATGATCGGCTGAAGAGTGAAGTCGGCTTTCTCGAGAACGAGCCGGTCGGCCTCGATCTTGGAAATGTCGAGGATGTCGTTGATCACCGAGAGGAGGTGGTCGGCGGCGAACCTGGCCTTGTCGAGCTGATCCTTGCCTTTCGGATCGGTCATCCGGAAGCTGGCCAGCCGGATCATGCCGGTGATGCCGTTGAGCGGGGTGCGCAGCTCGTGGCTCATGTTGGCGAGGAAGGTGCTCTTGGCGCGGCTCGCCGCCTCGGCCGCATCCTTGGCGGCATGGAGTTCGGCCGTCCGCGCCTCGACCAGTGACTCCAGATGGTTGCGGTAGGCGTCGAGTTCGCGCTCCGACTGCTTGCGTGCCGTGATGTCGCGGGTAACCGCCAGATGGGCGATTTCACCGCCCATCTGAATGGGGACGGCGTGCGACTCCATGATGCGGCGTTCCCCATTGATCCCGATGATGGCGAATTCGCACATGGCACGCTGGCCGCTTATTACCTTCTGGTGCAGTTCGCTGAAAGTCTGGCGATCCTCCGGCGCAACCAGATCGAGAACTCGATGGCCGGCCACCTGATCGAGCGAGGTGGCGGCGATCATGTCCAGACCGGCCGGATTCATCTCTACCAGCCGTCCATCCTTGTCCAACAGCTTGACGCATTCCGGCTCGGTCTCGATGATTGTCCGCAACCTGCCTTCGCTCAGCGTCAGGTGCAGCCGGTCCTGTTCCGAACGCCCCAGCATCCTGAACAGGAAGGTGCCAAGCAGCGCCGAGAGCAGGAAGAAGCCGGCCGCCATGGCCGTGGTTTTCAGTGTTTCCCGGCGCCAGCCGGCCAGGTAGCTGTCGCTTGGAATGGCGACGATGGCCAGTATGGGGGCATTTTTCAAGAGCCGGAACGAAGCGGTTTTATCGAATCCATCCGACGAATTGGCGGTATGGAAGGTGGCGGATTTGACGCCCGATTCAAGCAGCGAGCGAAGCTCCTCTGAAACGGTGGTATTGCCCAACTGAGCCACCGGCAGGTTGGGGGCCGGCGGGAAACGCGCGATGATCCCCAGATCCTCGTCGCGCAGGATCAAGACGCTGTTCTGGGGGAGTTGGTACTGCGTCAGAAGGTCGGCAAAATAGCTGATGGCAATCGGTGCCGAAACCACACCGGCAAAGCGCCCATCCCGGTCGTTGAAGCGGCGCGAAAAATTGACGATGTATTGCTTGGCGACCCGCCCCACGCGGGGCTTGCGAAAATACATTCCGCCGTCAGCATAATTCTTGTGGTGGTTGAAATAATCACGGTCAGCCCAGGAAACGGCCTCCTTCCTGTTCACGCCAGTGCCGAGAAAAACCAGGCCGGAAGCATCGGCAATGCGCAGCCCTTCAAGTTCGGGAAGTCGCTCATGGCTGCGCGCAATCAGTCTGTTGATCGCCGCTTCATCAATCCCGCCCGCCGCCAACTGCTGCTCCAGTTCATCGACAATGGCGTGCAGGACCAGGTCGATGCTGCGAATGCTGCCGGAAACGGACTGATCCAGCGAACGCACAACATTTTGCGTCTGCGTTCGGGGCTGCTCTTCGTAAAGCGCCATGCTGCGCTCGACCGAGAAATACGCCAGGACAAAAACCAGCAGATTGGCGCCGACCAGCCCGGCAACCAAAAAAAGTCGAGCCCGTTGGGTTGGCGTCATGCTTCGAAAACCGGTCATGTATATTGCTGCAGCAATGTGTTCAGGCAGTGGGCAAATGGCGTATTCGGTATTTTGTCAGAACTGGCCGTATTGCCCCTCGATTTTTTGTGGCTATTGGAGAGTTATTCCACGCTCGAGCGGTCATGCACATGGCTGCCCCGGGGAGAAAGGCAATCCGCCGCCATCGGACCGGCCGCAATAGCGCCTGCCGGACATTTCATTTTTGGGCAAAATTTCCGGTTGACCGTGGGAGCTACCGTCTTCCGTGGCGCCGGGCGCCCGCCGTCGCTTAATCGGCGCCCGAAGTCGGACCCAGCTTGCCGCCCGAAGCCATCACCCGATCGCTCAACGCCTGCAGCGTTGCCTGCGCATCGGCCGCCGCCTCCTGCATCTCGTCAGCCGTCAACGGCCGAACCAGCGCCTCCAGCTCGATGCGCTGAATGTTCGGGCACTTGCCGACGACGCCCTGGACGATGCTGTCCACCTTCTTCGCACCCAGCCCGAACAACACCTTTTCCAGCACAAAAACGCGGACCACGAAGATGTCCTCCGCGCTTTGCGCCGATGCCTGCACCGCCTCGATCTCCTTGCGCAGATAACCGCGGAACCTGAGCGCCGTGACATCGGCCGGCACCTGCAGGATGGAAGAACGGAATTGGCCTTGGATCATGGTTGGGCTGAAAACGCGAAAGCGCCGATTCTCGCAGAAGGACGGGGACGGAGAAAGCCCGGGTTTTTGGCCATGGACAGCGAAGCAGGCGGTTGAGGCCTTGGCGTCAGCACATCATGTTGCGCTAGTCGGCGATGCGCAAGCGCTTAGCGGGCGTGAGTTGCCTTGGCCCGCAATTGCTTTTCGCCTGGTCAATCCGGTTGACCGCGGGATTCGTGGCAAGGCGTTGGCGCCCTCATTTACTATTTATCCAAACGTATTTTTCACGGGCTGCTAGTCTGAAAACAATGTCGAAACAAAAACGAGGTGATTTGGCATGACCGTTGTTCGCAAACTGGGGATCGTCGTTGCCGTGCTGGTCGGCTTGCTGGTCGTCGCGGCCGGCGTGTTGTACGCGCTGTTCGACGAAGCGGCGATCAAGCGCCAGCTGGTCGAGCAGGTGGCGGCGAAGACCGGCCGGCAACTGACCATCGGGGGCGAGCTTGGCCTTTCGGTCTGGCCCGATGTGGCGGTTCGCGTCGGGCAGGTTGGCCTGTCCGAAGCCGACGGTCGTAGCGAATTTCTCAAACTGGCCTCGGCTCGCATCGCCGTTGCCGTCATGCCGCTGCTCAGCAAGCGGCTGGAAGTCAGGCGCATTGAAATCGATGGTTTGACCGTCAATCTCGTCAAGCACAAGGACGGCTCGCTCAATATCGACGACCTGGCCGGCGAAAAACCGGCGCCCGGCGCAACGCCGGAAGCAGCGGCCGGCAAGCCGGGCGAGCCGCTGGAAATCGACGTCGCCGGGCTGGAGTTGCGCAATGTGCGCATCAGTTGGCACGACGAGGCGAGCGGCAAGGCCTCCGAAATTTCTGACCTCGACCTGTCGACCGGCGCCTTGTCCGGCAATACCGGGAGCAAGCATTTCGCGGTCGAAAAACTCAAGTTGGCGACGCAGGGCAGTTCCGGCCCCGACCATTTCGTGCTCGCCCTGGAAACGCCGGGCGTGGTGCTGACGGCAGGTGAGGCCAGGGGCGAGACGGTGACTTTCTCAGCGACGCTGGAAAGCGCCGGCAAGAAGGTGGCGGCGAAAATTTCGCTGCAGGATCTGGCCGGCTCGCTCGACGCGCTGACCATCCGCAACCTCGCTTTCGGGCTCGACGGCAAAGTCGGCGAGGCCGCGTTCAAGGCCGATCTGAGCTCGCCGGTGAGCGTCAATGGCAAGGACAAGATCGTCACGCTGGCCAAGCTGACCGGCAGCCTCGACGTGAGCAGCCCGGCGTTGCCCATGAAGCAGGTCAAGCTGCCGATGGACGGTCGATTGACCGCCGACATCGGCCGCCAGCGGGCCGACTTCGCCCTCAAGACCCGTCTCGACGACTCGCAAATGGACCTCAAGCTGCTGGTCGAGCGCTTCTCGCCACTGGCGCTGGATTTCACCCTCGGCATCGACCAGCTCAACGTCGACCGCTATCTGCCGCCGAAAAAGGCCGGGGCAGGCGGCAGCGCGACTGCCAAAGCCGAAACGGCCGGGGCCGAGGCCAAGATCGATCTGTCTGCGCTCAAAGGCCTCGACCTCAAGGGCGCCATCAAGATCGGCCGACTGCAGGCGCACAAGCTCAAACTGAGCGGGCTCGACGTGCAGATCGAGGCGGCCGATGGTCGGCTGCAAGTCGCGCCGCTGCGCGCCAGCCTCTACGGCGGCTCGCTTGACGGAGCGCTTGCAGTCAACGCCGCCAGCAACCAGTTTTCCCTGCGCCAGAACCTGCGCGGCATTGATATCTCGCCGCTGCTCAAGGATCTGGCCGACAAGGACATACTCGAAGGGCGTGGCAACGTCTCGCTGGATGTCACGACGCGCGGCGACACCGTGTCTGCACTCAAGCGCGGGTTGGCTGGCCAGGCCGCACTCGACTTGCGTGACGGCGCCATCAAGGGCATCAACGTGGCGAAACTGCTGCGCAGCGCCAAGAACTTGCTCGGTGGCAAGCAGGCGGTGAGCGGCACCACCGATACAGCGGAAAAGACCGATTTTTCCGGGTTGACCGCCAGCTTCAACATAGACGGCGGAGTGGCCCGGAATAACGACCTGTCGCTGAAATCACCCGTCGTGCGCCTGGCCGGCGAGGGCAACATCGACATCGGGCACGACCGGATCGACTATCTCGCCAAGGTCAGCGTAGACGATTCCCTGACCGGCCCCGGCTCGGAACTGGCGCAGCTCAAGGGCATTTCCGTACCGCTCCGCCTGCGCGGCCCGTACAGCCAGATCGCCTACACGCTGGAACTCGACAAACTGCTCGTCGAAGTCGCCAAGAGCCAGCTCAAGGAAAAGGCCAAGGAAGCGCTGGGCAAGGAGTTGCAGAAACTGTTCGGGAGATAGGGCGCCAGGCTGAAATTCGGTTGCTTCGGATGATTGGTTACCCTGTTTGTCCGAAGCAGAGCGAATCGAGGGGCGGCTTCCACGGTCAACCGGGACAAATGGCCAAAATTGAAATGACGAGCCCGCCAGCGAAAACACCCGACAAGGCCGGGTGTGTCATTTATGGCAAAGCGCACGCCAATAGCTGTCACGCCTGGCAAGCCTGATCAAGCGGATTTCCTCGTTTCGCCGCACAAACTCGCGGCATTCGCCCGTCTGGGGCCGACTTTGAGCACAGACGCCGCTCCGGCATGCATGTTGCTGTTGGTTTGCCCTCAAGCCACCCCGTCGCGAATCGCGCGGCAAATTCGCGGTGAGCCTGATGGAAGCGCCACGGCGGCCATCAAGGCATGGCAAAAGGGCAGGCGCGACACTTGAGAAAATGACATGGAAACAATCGACCAAACCACCGAAACACCCTATCAACGCATCGGCGGCGAGGCCGCCATCCGCAAACTGGTTGACCGCTTCTACCAGCTGATGGACGAGCTACCCGAAGCCTATACCGCACGCAAAATTCACCCGCAGGACCTCACCGAATCAGGCAACAAGTTTGTCGATTTCCTCTCCGGCTGGCTCGGCGGCCCGCAGCTCTACGTCGAAAAATACGGCCCGCCCATGCTCCGACGGCGCCACATGCCCTACGCCATCGGGCCGGAAGAGCGCGACCAATGGCTCATGTGCATGAAGCTCGCGCTCGCCGAGTCAGTCGCCGACGAACCCCTGCGCGCCGCCCTGTACGAGCAATTCGTCCGCATCGGCGAATTCATGCGCAACCGCGGCGAAAACGTCCCCTCCTGCGGTTGCGGGCACTGACTATTCGCCCCTCGGCGGGCGTTCAAAAAAGACCAGGTGTCAGTTTTTCTGGCGATTGCCGTGCCGCGCTGGCGCGGTTTCCACGGTCAACCGGAAAAAATGGCCAAAATTGAAAAGGGGAGAAATCCCCGGCCCCAAGCGGGCCGCGCAGTATTTTTTTAAACGACACATATTATTTGTTGCATTGCAGCAATTTTCTGCGACAATAGGAACTGTCTCCTCCATCTCCTCCAAGAAATGGATTTATGCCCGCCTAGAGCGGGCATTTTTTTGTCCGGATCAACGACTCACAGAGAGAACCGGGGCGCTTTGGCACCATTCGCCAGGACAAAAAAGAAGCCCGTCTAACGCGGGCTTTTCAGATGGTTTGTCTCCTCCACCCGAATCAATCTGGCTCGGTCGGACGTCAAGCGTCCAAGGGGAGCCGAATTATCGTTGGGTGAATCGGTTTTGTATAGGTGAATTTGCAACCTCGGCAACGCTGCGGAAGGCGAGACAAATCGTCAGAAAATTCGCCGTGACAGCCGCATATCCGGTTTGCTTAAACGTAGGGGGCGATCTGTATGATCGCTGGCGACCGCGTTTAATTCGACCCTGGCCTCTTTGTGGTTCTTTTTACACAAAAATCAGCCCGTTCATCCAACGCCGTGAACCGCGTTGTAGTTGGCCAAGGCCTTGGCCACCTGCCCGGTCGGTGTCGCCGGGTCACCCAGGCCGAATTCGGCCTGCAAGGACGTCATGTTGGTATCGATGTAGCTGATCGCGCGCGTCAGATTGTCCAGCCGGTTGGTAATGAAGTTGCCGGCCGAGTTCAACAGCTCAGCCGACTTGGCGAAATTGGTCGTGAATTGGTGCAGCGCGCCGATTGCCGCCGTCTTGTTGCTGGCCAGCGTCGCATCCAGCCGGGCGCTATCGACGGTCGCCAGCTTGGTCACCGGATCGATGCTCAGGCCGAGATCAGCCATGCCATGCACGCCGTTCATCGCGCCATTGAACGGATTGGCGATACTCTGCTCCAGTTCGTACTGCGACACCTTGGCCGCCTGCGAGTCCGCCAGCATGCCGCCATCCTGCAACTCGCTGCCGAAACGTTGCATCCAGCCATTGTAGGCATTGGCAAAAGCCTGCACGCTGCCGCGGATTTCTTCGTTGCTGGTCGACACCGCCGTGCTGCCCAGCTTCACCGCCTCCTGCTGCAGCGTCGACACGTAGGATTTCATGTCGCTCAATTCAGACGATTCCGCCTTGAAATTGACGGCAAAGCGGTTGATGCCCGTCATCATCCTGTAGGCCGACTCCGGGTCAAACAGCGCCATGTTGCGCCCCGCGGCCGACACGCCATTCGTGCCACCCACGCCCGCGGCACCGCCCAGCAGGGCATCCAGAGAGGACGTGCCAGCCGTTTTGCCGGCACCGAGAATGTCGGCAAAATTCGCCGCGCCCGACACCTTGCCCGAACCCGTCGCCGATGAGACCAGCAAGCCGACCGTCTGCGATTCGACATTGGCAATCTGCAACTTCAGCGATGACAAGAAATCCGTCGCCTCAGCCGAACCCGCCGCCGGCGTCGTCGCCGTGCCGCCCAGGAGTTTCGAAATATCGAAACCGTTACCGTTAATTCCATTGACCGACATATCGCCTCCAACCGTTGCCGAGGGCCAAGAACCCTCGTCCTGCTTCACACCCAACTACCAGCAAAAACCACACCCGTCTGCCGCAGTCCCTTGGCTCTTAGTGGCGCAAAACCGGACCACCCGGCCGGGACCGCCTGCCGCACAAAGAATCACGAGGCAGCACGACGCACCGGGCGCAATTACCCCGACCCATCGTAGACCTGAACGCCGGCGGCTCGTTCGCGGCAAGGCAGGTGTATTTTGCCGAGCGACCGGCAAGAGCGGTTCTCCGAAGCCGACTGGTCCAAACGTTCGGCGGGCAAAATGGATGGGGGCAGAGCCTGATTTTTACGCGCAAAAAAGCCGGGACAGGCCCGGCTGATTTTGTTTTTGGCTGTTTTTTCCGGTTGACCGTGGGGGTCAGAAAAACAAATTCACTCTGACCCCTATTATGCCGGAAGCTATCGAATGGAGTTCCATTTTCGGATCTGAGAGCAAAGAGTCTCGACTCTCTCGCTTAAATCAAGAGTGTTTTGCATATTATCCTTTGTCATTTTTTGAGTGAGCTGCTCGGCTAATAACGTCTTTTTTGTAGAATATTTTTTTCCGAGTCCTGCTGTGTGTGAGTCAAGGTAATCAAAGAAACACTCATATTGACCAACATTGGTTGCTACATCTGTTCCAACAATATTTGAAACTAAGGTGCTCGGTATATAATTTTCAATTTCCTTACCACGAGTTACCCAGCATAAACAATTGCTATTTTCGAGCTCATTAATAATTCGAACCTTTGTTTCATTCAGCTTGGATGATCTTCCTCGCTTGTCACTGTCCATTAAAAGTGCCGAATTTTTATTCACCCGAAGTATTGCCAGCATGTCATCTAGACTATCTACATCCGGGGTTTCGCCGGAAAGGTGTGACAGCAATCGACCGCCATAAAAAACACATTGATAGTGCATTCCCTCTTTTAACGAATCATTAGACCATAGACTAACAAACTTATTAATATAAATTCGGTCAGATGGTCCTTCAACCCAAATTATACCGTTTGCTTGAAGAAGGTCGCTTGCGCGAACATCAAGATCATCTAGAATATTTTTGCTATGAATGTAGGTAATGACTTTATTGGCTAATGACTCTTTGCCGTTATGGGTGACATGGATAATTTGAGCGCTCTCGTCATTACCAAAAACGTCGATCGCAACATTTGAGTGCGTTGTAATAAATAAAATATGATTGTTTTCGATGCATGCCTGACGTAGATAGGCAAGAAGTCTTCGTATTACTGCAGGGTGTAGATTATTTTCTAGCTCCTCAAAACAGAAAATGTATTTTCCCTCTTGCGGGGTGACTACTGGAATTAAATGCAAAAAACACAAAACCAGAATTATGGTTTTTAGCCCGCTTCCTGATTCGGATAGAGGTATTCTGCCTTTATGCTCTTCTTCAAGATAAATTTCCCAATAGCCATTCGTTAGTTTTTGACAAACAATATCGGTAAACACTGAATCTGGATTTAGTACTGTGTTAATTTCGTTTAGAAGTATCTTTTCTACCAAATCACTTCTGTGTGAAACATGGTTTATGAGAGTTTGGATTAAGTTGGTGCATCCTCTGCCATCACCGTTGATGGTTAAGTCTTCAAAGTTTTCAGGTTCTGGCAGTATGTTTCTTTCTGCATGGAGCCTTAATGGTAAAAAACCAACAAGTGGCGATTGTTTTAATCCGGCTAAGCGTTCCTTATATCCGCCAACAACTTCTCTATTCATTCTTTTGAAATGGTTTTCCGCATTCTCGTCAAAAGACAAGAACCTCCTAGAATTGTATGCATCAATGCTCCATGATATTTTCGTTCCGATTAGGGGCTTTCCGAATTCAAAATGATTCTGACCTGGAATGCCGCCTCCGCTTGTGTTTGAAGGAAACGTTGAAATTATGTCGCCGTCAGTTAACTCGGAGGTAAATATAACTTTGCTTGCTTCTAGTCCGTGCCATTGGTTCTTTGGTATTTCAATTTTTGGCTTTGTTGAATAGTAAACAAGGTCTAGTAGAGATGATTTACCTGAGTTATTTCGCCCAACAACCAAATTAATAGGTTTTATTTCATCGAACCCTTGGGCAATAACCCCGAAACATTTAAAATTTGAGGCTTTTATGGACATATTGATGTGCTATTCGCGTAATTGGTTAGAAGTTTTTGGCTGTTTTCTGGAGGCTGTTAGTGAGAGCGTAACAATAGTTGTCGGACTCCTGTTGTCGTTGCTGTCGCTCTGCCGGTCGATGTCGCGGATGGTGTCGAGCTTCCAGTCCTTGACCTCGAGCACCAGCAGGCCGCGGCGCGGGTTGAAGACGACGAAGTCGGGATGCACGTTGCGCGGGCCGAGCGGTACGTCGTACCAGAGCAGCCAGTCGTCTTCGAGCTTTTGCTCGAGGCGGTATGCCAGGCGCCGCTCGCCGCCTGTCATGTTCGACACGCAGGTGCCGATTGCCGGTATCAGCGCAGCCAAGGCCGTCCCCTATGCTTTTGTATTCGGACGATTATGCCATTCAAAAGCTGCAGCAAGTTTTGCTAATTTGCCTGGACCGTGAATTACCAAACGAAGAAAGCTAGTGTCCAGATCGTCGCCATCCGGCCGACTGGCCATCGCATGGCAATCCCGGCATTTCTCGGTTGGTGAGATTGAGCCGTTTGGATCATTTGTCTGTCATCAAATTTCCTCCTTGCAGTTGATAAAAATCCCATCGAATAGGGGCTCGTGTTGGCATGCCCTGACAGGACAAATACGGGGGGTAAAAAATGATTTCAGATTGGCGTGGGCGCATATGTTGCCTTGCAACACGGAAACAAATTGTCGGCAAATGCGTGTTAGCCGCTATGCAGCGACACGCCATGCGCTGGCTTGGCGTCCTGATGCTGGCGCTCTGCGCCAGTTTGCCGGCAGACGCAGCGACTTTGGTAAATGGTGGAACGGTGTCTGGCGCGATTGGCATGGCAGGTGGGCTGGACAGCCATGTCTTTGCGGCGAACGCCGGTGAGAACGTCTGGTTGCGCATCGTGGATACTGGGAACTCCGATTTTCAGCCAAAGATGACCGTGTATGGCCCCGGTGGAACACTGATCGGAAGCGACTATGACAGCGATGTGGGCAAGCTGGAATTCACGATTGCCAGTTCCGGAACCCATGCCGTTGTTGTCTCGGATGCGGTCGGCACGCATACCGGAACCTACACGCTGTATCACGTTCGGGTACCAGGGGCGAACGAGGGCGGGCAACTGATCAATGGCGGTGCCGGTGCGGGCACGATCGATCTGGGCGATCTTGATTCATATACGTTTACGGCGAACGCTGGTGAGAGCATCTGGATGCGAATCGCCAACACCGGAAGCAGCGTTTTTCAGCCCAAGGTTACGCTGTATGACCCGGCAGGTGCCCGGGTTGCCAGCGGCTACAGCAGTCAGGTCGGTGATGTTACCTACACGCCGTTGATCAGCGGGGTGCATACGGTTGTTGTTTCAGACACCGTTGGGACGCATGCCGGAGACTATAAGCTCAATCTGGCGATTGCTCCCCGTGCCAGCGAAGGCGGAACGCTGTTCGATGGTGCAAGCAAGGTGGATGCGATCGATCTCGGCGACCTTGATTCCTACACGTTTTCCGCCAATGGGGGGGAAAGCATCCAGATCAGGATCAGTGATACGAGCGCCAGCGCTTTTTATCCAAAAATGACGCTTTACGGCCCCGGTGGCGGTTATCTGACCAGCGTTCGGGGTGATATCGAGGCAACGCTGTCCCGCCAGTTAACGCTGGCGGGAAACTATACGGTCGTGGTTTCCGATTCCGGTAATGGCAATGCGCAGAGCGGGAGCTACTCGATCGTTTTGACCGGAGCCGGGGGCAGCGAGCCGGATACGAGTGGCGACGTGCCGCTCCCGCTCTGGGCACTGGCCCTGCTGGCCGGCTTGTTGGGCGAAGGCCTGCGCCGGGGACACAGGCTCCCGGGCTAGGTTGGGAGTCTGGCGCGGTGAGCTTGTGCTCTCCCGCCCGCGAAGCCGGAGAGATTCAATCCCGGCCCCGGCTTGATGATTCCATTTTTGCCCGATTTTTCCGGTTGACCGTGGGATCGGCTGGCTGGCCTATGCGCCGGACGGGGTCTTGTTTACCCAGATATACCGGGCCACAGCGTGTTCGAGCGCCAGTTCGACCTCGTCGGCGAGGATGACGGTCATCGGCCGTTGCTGGAGGACCTTGATCGGGCGATTTTCGGCCAGGCCGTAGGCGGTCAGTTGCTCGCGCTGGAGCGGGTCGATTTCGTCACCGAGCGCGGCGAGGCGGACTTCGCTGCCGGGCGGGATGAAGGCGAGGGGGAGGCGGGCTTCGTGGGTGGGGCTCATGACCAGACGGCGTGGAGAAGGATGTTGAACAGGCCGCCGACGAAGAAGGCGAAGGGGACGATGATGGCAACCATGCCGAGGGCGACTTTGCTGCCTTGCTCCTTGACCATCATCATGAGGCTGGCGAAGCAGGGGATGAACAGGGTGATGGTGATCATGCCGACGACGGCCTGGATCGGGCTCAGCGTATGGGCCATGGCGAACAGGCCGGTGGCGCCGAAGTCGCGGCGCAGGAAGCCCATGACGAAGGCGGCCGAGGCTTCCTTGGGCAGGCCGAGCCAGCCGGAGACGAGCGGTTCGCCGGCTTCGATGATGGCGGGGAGGGCGCCGGACTTGTCGAGCGAGAACATGATGAAGGTGCCGAGCAGGAAAAGCGGGATGACTTCGATCAGATACCACTTGAGTCGGCCGCCGGTTTTCTTCAACACATTGGCGAAGATCGGCAGGCGCATCGGCGGCAGTTCGGTGACCAGCGGGATGCGCCGGCCGGGAATGAGCTTGGCGGCGAGGAAGCCGGAGAGCAGCAGGATGCCGACCATGGCCAGCGCCCAGATGAGCACGGCGGTGAAGGAGACGCCGCCGAGCATGCCGAGGACGACGCCGAGCTGCGCCGAGCAGGGAATGGCCAGGGCGAGCAGGAAAATGGTGATGATCCGTTCGCGCTGGCTGTGCAGGATGCGCGTCGTCAGCGTCGCCATCGTCACGCAGCCGAGGCCGAGAACCATCGGCAGCACCGCCCGGCCATTCAGCCCGATCAAGGAAAACAGCCGGTTGGCGATGACCGTCAGGCGGGGCAAATAGCCCGAATCCTCGAGCACGCCGAAGGCGATGAAAAAGGTCGTGACAATGGGCAGGATGAGCGCCAGCGCGTAGGTCATGCCCATCGTCCACAGGCCGTACTGGCCGACCAGCAATTCCTGCACCCAGCCGGGGCCGAAGACATTGGCGACGAGACCGGTGAAGGCCGGGTTGAGGATGCCTTCGAAGAGGTCTTCTTCGAGCAGGCCAACCAGGGTCGTCGCCCCGAATACACCGACAAACTGGTAGATCAGATAGAGCACGCCAAGCAGGATGGGGACGCCCCAGACCGGATGCACGACGTATTGGCCGAGACGCTGGGAGAGCAGCGGGCTGCTCCGCACGGCGCGCTGGATGACGCTGGCGGCCAGCGCATCGGCGGCTTCGGTGCGTTCGCGGGCGAGCAGGGCGGGGAGATCGCCATCGCTGCGTTCGATTGCGTTTTTGCGCAAAATTTCCAGTTGACCGTGGGAATCGCCGGCGTGTTCGGCCAGCCAGTCGGCGACGACGGTATCGCCGCCGAGGTAAAGAATGGCCAGCCCGCGCGCCGCCAGTTGCGGGTGCGGGGCGAGGCGGGTGATGGCTTCGGCCATGCCGGAAATTTCGGTCTCGATCTCCGGGTCGTAGCGGAGCAGCGCGCCGGCCGCACGGGCATGGCCGAGACTGCTGGTCAGTTCGCCAATGCCTTCGCCGCCGGTGGCGACGGTGGCCAGCACCGGGATGCCCAGTTCTTCGGCCAGCGCCGGGATGTTCACCACGACGCCGCGGGCCGCTGCCTCGTCGTGCATGTTGAGAGCCAGGACCATCGGCACGCCGAGTTCGGCCAGCAGCGCGGTCAAGGTCAGCGTGCGGCGCAGGTTCTTGGCGTCGCCGACCTGGACCAGGCAGCGGGTTTCTTCGTTGAGCAGGGCGCGCATCGTCGCTCGTTCATCATCGCTGCGCGAGGGCAGGGCGAGCACGCCGGGGGTGTCGAGGAGCATCGCCTCGCGGTCGAAGCGGGCGCTGGCCCGGGTCACTTCGACGGTGGTCCCGGGATAGTTCGAGACGTTGACGTAGGCCCCGGTCAGGCGGTGAAAGAGGACGGATTTGCCGACGTTGGGGTGGCCGACGAGCAGGATGGCGTTGGCGGCGGAGGCAGAGGCAGAGGTGGTCACGTTGTTTCGGCTTTGGTGCAGTTGATGACGGCTTGTTCAAGCCAGTCGGAGGTGATTTCGCCGGTGCGCTGGGTGCAGGGGCGGCGCTGGTCGTCCAATACAAGGGTGTGCGGCAATGCGCCGACCCGGTTGCCGAAGCGGGCGAGCAAACCGCGTGGTTCGCCGGGGCCGTGCAGCACGTGCATGGGGGGGGTCAATGCGGCCTGTATGGCGCTGGGCGCGCCGAGTGTTTCGACCGGCTTTTGCAGGGCAATGGTGATGACGCGAACCTTGCCGCTACGGGCGAGGGCGGCCAGGGCCGGCATTTCTCTCAGGCAGGGTGGGCAGTCGGCACGCCAGAAATTGATGACCGTGGTTTGCGCCGGCAGGCGCGATAGCTGTACGAACCGGTGTCCATCCGACAGCTCGAAATCAAGTGCCGAATTTGGCTGGTTTTCGGCGTTGACCGCAGCACAGGCCAAAAGCCCTGCCCAGAGGGCGAGGCTTGACCGGAGAGAGGTCTTTTCGAACAGGGTCACAGGGCGAACTTTACACCGCCGTAGATGAAGCGGCCGCGATTCGGGCCCCATATCTGGGTGACGTCGATCGCCCCGCTGCCGTCGACCCACAGCATGCTTTCCTTGTCGGACTGCTTGAAGTCGAAGACGTTGTCGACGCCCAGGAAGGCCGACCACTGTTTGTTCAGGCGGTATTCGCCACGCAGGTCGACCACCCAGTAGTCCGGGCTCTTGTCCATCTTGCGCGTGCCGTCGAAGTTGTAGCGCGGGTTGTTGGCGTAGTCGTAGAACTTGGCGAGGTCCATCGGGCCGGTCCAGGTGCCGCGCAGCATGCCGGTCAGGGGGCCGCTTTCGTAGTCGAGGCGCAGGTAGGCCCTGGTTTCCGGCCGGGCGAAGGCGAGCGTGCCGGCTTCCGAGAACTGGTACTTGAAGTGCTCGGCGGCGATCGTCGTTTCGAGGTTCGGCGTCAGCTTGTAGGTGACGGTCAGGTCGCCGCCAATGACGGTGACTTTATCCCGGGCCGAGGTAAATAGCGTGACGGCCTGTTCGCCCGGAGCGCCGGAACAGGCGCCAATGACGCCGGCGTTGTCGCATTGGCCCGAATCGAGCAAGGCCATGTTCTTGATCCGGTTGTAGTTCAGGGAGCCCACCCAGGCCAGCCGGTCTTCGGCGTAAGACAGCGCGTAGGAAACGTTGTCGGAGATTTCAGCCTTGTCGATGTTACGTACGATGCGCGTGGTGTCGAGGATGCCGTGGTCCTGCTCGAAGAACGAGGTGGGGGCACGGAATCCGCGGCCAACCGCAAAGCGGCTGTTCAGTTCGTGGTTGTGGTTCCACAGCACGTTGAAGCGCGGACTGGTGATGCCGCCAAAGACATTGTGCTTGTCGTAGCGCACCGAGCCGTTGACCTCGACCACACCCTCCAGAAAGCTGTGGTAGCCCTGCAGGAAAACGCCCGGGGTGCGGTACTTGTAATTGTCGATGCCGTTGTTTGGCGTGCCGCTGGCATCGGTGCCGACGCTGGCCAAATCTTCGTAACGATAGGTCACGCCGGTCGTCACCAGCGTTTCGCCGAGCGGTTGCTGGGTGCTGGCCTCAAGGTAATACTGGGTCTGGTCGGCTTTGTAGACGGCCTTTTCGTAGAACGAGTCCTGCTTGTGTTTGGCGTAACCGACGGCGAAACGCATGGTTCCGTCGCCCAGCTTGTGGGTGGCGCTGGAAACGAACTGCTTGCGGTCGGTGAAAATGATTTCCGACATGCCGGCCAGGCCGTCGGTGTAGTCCTGGGTCAGGCCGGTATCAGGGACGATCCAGCCGCCGGCATAGGGCGAACCATTTTGACCCTTGCTCCAGTCGAACGGGTTGCCACTGCCGTTGGCCTTGACGCCGTTGTAATCGGTGCCCATGGCGCCGCCCATGCGCTTTTCATCGACGATGTCGAAGCGGCCCCTGACCTTGAAGCCGCCAAGATCATCGACGAAGAAGCCGATGCCGCCCAGGTTGCGCTTGTAGCCGGTGTATTCGGAAATCCGGTTGTCGTCGCCGTCGACCGTGTCATGCTGGTTGTGATTGAAATTGGCAGTCAGGGCGCCGCCCTGGAATGCCTTGGCGCCGAACAGGTCGGTATTCAGGTGGCCATAGGAGCCGAATTGCTGGTTGATCAGCAATTCATCCTTGGTCGGGCGACGGGTGACGATATTGACCGAGCCGGCTAATGCCTCCGGGGCGATCAGGCTGGTGCCGGCGCCGCGCGAGATGTCGATGCGCTCCAGGCCGCCGAGGCTGACGCTATCCAGGCCGTAGGCCGTCGACACCGACGAGAAAATGGGGATGCCGTCGATGAGCAGCGTGGTGTAGCGACCGGGCAGGTTGTTGAGGACGACATTGCGCACGTTGCAGATCGAGCACTCGACCTGCATGGAGATGCCGGGGCGCTTGTCGAGTGCTTCGGTCAGCATCGTGGCGCCGGTTTTTTCCAGCTCACGGGCGCCCAGCGATTCGGTAGCGATGATTTCATCACGCAGCACCGGCTTGGCGCCGGTTGTCTTGCCGCTGCTGACGGTGACTTCGCCCAATTGCTTGTCGGCGATTGCGGCGCCGGAAAAGGCGAGCGAAAGCGCGGCCACCAAGGGTGTTAGATGTAATTTGATTTTCATTTCCGCCTCCCTGCGGTTTTTGAAAAGTACGTGCGATACCTGGGGTGATCGCCGTAAATACTTGGCTGGCCGCCGCCCTTATTGCGCTCCCTGGCCTGGCTGCGTGACGAAACCGATCTTGGTCAGCCCGGCCCGACGCGCCGCGCTCATCGTTTCGGCTACCGTTTCGTAGCGCGTCGCGCGGTCGGCACGCAGGTGCATTTCGACCTTGGCATCCTGCGCCACGGCATCGCGGAAGCGGGCTTCGAGGCTGCTTTGGTCAACCGCCTCGGCAGCGACAAAAACATGGTTGTCGGCATCGATGCTGACCTGCAGGGTCAGCGGCTTTTCCGGGGTTGGCGTGCTCGAGGCGCGGGGCAGGTCGACTGGCACCTGATGCGTCATGAGCGGCGCGGTGATGATGAAGATGATCAGCAAAACCAGCATCACATCAACGAGCGGCG
Source organism: Azonexus sp. GW821-FHT04F04 (assembly GCF_059420025.1). Classification (NCBI taxonomy): domain Bacteria; kingdom Pseudomonadati; phylum Pseudomonadota; class Betaproteobacteria; order Rhodocyclales; family Azonexaceae; genus Azonexus; species Azonexus sp. GW821-FHT04F04. Next base: position 17,268 of record NZ_JBWKSX010000005.1, on the reverse strand, counting down.
TCATGTTGATTTCCGCCGTCGGCATCTGGTGGTTCTGCGAATTGAAGCTGCCCATGGCCATGTTATGCCGCCTCCGTCGCTACGCGGGCACGCATCGGGTGGATCTGCGCGCTGTTGGCGACAAACGGCTTGCCGACCGTGAAGAAGGCATGCAGGTCGTGGGCGAAGGCATCGAGATCGGCCAGGATGACGCGGTTGGCGCGGGTGAAGGCGTTGTAGGCGAAGACGGCGGGCAGCGCGACGGCGAGGCCGGCGGCGGTCATGATCAGCGCTTCACCGACCGGGCCGGCGACTTTCTCCAGCGCCGCCTGACCGGACAGGCCGATGGCGACCAGCGCGTGATAGATGCCCCAGACGGTGCCGAGCAGGCCGACGAAAGGTGCCGTGGCGCCGGTCGTGGCGAGCAGGGTCAGGCCGTTTTCCATACCGGCTTGGGTCGTGGAAAGTTGCTGGCGCAAGGCGCGCTCCATCTGCTCGGCCGGGTCGAAGCGCGAGGCGAGGCGGCCGGTGACGGCTTCGCAGTCGTTGTTGCAGCCATTGGCCTGCGTCGCCAGCTGGGCGTAAGGGCTGTCCTTGCCAGCCTGGTTGAGCAAGGCAATGCCGTCGCTGACGCTGCTTGCCGACCAGAAGGCGCCAAGCGCTTTGGCGGCGCGACGGACCATCCACCAATCGACGGCCTTGGCCAGGATCAGGTACCAGCTGATCATGGACATGATGGCGAGAATGATGGCGACGGCGTGCGAAATCGTGTCGCCGCTGGCCCACAGGTGTGCGAAACCGAACGAGTTTTCCTGCATTTTTATTGCTCCAATTTGAAAATAATGGGGACCAGCACCCAGCTCTGGACGGCGATATCGCCACGCTTGGCCGGTATGAATTTCCAGTTGCGAACTGTTTTTTGCGCTGACTCGTCGAGTCGCTGGCTGCCTGACGAGGTCCTGATTTCGACGCTGTCGGCGGAGCCTTGCGGATTGACCGAAACGCGCAGAATGACCTTGCCTTCCTCGCCCATGCGGCGGGAGAGCGGCGGGTAGGCGGGGGCCGGATTCTTGAGGTAATCGGCATCGAAACGGGCGAGACTGACTGGCTCGGCCGGTGGGGCAACCGGCTTGGCTTCGGCGGGGGCGGCGACCACGGCGGCAGGCGCCGGAACATTGCTCTCGGTGGCCTCGACGACCGGCGCGGCGGCCTTCGGGGCCGGCGTTTGCGGCGTCTTGACCGCGACCGGTTTGGTCATCGGCAAGGGCTTGGCCACCGGCTCTTTCTTGATTTCCTGCGTTTCGAGCAAATCAACGACAAGCGGGATTTCCATGATCTGCGGTACCACCGTTTTGGCCGCCAGAATGAGCAGGAAAACACCGACATGCAGGCCAACCACTGCGGTCAGCAGGCCGCTGCGCTGGAAGGGTGAAGGGCGGGATAGTGTGTAGCTCATGGTTGATTTTTCAGGTTTTGCCGGCTGTCTCGGAAAAAACCCTTGGCTCGCTGGCTTGTGCTGGCTGGCTATGGGAACGAGAGGTGCAACGGAGAGAAACTATTTGGTCAGGATCAGTTTGTTTTCGCGGGTGACGCGCAGCAGGTAGCGCTGTCCCGCGTGTTCGATCTCGACCGTCGTGGCGCCGCCGAGAATCTTTTCACTATCGATCCGCGGGCGGGTTTCGGTTTTCTCGGCGGGCGGGGTGGGCTCGGGAGAGGGGGGCTGCGGGTTCATGGTAGGTGCCTATTGCAAACAAGAATTGGTCGCATCTTCTCGTGGATGAGAATTGATGTCAAATATTATTGCGAATCATTCGCAACAGTATTGATGTGTTGTTGCAAATGCGATACATTCGCATCGACGTTGATCGACTAGCCAGCCGCTTTCCTGCCCGCCATGTCTTGAAGTGCGTTCAAGGGGGTTTCTCCGCGGGTTTTGTCCGACTGCTTTGTCGGTTATCGGCGCGTGACTGTTTCGCCCCTCGAACATCTATTGTTCGGCAAGCCAGCCTCCATGCCAGCCAGCCATTTCTGACTCGACAGAGGACCGCTTGTGAAAAATAACTATCCGAAGTTTCAGGTGCGTGGGGTATCGCCTGCACCGTTCCGTGGCGGGCGACATGCCGGCCTGTTGCCGCTGGGGGCGGCTGTCGTTGCCGGTTTGCTCGGCGTGGCGGATGCGTCCGCAGCCGAGGAGCAGACCCTGGCGCCGGTCACCGTCAAGGCGACCGCCGAGCAGCAGGACGGTTACCGGGCCAGCAAGACGCGCGTCGGCAAGGTGGTGCAGGATCCGCACGACGTACCGCAGGCGATCACGACCATTACCCGTGCCCTGATGGAAGAGCAGGAGGCGAATTCGCTGCGCGAGGCGCTGCGCAATGTCTCCGGCCTGTCTTTTAATGCTGCCGAGGGCGGCCGCTCCGGCGACAACATGATGTTGCGCGGCTTCTACACCTTTGGCGACATGTACCTCGACGGTATTCGCGATACCGCCCAGTACAACCGCGAGGTGTTCAATACCGAGCAGGTCGATGTCCTGCGCGGCGCGGCGGCCATGCTGTTCGGGCGCGGCCAGGCTGGTGGCGTGATCAATCAGGTGAGCAAGACGCCGATGCTGTATGGCATCAACAAGGCCAGCATCGGCATCGGCAGCAATGAATACTTTGAAGCAAAGGCTGATTTGAATCAGCGGATTGGCGATAACACGGCGTTTCGCATCAACTTCATGACGCGTGACGAGGGCAGCTCGCGGAGCAACCCGGTGACCGGAACGACGCCGGAAATCCATCGTCAGGGTTTTGCGCCGAGCATTGCCTTCGGCTTGGGAACGGCTCATGAGGTGACCTTGAGTCACTTGTATCTGGCCACCCAGGACCGGGCCGATTACGGCGTGCCTTTCGACACTGCGATCAAGCGCCCGAATTCCGGCTACGCCAAGTCGGGCGCCTTCTGGGGCGTTGATGGCACTTTCGACGACAGTGAAACCAACATCACGACGCTCAACTACCTGTTCACGCTGTCGGCGGATACCCAGTGGCGGACGGTGCTTCGTTCGAGCAATTATAAGCGTTCATATTGGGCGTCGGCGCCGGGCAGTGCAGCCTCGTTCGCCACCGGCGGCGGCGCCAAGACGCGGCAGACGGATACCGACAACCTGGTGATCCAGAGCGATCTCAATACGCGCTTCAACCTCCTCGGCATGAAGCACGAACTGGTCACCGGCGTTGAATATCTGAAGGAAGAGGCCAAGCGCTGGGCGCTGGCGAATGTCGGCAACAACGGCATCTTTTTCAAGGACGTGGTTGGCTTCACCAATAGCGCGACTGGCCAACTGATCGACACCCGACCAGCCAATACCTATCAGGGTGAAACCTTCAGTGCCTACGTCCAGGATGCGGTGGAATTCATTCCGGACTGGAAACTGACCGGTGGCATTCGTCGCGACGAAATGCGCTCGGACTACGTGACGGTGGCCCGGACTGGCACATCGACGATGACGACGACGGCGTATTCCGGCGACTTTGGCGAGAACAGCTACCGCGTTGGCCTGTCCTGGCAGCCGCGGGCCGATTCGCACTACTACCTGGGATGGAGTGATTCCTTCAGCCCGACGGCCGATTTGTACCAGCTTTCCGGCAGCCAGTATCCGGCCGAGCGCTCGGCAGTGACCGAGCTGGGCGCCAAGTGGTTGCTGCTCGATGGCAACCTGGCTTTCCGTGCCGCTCTCTACCACGCCGTCAAGGAGTGGGAACGCAATACCGATCTGGAATCGACGGCCTCAATCCTGACCCGCAAGCGTCAGTCGGACGGCCTGGAGCTCGAACTGGCCGGTCGCATCACCGACAACTGGGAGGTCTTCGGCGGCCTGTCTCTGATCGACGCAGAAATCCTCCAGGTTGCGCCGGGTAACGGCAACCCGAACTTTGTCGGGCAGGAGCCGCGCAATACGCCGAAGCGGACGGTCAACCTGTGGACAACCTATCGCCTGCCGATGGGCTTCAAGGTCGGCGGCGGTGCTGAGTACAAGAGCAAGCGCTACGGCGGCGCACCGACCGGCACGGCGGCTTTCAATCCGAACACCGTGCCGTCCTACATCCGCTGGGATGCGATGGTGACCTACGAGCAGCCGAAATACGCGATCAAGTTCAATGTCCAGAACATCTTTGACAAGCTGTATTACGACGCGCTCTACGACAACGGTGGCTTCACCGTTCCCGGCCAGGCACGCCGTTTCATCCTGAGTGGCGAGTTCAAGTTCTAAGTTGTGGCTGAGCAGCCCCGTCTGTGGACGGGGCTTTTTCGAACCAGCCGGCATTTTGTTTTTGGGCAGAATTTCCGGTTGACCGCAGGAATGATGGATCAAGCATGAAAACGACACGACGCGAGTTTCTGAAAATGGCTGGTGCGCTGGCCGTCTTGCCGCAGGCCGGTTTTGCCTGGGCTGGGCAGGGGCCGCAAGGCGCCTCGATCGCCGCCGCCTGGCGCGGCCCGAATTCCGGCGATACCTATTACGCTGGTGTGATGGCGGCAGACTGGGCGCGCAAGAAGCTGGAAATCCGCCACGCCGTGGCCTTGCCGACCCGCCCGCACGGCCTGACGCCGGAGGCGGATGGCAGCCTGTTGGTGACCGGCGTGCGTCCCGGCGGCTGGCTCATGCGCATCGGCCCTGATGGACAAGTGGCGCAGCAAATCGACATCGCCGGGGAGTCTTCTGCCGCGCGGCTGAATGGCCACGTGGTCGTCAGCCCGCGTGGCGACGTGATCTATACGACAGAAACCGACAGCAAGACTGGCCGCGGCCTGATCGGCGTGCGTGACCGCAAAAGCCTGAAGAAGCTGGCCGAATGGCAGAGCCACGGCCAGGAGCCGCATCAATTGCTGGTCGACGACGCCGGGCATTTGATGGTTGCCAACGGCGGCATCCCGCGCACGGCCGCCGACAAAAAATACGATCTGCATCGCATGGATGCCTCGCTGGTCCGCCTCGACGGCCAGAGCGGCCGCCTGCTCCGCCAATGGACGCTGGACGACCGCCGCCTGAGCCTGCGTCACCTGGCCTGGAGCCATTGGCCGGCCGGCGGGCGAAAGTTGCTCGGCGTCGCCATGCAGGCCGAACATGACGACCCGGTCGCTCGCGCCGCGGCGCCGATTCTCGCCGTACTCGATGGCGACGATCTGACCGTTCCAACCCGGGTCAGCGATGGCGCTGGCTATGCTGGTGATATCGCCCCGGCTTACAACGGCGGTTTTGCCCTGTCGAGCAACCAGGTCGGCATGGCTCAATTGTGGCACCCCGGCCAGCCGGACAAACTGACGCGCATCGTCGAATTGCAGGAAGCCTATGCCCTGACCGGCTGGGAAGGCCCCCAGCCAGGCGGCGGCGTACTGGTGTCTACGGCTCTCGGGTTGGTTCGCTGGCACCCGAGCGCCAAGCCGGCCTTGCTGCCCTGGCCGGAAAAAATGGCAGTGGATAATCACTGGGTGTTGATTGACGAGTCATAAATTTGTTTGGCATATGTGACCTAGTTTGCTTGGTCATGCTGTTTTCATGCTAGATTCAAGACGATTTCATTCCTTGAATCGAAGCTCGATAGCATCATGGCCGAAAAAACTCGCTCAGTTCGCCTTGCGCTGTTGGCCGCCGCAATGTGGACGTTTGTTCTGGCCCTGTCGATGGTATGGAATTTCCTCAATGTCCGGGATCAGGCGATGGGGATGGCCTACGCCGAGGCGCGTGCCAACCTCAACAAGGACATCACTTTTCGCCGCTGGGGGACGATGCATGGCGGAGTTTATGTGCCGCTCACGGAAACCCAGAAGTCGGTACCCTGGCTGTCGCATGTGCCGGGTCGGGACGTAACGACCTCTGACGGGAGCAAGCTGACCCTGCTCAATCCGGCCTCGATGTTGCGCCAGATGATGGATTTGTATGCCACCGACTATGGTATTCGCGGTCGCATTACCGGGCTCCGTTACCTGAATCCCGGCAATGCCCCGGATGCCTGGGAAAAGAGCCAGCTCGAGGCCTTTGTGCGCGGCGATAAAAAAGAGGTCTGGGCAGTGGAGTCGGTCAACGGCAAGCCGTACTTGCGTTATCTGCGGGCGATGATGATGGAACCGGGTTGTGACAAGTGCCACGCCATCCTCGGCTACAAGACCGGCGACATGCGCGGCGCTACCGGGCTCAATCTGCCTTTGGCGCCTTATCTCGAGCAAATTGACAATTCGCGCTTGAGTCTGGGCTTCAGCCATTTGCTCATCTGGCTTATCGGACTGGCTGGTATTGCCTGGGGAGGCTGGATTTCGGCCGGCTGGGCGACTGAGCGGGAAGCCTCGCGGGCCGAATTGTTGCGCCATCGCGATGATCTGGAGTCGCTGGTGGCCGATCGAACGGCCGAGCTTTCGCAGGCCAAGGAGGTCGCCGAATCGGCCAACCGGGCGAAAAGCGCTTTTCTGGCCAACATGAGCCACGAGGTGCGCACGCCGATGAACGCGATTATCGGACTGACCCACATGCTGGCCCGCCATAACGTTGATCCGGCCCAGACCGAAAACCTGGGGCGGATCAACCAGGCGGCGAATCATCTTCTGGCCTTGCTTGGCGATGTGCTCGACCTGTCGAAAATCGAAGCTGACCGGCTGGCGCTGGAAAACGCCCCGTTCCGGCTCGGCACTGTGTTCGCCAATATCGACAGCCTGCTCGGCGAGCGCGCCCAGGACAAGGGCTTGTGGCTGAAGCGCGAGATCCAGTCAACGTTGCTTGATATCCCGCTGCTCGGCGATTCCTTGCGTGTCCAGCAGATACTGCTCAATCTGGTCGGCAATGCCATCAAATTCACTACGCGGGGTGGCGTCACGGTTCGCGCGGTCATTGCCGAGGAAAGCGCCTGCGATGTACTGGTGGCGATTGATGTCATCGATACCGGCATTGGCATTTCACCCAATGCCGTACAACGTATTTTCGAGCCTTTTGAACAAGCCGACAGTTCAACTACCCGCCAGCATGGCGGCAGTGGCCTCGGCCTGGCGATCTGCCGACGGCTCGCCCGGCTGATGGGGGGCGATGTCGTTGCGAAGGGCATTCCGGGGGAGGGGAGCATTTTTTCACTGACCTTGCGTCTGACCCGGAATACCCTGGCTGACAACGTGGAAGGCCCGTCTGTCAGGCTGTCCGGCGCCGAGGCCGAGCGCCAGTTGAAAGCCCGGCATGGCAACGCCCGTATCCTGTTGGTCGAGGATGACGAGATCAACCGCGTGGTTGCCCTTGAGTTGCTGCATGAATCGCTTGGCTGGCAGGTCGATATTGCTGAAAACGGCGCGCTGGCCGTTGCCATGGCGGGCGCCACCGATTACGCCCTGATCCTGATGGATGTCCAGATGCCGGTCATGGATGGCCTCAAGGCAACACGCGCCATTCGGGAACTGCCGGGGCGGCAGCACACGGTGATTCTGGCGATGACCGCCAACGCCTTCCAGGAGGATCGCCTGGCCTGCCTGGCGGCCGGCATGGACGATTTTGTTCCGAAGCCGGTCGACCCCGAGATTCTCTACGCGATATTGCTGAACTGGCTGGACAAGCAGCTTGGCTAAGCTGCCGGGCTGCTTGGCTGCGCTTCGTTCTGATTCAGGTCGATCAGCCGGGAAAGGCTCGAGGCGCCGCTGTTTTTCATGTACAGACAGGGTTTGCCCGTGCGTTTGCATTGTTCCTTTACGCGCCAGTAGGCGTTGTGGCTGATGCAGCCGGCCTGGCAGATGACGAGGTCGGCGGCGGCCAGGAAGCCGTCGATGCGGTGCAGGCTTTCCTCCAGCCCGCCGTCGTGATGCAGGAATCGGCCGCCGCGCTGTTCGACGACCTGGCGGTAAGCGTCGATTGAGCCGGAACGGCCACCAACGCAGAGAATGCATTTGCCCGATAGATGGGCCGACACCTCGTCCACCTTGGCGTCCGGTGCGGCGGCTGGCTCATTGCCGTCGGCCAGCAGAAACTTGATCGTTTGATCGGCTTGTTTGACCAATCCCCGCAGGTGCTCAAGTTCCCGGCCGAGTTCGCCGGCCTGCGCTGTCAGTGCACAGGCCCGGGCTTCGGCGTCGGTGGCCCGGCGGGCCAGCGCCTGGCGCTCCTTGAGGTCGGGCAGGCTCTGGCGCAGCGTGTCGAGTTGGCCAGCCAGATTGGCGGCACAGGCGTCCTTGCCGGCGAGGTCGATGCGCAGTTCGGTAATACGCTGACCGAGCCGCTGCGTTTCCAGCGATTTCTCGGCGCGCTGCTTTTCAATCTCGCGGCGTGCCTCGTCGAGCAAACGTTGCAATTGGCCATTTTCAGATTTCAGTGCCTTCAGCGTGGCCAGATCGGTCCGTGTGCCGCTGCCGATCTGGTGCTGAAGCATGTGGATGTCGCCGTAGATGTCCTGTTCGAGGAGGGGGTCGCAGGCCGGATGCGTCCAGCAGGCCCACAGCGCGCCGGGAACATCGCAGCCGGAATCGGCCGATTCGCGCCATAGCCGGGCCAAGGCGCTTGCGTCCTTGGCGCGGGAAAAGGCGCGGATGCTCAGGTGAAAACGTTTTTCCAGTTGCTTGTGCAGCAAATCGGCCAGTCGGCTACGGGTTTCGCAGGCGCCAACGGCCGTCGTGTGCAGGACAAAATCGGTGGTTTCGCGCGGAAACTCGAGGGCCTTGGCCATCAGTCCGCGCAGTTCGTCGACGCCAAAACAGACGCCGATGACCGGGCAATGAAATTTGTGCGGAATTTCCCACAGCTTGCGCCGGCGCGAACCGGCCGTCGGCGCGCAGGCTACGTCGGCTGGTGGCTTGGCCTTGGTCAGCGGAAAAAATGCTTCGCTGGCGGCGGGTTGGGCGGCGCTGAAACAACCGCCGGCGACGTGAAAAGGATGGTCCTGCATGTCCGGGCTCCTTGGCGATGACTCGCTGGCTGGCCGGGCGCCCGGTTGGCTGGCTGCTTCAAATTTGCTGCATTTTTCCGGTTGACCGTGGAAGGTCAGCCGCTTCTGCGTGAATGGAAGGCTCTCTGGCGTTGGCGCTACAGGCTGTCGGCCAGCGGGCAGTTGAACTTGATCGCCAGTGCGTCGCGTTCGCCGGCCAGGCGCTGGCATTCGGCGTGGGCGGCGCGGATAGTCTTTTCGAGGAACCAGACGCGGTGCTGGGCATCGTCGTGTTCGCTGCTGGCGGCGCCCAACTGTTGAAACTGGCAACCCAGTTCGATGACGCTCTGGCCCGCCTCGAATTTTCTCAAACGCTGGCGCAGTCTGGCGGTGAGTTCGTTCAGGCGACTGATTTCGTTGTCCTGCGCAATGATCTTGCGTGTCGCCTCGGTGGCGCTTTTGCGTTGCGCCCGACGGGCGTGGCGCAGGGCCAGGCTGAGCGCGGCAACTTCCGATTCGAGCCGGGCAATGTGGCTGGCCGATTCCTCGGCGGCGGGCAGGTTGAGGTCGCCCTGCGGGTCGGCGCTGTCGCGTTCGAGTTGTCGGCGGTTTTTAAGCGGTGCGAGCATGGTGCAGCTCCTTGCCTGAATTGAGACGATTGCTGGCCCGTTCACAGAGATTTCGGGTTTCGCTGTCGATATCCGTCATGTCGCCGATCCGTTCGAGCAAACGGGCGGCGTTGAGCGCCGACTGCTGACAGCCGGTTTCGTGATGGATGAGCACCAGGCTCAAGGCCCCGGCCCACAGTTCGCTGCTTGGCATGATCGCTCCTTGCCGGAAAGTCAGTTTGAAATGCCGGCAATGAGCAGCCAGAAGAGCAGGCCGGCCAGCAGGGTATTGAACAGCAGGCTTTGCATTGTCGATGCCCTTTTGTTGAGAACGGTTCTCATCATAGGTGGTGTTTGGGTGCTTGTAAATAGGAATGGTTATCAAATAGGCGTTTTGGTTAATCCCACGGTCAACCGGAAAAAAGGGCCAAAAATGAAATTCCTGGCGATGCCAGATCACCAGTTCAGGAAATTCCGGACAAGAAAAAGGCCACGGACTTGCCGTGGCCTTGGGTGTCTTGCCGCTTGGGAGTGATTAGCGGTCGAAGCTCTTTTTCTTGAAGCTGCGTTCGCCGTCGAACTTGCGTTCGGCGCTGGCGCCGCCATCCTGACGGCCTTCATCAGGACGCAGGTTGATCGGCACGCCGCGGACGCGGGTGCGTTTCAGGGCGTTGGAGGCTTCGCCCGGCATGCCGGCCGGCAGTTCGACCGTGCTCGACTCGTCGTACAACGCGATGCGGCCGATGAAGCGGCTTTCAATGCCGGCTTCGTTGGCGATGGCGCCGACGATGTCCTTGACCTGAACGCCGTGGTCACGACCCACATCGATGCGGTAACGCACCATGTCGCCGCTCGGGGCCGAACGGGTCGGGCGTTCTTCGCGACGCGGACGTTCGCCACGGCTTTCGAAGCTGGGCTTGTCGCCACGGTCGGCACGCGGTTTGCGCTCGTCGCGGTCAAAGCTGCCCGGACGCGGACGGCTGTCACGGCTGTCGAAAGACGGGGCCGGAGCGGGACGCGGGTCTTCGCCGGCGATCTGCAACGGCTTGCCTTCCTGGGCCATCATGGCCAGCGCGGCAGCGACTTCTTCGGCGCCGACGTTTTGCTCTTCGGCAATTTGCGAGACGATGTTGGAGAAGAAATCGAGACCTTCGGCGTTGAGCACTTCAACGACTTTTTGCTTGAAGTCGGAAACGCGCTTGTTGGTCACGTCGGCACGGCTCGGCAGCGTCAGCGGCGCGATCGGCGAACGGGTGGCACGCTCGATGGTGCGCAGCATGCGGATTTCACGCGGGGCGACGAAGAGGATGGCGTTGCCGGTGCGGCCGGCGCGGCCGGTACGGCCGATGCGGTGGACGTAGGCTTCGGTGTCGTACGGGATGTCGTAGTTCACAACGTGGCTGACGCGCGGCACGTCAATGCCGCGGGCGGCAACGTCAGTGGCGATGACGATGTCGAGCGCGCCGGACTTCAACTGCTCGATGACGCGTTCGCGCATCTGCTGGTTGAGGTCGCCGTTCAGGGCGGCGGCAGCGTAACCGCGAGCCGACAGCTTGTCAGCCAGTTCGACGGTGGCGGTCTTGGTGCGGACGAAGATGATGGCGGCGTCGAAGTCTTCTTCAACTTCGAGAATGCGGGTCAGGGCGTCCAGCTTGTGCATGCCGGAAACCTGCCAGTAAACCTGACGGATGGCGGCAACGGTGGCAGTAGCCGACTTGATCTTGATTTCGCGCGGCTCGACCAGGTACTTCTGCGCGACGCGGCGAATCTGTTCCGGCATGGTGGCCGAGAACAGGGCGGTCTGGTGCTGGGCCGGGGTGCGTTCGAGAATCCACTCGACGTCGTCGATGAAGCCCATGCGCAGCATTTCGTCGGCTTCGTCGAGAACCATAGTCTTCAGGTTGTCGAGGTTGAGCGTCTTGCGCTCAAGGTGGTCCATGACGCGACCCGGCGTGCCGACGATGACGTGGGCGCCGCGCGACAACTGCTTGAGCTGGATGGTGTAGCTCTGTCCGCCGTAGATCGGCAGGACGTGGAAACCAGGCAGGTTCTTGGCGTAGGTTTGCAGGGCTTCGGCAACCTGGATGGCCAGTTCGCGCGTCGGCGTCAGGATCAGCGCCTGCGGCTTCATCAGCTTGACGTCGATCTGTTCCATGAGCGGCAGGGCGAAGGCGGCGGTCTTGCCGGTGCCGGTCTGGGCCATGCCGATGAGGTCATGACCTTCGAGCAGGACCGGGATACATTGGGCCTGGATCGGCGACGGAGTTTCGTAGCCGATTTCGATGAGGGTTTTAAGTAGCGTTTCGCTTAAGCCGAGATCGGCGAAGCTGTCGGGAGTAGACGACATAGATGCTGTTTCCTTTCATCGTCGCCATTCACATTGTTATAACCGGCGACGGATTGGCCCGATGGTCGGGCGGCCTGGGTGACCCCGACGCAGCCATGCCGGGGAACGAATCAATGGGGTGAATCCTGCACAAGAACCTACGAGACCGGTGGCTGCTCGGAATGACTGCGGGCGAAACATCAACGCATTGAACTGATTATTCTACCTTTTTTTTGCGAGGACCGCCAGTTCACCAGCACTGAAGCCAGCTGCGAGGCGCGCTGCCTCGTTCATTTTTCCCTGTGGCCATGGCGCCTGATAGCGCGTTAGCAGGTCGCGATAGCTGCTTTCCGGCTCGAGCCCGCGTTCGGCGCACAGGTGGCGGTACCAGCGATCGCCGAGGCCGACGTGGCCGATTTCGTCGCGCAAGATGATGTCGAGAACGCGGGCGCTTTCATGATCGCCAACCTGCTCGAGTTTCATCTGGATCGGCGGTGTGGCGTCGAGGCCGCGCGCTTCGAGCAGGCGCGGGACGAGCGCCATGCGAACGAGAGCGTCGTCGGTGGTTTTCTCGGCCATGTCCCACAGCCCGGCATGGGCGGGGAAGTCGCCGTAGTCGTAGCCGAGCGATTGCAGGCGGCTACGCAGTAGTTCGAAATGCTCGGCTTCTTCCGCCGCAACGCCGATCCAGTCGGCGTAATAGGCTTGCGGCAGGCCGCGGAAGCGGGCAGCGTGGTCAAGGGCAAGGTTGATCGCCGTGAACTCGATGTGCACGATGGCGTGGAGCAACCGGGCGCGACCTTCCAGCGTGCCCGGGTTGCGGTTCGGTACATCTTTATGGGGCAGCAGTTCGGGCTTGGCTGGCCGGCCGCAAACCAGCGTGACCGGCGTGCTGTCATGCCAATTCAGCTGGCCGGCCTGCCAGTCGGCGGCGATTGCCACGGTCAACCGGATTTTTGGGCCAATTTCAGAAGCGGCCAGGGCTTCGGCCAGACGGGCAAAAAGCGATTCCATCAGGGCGCCGGGTTGGTGTAACGCAGGTGGATGGCGTCGATTTCGGCGAGTATTTCTGGCGACAGCGTTGTCTGCATGGCGGGCAGCGTTTCCTTCAGTTGCGCCAGCGAGGAGGCGCCAATGATGGTGCTGGCGACGAACCAACGCGAACGCGTGAAGCCGAGGGCCAGTTGCGTCGGCGTCAGGCCGTGTTTGTCGGCGAGTTCAACGTAGGCCTGGACGGCGGGGGCGACGTTCGGTTTGCTGTAACGCTGGCCGAACGTCGGCCATTGGGTGATGCGGCCGGCGGCGTTGGGGTTGGCCAGATACTTGCCGGTCAGATGGCCGAAGGCCAGGGCCGAATAGACCAACAGTCCGACCTGTTGGCGATAACAGACTTCGGCCAGACCGGTCTCGAAGGTCCGGTTGAGCAGGCTGTAGGCGTTTTGCGTCGAAACGATGCGCGGCAGTTCGAGTTCGTCGGCCAGCCGGGTGAATTCCATGATGCCCCACGGGTGTTCGTTGGAGACGCCGATCTGGCGAATCTTGCCTTCCTTGACCAGTTCGCCAAGCACTTCGAGCTGCTCGCGGATCGGCGTGCCTTCCCGTTCGTTTTTCGGATCGAATTGCCACTGGCCGAACATCGGCTGGTTGCGTTCCGGCCAGTGCAGTTGATAGAGATCGACATAATCTGTCTGCAGGCGCTGCAGCGAGCCGTCGAGGGCGGCGCGGATATTGGCACGGTCGAGCGCCGGCGGGCCTTTGCGGATCCAGCCCAGGTTGCGGCTGGGGCCGGCGACCTTGGTGGCGATCTGGACCCGATCGCGTTGCTGACGCTTCAGCCAGCGCCCGACGATGCTTTCCGAGGCGCCGCAGGTTTCGGCGCGCGGCGGCACGGCGTACATCTCGGCGGTATCAATGAAGCCGATGCCGGCAGCCAACGCAAAATCGAGCTGGGCATGGGCATCGGTTTCGCTGGTTTGTTCGCCGAAAGTCATGGTGCCAAGGCAGACTTCGGGAACAACAAAGTCGCTGCGGCCAAGCTGGCGTGTTTGGAATAGTGTCATTGGTAGCTCCAAATTTGGGCAAAAATCAGGGTTGACCGCAGAGAACGCCATATATAAGGACGTGGCGGTTCAATAGGTAATCAAAACTGGCCGGCACGATGGCCAGCCGGTGGTCGTCGGGATGTTGGCAGTGTTTTTTCACCCAGGCTTGCGCCGCGGCGTAGGCGGCGTCGAAGCTGGCGAACAGCCCGTCAAGTTGTTCGGAGCGGACAGGCAGGAAAGCCCCAGTCAGCCGATCGAGCAGCTTGTCGGTGTCGAGCATCTGCACCGCGTAGCCGGCCGGTGGCCGGGCCAAAGGCAACTCGTCAAGCGAGAAGCGGTCACCAAATGCGTCGGCGGGAAGGGGGGGAATGTCCATGCGGTATTTTAGCGGCAAGAGCTTTATTCGTTGCCAACTGGGCATTTGGTGGCGGGGGCCGGAGTGATAGAATTCTACGGTTGTAATAAAAACTTAACAGGACTGTCATGTTCGCTCGTCTGATGCCCAGGGAGGGCAAGTATTTCGATCTTTTCAATGCGCATGCGGAGTTGATTGCGCAAGGTGGAAAGGCCTTGTCCAACATGATCGCCGCCCTGGTCGACCATCCTGAGCAGGCAACGCTGTTCGCTGAGGAAATCGACTCCCTCGAACGCCAGGCGGATGCCATTACCCACGATACGCTGGCGCAATTGCATACGGCCTTCATCACGCCTTTTGATCGCGATGAAATCCATCAGCTGATCAATGGCATGGACGATATTCTCGACGTCATGCAGGACGTCGCCGAGTCGATCTCGTTGTATGACATCACCCGTGTTCCAACGGATGCCAAGGCCATGGCCATCGTCACCGAGAACTGCTGCGTCTGTGTGCAGTCAGTCATCAAGCTGATGCACAGCATGGACAACGCGCCGGCCATCCTCAAGTTTTGTCATGAAATCGACGAGTTGGAATCTGAAGCCGATCGCTCGTTGCGTAGCGCCATGTCCAAAATCTTCCGCGAAGAACCGGATGTGCGTGAAGTCGTCAAACTCAAGGAAATCTACGAATTGCTTGAATCAGTGACCGATCGCTGCAAGGACGTGGCCGGTACGGTTGAAGCCATCGTCCTCGAAAATTCCTGAGCGGATCGCTCGGCATGGATACGCTTAATATCAGTCTCGGGGTCGTCGTAACCCTGGTGATTGTCGCCTTGCTGTTCGACTTCATGAACGGCTTTCACGATGCGGCCAATTCAATTGCCACCATTGTCTCCACCCGCGTTCTCAAGCCACACCAAGCGGTTATCTGGGCTGCAGGGTTCAATTTTCTGGCTTATTTCCTGTTTCAGCTGAAAGTTGCCTCGACCATCGGGAAAGGCACCATCGATCCGTCGATAGTCGATCATTACGTGGTCTTTGGTGCGTTGGTCGGCGCTATCATCTGGAATGTCATTACCTGGTATTACGGTATTCCGTCGTCGTCGTCGCATGCGCTGGTGGGTGGATTGGTTGGCGCCGCCATTGCCAAGGCGGGCGTGGGCAGCCTGATTTCTTCCGGCGTCCTGAAAATCGTCGCCTTCATTTTCGTCGCGCCATTCCTCGGTTTCATGATCGGCGGCACCTTGATGGTGATCGTGTCGTGGATTTGTCGAAACATGGCGCCACGCAAGGTCGATAAGCATTTTCGCCGCTTCCAGTTGATATCGGCGGCAGCCTACAGTTTGGGACATGGCGGGAACGACGCGCAAAAAACGGTCGGCATCATCTGGATGCTGCTGATCGCTGCCGGTATCTCGACGACCAGCGACCCGATTCCCGGGTGGGTCGTTCTCTGTTGCTATTCCGCAATGGGTCTCGGGACAATGTTCGGTGGCTGGCGCATCGTCAAGACGATGGGTAATCGCATCACCAAGCTCAACCAGGCCCGCGGCTTCTGCGCCAATACCGGTGGTGCAATCACGCTGTTTTTGGCTACCGCATTCGGCATCCCCGTTTCTACAACTCACACCATTACTGGCGCGATTGCCGGTGTTGGCTCAACGCGTGGCGCTCGGGCTGTCCGTTGGGGAGTGGCAGGCGGGATCGTCTGGGCATGGATTCTGACCATCCCCTGCAGTGCGGCCATGGCAGCACTTGCCTGGTATATCGGCTCGATTATTCTTTGATCTTGAAAGTTGCTGTCTTTACCCTCCTGCTGGCTGTGCTGGCAGGAGTCGTATGGACCATTCCCGTGTTATGGGAGCTGGCAGTGGCTGGAGTGATTGGCGCCGTCTACTGGATATTCTTCCGTATCCCACCGAATAGTGACTAAGCCGGGATATCGGGTACCAGCATCTCCTCCAGTTGAATAATCCGGTCTTTTAACAAAAGCTTTCGTTTTTTCAGTCGGGGAATGAGTAAGTCTTCAGGTGGCGGGTTCTCAATAAGGTGCGTAATAACCTGATCCAGGTCGCGGTGCTCCACCTGCAGTTCATGCAACTGGGCATGAATCTGGCTGATCTCCGCATCAGTCAGCGGATGAAGGGACATTTTCGACTCCTGATTGCTTCGGTTGTTTTGCTAGAATACCTTGATCCGATTCGTGGAGGAGAGAGAAATGCAACATCATGTAATTGTCTCGTTCGGCAAGGAAAAAGAATTCGAATTCAAATTCCCGGGCGGGGCACCATCCGACGTGGCGCGCCAGTGGTTTGACCATGAGTTCACCGTTCTGGAGTGCGACGTAGCGACTCCGACTGGCAAGATTCTCGCCGTAGACCGCATTCTTAGTGTCGCCAAATACGCCGGTGAAGAGCGCTTTCGCGACCAGCGTACTTGGGCTGAGCAGTTTGCCAAGAACACAGCAGCGCTGCTCGGGCGCGAATTGATCCGTGTCGACGTCGAGCATTACAGCATCGGCTATTGATGAACAAGGCGTTTGTGCGGGAGAGCGACAGTGACGATGAAGAAGATGTTTCGCCTTCACTGAAGCTACCTCCCGGAACGCGTAATTACATTACCCCGTCGGGTCATGCTCGATTGAAAGACGAGCTCGAGCATCTGGTCAAGCGTGAGCGCCCGCATGTTGTTGAAGTGGTTGCCTGGGCCGCATCGAATGGCGACCGCTCCGAAAATGGCGACTATATATATGGCAAGCGGCGCTTGCGTGAAATAGATCGCCGTATCCGCTTCCTTACCAAGCGTATCGAGAACGCCGAAGTTGTAGATCCGTTGCGTCAAGGCAATAACGACCAGATATTCTTTGGTGCTCGGGTAACAATCGCCGAGGCCGACGGCGTTGAGAACACATACACCATTGTCGGCGTGGACGAAACGGATGTGGCACAAGGGCGCATCAGCTGGATTTCGCCTCTTGCCCGTGCCTTGATCAAGGCCCGAGAAGGCGATTTGATTCGATTTCAGAGTCCGGTGGGTGTTCGGGAGATTGAAGTTCTAGAAGTCCGGTACGAAGTAATAGGTTG